>JAUXRI010000002.1 GCA_030681895.1 Myxococcales bacterium | reverse complement strand
CGGATAAAAGGTACTCCGGGGATAACAGGCTTATCTCCTCCAAGAGTTCACATCGACGAGGAGGTTTGGCACCTCGATGTCGGCTCATCGCATCCTGGGGCTGGAGCAGGTCCCAAGGGTTTGGCTGTTCGCCAATTAAAGCGGTACGCGAGCTGGGTTCAAAACGTCGTGAGACAGTTTGGTCCCTATCTTCCGTGGGCGTAGGAGGCTTGAGAGGATCTGACCTTAGTACGAGAGGACCGGGTTGGACGCACCTCTGGTGTACCAGTTGTCACGCCAGTGGCATCGCTGGGTAGCCATGTGCGGATTGGATAACCGCTGAAAGCATCTAAGCGGGAAACCGACCTCAAGATTTGGCCTCCCGGGGGCAACCCCCTGAAGACCCGATGGAGACTACGTCGTTGATAGGCCGGATGTGTAAGCGCGGTAACGCGTTCAGCTAACCGGTACTAATCGGTCGTGAGGCTTACATTATCTCTTTCTCGATGGCGCGAGAGCCCCACAGTGGCTCCGCGATTCAAGATCGAGGTCGAGGCCCCTGCAGTCAAAGCACTGCAGTTCGTAGAGCGCCAAGCGCTCGTTCAATTCTGCCTTCGTATGCACCAAGTTTTTCCGGTGGCTATATCGGAGGGGTCACACCCGTTCCCATCTCGAACACGGAAGTTAAGCCCTCCAGAGCCGATGGTACTCCGCGGGAAACCGCGCGGGAGAGTAGGTCGCTGCCGGATCTTTTTTTGCCCCCACACTGAGAAATCGGTGTGGGGGCTTTTTTTTGCCCTCGAATCCGGGTTTCTGAGCGGTTTCGAAGGTTTGTCGGCCGATTCGGCCGGTTCGATGATTGACGGACCTGGCTGCGGGGTCTATCGTCGAGCCTCTGGGCGCAGGCGTTCTGCACCCTTTCCCCAGTCCTCCCGCGTCAGACGAGTCGGATGAAGAAGCCCACCCTCTTCGGCAAGTACCTGCTCCTGGAACGGCTCAACGTGGGCGGCATGGCCGAGGTGTTCACGGCCAAGGCGTTCGGCGTCGAGGGCTTCGAGCGCATTCTCGCCATCAAGAAGATCCTCCCGACGATGGCGGAGGATGAAGAGTTCATCACGATGTTCATCGACGAGGCGCGGATCAGCGTTCAGCTGAACCACGCCAACGTCGTGCACATTCACGAGCTCGGGAAACACGACGAGGCCTATTACATCGCGATGGAGTACGTCTCAGGCAAGGACCTGAGGGCGCTGCTCGAGCGATTCCGCCGCAGGCGCGAGATCATGCCGACGGCCATGGCGGTCTTCGTGGCCTCGAAGATGTGTGAAGGGCTCGACTACGCGCACCGCAAGAAGGACGCGCGCGGGCAAGAGCTGCACATCATTCATCGCGACGTCTCGCCCCAGAACATCCTGCTCTCGTACGAGGGCGAGGTGAAGATCATCGACTTCGGCATCGCCAAGGCGGCGAACCGGAGCCAGAAGACCCAGGCCGGAATTCTCAAGGGCAAGTTCGGGTACATGAGCCCCGAGCAGGTGCGTGGGCAGCCCATCGATCGTCGCAGCGACATCTTCGCGGTCGGCGTCACCCTGTACGAGATGCTCACCGGCGAGAAGCTCTTCGTGGGCGAATCTGACTTTTCGACCCTCGAGAAGGTTCGCAACGCCGAGGTTCCGCTCCCGCGCCAGTTCAACCCCAACATTCCCGCTGGACTCGAGAAGGTCGTTCTCAAGTCACTCGCGCGTGAGGTCGAGGACCGCTACCAGTGGTCGAGTGATCTGCAGGAAGATCTGATGCGCTTCCTGCTGGCTGGCGATGCCATCTATTCTGGCAAACACCTCTCGGCGTACATGAAAGAGGCGTTCGCGGAGGACCTGTATCGCGAAGCCGAGAAGATGGAGCGGTACGCGTCGGTTTCGAAGCCTGAGGACCTCGAGAACTCTGGCATCACTGCGGGTCCCAAGAAGAAGGCTGCGGCCGGCGCGCCGCCTCCCCCGGCCGCCCCGCCTCCGCGCAGCCGGAGCTCCCAGTCGGTCAACGTCGGCGGTGGCGCAGGCGCCGTGGCGGTGGGCCCACAGAACGCCTCCGTGAACATTCCTCCGCCGACGGCGGAGGAGCTGGCCGAGATGGACGGCTCGGCCGATCGCACCATCATCATGCCGAGCGGCTCCGCTGCCGCTGCGGTGGCTGCCGCGAGGCCCGCGAGCGCCGAGGTCGACCTCAAGACAGCCATCGGGCTGCCGTCTCCATTCAACAAGCAGCCACCAGACAATGGCCCGGCGAGCGGAAGGCAGCAGCTCCGCCCGTCCAGCGTGCGCCCACCTCCGGGCGCTGGCACCTCGACCACTCACGACAGCCTCGGCTCGTCGACCCTGAGCGCCCTCTCCGGCGACACGGCGAACGCGACGATGCCTCCGAAGGGGCTGGTTCGTGACGATGACACCGGCAACGATCTCAAGCCCATCGAGATGACGGGCTTCAGGCCTGCCCTCGACGTCGACGAAGACGGCAACGAGATTCCGCCCGAGGAGCTCAACGCCACGATGGCGCCCTCACGGCCGAGCAGGCCCAAGGTCGTCATTGGCGACGCTCCAGTGAACGGTGCGACGACCGTGGGGCCGTCGCCGCTGAGCGCCAACGAGACGATGCTGCCCGGGAAGAGCACCCGCGCCTTCGAGTCGACCGAGGACGAACCCGAGCCAGAATCCGAAGAAGAAGAGCCGGTCGACGACGAGCCCTCGTTCGAGCCTGTCGATCAGACGGCCCAGCGCCCTGCGGTCAAGCGCCGGGCAACTCCCGCGCCCAGGCCTCAGAACCGGCGCCAGCCTGCCACCCGCGCGAAGCAGCCGTCGGGAGGCAAGAAGCCTGGGGTGATGATCGCGATTGGGGCCCTGGCCGTCATCGCCGTGCTGGTCGTCGGCGCTGCTGCGTTCAAACTCACTGCGGGCAACAAGGCCCGGTTGCTCATTCTCGTGAAGCCGAAGGTCCCGTTCACGGCCACCATCGGCGGCAAGATCTATGACGGTTCTCAAGCCATCGAGCTCGACCCGGGCAAACACACCGTCACGCTGAAGCCCGCGAAGGCTGGCTACGGGCGCCAACAATTCTCGGTCGACGTCGTCGCCGGAAAGATCAACCAGTTCGAGGTGCCTTTGGTGGCCGACGAGCGCCCCACGGACCCGGCAGGCACTCCCGATCCGAAGGGCGCAGACACGAAGCCTCCAGATCCCAAGGGAGACCCGAAGGTCGTGGGGACGGCTGACCCGAAGGCGACCGATCCGAAAGCGGCGGACCCGAAAGCGACCGATCCGAAGGCGGCGGACCCGAAGGCGACCGATCCGAAAGCGGCGGACCCGAAGGGCGATCCAAAAGCAGCCGATCCGAAGGTCGAGGCTCCGAAGCCGTGGGTCGCGACCGTCAGCGCCGAAGAGCCCGGGGTCGAGATCAGCCTCGACGGCAAGGTTCGAGGCACCACACCCGACGTGAAGATCGCCGACCTCGTTCCGGGCAAGACGTACCGCGGCCTCGCCAAGAAGAAGGGGTTCATCACCGAGAGCTTCACCATCGAGAACCCTGGCGCCGAGCCCAGCGTCTCGGTGACGGTCTCGATGAAGCCAGAGCTGGCCGTCACCAAGAAGGACCCGCCGCCGGTCGTCGTGGCGAAGAAGGACCCGCCGCCCACGGTCGTGAAGAAGGACCCTCCTCCTCAGCCGAAGAACGATCCTCCGACGAAGAACGATCCTCCGCCTGCGAAGAACCTCGCGAAGGGCGCGCTCAAGATCGCGTCGAACCCCACCCAGGCCGACGTGATCCTCGACGGGAAGCCGACGGGCCGGAAGACGCCCATCCTGCCAACCGATCCGCTCCTCGTGCCGGTCGGCAAGCACAAGTTCCAGTTCAAGTTGAACGGCAAGATGTCGGCGCCGCTGGAAGTGATGGTCGTCGAGGGCGTCAACCCGGTCATCAAGGGCGAGATCCCGCAGTAGCAGGGCTGACGCATCGCTCCGCGGGGCTGCCTTCCCGCGAGCAAAGCTCCGTGGCATAGGCGCGCCATGCAGACCGTGCCCACCACCGCGTCCACGCCGTCGGCGCTGCCGACCGCGCAGCCCTTCAAGTACCCGCTCGAGCGCCAGTTCGTCGAGCCCGATTGGACCCGGATTCCCGGCTACCGGGGCGTCTCGAAGCAGGACTGGGAGACAGCCCTCTGGCAGCGCCGCAACACGATCAAGAACCTGAAGGAGCTCAAGGCCGCGCTTGGCGACCTGCTCCCCGAGTCGCTCGCCGCGTCGATCGATCGTGACCAGCGCGAGAAGGCGACGATGTCGATCCTGCTCACGCCGCACATGGTGAACACCATGAACATGGACGACCTGTGGGGAGACCCGCTGCGTCGCTACATGCTCCCGGCGTACGACGATCGGCACCCGACGTATTCCAACCACCCGAAGGCCTCGCGTGACTCGCTCCACGAAGCCGAGATGTGGAAGGTCGAGGGGCTGACGCACCGGTACCCGACGAAGGTGTTGGCCGAGCTGCTCTCGACCTGCCCCCAGTACTGCGGCCACTGCACGCGCATGGACCTGGTCGGCAACGACGTGGCGCAGGTCGAGAAGCTGAAGTTCAAGGTGACGCAGCCCGAGCGGTGGACGCAGATGCTCGAGTACCTGCGCAAGACGCCGACCGTGCGCGACGTCGTCGTCTCAGGTGGTGACGTCGCCAACGTGCCCATCGCGCAGCTCGAGAGCTTCGTCACGCAGCTGCTCGACATTCCCAACGTGCGCGACATTCGCCTCGCGTCGAAGGGGTTGATGGGCCTTCCCCAGCACTACCTGCAGGACAACGTGATGGCCGCGATGGAGCGGCTGGCGAAGAAGGCGTTCGAGCGCAACGTCGATCTCGCGCTCCACACGCACGTCAACAACGCGAACCAGGTGACGCCGCTGCTCGGCAAGGCCGCCAAGCGCCTGCTCGAGGTTGGCTTCCGCGACGTTCGCAACCAGGGCGTGCTGCTGCGCGGCGTGAACGCGACCTCGAAGGACCTGCTCGAGCTGTCCTTCATGCTGCTCGATCACGCCCGGATCCTCCCGTACTACTTCTACATGTGCGACATGATCCCCAACTCGGAGCACTGGCGAGTGGCGGTCTGGGAAGCGCAGAAGCTGCAACACGACATCATGGGGTACATGCCCGGCTTCGCGACGCCGCGAATCGTGTGTGACGTGCCGTACGTCGGCAAGCGCTGGGTGCACCAGGTCGCGGAGTACGACCGTGAGCGCGGCATCTCGTACTGGACGAAGAACTACCGCACCGGCATCGAGCTGCAGGACCCCGAGGCGTTGAACCGGCGCTACGAGTTCTTCGACCCGCTCTACACGGTGCCCGAGAGCGGCCAGCAGTGGTGGCGAGATCACGCAAACGCCCCGCAGTTGGCGCACTCGATTCACGCTTGAGGGCCGGGGAAGGCAAGTGCCGCCGACCAGGGAGGCGCGTGGCCTTCGCCTCTTTGCTGCGGCAGTCCCGGTTGGGCTAAGCGCGCGCTCGTGAGCTTCGACGAGCACTCCGTCACTTCCTCTGCGCCCGCGGGCCCGATGCTGCGTTCGCGGCGCGCGGTGCTGTTTCCGGACGCGACCGACGCGCAATGGAACGACTGGCGTTGGCAGATGCGCAACGCAGTTCGTGATGGGGGCAGGCTCGCGCAGTTGATGTCGCTCACGCTGGCTGAACGCGCGGGCCTCGAAGAGACGGCGACGATCTTCCGCCTCGGCATTTCTCCGTACTACCTCTCGCTCGTCGACCCCGACCACCCGCTGTGCCCCGTGCGCATGCAGGCGGTGCCGGTGAAGGACGAGGCGCGAATTCGCAGAGGCGAGCTGAAGGACCCGCTGGGCGAGGACCCGAAGCGCCCCGTCGAGGCGATCGTGCACAAGTACCCCGATCGGGTGCTCTTCCTCGCGCTCGACACGTGCTCCGTCTACTGCCGGCATTGCACGAGGCGGCGCATCACCAAAGGGGGCGAAGCAGAGCTGAACAAGGCCGAGCTCGAGAAGGGCATCGAGTACGTCCGAACGCACCCACAGGTCCGCGACGTGCTGCTGTCAGGCGGCGACCCGTTGCTGCTCTCGGACGAGCGCCTGGAGCAGATCCTCACGCCGCTCCGCGCGATTCCCCACGTCGAGATGATTCGCATCGGGACGCGAATTCCGGTCTGCCTGCCGATGCGGGTGACCGAGTCGCTGGCGAAGCTCTTGCGCAAGCACGCCCCGCTCTTCGTGGTGACGCACTTCAACCACCCGAAGGAGATCACCCCCGAGGCCCGGCGTGCGTGTGAGCTGCTCGTCGATCACGGCGTGCCGGTCGAGAACCAGGCCGTGCTGATGCGCCGGCTCAACTCGGACGCGCGCATCATCACCGAGCTCAACCACGAGTGCCTGAAGATGCGGGTGCGCCCGTACTACCTGCACCAGATGGACGTGGCGGAGGGGCTCGAGCACCTGCGCACGCCGATGGCGGCCGGCGTTCACATCATCGAGCAGATGCGCGGCTGGACGAGCGGCCTCGCGGTGCCGCACCTCGCGGTCGATCTGCCTGGCGGGGGAGGGAAGGTGACGGTGCAGCCCGACTACGTCGTCGAGCGCCGGCCCACCGAGACGATCTTCCGCAACTATCGCGGCGAGTCGTACGCGTACCCCGAGCCGGAAGAGACCGATTGCACGTGCCCCTATGACGAGGTCTGGCGCGCGCGGCCTGGCCGCTGAGCCGCCCGGTCACGAACGCGACAGCAGCTACTTCTTCCCGCCGCGCACGCCCGCCTTCGGAGCCGGCGCGTCAGCAGCCTTCTCGACCGAGTCCGACTCGGTCGCGGCGCTCTGGTCCTTCTCGTACTCGGCGGGCAGGCCCTTCTCGACGACCGGCGTGGCGCCTTCGGTCTCTTCCAGCACCACCGGGTTCTCTTCCGAGATGCCCTTCTGAATGACGATCTCTTTCGGCCCGCTCGCCTTCTCGGCGTTGGCCTTCTCGGCGGCCTTCTCTTTCGCCTCGAGCGTCTGCGTGGCCTGCTTCACCTGGGCAGCCTGCTCACGGCTCCGGTTCATCTGCGCGCGCGCCCATTCCTTGGCGGTGACGCCGTACTTCTCGAGGACCTGCTTCTCGGCCGTCTGCTGGTCTCGAATCATCTGAGACCGCTCTTCGCTGGTGAGCTCGGTCGACTTCTTGTTGCCGTACTTCGCTCCGACGGCGGCGGTCTGCTTCGCCTGTTCGCGCTCGATGGTGGCGGCGCGCTCGGCGTCGAACTCGTCAGGCGCCAGCGCGAGGCAGACGGCGACGGCCAGCGAAGTCAGGGCACCCATGAAGCACCTCCGGCGAACGGGATGAGGCTACCACCGCTCAGCGAGGGTTACTTCGGGCAGCTGGAGCACGACTCGCCGAACTTCGCGCAGTCCTCTTGCGAGGTGACGCACTTCTTCTGAAAGTCGTTCCGGTCGGGCGACTTCGCGGCGATGTCGCACGTCTGCTTCGACAACCCGCAGGCCTTGTCCTTGACGGAGCAGAAGTCCTTGCAGGAGAGGTCGCTGCGCGTGCGGAGCTCCTCGAGCTGGGCGCTGAGCTGGTCCATCATCTCGTCCTCGGTGCCCGCGACGGTGGTGGTGGTCTGCTTGGGGCAGCCGGTCAGCATCGCGACGGCGAAGATGACGGCGAGGAGGGCAAGTCGGTTCATGCAGCATTGTGTAAGCGCCCGGCGCAGCGACGACAAGATCTTCACCGGCCCGCGTCACGCGCCTCGACGGTCGTCGACGAGCGCCACCACCGCGTCAGGTCGGCCTGCCAGTAGAACCAGGCTGACACGGCGAGGACGACGACGATCGCGATGCGCCGCAGCCAGGTCTCCCGGGTGTACTCCGGCGACGACAGCTCGGCCTGCTCGGCGCGAGCCAGGCGCTCCCGAATCGCCGAAGCGTTGGCGTGGAGCGCGGTGAGGGCCCCGACGGTCTTCCCCAGCTCCTGGGACTGCGGCGGGAGCGGCGCGTCGATTGCGGCGCACAGCGCGTCGGCCCGGCGTTGCTCCTCCTCGAAGGGCAGGGGCGTTGGCGCGGGGCGACCCGAGAGCACAGCCTCGAACTCACCGACGGCGCGCCACAGCAGTACCTTCGCGGCGGCCTCGGGCACTCCGTAGAACGCGGCGAAGGCGGTCATCGAGCGTCCGTCCCCGGCCTCGGTCTTCGCGACGAAGCGCGCGAGGAGCACCTGGAGCGCGCGCGGGTGCACGCGGGTCAGCGCCAGGTATGAGGTGTCGGCATCGGCCACGGTCATGGTTTGCCAAGAACTTGAGGTGAGCGCGAGCGGCCGTACCATGTGCAACATGCGTGTGGCAGCGTTGATGGTCGGTGTCTGTGTGACGGCTCACGCCTCCGAGACCATGCGCATCGCGGTGGGGCCCGAGGTGGGTGAGGTGTCGCTCTCGGGCAAAGCGCTCGCGTGTGGAGACGACGTCGACGACGCGGAGTTCGTCGCGCTCCAGCGAGACACGCTGGTGCTGCGGAAGAAGGGGCAGGCGCTCTGGCTCGACGACGCGGCGTTGCCAGTCGAGGCGATTCGCTGTCGCGCCGCGAACGATGGCCCGATGCGCGTCAACGGCGTGAACGTGCAAGGCGACGTCGTGGTGGTGCGGGGCAAGACCCAGCTCGTCGTGGTGAATGTGTTGCCGCTCGAGTCGTACCTGCAGGGCGTGCTCGGCAGTGAGATGCCCAAGACGTTCCCCATCGAGGCGTTGAAGGCGCAGGCGGTGGCGGCGCGCACCTACGCGCTCAACAAGAAGCTGGAGCAGTACGGCCAGCCCTTTCACCTCGGCAGCTCGGTGATCAGCCAGGTGTACAAGGGCCTCGAGGCCGACGATCCCCGCACGCGCGAGGCGATCGAGCAGACGCGCGGCCAGGTGCTGACGTGGCAGCTGCAGCCGATCGAGGCGTACTTCCACGCGTCGTGCGGCGGGCACACCGAGAGCGGGCTCGACGCGCTCGGGCGAGATCTGCCGTACCTCAAGAGCGTGCCGTGCCCGTGCGCGAAGCTGGCGACGAGCCACTGGACGCTGAAGGTCGCACCGAAAGAGCTCCAGCCGGTCGCGGGCGGAAAGGCTTCGGGCCTTCAGGTGCAGGGCCGCTCCCCGACAGGCAGGGTGCGTCGGGTGCAGGTGGGCGCGCGCTCGGTCGACGCGGTGAGCTTCCGCGAACGCCTCGGCTACATGCGGCTCAAGTCGCTCGACTTCGAGGTGACGAGCCAGGCGAAAGACGGCTGGGTGCTCAAAGGCCACGGCTTCGGCCATGGCGCGGGCCTCTGTCAGTGGGGCTCACGAATGCTGGCTGACACGGGCAAGGACTACCGCAGCATCCTCGAGCACTACTACCCGGGCACGGAGCTGCAGGTCCTGTACGAGTGAGGCGGTTGTGGTGGGTGGCTCCACTCAACGTGCGACGAGGGCACGAAGAGACGGTGGCGGCGTGACGTGCTCGGCCTGGCATCTCGCCACAGCGCTCTCTCGAGTCGAGCTCGGCGGTGCGCGATCCATGTCCATGCTCGAGTGACCCTGATGACCGTGTCTTCACTCGACGATCGGTTGGCCGAGTTCGAGCGGCTGGTGCAGCGGCCGCTGCGGGATGACCCGCGTGGAAACGCCTCGACCGGCCCGCAGTGGGCGTCGCTGTATCGGCAGGCGCACGGCACCTGGCGGGTGGAGCACCATGGAACACCGGTTCCCGCTGGGCCCCAGGTCGGCTTCTTCGGAGAAGTGTCAGCGTCGACGACGTTCGTCGCGACCTTCGGCGCTGCGCACGGAGACCTCGTCGTCGAGCTGCGCCAACCCGCTCCGGCGACGTGGTGGCGAATTCTCCTCCGGGTCCTGGTGCACGAGACGCTGCACCCGGGCGTGCCGCCCGTGCTTCCGGACGCGCTGGCCGATGGCGTCGAGGCGAGGCTGGCGCTCGGAAAGCCGGACACGGACCTCGTGGGCGAGACGGGCCGCTGGCGGCGGCTGCACTTGCTCTCGGTGGAGGGCGCTCAAGCCCCGTACGAAGCAGTCGTCGACCTCCGCTCGGCGTGTTCCGACCTCGAGCGTGCGGTGGTACGCGCCGAATGGACCCGGCGCCTTCAGGTCGCGTCGACCCGGCTGGTTGCGCTCGAGTCCCATGGAGAGACCCGCGCCCACGTCATCGACCCCGCCCGCGAGAACGTCGTGCACCTGACGACGTTTCTCAGCACGCTCGACGTGTGATCGCGCGGCTTGTGCTTCGTCGGCTGCGTCGATAACCCGAGCGCCGCGATGCACACGGACGACTTCGACTTCCAGCTGCCCGAGGCCCTCATTGCCCAGGCTCCACTGGAGCGTCGCGACGCGAGCCGCCTGCTCCACGTGCAGCGCGCGACGGGGGCGTGGAGTCATCGCGCTTTCACCGACCTCCCCTCGCTCCTGCGCCGTGGCGATCTGCTCGTGCTCAACGACTCGCGCGTCATTCCAGCGCGGCTGCTCGGCAAGAAGACCGACACCGGGGGCAAGGTCGAGCTGCTCCTCGTGCGTCCCGCGGCAGACATCTCATCGGCCTCGTCGTTGAAGGCCGAGGCGAACGGCACCGCGTGGACGTGTCTTGGGCAGGCCTCGAAGCCGATTCGTCCCGGCGCGAAGCTGGCGTTCGACGGTGGGCTCTCGGCCGAGGTCGAGGCTGCGAAGGGTGGAGGCGAGCTCGTCGTGCGCTTCACCTCGTCGATGGCGTCGCTCGAGGCGGCGATCGCGACGGCTGGCCGGCTCCCGTTGCCGCCGTACATTCACCGGGCGCCGACGGCCGACGACGCCGAGCGCTACCAGACCATTTACGCGAAGACGGTGGGCTCGGTCGCTGCCCCGACGGCTGGCCTCCACTTCACGCCAGAGCTCTTTGCCAGGCTCGACGAGGCAGGCGTTCGGCGCGCGCACGTCACGCTCGACGTGGGGCCCGGCACGTTCCTTCCCGTGCGTGAAGGGGACGTCGCGAACCACACCATGCACGCCGAGCGCTTCAGCGTTCCCGACACCACCGCGCAGGCGATCGCCGAGACGAAGCAGGCCGGCGGTCGCGTCATCGCCGTCGGCACCACCGTCACCCGAACGCTCGAGTCGCTCGCCACCGAGGGCACGCTGAAGGCCGGCAGCGGCGAGACGGCGATCTTCATCACGCCCGGTTTCCAGTTCCGCGTGCTCGACGGCCTCATCACGAACTTCCACCTGCCGAAGTCGACGCTGGTGATGCTGGTGAGCGCGTTCCTCGGCCGCGAACGAACGCTGGCGGCGTACGCTGAAGCGGTGCGTGAGCGGTACCGCTTCTTCAGCTACGGAGACTCCATGTTCATCGACGGTGGCGCGTGAGTCTGGCTCCGGAGCAGCGTGGCGATCAGCGGGTCGAGCCGTCGCTCGTCCGGTTCGAGCTCCTCCACGTCGACGCCACCACGGGCGCGCGTCGGGGCCGATTGCACACGCCGCACGGCACCATCGAGACGCCGATCTTCATGCCGGTGGGCACGGCTGGAAGCGTGAAGGCGGTCGCTCCAGACGATCTGCGCACGCTCGAGGCGCAGATCATTCTCGGCAACACGTACCACCTCATGTTGCGCCCCGGAGAGCAGCTCATCGGCGAGCTCGGTGGCCTGCACCGCTTCATCTCGTGGGAGCGGCCGATGCTGACCGACTCCGGCGGCTTTCAGGTCTACAGCCTCGCCGAGAAGCGGAAGATCACCGAAGAGGGCGCGACGTTTCAGTCTCACCTCGACGGCGCGAAGCACCTGCTCTCCCCGGAGCGCAGCATCGAGATTCAAGAGACGCTCGGCGCCGACATCATCATGGCGTTCGACGAATGCCCGCCGTCGATGAGCGAGCGCGGGTACCTCGAGCCTTCGCTCGCCCGCACCACCCGGTGGCTGAGCCGCTGCGTGAGCGCGTGGAGCCGGCGCCGCAGCTCGTTGTTCGGAATCGTGCAGGGCGGGTTGCACGAAGACCTGCGCAAGCGGCACGCCGAAGAGATCTGCGCGATCGATCTGCCTGGCTACGCGCTGGGTGGCTTCGCGGTCGGCGAGAAGCCCGTCGAGATGCACGCGGGCGTGGCGTTCTCGGCGCCGCTGCTCCCGAAGGACAAGCCCCGCTACCTGATGGGCGTGGGCACGCCGCTCGACCTCGTCACCTGCGTCGGCTCGGGCATCGACATGTTCGACTGCGTGATGCCGACCCGCAACGCGCGCAACGGCTTCCTCTTCACCAGCCAGGGCAAGCTCGTCATCAAGCACGCGCGGTACGCGAAGGACGAGCGGCCGCTGGACCCGGCGTGCAGTTGCTACACCTGCAAGAACTTCTCACGGGCCTACCTGCGCCACCTCTTCGTGGCTGGGGAGCTGGTCGCGATGCGGTTGAACACGCTCCACAACCTGCAGTTCTACCTGTCGCTGATGACGCAAGCGCGCACTGCCATCGAGCAGGACCGCTACGCCGACTTCATGAAGGCGTTCGCCGCGCGGTCCGGAACGGTGGCTGACGCCGAGCAGTGAGCTCAGGGCTTCGGACGGCACGACTTGCGGGCGCCACCCTGGTTGCCGACGGCAGTGCTGCCCATCGCGACGTCGGCGCAGGTGTAGCCCTCTCGGCACTGGCTGTCGGCTGTGCACTCGGGTGAGCAGACCAGCGTGCCGCCACCGAAGGTCGTGCACACGGTGCCGCCAGGGCAGTTGCGGGTGTCAGCCTCGGCGACGCAGCCACGCGAGCAGAACCCGCCGGGGAACACGACGGTCGTGTTCGGCTGCGTCAGGAAACAATCGTAGCTGGGTGGGCAGTCTTGCCGCGTGGTGCAGGCCTGGCCGGCCGTCACGAGCGGGCCACAGGCCGAAAGAGCGACCGCGAGGGCTACAGACAGGCTTGCCATCGAGAAGGAGCGGATCATGGGCGCAGGGCCCTAGCACATCTTGCTGGTGGCATGTGTGCCTGATACAGGCCCGCCTCTCAACATGACGCCCGCAGCCATACCCCTGATCTTCGCCGCTGAGTCTTCTGCACTTGGCGGCCCAATGGCCTTCTACCTGGTGGCCATGGCGGCCATCGTCTACTTCCTGATCATTCGCCCCCAGCGAACTCAGCAGAAGGAGCACGAAGGCGTGCTCACCTCGCTGAAGAAGGGCGATGACGTGGTGCTGCAGTCCGGCATCCTCGGGAAGATCGCTGCAGTCACCGACAAGACCGTCTCGCTCGAGATCGCGAACGGCGTGAAGGTGCGGGTCCTCAAGACCAGCGTGCAGGCGAAGGTCACCGTGGTCGACGAAGCGCCGAAGGTCGATGAGGCAGCCGCCAAGAAAGAGGAGAAGTGATGGATCGCACCTGGTGGACCCGTTTCCTGCTGGTCATCGCCGTGGCCGTGGGGAGCCTCTGGTTCCTGACGCCGACCTACTACTCGATGTTCGTGCTCAGTCGCGCCGACCGCAATGACGTGGCGAAGCTCGAGAAGGCGCTCCCGTCATGGGCGGCGCCCGCGAAGTACCGCCTGTCGCTCGGCCTCGACCTTCAGGGAGGCATTCACCTCGTCTTGCGCGTCGACACCAAGACGGCGCTTGGCAAGCGCGCTCAGCGCCTCGCCCAGCAGATGATCTCGTACATCGACGGCAAGAAGCTCGGGAAGCTCACCGAGACGACGAACACCGAGACGTACGAGGTCACGCTCACCGCCGAAGACCCGTCGACGATGGACGCCATCGAGAAGGAGCTCGTCAGCTCGTTCAAGGACTTCTCGAAGGTCTCGCGCAATGCCGGCGTGCTGGTGATGAAGCTCGAGAGCGCGCAGGTCGACTCGATGATGAGTGAGTCGGTCGATCAGGCCATGCTCGTCGTGCGCAAGCGCATCGACAAGTGGGGCGTCGCCGAAGTCGACGTGCGCAAGCTCGGCACCGACTCGATTCAGATCTCCCTACCCGGCGAGAAGGACCCGGAGCGCGCGAAGGAGCTCATCGGCACCACCGCGCAGCTCGAGTTCAAGATCGTCGAGGAGCACGGCGACCTCTTCAAGGACCTGTACTCGAACACCCCTCCGGACCCGAACGCCGGCATCACGCTGGTGACCTCGCGCCAGGACAGCGAAGGCAACGAGCCGGCGACGCCATTCCTCTCGGGCACAGACAAGAACCAGCTGCTCGCCTACGTCGCCGGCAAGGGTGGCGAGGGCAAGCAGGTCATCCTCCACTGCGTCGAAGCGCCCAGCGGCAAGAGCTGCCTGCGCTACACGACGTACCTGGTGCAGTCGACCGGGCTGTCGGGTGAGAACCTGACGGGCGCCGACGCGCGCAAGGACCAGACGACCAACGACATCGTGGTCGACTTCCAGTTCAACGCGCAGGGCGGAAAGCTGTCGGAAGAGTTCACCGGCAAGAACGTCAACCGGCTGATGGGCGTCATCCTCGACGACAACCTCATCTCGGCTCCGGTGATTCGCGAGAAGATCGGCGCCAACGGCCGCATCACGCTGGGCAAGGGCCGCAGCGACGAGCGCCTCAAGGAAGCGCAGATGTTGTCGCTCTCGCTCAAGTCCGGTGCGCTCCCCGCGCCGGTGTCGATCGGCGAGACCCGGCAGGTCGGCGCCTCGCTGGGCGACGAGCTCATCAAGAAGGGCACCACCGCCGCGGTGGTTGGCCTGCTCCTCGTCGTCATCTTCATGGCCATCTATTACAAGATGTCGGGCCTGGTGGCCGACGTGGCGCTGGTGCTCAACGCGCTCCTCATTCTGGCGGGCCTGGCGCTCTTCAAGGCGACGCTGACGCTGCCTGGCATTGCCGGCTTCGTGCTCACGCTGGGAATCGCGGTCGACGCCAACGTGCTCATCAACGAGCGCGTTCGTGAAGAGCTCGCCAACGGCAAGAGCGCCCGGGTCGCCGTCGATCAGGGCTACGACCGGGCCTTCTGGACCATCTTCGACGCCCACGTGACGACGCTGATCGCAGGCTTCATTCTGCAGCAGACGGGCACGGGCCCGGTGCAGGGCTTCGCCACCACGCTCATCATCGGCATCATCGCCTCGCTGTTCACGTCCATCGTCGTGACCCGCGTCCTCACCACGTACCTCGTCCACGGGCGCAACGCGCAGACCGTGTCGATCTAAGGGCTCCCGACCATGCACATCATCAAGGGCAAGACGAACATCGACTTCATCGGCAAGCGCAAGATCGCGCTGCTGCTGTCGACTGCGCTCAACATCGCCGTCCTCGTTGGCATCGCCGGCTTCGGCTTCAACATGGGCGTCGACTTCGCCGGCGGCACGCTGATCGAGGTGAAGTTCAACGGGCCGATCACGGCCGAGAAGGTGCGCGAAGGCGCCATCGCCGGCGGCCTTCAGGAGCCGCAGGTGCAGAGCATCGGCTCGGCCGACGAGAACACCTTCATTCTCCGTATGGGCGGCGTCACGCAGCTGACCGCTGAGAACGAGAAGCTGGCCGAAGACGCGCTGAGGAAGATCCCCGGCATCGAGATCACCGCGCTGAACAAGGACCTCGACAACGGCCTCATCACCTTGCGCACGAAGGCCGACGTCAAGCTCGAGGACATCAAGCAGGCCGTCGTGAGCAGCGGCACGGGCGTGCAGGGTGTGACGTTGCTCGCTGGTAGCAGCGTCGAGAGCGGCTTCCAGTACCAGGTCACCTCGGCCGGCATGTCGGACAAGGTGAAGGAGTCGCTGCAGAAGGGAATCCCCGACGTCAAGTTCGAGCCGACGCAAGAGTGCCAGAGCTGTGGCGTGCGCCGCACCGACTACGTCGGCCCGCAGGTCGGCGAGCAGCTGCGCAACAAGGGCGTCGCGTCGCTGCTGCTCGCGCTGCTCTCGATTCTCATCTACGTGGCGTTCCGCTTCGACCTCAAGTTCGGCCCGGGCGCGTTGGTGGCGTCGGTGCACGACGTGATCATGGTCTCCGGCTACTACCTGGTGACGCGTCGCGAGTTCAACCTGACGTCGATCGCCGTGCTGCTGACGATTCTCGGCTACTCGATCAACGACACCATCGTCATCTACGACCGCATCCGAGAAGAGATGGTGAAGTACAAGGGCAAGCCGCTCGCTGAGATCATCAACATCGCCATCAACGACACGCTCTCGCGCACGATTCTCACCGGAGGCGTCACGTCGCTCTCGCTGGTCGGTCTGCTCATCTTCGGCGTCGGCGAGATCTTCGACTTCGCGGCCGCGATGCTGTGGGGCATCGTCGTCGGCACGTACTCGTCGGTGTACATCGCCAGCCCGCTCACCATCTGGCTCGACGAGCGTGAGGCCGCGAAGGCGGCGCGTGGTGGCGGCAGCACTGGCGCGATGAAGGCCAAGCCGGCCTGAGTCAGTCGTTCAGTCGATGAAGGACAGGTGGCGGGGCTCTTCGGGGCTCCGCCATCGTCATTTCGGGGGTCGACGCACGACAGTCCAGTCCAGTGTCGGGCACCGCTTCACGGTCGGCAGCCGGTTCACACCTCGACGCGCGCGACCATGCCCTCGTTCACCCAGCTGGCGATCGCCTGAAAGGCACGGGGCGCGGCTTCGTCGCCGAACTCCGAGAACGCCTCACACAGCTCGGGGAGCCCGGCGCCGTTCACCGCGAGCTCGAGCGCCCTGGCCTCGGCCTCGCTCACGGCGTCGTGGAAGACCGTGAAGCCCTGCCGGAACACCACCAGCGCCGTCTGGGCGGCCTCCACCGGCACCTGGCGCCACGACTGCCCATCGGCGATGGCCCGAAACAGCGGCCGCACGTCGACGTCATGGCGAAGCACGCGGACTGATGGTGTGAGCGTGAAGCGCACCGACTCCGCGGTCTCAGGCGTGACGAGGGCCAGCGCTTCGGCAGTCGCGACGGGCCCATCAGGAGCGATGAAAGACTGACTGCGGGCCCACTCGAGCTCGGCGAGGGCCCAGAGCCAGGGAGCGCCGTCGACGGGGTGCGCCTTCAGGAACGCGGGGAGGTGCTGCCCGAGCCAGTTCAGCGAGAAGTGCGTCGACGGATGGGCCTTCACGTACTTCGCGGCCAGCACGTCGAAGTTCTCGTCACCGAGCACCGCGTGGACCTGCGCGAACTCGTCGCGCAGCACGTCGCGCAGCCGCAGCCAGTACATCTCGGCGTAGACGTTGACGCGCTCGTCGGGCGAGAGGGCTCCGGCCTTGATGAGGACCGCCGTGTCGCGAACCGGCGCCGTGCCAACGACCCACTCCCAGAGCTGGGACTGCTGTTCCGCGAGGCTCATCGCGTGGCCTCCGCAGCCGAGACGGCCCGCCGTTGCGCGCTCGTGGCGATGACTTCGGGAGCGCCGGTGCTGGGCTCGTGCGGCGCGAGGCTCATCGCGGCCTCCCCGGCGGGCGAGATGGATGCCCACCGCTCTGTGCTGGTGGCGATAGGAGCACCGTTGTTGGGCTCGTGCGGCGCGAGGCATCGCGTGGCCCCCTCAGCCGAGATGGGTGCCCGCCGTTGCGCGCTCGTGGCGATGACTTCGGGAGCGCCGGTGCTGGGCTCGTGCGGCGCGAGGCTCATCGCGCGGCCTCCGGGGCGATGCTGCGGCGAGCGGGAGTCAGCGGCGTCACCTCGGCTGCCACCGACCGCGCCTTCTGCGATTCGGCCAGGAGCACCGAAAGCTCCGGCACAGCCTCGTCCCACTCGATGAGACACGACACGTCGCCGAAACGGCACACGGCGTGCCGGTACAGATTCCACACGGCGTTGCTGACGTGACCCTCGTGCGTGTCGATGACGAGGTGGCCACGGTCCTGGTGGCCGGCGAGGTGGAACTGGCCGACCCGGTCGACGGGAATGGCGTCGAGGTACGTCTTCGGATCGAACCCGTGGTTGCGCGACGACACGTAGACGTTGTTCACGTCGAGCAGGAGCCCGCAGTCGGCACGCCTGGCGACTTCGGCGACGAAGTCCCACTCGGTGAGCTCGCTGGCCCGGAACTCGAGGTAGCTCGACACGTTCTCGAGGAGGATTCGGCGCCCCAGCACGTCTTGCACGCGCGAGACGCGCTCGACGACGTGGGCGAGGCACTCTTCGGTGTACGGCACGGGCCACAAGTCGTGGCTGTAGTGCCCATGCGCGCGGCCCCAGCAGAGGTGATCGGACACCAGCGCAGGCTGCACCTCGTCGATCAGCGTCTTCCACTGCGTGAGGTAGGCGGTGTCGAGCGGCTCGACGCTCCCGATGCCGAGCGAGACGCCGTGCAGCACCACGGGGCGATCGCGGCGGGTCTTCTCGAGCACCGCGCGAGGCCGGCCGCCCAGGCCCATGAAGTTCTCGGCGATGGCTTCGACGAAGTCGACGCGCGGCTGCTCCTCGAGGAAGGCCGAGTAGTGCCGGTTTCGCAGCCCAACGCCGTGACCGAGAGACGGGAACATCGACGACTCCTTTTCCACGAACGACGACGGGCGGCGAGCGCGAGGCCCACCGCCCGTGAAGATGACGCGAGCCGAGTTACTTCTTCGCGTCGGCGACGATGGTGCCGCCCTTGGCCTTGCAGTCCTTCTCGGCGAGCGAGATCCAGCCCTTGCCCTTGCACTCGTTGTTGCCGGCGCAGTCGTGGCCCGCGCCACCGCACGCGCCCTTGGCCTTGCACTCATTCACGCCCGAACACTTCACCTGCGCGGCGTCCTTTGCGTCCTTCTTGGGCATGTCCTTCGGGCCGGCGAACGCGGCTCCAGCGAACAGCGAGGCGACGGCGGCGGCAACGAGGGCGTTCTTCGACGAGGTCTTCACGTGTGGCATCTCCGGTGTTTGCCTGGTGGCGCGCCGTCATGGCGCGAGAGGCGCCGGCACTACGCCGCTTGAGCAGATCTGGTTTCACGGTTCCTGCGCGATGGGTGAACACTCCGCTGACCGGCGTGAACCAGGTCAAAACAACGCCCGGAAGGCCGCCGGGAAGCTGCGAACGACGCTTGTGGAGGTCCCATCGCGGCACGATAGGCCGCGAGCGAAGTTCGGGAAGCTGCGACCGACGCCTGAGCAGTTGCGAGCGATCTCTCTGCACGCCGACAGATGACTCCGAGACCTTGCAGGTGAGGGCGCTTGTCCGCACTTCGGCTCGCTCGGGGAGGTTCCGCGGCCGGTGTCAGGCTCGCGCGGATTCCCCACGACGCCGCCACGGGCTGAAGATCTCCCCGGTGGACAGGACGGAGCCGAGCGTATTCCCGCCCCCGGACGTCGCGTCCTTCGGGGAAGACACTCAGCCGTGTGCGCCGCCTCACGGCAGAAACGACAACGCCCCGTCACGAACGAGTGACGAGGCGCGGACAGCGGAAGCTGAGAACAGTCTCAGGGCGTCTTCGCCGCGCTCTTCATCACCAGCTCCAGCTCGAGGGTGATCTTCACTTCATCACCAACCACCTTCACGGCCTCTGCCGGCGCTTGCCACTTCAGGTCCCAGTCCTGGCGAATGATCTTCCCGGTCGCCGTCACCGCGCGGGTCTTGTTCCCGCTGAACGGGTTCGCCACTTCGGGAGACACTTCAGCATCGAGCGTCACCGGCTTCGTGATGCCGTGCATCGTGAGCTCGCCCGTCACCTTCAGCTTCGTCTTCGACACCTTCTGCACCTTCGTCGACTTGAACGTGATGGTCGGGAACTTCTCGACGTCGAAGAAGTCCGGGCTGCGAAGGTGGTCGTCACGCTTCGCCCACTTCGTGTCGATGGCCTTCACGTCGATCGAGGCCTCGATGGCGGGCTTCGACGCATCCATCGAGTCGAGGTCGACGGTACCGGTGACCGGACCGAGCGTGCCGTTCACGTTGCTGACGCCGAGGTGCTTCACGCTGAACGTGGCCGACGCGTGAGACGTGTCGATCTCGTACGGGGCCGCGAGGGCCGGCAGGGAAACGACGAGGAGCGACGAGAGCAGGAGCTTCATGAGACCTTTCGAGAGGGGCTCCTTCGTGGAGCGGACGCACTAGGCCCCTCGAGCCCCATCGGTTACCGAACAAACGAAAACCCCGGCGAACCGCGAGGGCTCACCGGGGCTCGTGGGTGCTTCGACGCCAGACTTACTTCTTGGCGGGCGCGGCCTTCGGCGCCGCGCCCATCTTCATCAGCTCGATCTCGAGGCTGACCTTGACGTCCTTGCCGACGACGAAGTCGTTGTTCTTCATCGGCGCGTTCCACTTCAGGTCGAAGTCCTCACGAGCGATCGTGAGGCTGGCGGTCGCCGCGCGGGCCATCGCGCCCGGCACCATCGGGTGCTCGACTTCCTTCGACAGCTCGGCCTCGAACGTGACCGGCTTGGTGACGCCGTGCATCGTCAGGTCGCCGGTGATGGCGAGCTTGTTGTCAGCCGAGCCCTTGGCGACCTTGGTCGACTTGAACGTCGCAGTCGGGAACTTCGCCACGTCGAAGAAGTCGGGGCTCTTGAGGTGATCGTCACGCTTCTGCACGCCCGTGTAGATGGCCTTCACGTCGATGGTGACGTCGAGGGTCGACTTGGTGACGTCCTTGTCGTCGACGTTGAACTTGCCCGTGACGGTGCCGAGCGAGCCGTTCACGTTGGTGACGCCCAGGTGCTTCACGGTGAAGTTCGCGTTGGCGTGGTTGGTGTCGATTTCCCACGTGGCGGCGGTGGCGAGACCCGAGATGGCGAGAACAGCAGCGGCGATGAGGTTCTTCATATGGTGAGTCCTTTGGTGAGGCGGTGAATCGGAGCGGCGCTCCGGTGAAGCTGAATGCGCGGCAGTACCGAGCGCCACCTACATAGTCGCCAGCCCACGGACTCGCTCGTCCCATCTGTGCAACGGATCGTCCTGCCGGCTGGCTCAGCGCTTCTTGTTCTTCTTCTTCTCGGCGGCGCGCTCGGGCGTATTGGGGCCCGTCGCAGGGCTCTCGGCGTCGCGGGTCGCCAGCTTGAAGACGCCGAACAACACGCCGGCGATCACGATCCACACCTTGAAGCCGAAGGAGCCGTCTCCGATGGGCGCGCCCCAGGTGCGGTTGACGGCGACGGAGAGCACGAACAGCGACATCGCGCCGATCCCAGCGAGCACCCAGCGGTTGTGCCAGACGCCGGCGTCGGCTTCGGGCGCCTGGGCACCCTGTTCGCCCCACTTGGTGAAGCTCCACCACACCAGTGGCACGGCGAGCACCGAGGCGAACGACATGGCCGTGTATTGCTGGTCGAGATCGTGTGACTGGAACGACAGCCACCCGAAGTTGATGAAGAGCGTCACGGCCGAGAGCCCTGCCATCAACAGGCCGACCTCGCGCTTCTCGGAGTACAGCGCCGCCATGCAGAGCAGGAAGCAGTAGTAGTAGTTCGTCAGTTCGGCCCCGAGCACGATCATGCCGACGCCGAGACACGCGCCCAGGTACAGCTTCGGGCCCGAGTGACGGAGCGCGAAGTACAAGAGCGCCACCGCGCCGATCACGAGCAGCACGAACAGCGGCTTCATCTGCCGCCACAGCTCGAGCTTCATGTCCTTCCACGGCTTCCACGCGTCGATGAGCAGACGATCGGTCATCTGCGCGCCGACCGTCGACGGCCTCCACGTGAGCACGGTTCGCAGGCCCATGAGGTTGGTGAGCGGCGTGCTGGCGTGCTTCACGGTGTTGGCGGCGAAACGTTTCCACATCGCGACGCCCGAGCCGTCAGCGTCACGCGCGGCCTTGGCTTCGAAGGCCTCTTTCACGCGGGTCGCGACGGTCGCGGCGGTGTCGCCCACGGCGATGGGGACCTGCAGCGTCTCGTCTCCGCCGATCTTCACCGAGAAGAACGACGCCTCGGTGGTGGGGCTCTCGGATGCGGAGGCCGCACCGCCGAGGAAGAAGCCCGATGCGCCGTCGACGGGGCTGACCGCGAGGCCAGGGAGGCTGCTCGTCGGGAAGAGAGACGGGCCCTTGAGCCAGGTGGTGGGCGCCTTCGTCTTCGTGTCGACGCGCGAGATGAGCACCTTCGTCGCGCCAGAGTCGGCTGGGCTCAGCTCCACGGTGAGCGTGTTCGGCGGCGTTCCCGTCAACAGCACGAACGAGAGGCCGACCAGGACGAGCGTGCCGACGGCTCCACCGGCGACGTACTTGAGGAACGCAGGCTCGAGCTTCTTGTTGCGGCGGAAGTACTCGACCGCAGCGAGCGCCGGGCCGATCACCGCGAGCCCGGGGAACAGGCGCAACAGCACCGTGTACGAGAACGACACGCCACCGAGGAACGGCTTGTCCTTCTTCAAGAGGCAGACGCTCGCCACCAGAAAGAAGAGCCAGTCGTGGCGGAGGAACGCGCCACCGGTCCAGTAGTACCGGTTGGGAAAGTTGCAGCCCAGCACGATGCCCGCGAGCGCGAAGCCACGCGCGCCGAACGCCCACCAGACCATCAGCATCGTCAGGAAGATGTAGATGGGGTCGAGCAGGTTGACGTGAATGAGGCCGTCGGTCGTCGCGGGCCTCAAGTTGGCGAAGTACTGACCCGCCAGCGTCCACACCGGGGTGGCGTTGTAGCCGTGGTCGACGTGGATCTCCTTCCACCGGTTCTCGTTCACCATCGAGCGGATGGAGTTGATGTCGCGCGTGTACTGAGCCCAGCGCTCGGGCGTGAAGTACTGCTTGCAGATCTGATCGGCGTTCTCGATCACCTCGCGCGTCGGAGTGATGAGGTTGGTGCGCAGATCGGTGTGGTTGCGGCGCTGCACCTCGGCGAGGCGGCCGTTCTCGGCGTCGACCACGGCCGCGCAGTCGTACATGCGCTCGTAGCCGAGCTCGGGGAAGTACTTGGCGCCGACGTAGTAGTGGTACGTGTCCCAGACGTGCACGAAGCCGCCGAAGTGCAGGTGGCCGAAATTGAAGTACGCAAACACGCCCGCCATGCCGAGCGTCACCATGGTGCGATCGCGCATGCGCTGGAACGCGAGCGGCCGGCCTTCGTCGGCGAGCTTCATGCCCCAGCCCACGATGAACATCGCCGCGATGGCGACACCGAACGCGACCGTCTGCACCGAGCCGTCGTTGTCGAGCTTGAAGGTGTCTCGCGCCCAGTCAGAGGCGACGAAGAACCGCGAGAGCAGGCCGATGATGACCAGCGCGCCGGCGGGCGCGAGCACGTCGTACGGGCTCGTCGGCTCGGTGTGCTTCTTCTCGGCTGCCTTGCCTGATTTCTCGGTCGAGGTCGCGCTCATGGCGGGCGCTCAATAGCACGCACGGGGGCTGAATCAGCCTCGGCGCCGCCAGAAAGAAGCGAGGAATTCCCGCGACTTCCGGCGATCCTCAGATCCACAATGCGCCCCACACGTTCGGAGGGGTCATGAACCGACTTTTGCTGCTGGCCGCTGTGTTCGCCGCGTCGTCGTCGCTGGCGCAGGGCATGTTGATTCCCACCGATCAGTCGATGGGCCCGCTGGGCATCAAGTACCAACGCGTCGCGACCGAGATCGTCGACGGCACCGCAGTGACGAAGGTCGAGCAGGTCTTCGTGAACTCGGCGCCGCGGCAGCTCGAGGCGCACTTCGTGTTCCCGCTTCCCAAGGGCGCCGCGCTGCAGGACTTCTACCTGTGGATCAACGGGAAGAAGACCAAGGGCGAGGTGCTCGAGAAGCAGAAGGCCACCGACATCTACGAGGGCATCGTGCGGCGCCTCCAGGACCCGGGCCTGCTCGAGTACATCGACACCGACGCCTTCCGTGCGCGCGTGTTTCCGGTGCCGGCCAACGGTGAGCAGAAGATCGAGCTGACCTTCAGCCAGGTGCTCGAGTTCCAGTCGGGCATCTACCAGTACCACTACCCGCTCGGCGCCGGCTCACGTGGAGCGCCGTCGCTCACCGTGCGGCAGGACTTCGTGTTCTCGGCGCACATCACCTCGAAGACGCCGATTCGCAGCGTCTACTCGCCGACCCACAAGATGGGCGTGAACAAGAAGAACGACTCCGACGCGACGGCCGGCCTCGAGCTGGGCGCGGGCACCGACATCTCGAAGGACCTCGATCTCTTCTACACGGTGTCCGACAAGGCCATCGGCTTCAGCTTCCTGCCGTATCGGCCGAACTCCGAAGAGCCCGGCTTCTTCATGGCGCTGCTGTCGCCGAAGACCGAGCTGAAGGCCGACGAGGTGATGCCCAAGCGCATCACGTTCGTCATGGACACCTCGGGCTCGATGATGGGCGAGCGCATCAAGCTGGCGCGTGACTCGATGAAGTACGGCGTGCAGCGCCTCAACGCGAAGGACGAGTTCAACGTGGTGCGGTTCTCGACCGACGTCGAGTCGCTCTTCGAGAAGCCGCAGCCCGCCACCGAAGCGAACGTGAAGAAGGCCCTCGAGTTCGTCGCCTCGTTCGAGGCCATCGGCGGCACCGCCATCGACGAAGGCCTGCAGCGCGCGCTGAAAGACGCCGAGGGCCGTGGCGCGATGCAGCACATCGTGTTGTTCGTCACCGACGGCCACCCGACGGTCGGCGTCACTGAGGAGCCCGACATCGCCAGCCGTGCGCGTGGTGGGAACAAGGGCAGCCGCGTCTTCACGTTTGGCGTCGGTGAAGATCTGAACGCCCGCCTGCTCGACCGCATCGCCGAAGACGGCCGCGGCACGTCGGACTTCGCGCGCGACGGCAAGGACTTCGAGGTGCGCGTCTCGGGTCTGTTCGACAAGGTCGCCAATCCGGTGCTCGCGGATCTGTCGCTCGATCTCGCGGCCTTCGGTGCGTACGACGTCTACCCGAAGAAGCTGCCCGACCTGTTCAAGGGCACGCAGCTCGTCGTTACCGGCCGCTACCGCACGCCGAAAGAGGCCGCGGTGGTGTTGAGCGGCTCCATGAACGGGAAGAAGACCGTCTACGAGTACCGCGCCGACGCCGTGAAAGAGGGCAAAGCGTACGACTTCGTTCCGCGCCTGTGGGCCATTCGCAAGGTCGGCTACCTGCTCGACGAGATTCGTCTGCACGGCGAGAAGCCGGAGCTCAAGGACGAGATCGTCATGCTCGGGAAGAAGTACGGCATCGTGACGCCGTACACCTCGTACCTGGTGGTGGAAGACGTCGCGCCGGTGGCCAACAACATGCGCCCGCCTCCGCCTCCGCAGCGCCCCTGGAGGGAAGAAGAAGCGCGCCGTGACGTGCCGTGGAGCGCGCGCGGCATCGGTGGTGCTGGACGAGGCGGCCCGGGGCAGGGAGCTCCGGCGCCGGTGGCCTCGAGCCCGGCTGCCGACCGTGCACGGCCCGCCGACGAGGACTTCAACGACGTCTTCGCCGGGAAGTCCGAGCGCAAGGAGAAGCCAAAGGGCGGGCTCGCCATGCCGGACCCCGCGCCTGCTGCAGAGCCGTCGAAGGCGCTCGAGTCGGCCGATGGCACCACGGGCATCGCGGTCGCCAAGAAGGTGCGCTCGATGAAGGACCAGGAAGTGGGCACGAAGGCGTCGGACCCCGTGCGTGTCGCGTCGGGTCGCACGTTCCTGTTCCGTATGGGCGGGTGGATCGACTCCGAGGCCGTCAACGGCACGCCGAAGCAGCTGAAGGTGAAGTACCTCTCGGATGCGTACTTCGCGATCTTGAAGCTCAAGCCCGAGCTGAAGGCCGCGCTCTCGCTCGGCAACCGCGTCGTCATCGTCGTCGGCAAGGACAAGAGCCTGGTGATCGCCCCCGACGATGGCGAGACGAAGGCGGACAAGATCGGCGACTTCCTGAAGTGATGACGGTGCAGTGAACGACGGCCCGGCCTCCCCTCGTGGAGCGCCGGGCCTTGTCGTGTTTCGTGAGCGCCTCGGGTGTCGGCCTTCCCCTGCAGCTGATGGCTCGAGCCGACGACTCCGTTCCATCACGCGAGTCGAGCTGCCGCGCGCGCTGCTGGCATGCCGGGTGCTGGTGGCGCTCGTGCATCGCGTTCTCCTCTTGGCCATCGTGTTCCTGAGCGGGTGTCGAGGCCCGACGCTTTCAGACGCGCCCGCGGTGCTCGAGGGCGTGCCCACGACGCTCGACTTCGGCCGGGTGGCGGTTGGATCCACTCGCTCCCGAACGCTCGTCCTCGAGGGGCGCGCGAGCGGCACGCTGACGACGACGTCTCCGTTCTCGGTCGACTCGCCTGCGTTCATCACTCCCACGGACCGGACCGTCGTCTTCGCGCCAACTCAGCAGGGAGCGTTCGAGAGCGTGCTGACGCTCACCAGCGACGCGTTGGAACTTCGCGTCGAGCTTCATGGTGAAGGCGTGACTCGCACGAGCTGCGCCGCCGACGACCCCTGCGTCGAGGCGAGCTGGAGCGACGATGCTGCCGCGTGTGTCTCAGCACCTCGGTCCGAAGGTTCGAGCTGCAGCGCGGCCTGCGTGGTGGACGGACGCTGCCAGGCGGGCGTGTGCCGCGGTCTCTTCGCGACGTGTGACGACGGTGACGCCTGCACCGCCGATGCGTGCGAGCCGTCGGCGGGCTGTCTTCACTCGCCCGTGCGCTGCGGCTCTGACGATCCATGCCAGGCCGCACGCTGCGACTCGAAGCTCGGTTGCGTGACGAGCGCGCTCGACGACGGCGTCGCGTGCGGTCCGCGTGACTGCTCCACCGCGAAGATCTGCCTCGGGGGAGCGTGCGTCGAGCGCCCGGTTCCTGACGGCGAGTCCTGCGGGCCCAGCTCGGTCTGTCAGGCCGCCGGGGTCTGCTCGGGTGGAGCGTGCCAACAGCAGCCGCCGACGGCGTTGTCGCTCGCGTGGCAACACCGGGCCAGCGGCGAGGTCGACTTCCCCGGGCTCACCGACGCCGCAGGCAACCTGTTCTGGTTCGAGTGCGGCGCGCCGTGCGTGCTCGTGTCGGTGACGCCTGCAGGCACGCTCCGCTACGCCGTGCCGACCGGCCTGAGCGGGCTGGCGTCACGGTACCGCGCGCCAGCGCCTGCCATCGTCTCGGGTGAGGCGATCATCATTGCGTCGAACGGCGAGGTCGAAGCCCGTCGTCACAGCGACGGCGTGTTCCTCTGGCGCACGGTGCTCCCGCTTCGCGGCTCGAGCGAGCGTCGGCAGGTCTCCGGGCTGGCCGCGCGTGAGCCCAACGCACTCTTCGTGGCTGGTGTGTTCCGCAGCTCGGTGTTCGGCGGCTACGAGCCCAACCTCGCGCGGCTCGATCTGCGACACGGTCGGCTCCAGTGGGAGAGGCGCTTTCCCGCCGTCGCCCTCGGCAGCGCGTCGATTCCATTGCCGTCGGTTGCGGTCATCCACTTCGATCTCGTGGTGTTCGCTGGCGAGTACACGCCGGGCGTTGGAGGCCGCGTCATCGGGCTCGATCCCGCGAACGGGCAACGCTGGTTCTCTTCCGTCGGTGCGGTCTCGTTGCTCGAGGTCGTCGGAGATCGGGTGTTCCATTCGGGCCAGGGGTGGCTTGGCCGCGATGGCCAGGCGCACAGCGTGCCGCGGTTTCAGAACACGATGTTCCCGACGGCGCTGCAGACCGACGCCGGCGTGGTGTTGGTGGGCGTGCGGAGTCACTTCATCGAGTTGATGAGCGAGGCGACGGGTTGGCAGAAGACCTCGCTGCTCGACTTCATGTTCTGGCCACCACGAACGACGACGCCGCGCGTCTCGGCCGCTGGCGCGATCTCGTTCACCCACCAGTCGTGGAGCAACGGCCCCGTGCTCTACGACTTCGCGCCTGACGGAGCCCCGCTCGCCGAGTGCCGGTTCTCGGTCAGCCCGCTGCATCGACTCGACTTCAGCCAGCCAGTGGTCGAGCTCCCGCACCTCATCGTCATGACCGATGACGGCCGAAGGACGGTTCACGCCTTCTCGCGCTGACCGTTGCGCGTGCACGTCAGCGGGCAGTACGACGCCTGCATGATTCGAGTCCTCGTCGCTGCGCTGGCTGTGTTCACCGTCGGCTGCAAGCGCGAGTCAGCGCCCGTGAAAGACGTCGCCGTCGCCGAAGCCGCGGCGCAGTTTGCTGCAGGCACCGCGACGCCCGTCGATGCCAACACCGACGAGTACCGTGACGCCGTGGGCTGGGTGGCGGGTGCGGTGCGCCTCACCGATTACAACGAGTACCCGCTCACCGAGCTGCCGCAGGACAAGGGCCGGCCGCTCGTCTTCTACTGCACGAGTCGAATGTGAACGTCCTCTCATGACGCTGCCGGTCGGGCAGCGAAGAGTGGATGGAGCAACGTGGCGGTGATGAGCGAGGGCATGAGGGGCTGGAAGGCCGCGGGGCACCCGCTCGAGAAGAAGCCGTCGAAGTAGGGCCGGGAACCCGGTGCTCGAGCCGGTGTCTGGAGCCTCCGAGCCCGCCTCACCGCGGGTGTTTCTCTTCCATCGGAGCTCTCCATGCGACTGTCCGCCTTCGCCGCGGTGTGTGTCTGTTGCGCCTGTTCCACGCCGACCGGGCCACCCGAAGCGGTGCACCTCGAAGTCGTCGAGAAGACCATCAAGAAGGAAGAGGCGCGGAAGCCAGAGCACGCCCCTGAGCCGAAGTCGGTGGCGACGCTGGCACCGAAGCAGGTCGCGAAGGCTGACCCCGTGAAGCTGACGGGCCTCGCCGAGGGCAAGGCGGGCAAACGAGACCTGTCAGCGCTCCTGGGATCGGGAAACGGCGTTGGCACGGCGAGCGGACCAGTCATTGGCGGGCTCGGAGGAATGAATGCTGGGCACGGCATCGGCTCCGCGAGCGGAGTGGGGGGGCTCGGCCTTCGTGGTGGCAAGGGCGCCGTCTCAGGACTGTCGGCTGGCTACGCGTTTGGCGCCGCGGGCCGGTCCGTCGATCGGAGCGGCGGCGAGTCGTACGGCGACTACGGCGTCAACGCGTGGACCGACACCGCGAAAGATCATCTGTCGACCTTCGCCGCCGACGTCGACACGGCTTCGTACACCATCGCGCGTCGGAAGATCGTCGAGGGCCAGATGCCTCCGGCCGAGTCGGTGCGCGTCGAAGAGTTCCTCAACTACTTCAAGTACCGCTACCCGCAGCCCGAAGGTGGCGCGCTCGGCGTGACGATGGACGCGGCGCCGTCTCCGTTCTCGAGCGGAACGCACCTGCTCCGCGTTGGAATCCAGGGGCGCAGGCTCTCGGTCTCGGAGCGCAAGCCCGCGCACCTCACCTTCCTCGTCGACGTCTCGGGCTCGATGCGGTCACCCGACAAGCTGCCACTCGCGCAGCGCGCCCTTCGGCTGCTCGTCGATAACCTGCGTGACGGCGACACGGTGGCGCTCGTCACCTACGCCGGCAACGTGCGCGTGGTGCTCCCGCACACCGGCATGGAGCAGAAGGCGCTCATTCATGAGGCGATCGCGGGGCTCACTGCCGGCGGCTCGACGGCGATGGCCTCGGGCATCGAGCTGGCCTACCAGCAGGCGACGAAGGTGCTCGACGGCGCATCGCTCTCGCGCGTCATCATCCTCTCCGACGGTGACGCCAACGTCGGCCCCGCCACGCCCGGTGAGATTCGGGAGCTGATCGCCGGCCACACGAAGGAAGGCATCACCGTCACCACCGTCGGCTTCGGCATGGGCAACTACAAGGACGACGTGATGGAGCAGTTCGCCAACAAGGGAAACGGCAACCACTCCTACGTCGACTCGTTGTTCGAGGCGAAGCGGGTGTTCCAGACCGAGCTGGGCGGCACGCTCGAGGTGATCGCCCAGGACGTGAAGCTCCAGGTCGACTTCGACGCCGCGCAGGTGAAGCGCTACCGCCTCATCGGCTACGAGAACCGCGACATCGCCGACGTCGACTTCCGCAACGATCGCGTCGACGCGGGTGAGATCGGCTCGGGCCACACGGTGACGGCGCTGTACGAGGTCGAGCTCAAGCCGGGCGCCGGTGCGAAGCTCTGCACGGTGCGGGTGCGCGCGAAGAAGCCGCGTGGCACCGAGGCCGCCGAGCAGGCCTTCCCGTTCCCTGGGGCCGCGCTCGCGACGCGCTTCGATGGTGCAGCGAACGATCTTCGGTTCGCGACGGCGGTGATGGGCGCGGCAGAGCTCTTCCGTCAGAGCCCGCACGCTCGCAGCTGGAACGTCGACGCGGTCCTCGAGATCGCCCGCAGCGCGGCAGGTGACGAGGCCGATCGCCGGGAGTTCGTCACGCTGCTCGAGAAGTCGCGGCCCGTGCTGAAGGCCGTCGCGACGCGCTGACGCTGGTCTGCGGTCAGCCCGTGTCACGACTCGGCGGAGCGCGATTCGCCGGCAGGACCCGCTGTCGTTGGGCCAACCGCCGGGGAGTTCGTGACGCGGCGGGGAGAATCAGAATTACGGCTGCGGAGGCATCCCCGACGCCATCTGCTGCCGGATCTGAGCGATGGCGCCGCGCATCATCGGCGGCACCTCAGCCTGCGGCGCGACGGCGACGTAGCTCTCGAAGTTCTTCACGGCCCGGGCAGGGTCGTTCTGGTCCATCGAGATCATCCCGGCGTAGAGGTGCCCCGGGTACGCCTCGGGGTAGAGCGCGCCGAGCCGCTCGAGCTCGACCAGCGCAGTCGCGACGTCACCATCGACGGCCTGCATGATGGCGCGGCAGACCCGCGTCTTCGTGTGGAACGGGTCGAGCATCGTCGCGCGCTGAATGAAGGGCCGCGACTCGGTGAAGCCCTGCTTGCTGATGAGGTACAGGCCCGCCTCCGCCAGCGCGTCGACATCGTCAGGCGCCTTCTGCACCGCGCCCAGCACCGCCTCGAGCTTCGGGTCCGACTGAGGCTCCTGCGGGGCGCCCATCGGGGCCGCGCCGGCAGCGCCACCCGGTACGCCGCCGGTCACGCCCATGCCGTCTTCGCGAGCCCGGGTCGCCTCGTTCATCGAGAACCACAGCACCGTGAAGAAGAGAACGACGGCGCCACCGATGAGCGCGCCCTTGAGCGTCGGGTTCTTCGCGAGCAGGCCGGTCTCGGCCACCTGGGCCCGCTTCTCGGCGCGCGCCTCGGCCTTGAGCGCCTCGTGTTTGTGCGCGTCGCGCTCCTTCAGCAGCGTCACCGCGAGCCCCTCGAGGCGCTTCTTCTCGGTCTCCCACTGGGCGGCCGGCAGCAGGTGCTTGTTGGCGGTGTGCTCTTTGAGCTCGCCGATCACCGTCTGGTAGCGCGCGTTGAGATCGTCAGGTGGCGCCTCTTTCGCCGGCGCGGCGCGCTTCGCGACGAACAGATACGCGAGTGAGCCCGCGATTCCCGCGGCGGTCACCAGAATGCCAGGCAGCCAATTCGTCTCGGGCGCAGCCATCACTTCTCCTGGTCGGCACGCACCTGCGCGAGCAGGGCGTCATCTGAGGTCGGCGCCGGGCTCGCAACCTCTGCGACAGCGGCGGTCTGCGGGATCGGGAGCATCACGGCGCTCTTCTTCGACTGCATCACGATGACGATCAGCCCAATGCCCAGCAGCGCGAGCGGCCCGAGCCACAACACCGAGTTGAGGCCCCCCGTCGTCGGCTGGAGCAGCACCCACTCGCCGTAACGCTCGATGAAGTACGCGTAGATCTCGTCGTCGGTCTTGTTCTCGGAGACCAGCTCACGAACCTTGTCGAGCTGCGCCCGCGCCATCGAAGCCGGAGAGTCGGCGATCGACACGCCCTGACACACCGCGCACCGCAGCTGCTTACCCAGCCGCATCACGCGGGCTTCCTTCTCGGCCTCGAGTGGATCGAGCCCCTGGCGTTGCGGCGCGTAGCCCTGGCCCAGCATCAGCGACACCAGCAAGGCGAGCGTCACTGGAGGATCCCCTTCATGCGGGCGTCGATCTGCATCGGGTGGCTGAACGGCGCGGCGACCTTGCCCTGAATGATGCCTTCCTTCGTGATGAAGTACGTCTCGGGCACGCCCGACACGCCGTAGTCCACCGCGACGGTCGACTTCGGGTCGAAGAGCTGGGGAAAGCTCCAGCCGTTCTCGGCGAGGAAGCGCTTGGTGTTCTGCTCGTTGTCTTCGAAGACGATGCCGAGGAACACCGCGTCCTTCTCGTATTTCTTCCACGCGTACTCGAGCACCGGGTGTTCGGCCTTACAGGGGCCGCACCACGTCGCCCAGAAGTTCAGGACGATCGGCCGCCCCTTGAACTGATCGAGGGTGACTTCTTGATCGTTGTCGAGGCGCTTGATCTTGAAGTTGGGCGCCGGCTTTCCATTGAGCAGGAAAGGCACCTCGTGCGGGTCGGTGCCGAACGCCTTGAAGAGCACGAAGATCAGCAGGCCGATGATCGCGAAGGCGATGATGGGTCCGACGCGCTTCATGTCGTCCCCGTCGCGGCGTTGGGCGCGGGCGCTTCGGACTTCAGCGTGGCGACCGTCTTGCGCTGCGGCCACAAGGCGATGAGCGTGCCCAGCACCAGCAGCGGAATCGCGTACCAGATCCACCCGACGAGCGGGAACACCCAGGCGTTGAAGGTCGCCGTCTGGCCCTTGCCGTCATAGGTGCGCAGCGAGACGTAGACGTCGCGCCACACCATCTCCTGCACCAGCGGTGAGCCGATGGGGTCGTTGGAGCGCTCGTAGTAGTTCATGCGCGGAGCATCGGCGCCGATGTGACGCTTCTCTTCTCCGCCGGGCCCGATGACGGTGATGTTCGCTGCGACCCACTCACGGTGCGGTTCCTTGCCGTTTGCGAGCCCGTCGAAGCGCACGCCGTACTCGCCGACCTTCAGCGTCTCGCCGACCTTCAGCGTGCGCTCGGCCGCGATCTTGTACGCAGACGACGCCGCCACCGCGAGGATGATGCAGACGATGCCGAGGTGCACCACGTAGCCACCGAAGCGCCGACGCGCGCGACTCGCCGACGAGACGAAAGCCGTGAAGAACGACTCCTTCGCTTCGCTCATGCGCTGCTGCGCGGGCAGGAACATCTCGCGCAACGTGACGACGGTGACGAAGGTGCCGAGGCCGAAGGTGATGCCGGCCATCACGTCACCGCTGCGCATCGCCGAGACGAAGCCACCGAACGTCTTCTCGCCGCCGCTGAGCGGCTCCCACGCGCCGTAGCGCCAGAGCACGACGGGGATGAGCGTGAGAATGCCCAGCCCGCCGGGGATGAAGAACTGCTGACGGAGCACCTTCGGGTCGGCCTTGCCCCACGGCAGCATCGGCCCGACGCCCATCAGGAAGAGCATCAACAGGCCGAGCGGCAACGCCATGGTGTTGAAGTACGGCTCACCGACGCTGATTTTCTTGTTCTGCAGGGCCTCGGTGACGAGCGGGAAGAGCGTGCCGAGGAGCACCGTGAACGTGAGCGCGACGAACACGAGGTTGTTCACCAGAATCGAGCCCTCGCGCGACACCACCGTCTCGAGGTTGCTCTCGGCGACCAGCAGGTGACCGCGCACGGTGAGCAGCAACACGCTGAACACGAGGATGACGGCGATGAAGGCCAGGAAGGTCGGCCCGATGTCGGACTGGGTGAACGAGTGCACCGAGTTGAAGACACCCGAGCGCGTCATGAAGGTGCCGATGATGGTGAGCACGAAGCTGCCGAGCGCGAGGGCGATGGTCCACAGCTTGAGTGACTTCTTGCGCTCGAGCACCATCGTGGAGTGCATGAACGCGGTCGCGGTCAGCCACGGCATGAACGAGGCGTTCTCGACCGGGTCCCACGCCCAGTAGCCGCCCCAGCCGAGCACTGCGTACGCCCACCACGAGCCGAGGATGATGCCGACCGACAGGAAGAGCCACGGCACCAGTGTCCACTTGCGCAGCGGCACCAGCCACGCGTCGCCGAGCTCGCCACGCAGCAGGGCGCCGGCCGCGATTCCGAACGGCACCGTCATGCCGACGTAGCCGAGGTACAGCATCGGCGGGTGGATGATCATCAGCACATGGTTCTGCAGCAGCGGGTTCGGGCCGGGCCCATCTGACAGCGGGTTCGCCACCACGCCCCAGGGGTTCGCGGGGCCGGCGATCAGAAAAGCGAAGAACGTCGCGACCGCCGCCATCACGCCGAGCGACAGCTGCATGTAGCGCCCGTGCTCCTTGCGGTAGGTGAGCGTGAAGGCGAGCAGGTAGCCGCCCATGATGGCGCCCCAGAAGAGGATCGAGCCTTCGAGCGCGCTCCAGAGCGAGACGATGGTGAAGATGGTGGGCGTCGCCTTGCTGCCGACCTGCGAGACGTACTTCACCGAGAAGTCGTGCTCGAGGAGCGCCTTCACCATCACCAGGTTCGACAGCATCATCGATGCCGCGAAGCCGTAGACGGCCCGCTGCACCCACGGCAGCGCGTTCTCGCGCCGCGTCATTCCGGTGACGAGGCCCACGACAGCCGCGAATGCGGCAAAGCCCAGACCCAGCAGCACCAGCCCATACCCGAGCGTTGAATTCACGTGGGCCTTGTAACGGGTTCCGTGCCCGGGGACGAGCGCCAGAACGGGGGGGCACATGTCAGTCGAATCGCGCTGATGAGCCGTGCACGTCGCGCGCAAAGCCTGCATCCCACCGTCAGTCGCCCGATGGTCGCCCTCGGGGAACCCGTGCGAGCTTGTGGCTGTCCCAGACCGCGCCTCACCGCCAGGAGCCTTCCCCATGAAGACCGTCGCTGCCGTGTTGTCAGCCGCCATCGTCGTCAGTGCCGGATCCGCCTACGCGTGTGGCAACAGCATGCGGTTCAAGGCCCGTGAGGAGAGCGTGGTGGCCAGGGCGTCGAAGGCGTACCGCAGCGGAAACTACGCCGACGCGGCTGCGGTCGCCGAGACCGCCATGAAGGACGCTGACGACCTGTCTGCCGGTGATCGTCGCGCGCTCCTGAGGACCCATGGCCTCGCCAGCCTCAAGCTCGGCAACTTCGAGAAGTCAGTCACCTCGTTCATGGCGCTCAGCGACGAGACGAAGGAGCCCTTCGTTCAGGTCAAGTTGGCCGAAGCGCGAATTCGAGATGCCCTGAGGACCAACCAGCTCAACGTCACGGCGAAGGGCGTCCTCGAGAAGCTCGCCACCGATGGGTTGCTGGCAGACGCCGACGGGTGGGTGGCGCTCGCCCACGCGCGACGCCTCGATGGAGACAGCGCCGCCGCGATCGCCGCCTGCGAAGACGCGCTCAAGGTTCACCCCGGCCACCCCGAGGCGACGCAGGTGCTGACCTCGCTCTCGGTCCCGAAGGCGCCCTCGAAAGCCCCCGTCAAGCCGTCCTCGAAGAGCTGATCTGGTGCTCGCGCTCCTCGTGGCGTTGTCGTGTGGCGCGGGCCCGACCGCGAAGGACATCTTCGTTCGCCACGAGTGTCACCGCTGTCACGAGATCGAGGGGGTCGCGCCGCCGACGGCGCAGAAGCAGTGCGCCGGCTGTCACCTCGAGCTGGCGGGCTCCGCGGGCGATGCGAAGAAGCTGGAGCAGGGTCACGCGACCTACGGCGATGCGTTCGATCGGTTCATTCGCCGAACGCAGACGCTCTACGTCGACGTGCCGCCGCTCGTTTCGTTGTCGCGGTTCCGGGCCTCGTGGATGCGCTCGTTCCTCCAGAGCCCGTACGATCTTCGTCCGCACCTCGCCGAGAGCATGCCGCGAATGGCGCTCACGCCCGGCGACGTCGACGTGCTGGTGAGGGGGCTCGCGAAAGACGCGCCGCTCCCCACGACCTCGGCCGAACGCCTCGAGCGCGGTGCGGCGCTCTTCGAGGCGCGCGCCTGCACCACCTGTCACCTCTTCGGGAACCGCCGCTTCCCCACGCAGCCGGCGGCACTGTTCGAGTTCAAACGCCCAGCCGAACGCCTGCTCGCCCGTGCGCCCGACCTTCGCCACGCACGCGATCGACTCAACCGCGACGTGGTGGTGAAGCTGGTGATGGCGCCTCGTTCGGTCAACCCGCGCGCGCAGATGCCGGCGCTGGGGCTCTCTCGTGGTGACGCCGAGCTGCTCGCAGACTTCGTGTTGGCCGGCGACGTCGGCGCGCTGGTCGAGATGCCCGTAGTCGCGGCAGTCACTCCACCGAAACAGGTCCGCTACGAAGACGTCGAGGAGCGCGTGTTCCGAAAGGTCTGCTGGCACTGCCACTCGAACGCCGACTTCGCCGACGGTGAAGGCGGGCCGGGAAACACCGGTGGGTTCGGCTTCCCCGCGCTCGGCCTCTCGTTCGCGACGTACGACGAGCTGATGAATGGCTCCATCGGGCCCGACGGCGAGTACCGCTCGATCTTCCGAAAGGGGTCGACGGGCGAGCCAGTGCTGCTCGAGGTGCTCAGGAAACGGGTGCACGAGAACGTGCGTGACTTCGTGAAGCCCGGGCTCGACTCGCGAGCGCGGCTCCTGGCGCCTGCGGACGAGTCGCAGCGAGGCATGCCGCTTGGCTTGCCGGCCGTGGAGCCGGCCGATCTCGCCCTCATCGAGGCGTGGATCGCCGCCGGGAAGCCGCGGCCCTCGACGCCACCTGGGGCAATGCTGACCCCGATGGGCAAGTGAGCAGAGTGTGCTCAAGTCCCCTGCGACGGCGCCCGGGGGCTCCACATGGTCTTCGACAATCGGCGCTGGGCTCTCGCGATCGGCGCGGCGACGGTCGCGCTCATCGGGTTCGCCGTCTTCGCGGTCGTGCTGCTGATCGACGTGCGCGCCTCACGCGCCTCGGTCGAGCACGACGTTCGCTGGCTCATCGCCGTGCAACACCTCGATGAGGCCGCGGGACAGGGCGCCGAGCTCGAAGCGCCGATGAAGGCCGTCCGCGCGTTCGCGTCGTCGGGTGCGCCTGCTCCAGAGACCCTCGCGCAGCTTGCCGCGCTCGAAGGCGCCGTCGATCAGCGCGACGTCACCGCCACACGGAGCTCGTGCGCCGGCCTGACGAAGGCGCTGCGTCGGCAGACGGCCGCCGCCTCGGCGATGCTCGGAGACGCGTGGTCTCGACTCGCCGTGCTCGTGGGAGCGTCCCTGTTCCTTGCGCTCGCGGCGCTGGGGTTGTTGTTCGCGTTCGCGCGGGTCAGCGCCCGGCTGCTGGCTCGCACCGAGCAGCAGCGTCACGAAGCCATTCACGACGCAGAGCGCCTGGCCGAGTCGCTCCAGTCTCTGGCCGGCCAGGTGACGCACGATCTCGCCAACCCGCTGGCCTATGTCGCGAGCAACCACCGGTTCCTCGAGGCGCAGCTGAACCAGCTTCCGGAGCTCGGGCCCGACCTTCGCGAAGCCCTTCGGGACACTGGTGACGGGCTCGTTCGCCTCGAGCGCCTCGTCACTGGCCTTCAGGCGGCCACGACGTTGAGCCGCTCCGGTGAGAGCGCGCGTGCGACCGATGCCCTGAACGCGGTGCTGCTGCTGGTCGAGCCGCGGGTGCTCAAGACCTCGACGCTGGTGCGCGCATTCGAGCGCCTGGACGGGTGCACGGTGCGGCCGGTGCCGTTCATGCGCTTGATGAGCTCGGTGTTGATTGAAGCGGCAGAGCTCTGCGGCCCGAACGGCAAGGGCGTGGTGACGATCGGCGGGCAGGGCAGGGCGCTGTGCGTCTCGGTCGAGGGCCCCGTCGTTCGCGTCTGGGCGCCGTCACTCAAGCTGGTGGCGGCCGATCTGTCCTTCGACGTGTCGCTGGTCGATCGACCGCCGGCCGCGACGATCGTGTTGCCCTGATCACTTCTGGGTCGTGTCGGCCTGGCTCAGCGAGCCCTTCCAGTCCGACGGCATGCCGCCATCGCTTCCGGGCGCGCGGTACTCGTTGGAGTGGTTCACCATCAACCTGTTCGTCTTGAAGACCTGATCGCTCGCGAACGAGCCCTCGACCACCACGCCGATGCCTTCACGGAACATCTGCGGCGGCGTCACCTCGCTCGAGACCTTCACCTTCGGCGCGGTCGGCAGGTGCGTGTCGGCCACATGGAACGTGAGGCTGGTGTGCTCCGGCGACCACTGCACGCTGCCGGGCACCACGACGCCACCGAGTCGAACCGTCGCGCCATAGGCCTTGTCGCCTTGCGCCAGCATCTCGGACGGCTTCCAGTAATAGACGAGGTTCTCGCCGATGTTGCCGAACGCGATCCATGAGAGCGCGGCGCCCGCGACCAGAATGGCGCCGACGGCAATGAGACGGTTTCGGGACTCGGCGGTCATGATGCACGCTCCGGCTGGGCCTTCGGACGACGGAAGAATAACGACGTGGCGAAGCCCAGCACACCCAGCGTTCCCAGGGTGTATGCCGCGTACACGTATTCCCAACCGCCTGAGATGACTCCGCCGCCGGCCTTCTCGATGCCTTCAGGGTGCAGGGGCGCGGCGGCCTGGGGCACCACCTCGGGAGGCTTCTGATCGGGCGCGGGCAGATCGGCCAGGGCGAGGCCCGCGAACAACACCGACGCAGCGACGAGGGTCTTCATGCGGCCTCCGGGCGGGGCGCTTCGAGGGGCGGCAGTTCCATCGCGGCGGTCTGGCGCGAGCGGGCGATCTGGTAGCGCTTGACGATGAAGACGTAGAGGAAACAGAGCAGGGTGACCGCGCCCCAGCGCAGCACCTGCACCATCGGCTTGTCGACGGTCGACGGGTTCGACTGCACCTGGTGAAGGCTGTTCCACCACCGCACCGAGAACCACACGATGGGCAGCGACACGTAGCTCAGGATGGCGGCGACGGCGCTCCAGGTGGCGCGGCGCTCGGGGTCTTCGGTGAAGCTGCGCAGCGCGAGGTAGCCGACGTAGGCCAGCAGCATCACGGTGGTCGAGATGAGGCGCGGGTCCCAGTCCCACCAGACACCCCACGTCGGCCGCGCCCAGATGCTGCCCATCGTCACGCCGACGGCGCCGAAATAGACGCCCACCTCGGCCGCCGACTCGGCGAGCGCGTCGGTCACGAACGACTTCTTCATCAAGTACGCGACCGCGCAGCCGACGTTCAGCGTGAAGGCCAGCAGCGCCATCCACACGTGCGGCACGTGCACGTAGAGGATGCGGCCGACGTCGCTCATGAACTGCTCCGGCGGCGCCCACACCAGGCCGAGGTACCAGAGCGAGACCAACATGAACGCGCCCAGCCCGGCGATGGGCTTCCACAGCCACCCTCGCACCGACGGAACCGCGACGTGGGCGATGATCGCTGCGACGACCAGCGCGAAGAGGGTGAGCGGTACGAATGGGGGCATCAGTCTTCCTCGGCGACCTTCGGGAACAGCAGGAACCCGACGGACAGATAGATGAGATCGAAAGCGGTGAGCAACTTGAGCCAGCCGCCGACCTGCTCTTGTGGGTCAGGCTGCAGGGTGAACTTGGTGGCGCTCACGGCCGCGAGCAGCAGCGGAATCAGGACCGGGAACAGCAACAGCGGGAGCATCACGTCACGGGCGCGGGCGTTCGCGGAGATCGCCGAGTACACCGTGCCGGGCGCGCTGATGCCGACCGAGCCGAGGAAGAGCACCAGCACCAGCCGCAGCGGAGCCCGCGACAGATCGACGTCGTAGAGCGCGACCGTCACCGGCAAGAGCACCAACGACAGGACGAAGAGCAGGCTCGCGTTGCCGAACACCTTGCCGACGAAGATCGCGCGCGGCTCCACGGGCGTCAGCACGAGCCCGGTGAGCGCCTGGTTCTCGCTCTCGATGCGGAAGGACTCTCCGAGCGACAAGACGCTGGCGAAGAGCAGCGCGAGCCACAGGTAGCCCGACGCGTGCGCGCGCAGCGTGTTGATGTCGGGGCCCACCGCGAAGGAGAACAGCAACAGCGTCGAGAGCGAGAAGAAGATGATCGCCGTGAGCCGGGCGCGGGTGCGCCACTCGATCTGCCAGTCCTTCTTGAGCACCAGCCATGCGGCGGCGAGCAGGGAGATCTTCGGCGTCATGACGCTTCCACCTTGCGGCCGGCTGAGAGGTGCAAGCGCTCGTTGGTGAGCGACTGCCCCTGCTCGACGAGGTGCGTGGCGA
>JAUXRI010000168.1 GCA_030681895.1 Myxococcales bacterium | reverse complement strand
GCCCCGGGCGCGATGCCGCAGAACGCCGCGCGGGAGCAACAGCCACCTGCCGCGAAGCCCGCGCCGCAGCGATCCATCACGCAGTTCACCGGCTCGCAGGTGCCGTTCTCACACGCGAGCCCCGCGCAGCACTGTTCGCTGAAGCCGCACTGCACACCCTGTGGCTGGCAGATGAGCCCACCGTCGCCGACGGAGCCGCCTGCCGTTCCACCAGCTGCCGCGCCGCCCGCCGAGCCACCGGCCGACCCGCCTGCCGTCGAGCCACCTGCCGTCGACCCGCCTGCTGTGGACCCGCCTGCTGTGGACCCGCCTGCCGTGGAGCCACCGGCCGCGCCGCCGCCCTGCCCGCCTGCCACGCCTCCACCACTCGACGAGCCACCACCGGTACCGAACGACGTGAACGAGCACGAGCCCGCCAGACACGTCTCGGTCGGCGAGCACCGCTGGCATTCCCGTCCGCCGGAGCCGCACGCGCTCGCCGAGCCGAACTGCGAGCAGGTGTCTTCGGGCGTGCAGCACCCCGCGCAGGTCGTAGGGCCACAGCGCTTCATCACGGGCGGGGAACACGCGCTCGCGGACGCCAACACGGCAACTGCCAACCAGCGGATCATGGAGCCTCCGGACAGCAGACGCGCGGCGAGACGACGGGTCTCACCGGAAATCACGGCTGCGTTCGGAAGTCATGGGCCGGCAGTGTCGACAGGCGGTGTCACCAGCGGCGACGGCGAACACACGGGCGCTTGCGAGCGGAGGAGCACCCTTTCGTGACGGTCCCCGGCTTCGGCGTCTTGCGGATGATGGTGATCCGGGTGTTGCACGCCTTGTGCTGCGTCCGCGGCGCCGGTGCTGAGGGCTCCCGCATGACGAACTCGAACCGCGGCACCTCGGAGCGCATCAACGGCCACAGCGCCGCCAGGGTCGAGCTGGCGGTCAACGCGGCGACGAGCAGGGCGATCATCGGGCCTCCTCGTGGCTGACACTGGTGTTGCGGATGATGGTGATGCGGGTGAGGCGCTCCTTCTGCACCAGGGCCATGCGCTCGCCATCGAAGAGGGTTCGGATGGTGGTGTGGTGGTTGCGCTGGGTGCCGACGTCGATGTCGTCTTCGTTGCGCAGTGAGAGCGTCAGCGCGCCGAGCTCTTGCGCGAGCGTGAGGATCTCTGCCTCTTCCGGAATCACCAGCAGCGAGACGTTTGCGTACTCGCGCTGACCATCGGGCACGAGGTTGATGTTGGTGGTGCCGGTGATCTTCCCGGTCGCGAGCACGATGACGTTCTGCATGAGCGTGACGGCGACCTGCTCTCCGGTGCCCGGATCCTTGAAGGTGCCGATGATGTCGACGTGATCGTTCGGCCGCACCCAGCCGCCGACCGACTGCGCGCCTTTGGTCTCGATGGTGATCGCGCGAGCCTTCTTCATCACCTTCGTCGACAGGCGCTCGGCGGCCTTCGTCGTCTCGAACTGGCTCCACAGCAGCGGGTCGCCGGCCTGCAGCGGCACCAGCACCTTCTGGTTCACGATGTACGAGGCCGAGTCGGGCTTGACGATCGACGAGGTGACGAACTGCTCGGGAATGGAGCGTTGGCTGATCATCTCCATCGTCACCACGCTGCCTTCGCTCAGGTCGACGGCGGCGACGACGACGGGCACCAGGTTCCAGCCCTTGCGCACGTCCATCTCCTTCTTGCGCACGGCCGAGTAGGCGATGACGCCAGCGATGAGGCCGAGCGCGAGAGCGACGAGGAGCGGGGTCTTGCCTTTGAGCATGGTGGGCGTCCTTCGAAGTGGGTCTTCGAGAAGGAGCCAGCCGCGCAGCAGGCGTTAACTGCGCACCGACAAGCGCAGAAGACGGGAGTGGATTCAGCAGGTTGGAGCGGGCCTCGGGGCTGCTTTCTCAAGGGGCATGCGCACGCTCCCGCTCTTCCTGTTGGCCGCTAGCCCCGCCTTCGCCTGTGGGCCCGGCAGCGGCCCGCCGCTCGAGAACCTGCTCTTCATCTTCATCTTCTTCGCGATGAACCCCTTCACCTGGCTGGTGCTGTTCGGGCTCTTCGTGGTGGTCCTGATCATTGCGGAGGCATCGAGGAACGCGCGCAGCGCTCAATCGACCAGGACGCTGCGCTGACAGATCGACCGCATGCGCAGCGCGCACGAGCGGGCCGATCGCGACGAGTTCGCACGAGTACGGGCGATGAGTCAGGCCGAACGTGTTGAAGCACTCTACGCCGCGTGCATCACCGCGCAGAAGGTGCTCGACGCGATGACGCCTGAGGCACGGGCTGCGGCCCTCGCGCATCGTGACCCTCTTCTGGAGTCGTCGGTGAAGGCGCTGCGTCGGCTTCGAGAAAAGGCGGCTCGTCGTTCCAGCAGCGTCGACTACGGGAGCAGCATACGGCCCGTGCGCGAAGCAGTCGTTCGCTCCAACAGAACCTGAGTTGGAATCGGCATCGGCACGGCTCCCAGCTCGAAGCAGTCAGGCGTGTCAGGGGTTCTCGAGATAACGCGGTGGTCGGCGGCACCATCTTCATCGAGATCCAAATCCATCGTCATGAACCGATGGTCGAAAAGATCGCCGCAAGAGATGACGACCCGATTTCGAGGAGGGAACTTGTCGCAGCCCTCGATCGTCGGTCGGCCGTTGAACAGCGCGAGGCGGTATGGCCAGTTGGGCGCATACCGGCGATCGGGCCACATCGAGATCAGCAGCAGGCAAATCGCAATGACCGCCACGAGCGACGGCACGAGGGCCCTCAGGATTCTCGACGCGAGGGCAGGCTGCTCGATCACTTCGCTTCTTTCTGAGGCGCCTCGGGGGTTCGACGGCTTCTGAGTAACGCACGAAGCGAACCGCACAAGGAGCCTTGCGTGGAGGCCGCGACCTCGCGATGAACGCGACGTGGACCTGCTGCTCCTCGCACTGCTCGTGGCGCTCACCGTGTGGACCGCGCGAAAGCTGAAACGCTACGTCGAGTCCCGGAGCGCCGCGCGCCGATGGAACGAGACGCCCGGCTCGTCAGCCGACAACCCGATCGTGCTCACGTCAGGCAAGCAGATGCAGGACGCGATCGCTTCGGTCCGGTGCCAGTGCGGAGGCCGCGTCATTCCGCTCGGAGAAACGCCGCGCCTGGGTCTTCGCGTCGCTCGAGGCCGGTGCGCCGACTGTGAGCGCGACGTCGACCTGTACTTCGTCATGCCGAACTACGTGAACTGAGACCGTCCCGTGAAGCTCGCGCTCGTCCGCCCACAAGAGAGGTACCGCGAGAGCGTCGTAAGAGGACTTCGCGAACTGCGAGACGAAGGCCTGCCGTGGCACGTCGCGGTCGACCTCACCGCCATCGAGCGAGACTTCGCAGCGTTCGTCGCGAGCAAGCTGGCCGACGTGAAGCGCGACATCCCCGCGACCCACCTGTGGGCCATCGCAGATGACGAGTTCGTCGGGCGCCTCTCGATTCGCCACGCGCTCAACGACGCGTTGAGAATCGAAGGCGGTCACATCGGCTACGACACCGTGCCGTCGTTCCGTGGCCGCGGGGTGGCGACCGAGATGCTGCGTCAGGCGTTGCCGATCGCCCGCACGCTCGGGCTGACCTCAGTGCTCCTCACGTGCGACGACACGAACGCGCGGTCCATCAGGGTCATCGAGCGAAACGGTGGCGTGTTGACCGCGACGAAGGAGCTCGCTCCGAACCGGCCACTGAAGCGGTACTACGAGATCGACCTCACTCAGCAGGAGCCGCCGACTTCGTCTCGGTCGACGACGAGCCCTTGATCACCTGAATCGTATTGAACCGCTTCGCCTGAAGCACCTTCGTGCGCTCACCCGACAACAGCGTGCTGATGGTCGCCCTGCCCCGATCGTCCAGCACGTCGATGTCGTCTTCATTCCGCAGCGTCAGCGTCAGCGCTCCCAATTCCTGCGCGAGCACGGCGATCTCGACCTCTTCAGGAATCAGCAGCAGCGACACGTTCGCGTACTCACGCTGCCCTTCCGGCACGAGGTTGATGTTCGTGGTGCCCGTGATCTTCCCCGTCGCGAGCACGATCACGTTCTGCATCAACGTCACCGCCACCTGCTCTCCGGTCGCGGGGTCCTTGAACGTGCCGATGATGTCGACGTGATCGTTCGGCCGCACCCAGCCGCCGACTGACTGCGCGCCCTTCGTCTCGATCGTCACCGCGCGCGCCTTCTTCTGCACCTTGGTCGACAACCGCTCGGCGGCCTTCGTCGTCTCGAACTGGCTCCACAACAACGCGTCGCCCGCCTGCAGCGGCACCAGCACCTTCTGGTTCACGATGTACGAGGCCGAGTCGGGCTTCACGACGGAGTTCGTGACGAACTGTTCGGGAATCGAGCGCTGGCTGATCATCTCCATCGTCACCACCGTGCCCTCCGACACGTCGACCGCCGCCACCACCACCGGCACCAGGTTCCAGCCTTTGCGAACGTCCATCTCCTTCTTCTTCACGGCCGAGTACGAGACGACGCCGGCGATCAACGCGAGCGCCAACGACACGAACAGCGGCGCCTTGCCCCGCATCGAGAAGCTCGAGCCGCCCAGCCGCATCGCGCCTGGGTGCACGTCGGGCATCGGCGCCTCACGACGCGACGGCTTGCCCTCGGAGCGGCGTGCAGGCAGCTCCGGCGGCGGTTGATCAAACCGGTAGCCCGAGAGCTCATTCTCGAGCGCGTCGAGCTCGGGATCATTCCCCGGGCCATCGAAGAGCGGATCACTCATCGGCGCCCTCCTTTGGTGACAGGCCCAGCTTCTCGCGAAGCATCGCCATGCCGCGGTGCAGGTTCACGCGAACGGAGCCGGCGGTCAGCCCCGTGCGCTCCGAAATATCCGGCCCACTGAGGCCTTCGATGAGTCGCATCGCGAGCGTCTCTGCGTACGCCTCGGGCAACGTCTGCAGCGCGGCGAGCACCTTCTTCGCGTCAGGCCAGCCGGAGCGATCGGGCGCCTCTGCTTCTTCCGCGTCTTCGATTGGCGACGTGCGAGGACGATCTCTCGTGAACCGCGCCGCTCGATTGCGGGCGATCTCGAGCAGCCACGCGGGGAACGCCTGGTCGTCCTGCAAGCCTGGCAACTTCGAGAGCATCTGCACGAACACGTCCTGCGTGAGATCGGCCGCGTCGGACGCGGGGACTTTGGTGATGATCACGGCGTGCACCAGCCTCGCGAAGTGCTGATGGAGTTTGCCGAACGCCTCACGCTCGTTGCGTCGCGCGCCAGTCACCCACGGCAGCCACACCGGCTTCGTCCGGCTCGAAACCGGAGCAGACGCCGACGACGCGTGGACCGCTTCAGGCACTCAGGGACAGAGGATGCGCGATCCACCGAAAGTGTTAACCGGGGCTCGCGTTCTCTCTGCGTTATCAGCTGGTTGCGTCAGCCGAAATGGTACGCCGAGAGCCGAACATCGAAGTAGCGGTCGGCGTAGGGAATCGAGGCCGGGTCGTCTCCAGCGGCGCCGGCGATGACCATCAGCGGCACGAGGTGCTCCTCACGCGGGTGGCTCGCGCGCCCACCCGGAGCCTTCGACCACTCGATAAGCCGTGCGTCGCGCTGCGTCGTGGGCAACTTCATCGTCTCCTGCAACCACGCATCGAACGCCTCCGACGCGGGCCCGCCGCTTCCGTTGAAGAGCGTGCGCAGGTTGTGGAACGTCATGCCGCTCCCGAGAATGAACACACCTTCGTCACGCAGCGGCGCGAGCGCGCGACCGATGGCGAGGTGCTGTGCGGGATCGAGCCCGGCCTTCAGCGACAGCTGCAACGTCGGAATGTCTGCGTTGGGCCACGCGAGCTTGAAGGGCACGAAGGTGCCGTGATCGAACCCGCGTGCGTTGTCTTCAGCTGACGGAATGCCCGCGGCCTCGAGCAGCGAGCGCACACGCTTCGCGACGTCCGGAGCTCCCGGCGCCGGCCACTGCACCTGGTACGACTCTGGCGGGAAGCCGGAATAGTCGTAGAGCATCGGCGGCTTCGGGCTCGTCATCACCGTCGGCACCGCTTCTTCCCAGTGCGCCGAGATGACCAGCAGCGCCTTCGGTTTCGTCTTCGGCACCGAGCCCACGCTCACGAGGTACTCGCGCAGGCGGTTCTCTTGATCCTTCGGGCCGAAACCGACGTCGACGAAGGGCCAGGGGCCTCCACCGTGAGGGACGAAGGCCAGCGGCATGCGGTTCGGGTTCGGACTCATCGGGGCCTTCTCTTTCGTGCTCGCCATCACCACGCCACCGACCGCTGCTGCGCCTGCGAGACCGGCCACGGCCAGCGTCGCGTCACGTCGGGTCAGGTTCTTCTTCGTCTCGTCGCTCATGACACGACCATCCTCACCGGCTTTGGCGCGCGCACAAGAGCCACCTGAGGGCCAGTGTGTTCGCCTCACGGCCCGAGCCGTCTCATCGGTGAGACGCACGGCTGACAGGTCTCAACAACTTCAACGCACTTCGCGCGCCGCCCGATTGCACCAGGGCCCGGCTCCACCCACACCCCGGAGGCAGCAATGGGAGACAGAGCAATTCTTGGAAGCAGCAGCGATGGCGTCGGCATGGGTTCACTCAACTTCGACCGGCTCGACGCGAACTCGAAGATCTCCGAGTCGTTCACCGAGCCACGGTCCGTCGGCAGCAAGACCGTCTACCTCACGAAGGGCGACGCGGAGCGGTTCGACGGCTTCGACCCGAGCAAGACGTCAGTTCACACCAACGGCACCACGCTCGAGCGACTCAAGGCAGCGATCGCCGAGTTCCTGGAGGACTGACCATGGCCGTCATCGAGCGCGTCTTCGACAATCGGTCGAAGTCAGTGAAGCAGGACCTGGCTGCCTTTCAGAACGAGCTGGCCGCCTTCGAACAACGGGTCGCACCAGCGGCGATCATCACGAGAACGAAACGTGACGGCCACCTCCTTCGCATCACCGCCATCAGCGCCCTCGTGAAGCAGGCCGCGACGAGCAGCAGCAGCTGGGTCGAACCCTGGAAGCCATGACAGCCGTGCGGGTCTCGTCGTAAGGGCCGCTCCATGCCGTTGTCGTTGGACGAAGTGTTGAAGGCCACCGCCCTGCTCAAGCAGATCAGCGACGATCGTTCGGTGCTCGAAGACGTCCCGTTGGCCGACGCGAAGGCGCTGCTCGAGGCCGCAGGGCGTCTGTCGAACCCATCGAAGGACGACAGCCAGCGACTGCAGAAGAACCGCGTTCGCCGAGCCCGCCTCGAGCAGCGGGAGCAGGACCGGGCCGTTCGCGCCGAAGCCGCGATTCGTCAGGCCCGGAAGAACCCGGTGTTCGTTCCGCCGCAGAACATCCTCGGCTCCGGCATCCCGCATCAGCCGCGCACCGGCCGCCTGCTCGAGAAGCCGTTCCACTGCTACGTCTGCAAGCGCGAGTTCCGCGAGGTGCATCACTTCTACGACTCGATGTGCCTCGAGTGCGGTGACTTCAACTACCTGAAGCGGTTCCAGGTGGCGCCGCTCGACGGCAAGGTCGCGCTCATCACCGGCGGCCGCATGAAGATCGGCTACCAGGCCTCGCTGATGCTGCTGCGCTCGGGAGCGCGCGTCATCGCCACCACCCGTTTTCCCCACGACGCGAGCCAGCGCTACCTCAAGGAGCCCGACTTCACGAAGTGGGGCCACCGGCTCGAGATCTACGGGCTCGATCTCCGCCACGCGCCGTCGGTCGAGCTGTTCGCCCAGTTCCTCGGCCGCACGCACGATCGCCTCGACATTCTCATCAACAACGCAGCGCAGACGGTGCGACGTCCGCCCGGGTTCTATCGGCACCTCGCCGAGCTGGAGCACTCGGACGTGACGTCGCTGCCCGAACACTCGCAGCGGCTGCTCGAAGGGCACTCGACGCTGATCGATCAGGTCAAGCCACGCGCCGCGCCGTCAGAGCTCGCCACCTTCCGCTCGCACGATCCCGCCGTCGGGCTGCACAGCTCGGCCGCGCTCTCGCTCGTCCCGTACGACCTCGAGCAGGACACGAGCCACGCCTTCCCGGAAGGCCGCCTCGACGCCGATCTGCAGCAGATCGATCTGCGCACGGTGAACAGTTGGCGGCTCACGCTCGGAGAAGTGGCCACTGGCGAGATGCTCGAGGTGCACCTCGTGAACGCGGTCGCGCCGTTCATTCTGTGCGGCAAGCTCCGCCCGCTCATGACCCGCAACCGCACCGAGTCGTGGGGCCACGTCGTCAACGTGTCGGCGATGGAGGGCAGCTTCTCGCGCGGCACCAAGACGGACAAACACCCGCACACCAACATGGCGAAGGCTGCGTTGAACATGATGACGCTCACCAGCGCGCCCGACTACGCGAAGAGCCTGCTCGCGATGAACGCCGCCGACACCGGCTGGGTGACCGACGAAGACCCCGTGCAGCACGCCGAGCGGAAGACGAACGAGCTGGGCTTCGAGCCGCCGCTCGACATCGTCGATGGCGCCGCGCGCGTGGTCGATCCCATCTTCGAGGCCGAGCGCACCGGGGACTTCGTCTGGGGCAAGTTCTTCAAGGACTACAAGCCGACCGCGTGGTGACGAAGCAGGTACGCTGACCGGCGTGCGAGCCCTTCTGATCCTGGTCGTTCTCTCTGCCGCGCTGTTCACGACCGACGCCGAGGCGTGTTCGTGCCAGGCCCCGGGCGCGCCCTGCGAATCGATGTTCTTCTCGACGGTGTTCGTCGGGAAGGCCATCAGCACGAAAGAGGGCGATGGGGTCGGAGTCACGACCTTCGAGGTGCAAGAGAGCCTGAACGCTCCGGGACCGCTCGGCACGTCGGTGGACGTGCACCACGGCACCGTCGGCAGCATGTGTGGCATCACCTTCAAGCTCGGAGAGCGTTACGTCGTCTACGCGGGCGCAAACTCGGGCGTCCTCTCCGTTGGGCGGTGCTCGAGAACGCATGTCTTCCGCGCGAAGGATGAAGACGTCGCGTTCGCACGTGCGCTCCCGAATCGGACGACGGCGCTGGTGGAAGGCCGGCTCGTTCGCAGCGAGGGCCACGAAAAGGTGCCGCTCGGTGGCGTCGAAGTGCATGCGGTTGACGCGGGCGTTTCGGCGAAGACGACCCCGACGGGGACGTTCACGCTCGCGCTTCCTCCAGGGCTCCACACGCTCGAGCTCGTCTCCGACGCCGTCGTGCCATGGGCCGACCGGACCACCGTCGTCAACGTGCCCCACCCTGCTGCCTGCGCCCACCCGATCATCTCGGTGCAGTGGAATGGCCGCATCGAAGGCACGGTGACGACGGCTGACGGAGCGCCCGTCGTTGGTCTCGAGGTGTTCGCCCTCGCGAAGAATGCGTCAGATCGTCACTGGCGACTCTCGGCCCGGACTGCCGACGACGGCACGTTCCTCATTCACGGCGCCGCGCCAGGTGCGTTCTTCGTGGCCATCTCTCCTTCGGACTTCGGAGGAACGAGCCCCGAGTCTCCCTGGCCCGCGATGTTCGCGCCCGGGGTGAGCGACGTGAAAAAGGCCACCGTGGTGAAGCTGTCAGCCGCGGGGAAGACAGGGCCCGTGAGCTTCGTCGTGCCCAAGCCTCAGCCCACCGTCACGTTGCGCATCGTCGTGAAGTCGGCAGACGGAAACCTGGTGAAGGGCGCGTTCGTCTCCGTTGCGCCAACGGGTGGGACGCGCAGCACCGGCGGCGGCACCGACGCGTTGGGCGTCATGACGGTGAAAGAACTCGCCAGTGAGCCGCTGACGATTCGCGGCTGCACAGCCGACATGAAGACGTGCGTGACCGAGACGAAGCCGTTCGACAAGGACACGACCGTCGAGCTGGTGCTGCCGAAGTGATGTGGCGAACCGTCATGCTGGCCGCGCTGAGTGCCACCCCCGACGGCGGAGCCGTTCGGTACCACATCGATCCCTGTTCGGTGCTTGGCCGGCTCGGTGACGCCGGTGTTGGCGGCATGGTGTGCGACGAGGCGATTCCCGGCGGGTGGATCTCGAGAACCCGATGGGACGACGGCCGGCGCGAGACGACGACCTTCCGACGGCAGCCCGATGGAGGCGTCTCGAGCGTGACCGAGCGATGGCCCGCCGACGCCGGCAGGTGAGCTGTTCGTGGTTCATCAGCCCTTCAGTCCACGCTAGACGCGCACCCCATGCTCACCACCCTGCTCGTCTCGGCCCTGCTCTCTCAGCCGTCCGCGAAGCCGCACGCGTACACCGTTCAAGATCAGGTCTCGCTGCGCCGTCTGCTCGCGTTCAAGGTGTCGCCCGACGGCGCGAAGATCGTCTACCAGCTGCGCACGACCGACCTCGACGCCAACAAGGGCCTCATCGATCTCTGGCTCATCAACGCTGACGGCACGAACCCGCGCCAGCTCACCAGCGCGCCCGAGCCCGACAGCGACGCGATCTGGAGCGCCGACAGCAAGGCGATCTTCTTCCTCTCGCCCCGCAGCGGCTCGAGCCAGGTGTGGAAGCTCTCGCTCGAAGGTGGCGAGCCCACCCAGGTGACGAAGTCGCCTATCGACGTCGACGCGTTCGTCATGTCGCGCGACCGCACGATGATCGCCTTCGCGGCCGAGACCTTCCCCGACTGCGACAGCCTCGACTGCACGAAGAAGCGCCTCGACGAGAAGGCGAAGTCGAAGGCCTCGGGCCGGCTCTACGATCAGCTCTTCATCCGCCACTGGGACACGTGGAAGGACGGCCGCCGCGCGCACCTCTTCGTCACGAAGGTCGCGGGTGGTCCCATCGTCGACGTCACGAAGAAGCTCGCCGCCGACGCGCCGACGAAGCCGTTTGGTGGCTCCGAGGAGTTCACCTTCACGCCCGACGGCAAGTCGCTCGTCTTCACCGCACGCGACGTCGGCAAGGCCGAAGCGTGGAGCACCGATCTCGATCTCTTCGTCACGCCCGCCGATGGCTCGAAGGCGCCCACCAAGCTCACCACCGGCAACCGCGCGACCGACACCCAGCCCCTCTTCTCACCTGACGGCACCCAGCTCGCGTACCTCGCGATGAGCCGGCCCGGCTACGAGGCCGACAAGCTGCGCATCATCGTCCGTGACTGGGCGAAGGGCACCGAGCGCTCGCTCACCGACGCATGGGACCGCTCACCCGGCAACCTCACCTGGTCGAAGGACGGCAAGACGCTCTACGCAGGCGCTGACGATCTCGGGCAGGTCGCGCTGTTCGGCATCGACGTCGCGACCGGCCAGGCAACCCGGCTCTTCAACAACGGCTCCGTCGGCTCCATCGACGCGTCGACCGGCAAGCTCATCTTCGCGCTCGACTCGCTGCTCTCGCCTGTCGACCTGCTCAGCCTGCCGTTCGATGGCAAGGGCGCGCCGACGCAAATCACCCGGGTGAACGCTGATCTCCTCGCGGGCGTGAAGCTCGGCGCTCCGGAGCAGTTCTCGTTCACCGGCGCGAAGGGTGACACCGTCTACGCGTACGTCGTGAAGCCGGTCGACTTCGACGCCAGCCGCAAGTACCCCCTCGCCTTCCTCGTGCACGGCGGCCCGCAAGGGAGCTTCGGCAACCACTGGCACTACCGCTGGAACCCGCAGACCTACGCGGGCCACGGCTACGTCGCGGTGATGGTCGATTTCCACGGCTCCACCGGGTACGGCCAGGCCTTCACCGACGCCATCAACGGCGACTGGGGCGGCAAGCCGCTCGAAGATCTCCAGAAGGGCTTCGCGGCCGCGGTGGCGAAGTACCCGTTCATCGACAAGACGCGCGCCTGTGCGCTCGGCGCCTCGTACGGCGGGTACATGATCAATTGGATGGCGGGGAACTTCAACGAGCCGTGGAAGTGCTTCGTCAACCACGACGGCAACCTCGACGAGCAGTTCGCGTACTACGACACCGAAGAGCTCTGGTTCCCCGAGTGGGAGCACGGCGGCACGCCCTGGGACCCGAAGGCCGACTACAAGAAGCACAACCCGATCGATCACGTCGCGAAGTGGAAGGTGCCGATGCTCGTCGTGCACGGCGGCAAGGACTACCGGGTCGTCGACACGCAGGGCATGGCGACCTTCACCGCGCTCCAGCGCCGCGGCATTCCGAGCCGGTTCCTGCACTTCCCCGACGAGAACCACTGGGTGCTCAAGCCGGCGAACAGCGTGCTCTGGCACGAGACGGTGCTGGGCTGGCTCGATCAGTGGACGAAGAAATAGCGCTCAGCCGCGCCGGGCCTTGTTCACAGCGCTCAGTCGCGCCGGGCCTTGTTCACAGCGCTCAGCCGCGCCGGGCCTTGTTCACAGCGCTCAGCCGCGCCGGGCCTTCTTGAGCTGGTCGTCGAACAGCGCTCGAAGGGTCGAGTCGTCGATGAGTGACGCGATCTCGTCGAGGCGTCGGCGTACGACAGCCACGTCGATCTCGTCACTCGCCGATCTCACGAGCGCTCGAATGTCTTCGAGATCCTTCTCGCGACCAGCGAGCGTCTTGAGCACCAGAAGGTCGTTCGTCGAGACGAATGGAATCGAGACCCTTCCGACGCGACGCAAAACGACACGCTGGAGCATGTCCTCCTCGGGACCCGGCCCAGCCCTGACGACGTCGAGTTGCATGCCCGTCACCGAGTGCTCGAGCGGCAGAATGCGGTGATGCTCGATGAGCGCTTCGACGTCAGCGATGTCGGAGCGAACGACGAACCCTGCCTTCTTGAGCACGCCGCGAAGCAGCTCGACGGGCACGTCCTCCGTGGTGATGTCGATGTCGGCTGTCACCCGCACGGCGCCCGCGGCGACGACGGCCTGTGCGCCGAAGACGTACCAGCGAACCCCGGCCCCTTTCAGGGCCTTCGCGATCGACGTGAGGTAGTCAGCGACGCCGGGATGCTTTCGCAAGCTTCTTCCTCAAGGCGATCAACGCGGCGAGGTCGGCCGCTCGCGCTTTCTTTTCATTGATTCGAGGCCACACGGCGTCGAGCAGCGTCTGTTCGAGGCGAAACGCGCTGCTCGCCCCGTTCGCCCGGACGAACCGGCCAAGCGCCTCATCCTTCGAGCGGCGAGACGCAGCCCAGTCGCGATTGAGGAACGCGGTGACGTTGGCTTTGGTGAGGCTCGACACGGCGGTGAGCGTAGCACTCCAGCGACTCACTCGACGGGCGCGACCTCGACGACGTAGCCGTCACGGGCGGCGTCAACTGGCCCGCTGAACGACTCCTTCGCCTGTACCACCAGCGGCTCGGGGTCGACGTCGTGCCGCGACGAGAAGTGCGTCAACACCAGGCGCTTCACCTGCGCGTCGGCCGCGACCTTGCCCGCCTCACGCCCAGTCGAGTGCCGCGTCTCGATCGCGCGCTCCTGCTCTTCGTCAGAGAACGTCGCCTCGTGGATGAGCACGTCGGCGTCCTTCGCCGCTTCGGTGAGCGCGGCGCACGGCCGCGTGTCACCCGAGATGACGAGCTTGCGTCCGCGACGCGAAGGCCCGAGCACCTGTGACGGCTCCACCACGCGCCCGTCCTCCAGCGTGACGGTCTCGCCCTTCTGCAGCTTGCCGTACGCAGGCCCGGGCGGAACACCGAGGGACTTCGCGACGCTCAAGTCGAAGCGGCCGGGGCGCGTGTCTTCCTGCAGGACGTAGCCCAGCGCGTTCACCCGGTGATCGACGCGCACCGCGCGCACCACGTAGCCGCCGCGCTTCACTTCGTCGCCGCCCTTGAGCTCTTCGATATACACTGGAAACGCGAGCCGCTCGACGCCGAGGTGAATCGCCGTGTCGAGCACCTTGCGCGCCGAGAGCGGGCCGTAGAGCGTCAACGGCTGCTCCCGCCCGCCCATGCCGAGCGTGCGCAGGAACCCGATGATGCCCAGGTAGTGGTCGGCGTGAAAATGCGTGAAGAACACGGCCGACACGCTGAAGCCGGTGCCGTAGCGAATCATCTGCCGCTGGCTGCCTTCGCCGCAGTCGAACAGCAGCAGGTCCGCGTCGGCCTTCACCGCGATGCCCGACACGTTTCGATGAAGGGTGGGCGCTGCCGCCGAAGTGCCGAGGAACGTCACACGCAACAGCGACATGCCACTCGAGCTCACGGCGAGAGTGACTCTACCTGAAGCCTTCCCTGACCGGCCGCCCTTTTTCGGCTGGAGCGTGACCAGGGAGGCACACCCGCGCGGCTTGCGGGCCTTCGTGCCTTCCACCATCCTCCGACAGCGTCAGTCATGGGGAAGCGCTTCGGGAAATACGAGCTGGTCCGTTCCCTCGGTCATGGAGGGATGGCGGAGGCGTGGCTCGCGCACGCACGCGGCGCGGCCGGCGTCACCAAGCCCGTCGTCATCAAGAAGGTGCTGCCCGAGCTCGCCGCGCAGAACGAGCTCATCGAGGCCTTCATCGCCGAGGCCACCATCTCGGCCTCACTCTCCCACGGGAACATCGCTCAGGTCTTCGAGTTCGGTGAGGTGCAGGGCGAGTACTACCTCGCGATGGAGTGGGTGAACGGCAAGAGCCTCGCCCACGTGCTCGCGCGCGCGACGAAGAAGGGCTTCTGGCACCTGCCGATTCCCGTCGCCGTCTACATCGCCGCCGAGACGCTCAAGGGGCTGCACCACGCGCACACCCGCAAGGGCAGCGATGGCCGGCCGCTCCATCTGGTGCACCGCGACGCGACGCCAGACAACATCCTCTTGAGCTTCGAGGGCGAGGTGAAGGTCGCCGACTTCGGCATCGCCAAGGCTCGGCTCGCCGGCCGAAAGGAGACGCAGGTCGGCGTGGTGAAGGGCAAGTTCCTCTACTTCTCGCCGGAGCAGGCCACCGGGAAGCAGGTCGACGCGAGGGCCGACGTCTACGCGGTGGGCGCGGCGCTCTACCAGATGCTCACCGGCCAGCTCGCGTTCGAAGGCCCCTTCATGCAGGTGATGCCGAAGCTGGTCGCTGGTGCGTATCAGCCGGTGCGCGAGCTCAACCCCGACGTGCCCGAGGCGCTCGAGGCGATCGTCGATCGCGCGATGGCGAAGGACCTGTCGACCCGCTACCGCACCGCCCAGCAGCTGCTCGAGGCGCTGACGACCTTCCTGTCTGAGAACGCACCGAGCTTCTCGGCCGAGCGGCTCAAGCTGCTCCTCGATGCGCTGTATGAAGAGGAACACGAGGCCGCTGGTGAAGGCCGACTGCTCAGCGAGACCGAGCGCGACCAGCTCGCCGCGTGGAAGCCGACGACCCGACAGCCGAAGCGGAAGCTGGCGGCTTCGCCCGACGTGACCGCAGCCGAGCTTCAGCCCGTGACCAGTGGGAGTCCGCAGAAGGCGATGCGCTTCGTCGCCATCGGCGCAGTCACGCTGCTCCTCGTCGCCGTCGCGGTGGTCGCGCTGGTGATGCTCAACACCCCGCCGCCGAAGGCCCCTGAGCCCGAGGCGATTCTCCAGCTCCCGCCACCGTCGAAGGCGCCTGTCCGGCCGCCGCCAGACGAGCCGAAGGTGGAGCCCGTCGTCGCCGAGCCCACGGTCGAGCCCGCGCCGGTGACGAACGACGATCACCGCACGCTCAAGCTCCTCGCCGACACCCACGTCGTGCCCCGCAGGCCCGCGAAGACCCAGTGGAAGCAGCTCGGTGACGAAGCGTCGTGGCGCGTCTCGCTCGTCGAGACCGGCCCGCTGTTGTCGAAGGTGACGCTCGAGTTCGAAGACGCCGCTGGCAAGCAGCTCGTGCCGATTTCGAACGGAGAGACGTTGCAGGTGAAGTCGAAGCGGAGCGTCGGCGTCATCTGCGAGCCCGGCGCGAGGGTGCCGCCGCAACAGACGGCCATGCTCCTGCTCAGCAGCAACCGCACGCCCATTCGCCTGCGCATCGACCCCATGCAGTGCGCCGACTACGAGCAGGCCAAGCGCGTCGAGCTCGACCACGAGAAGCACTACACCCTCTCGCTCCCCGCCGATTCGGTGGCGAAGCTCGGCGAAGGCGTGCCGGTGCGCGTGGCGTGGCGGACGAGGCTGAAAGACGGCGCGTTCTCGGCCGGAGCGCTCACGCCCGGGCAGACCGTCACCATCGACGGCGCCGTCTTCCTCGAGCTCGGCTTCTTCGACCAGACCGCGTCGGACAACGAAGGCGACGTCGAGCTGAGCCTCGATGTCACCGAGCAGCCGACCCGCGCGACTGCTGGCGGCACCGTGGAGCGGCTTGGCAAAGAGAAGCTCGGTCCCTCGATGCCGTACGCCGACTCGTTGAAGCTCCCGGCGGTGCAGCGCGCGCGCTCGCTGATGCAGGCCGGCCGGATTCCCGAGGTGCTGCCCACCATCGCGCCCTGCTTCAAGGAGACGACCGTGGTGCCCGAGTGCTACCGCCTCGAAGGCGAAGCGTACGTGCGGCTCGATCAACCCGAACGCGCGCTCGTCAGCTACCGCCGCTTCCTGGAGCTGGCGGGGCCCGATCACCCGGCGCGGCGCTCGGTCGCTGAGTACGTCAAAGCCTCCGATCCCTGAGCGGTGTGACGCTGGCGCGCGCAGGGAGTAAGCCGTGCGGCGTGCGTGTGGTCTTCGTCGAGAACGACGACTCCTTCAGCTTCAACGTGGTCGACCTGTTGCCGCCGGGCGTCGAGCTCGTTCGAGGCAACGAGGCCGCGCGGGCAGTGCGTGGTGCCGACGTCGTCATCATCGGCCCCGGCCCGACCGACCCGCACCGCGCCGGGCTCGTCACGCTGGTGCGGCAGGTGCTCGACACGAAGACGCCGATGGTTGGCATCTGCCTTGGCCACCAGGCGCTGGGCCTCGCGTGTGGAGCCCAGATGACGCGCTCGACGCCAGCGCACGGGAAGGTCGCCCGCATGCACGTCGAGGGCTCGCGCTTCATTCCTGCGGGCCACCACGAGGTCATGCGCTACCACTCGTTGTCGCTCTCGGCAGTGAAGGCGCCGCTGCGGGTGACGGGTACGCTCGACGACGGCACCGTGATGGCGGTGGAGCACGAGACGCTCCCGGTGCTGGGGCTGCAGTTCCACCCCGACTCGTACGCGACGCCCGGTGGCCGCGGGTTCATCGACGCATTCTTCCGGAGCCTGACGTGACGCTCAGCGGGCTCGAACAGGCAACGGCGTTCGCGCTGCTCGGCCCGGGGTTCTCGGCCGATGGGCGGTGGCGGCTGTTCACGCCGACGGACGACGGTGACGCGGCGCTCTGGCTGTCGACCTACGAGGGCTCACCGGCGCGGGTGAGGGGAACGCTGACGCCTTTCACGCCCGAGTGGTCCCTCGTCTCGTCCCCGGCCGTCGACCTCGACGAAGGCGCCTTCGAGGCGAACGTCGCGGGCATTCGTGAGCGCATCGCGGCTGGTGACGTCTACCAGGTGAACCTCACCGTCCGCGCGATGGTGCGCGACGTCACTGGCTCGTCGCTGCTCTCGCTTTTGTGTTCGCGCGCCATTCCGCGCTTCGCCGCGTGGGTGCGTCTACCCGGTGTCGGCGAGCTGGTCTCGGGCAGCCCGGAGCTGCTGGTCGAGACCGTCGCCCGGTGGATTCACGCCGAGCCGATGAAGGGCACCGCCGCGCCAGGCCACCGCGCCGCGCTCGAGGCGAGCGTGAAGGACCAGGCCGAGCTGGCGATGATCACCGACCTCACCCGAAACGATCTGCAGCAGCTCTGCGTGAAGGGCTCGGTCCAGGTGCCGGCTGCTCGACGGTTCCTCGAGCTGCCGTACGTGGTGCAGGCCGTCAGCGACGTCGAAGGCCAGCTCCGCGACGGCGTGACGCTGACCGACGTCTTGCGCGTGATGCACCCCGGCGGCTCGGTCACCGGAGCCCCCCGCCCCGCGGCCATGACGGTGATTCGTGAGCTCGAGCCGAGCCCGCGCCGGTTCTACTGCGGCACGCTGGGCCTCGAGACCGGCGACACCTTCCGCGCGGCGCTGCTCATCAGGACCGCGACGCTGCTGAACGAGCGGCGCTGGGAGTACGGCGTCGGTGGCGCCATCACCTGGGACTCGGAGCCTGGGGCCGAGCTCGACGAGGTGCGCCTCAAGCTCGGGGCGCTCCGCCACTCGTGACGAACGGCCCCCTCGCTGGCAACCTGCGCCCTCCATGGGTGTCCACGCGACCTTCTGTCAGCTCTGCGCGCTGCCGACGCAGCACGACCACTACGTGCCGTCGGTCGGAGGCATGCTTCGCATCTACCGGGGGCGATCAGGCTCGGCGCCGTCTGAGTCGGGTCGATCAGAGAATGGCGGGCACGACTGGGCCGACGAGCCCCAGAAGCCCTTCCCGTTCGGGCCGCAGCACGCGTGGTTGAACGAGGCCGTGGGGCTCGACCTCGGGGGCGGTGACGCCATCTTCCGGGGCCCGGTCGAAGACGGCGGCCTCGACGACGTCGCCAGCGGTGAGTCGATCTTCGTCTGGGACGGCAACGACGAAGCGCTCGTCTTTCACGAACGCTGCTGGGCGCTGATGGGCTGCCCGAAGACGGCGGAGAAGGCGCTTCGCGGCGGAGGCACGCTCGAGTGGAGCCTGCTCGAGCGGTACCACGAGCAGCTCTTCGAGTTCCGCGAGCTCGAAGCCGACGGCAAAGCGTGGATGCTGGCCGACCCGGCGACCGATGCCCGCAGCCGCGCCCGCATCGTGTCGCTCATCGAGGCGCGCCGTCATGCAGCGCCCAGCGACACCGAGCCGAAGTCACTCGCCGACGTGCTCTCGCAGGACGTCGACTGGCGCGCCGTCACCACACGAGTCGAGCAGCGGGAGCGGAGGCACCTCGTGTACTACCGGCAGGCACCTCATCGCGGCATGAGCCTGTCGGCGTACCCGCACCTGCTGTGCCTGCTGAAGGGCTACGCGACGGAAGAGATCCTCGCGACGGGGCCGATGCTCGACGCGCTCGAGCGTTTTCAGCTCGCGATGAAGTCGGCGCTCGAGCACGACGGCCTCGGCGTGATGGTGCTGACCTCGCTCGGCGAAGGGAAGGCGCAGTACCTCGCCTACGTGAAAGACCTTCAGGCCGCGCACGCCCGCGTCGACGCGCTGCCCGGTCGCGATGAACCGATGCCGGCCCGCTACGACGACTCGAACGACCCGACGTGGCGCATCATTCTGGAAGAGATGGGGTTGCCGAAGCGATGACGCTGCCCGGCTACACGGTGCTCCGCGTCGCTGAAGACTTCACGATTCCGCTGATGCACCGCCACGCCGAGCGGTTGGGTGAGGGCGCGTTCGCCGCGCTCACGCACTTCGTCAGTCTCGTCGTCGACCCCGGCGTCTACCGCGTCACGTGGGATGGCCGGCAGCTCTCGACACTCCGGCGCCCGGCGTCCCGCCTGAGTGAGGGCATGCCCACACGTCGCATGGTGTCTCCGATGGCAGCGCAGCGAGGCCGGTTTCCGAAGCCTGCACCTCCCTCTCCGTACGACGGGGTTCGGCTCGACGGCGTCTCGACGCTGCTGACGAACGGGGCCGGCGACGAGCTCTACGAGTCGTGCTCGGCGACGCTGGTGGCGTGGGACGGTGAGGGGCTGGTGCTGCCTCCGGAAGACGCTCCGGCCGTGGCGTCAGTGGCCGAGGCAGCCATCGCGGCGAATGAGCCGGTTCGGCGGCGCCCCCTCGCGGCTGACGGCACGTGGCCGCTGTTGTTGGTCAACGCGGTCGCGGGCACGTGCGCCATCGACGTGCCGGGCCGCGGCATCTTTCCTGCTGACGTGCGCGCGCGACTCACGGCGCTCCTGGCCAGAGAAGACGCGTGAAGCACCCGTTCACCGCGACGCTGGCCGCAGGTGGGGTGGTGCTGTTCGACGGCGCACTGGCGACCGAGCTCGAGCGACGAGGCGCAGATCTGTCGAGTCACCTCTGGTCCGCGCGGCTGATTTCCGACGATCCCGAAGCCATCATCGCCGTGCACCTCGACCACCTTCGCGCAGGCGCCGACGTCATCTCGTCCGCCTCTTACCAGGCGAGCCGGCTGGGCTTCGCGAAGCTCGGGCTCTCGGAGTCCGCCGCCGACGCGTTGCTCACGAAGGCAGTCGAGCTGGCGAACGAAGCGGTGAGACGTCACGGTGATGACTCTCGTCTCGTGGGCGCGTCGCTCGGGCCGTACGGCGCCGTGCTCGCCGATGGGAGCGAGTTCACCGGCGACTACGCGCGCTCGGTCGATGAGTTGATCGAGTTCCACCTGCCCCGCGTCGATGCGGCCCTGCGCGCGTCGCCCGACCTCGTGCTCTTCGAGACATTGCCGTCGATGGCCGAGTGCGAGGCGGTGGCCCGAATCGCGGCGCGATTTCCCCAGGTGCCCTTCATGGCGAGCTTCTCGGCGAAGGCGGGGGCGATCTCTCACGGAGAGCCCTTCGCCAACGTCGTCGCGCGTCTGGACGAGGTGCCCAACGTCATCGCGGTCGGAATCAACTGCTCCGCGCCCGACGTCGCCGCGCCGTTGTTGAGGAGCGCCGCTCCGAAGCGCGTGCTGCTCGCGGCCTCGCCGAACTCAGGAGAGACGTGGGACGCGACGTCACGTCAGTGGAATGGCACGCCGTACCGCGGCGAGCGCTTCGGGGCGCTGGCTCGCTCGTACGTCGAGGCCGGCGCACGAATCGTCGGTGGCTGTTGTCGAACCAGGCCCGCAGACATCGCCGCGGCCCGGCTCACCTTGGGGGGCCGGAGCCCTCACCAGACCTGAGGTGTTCGCACCTCGCTCAGGTCCCCAGCCCGTTCTCGGCTGCCCCGTGGCACTTCTTGTACTTCTTGCCTGAGCCACACGGACACGGATCGTTGCGGCCGGTCTTCGGCCCTTCCCGCACGATGGTCTTCTGCTCGGCGGCCTTCGGCACCACCTGACCATCTTCGCCGCCGCGACCTTCCACGGCCTGCTTGGCGCGCGCCTGCATCGCACGCTCGATGCGCTCGGCGTCTTCGTTGGCGTCACGCACCTGGGCCCGCATCACGCGCTGCACGAAGGCCGACTTGATGCCGGCGAGCATGCGCACGAAGCCTGCGTAGCCTTCCTTCTTGTATTCGATCTTCGGGTCCTTCTGACCGTACCCGCGAAGGCCGATGCCCTGGCGCAGATGATCCATGCCGAGCAGGTGGTCCTTCCACAGCTGGTCGATGGTCGAGAGGTACTGGAGCTGCACGAAGCGGTTCCACTCTTCGCCGTAGTCCTTCACGCGGTCGGAGTAGATCTTCTCGACGCGGCGGTAGAGCTGCTCCTGCAATTCCTCGACGGTGCCCTGGCGCTGGAACGTCATCTCGACGCCGAACAGCTGCTTCACCTCGGCAGCCAGGCCGTCCACGTTCCACGTCTCGGGGTTTCTGGCCGGCGTGTAGATGTCGGTGAGCCCGACGATGGTGTCTTCGATGGCGTCGAGGCTCATCTCGCGGAAGTCGTTCCACGAGTATTCCTTCTCGCTGCGGATCTTCGCCTTCGTCTTGGGGTGCTCTTCGAATTCGACGAGCGGCATGCCAGCACCCGCCGCCAGCACCTGCCGCCGCAGCTTGTAGATGGTGCGGCGCTGCTGGTTCATCACGTCGTCGTAGTCGAGCAGCGTCTTGCGGGTGTCGAAGTTGTGCCCCTCGACCCGCTTCTGCGCGTTCTCGATGGAGCGCGAGAGCATCGGCGCTTCGATGACCTCGTCCTCCTTCATGCCGAACAGCTCCATCATCGACTGAATGCGCTCGCCGCCGAAGATGCGCATCAGGTCGTCTTCGAGCGACAGGTAGAACCGGCTCATGCCGGGGTCACCCTGACGGCCGGCGCGACCGCGCAGCTGGTTGTCGATGCGGCGCGACTCGTGGCGCTCGGTGCCGAGAATGAAGAGGCCGCCGAGCTCGAGCACCTTCTTCTTCTGCTCGTCGCACTGGGCCTTGTACTTCGCCATCGCGGCTTCGAACTTCGCCTTCCACTCGGCCTGCGACGCGGCGAACGCTTCTTTCGACGCGGTGTCGACGGCGTTGAAGTTGAGCAGCGCGCCTTCTGGCTTCGGCGCTTCTGGCGGCAGCTCGGGCTCGGGGCCGACCTCGCTGCGCGCCATCACCTCGGGGTTGCCGCCGAGCAGAATGTCGGTGCCGCGGCCGGCCATGTTGGTCGAGATGGTGATCGCGCCGAGGCTGCCGGCCTGCGCGATGATGTCGGCTTCGCGCGCGTGGTTCTTCGCGTTGAGCACGTTGTGCGGCACGCCTTCCTTCTTGAGGAAGGTGCTGAACACCTCGGACTTCGCGATCGACACGGTGCCGACGAGGATGGGCTGCCCCTTCTCGTGCAGCTCCTTCACTTCTTTCGCCGCCGCCTCGAACTTCGACTTCTCGGTCTTGTAGACGACGTCTTCGAGGTCATCGCGAATCATGTCGCGGTTGGTCGGCACCACGCGCACGTCGAGGTTGTAGATCTTCGCGAACTCTTCGGCCTCGGTGTCGGCCGTGCCCGTCATGCCGGCGAGCTTCGAGTACATGCGGAAGTAGTTCTGGAACGAGATGGTCGCGAGCGTCTGGTTCTCGTTCTCGACCTTCACGCCTTCTTTGGCTTCGACGGCCTGGTGCAGACCATCGCTCCAGCGGCGGCCGGCCATGAGGCGACCGGTGAACTCGTCGACGATGAGCACCTCGCCTTCCTTCACCACGTAGTCGCGGTCACGCTTGTAGAGCGTGTGGGCGCGCAGGGCCTGCTCGACGTGGTGCAGCGTCTCGAGCTCTTCGGGCGCGTAGAGGTTCGAGATCTTCAGGCGCACCTGCAGCTTCTCGATGCCCTGGTCGGTGAGCATCACCGAGCGGTTCTTCTCGTCGAGCTGGTAGTCCTGCTCGGGCACGAGGCCGTAGATGGTGGCGTCGACCTTCGCGTAGAGATCGGTGTTCTGCTCGGTCGGGCCCGAGATGATGAGCGGCGTGCGGGCTTCGTCGATGAGGATCGAGTCGACCTCGTCGACGATCGCGAAGTTGAGCTCGCGCTGCACGTAGTCCTGCAGGCGGAACTTCATGTTGTCGCGCAGGTAGTCGAAGCCGAACTCGTTGTTCTGCCCGTAGGTGATGTCGGCCCGGTACGCGTCCTGGCGCTGCTTGTCGGACAGCTCGTTGAGCACGCAGCCGGTCGTCATGCCCATGAACTTGTAGATGCGACCCATCCACTCGGCGTCGCGGCGCGCGAGGTAGTCGTTCACGGTGACGAGGTGCACACCGCGGCCCGAGAGGGCGTTCAAGTACACGGCCGTGGTGCCGGTGAGCGTCTTGCCTTCGCCTGTGCGCATCTCGGCGATGCAGCCCTGGTGCAGGAACATGCCGCCGATGAGCTGCACGTCGTAGTGCCGCTGGCCGATGGAGCGTCGCGCGCCTTCGCGGATGAGCGCGAACGCCTCGACGAGACAGTCATCGAGGCTCTTGCCGTTGGCGATCTCTTGCTTGAGCCGGGCCGTCTCGCGCGGAAAGTCCTCGTCCTTCAAGGCGCGCATCTTCGTTTCCAGCGCGTTGATGATGGCGACTTTGGGGGTCGCCTTCTTCAGCTCGCGCTGGTTCTTCGTTCCGATGATGCGCTTGAGGACCCAATCAATCATGGCGGTTGCCTTCTGGCTGAAAACGGCCGGGACCGCCACAGAGACCGAAGGCGGAAAAGCGGGCGCAAGCTACAGCGGCAAAGCACTGCCGCAAGGCGGGCCATCCCGCGTGCGGTTGATCATCGACCCGTGATATTCCTGTCCGAACGGTCTGGCCGGCCGTTCTTCGAAGCAGGGAGCCTTGATGTCCTCATACCGTCGCCTCGCCCCGTTTCTGGCGGGCCTCGTCGTCATTGCGTGTGATTGCGAGAAGCCGCTGCAGGTCGCCACGGGCCAGGTCCGGTGGGAGTGGGAGACGAAGGACGGGCCACAGTCCGGCGAGACGGCGCTCATCGACTTCGGCACCATCTCGATGGGCTCTCAGGTGCAGCAGCTCGTCTTCGTACGCAACACGGGGCGCGGCGCGTTCTCGCTGTCAGACTTCGTGAAGGTGACTGGTGACGCCGTCACGGTGCAGAGCCGGGTCGAGGCTGGCGCCGCGTTCGAGCTGACCTTCGAGCAGGACCGCGAGGTGTTCCCAGCGGAGCGGCAGCCCATCACCATCACGTTCGCGCCGCCGGTGCGGCTCGACGTGCGCTCGTACGACGTGGCGGCGCAGCTGGACTTCGTGCCGGCGGGCGCTCCGGCGGTGCCGCTCGAGCTGAAGGGCCGCGCCATCTCAGGGGAGTGTGAGGTGCCCGACACCTTCGACTTCGGCATCGTGCCCGTCGGCACCATGACGTCGGCCGACCTCAACCTGCGCAACGACAGCTCGATTCCGGTACGGGTGACGACGGGGCAGATCCTCGGCGTCTCGCCGGGCATCTTCGTGCTGACGGGGCTCGATGCCTCGGGCGGCCGCGACGTCGCGTCGGGAGAAGCCGCGCAGAGCACCATCACCTTCACGCCGACCGAGACGCGCGACTACGTGGCGCGCATGACGGTGCGGCGCACGCAGTCGTGCCCGGAGCGCGAGATCACCCTCCGCGGCCGTGGCGTCTCGTCGTGCCTCACGTACCGCGCCGATCCGCCCGACGACCTTCGCGCGACCTCGCTCTTCTTCGGGTACGTCGCGCCGGGCACCACCGCGCCAGGCACGGTCACGTTCTTCAACGCCTGCAGCGCGCAGGTCGAGTTGACGGCGCTCACCACGAGCGACCCGGTGTTCTCCGTCACTGCGGCCTCGATGCTCGACCTCACGCGGCTCACGGTGCCACCGGCGACCCGCGACATGATGGGCCAGTGGAGCGACGGTGAGGCGACGACGACGCTCGAGTTCCGCCCCACCACGCTGGGACAGAAGAACGGCACCCTGCGCGCGAACGCGTCACTGGCAGGGCAGGCATCGGTCGCCGTGCGCCTGCGGGGCATCGGCGGCGGGCCGCGCATCGAAGTGCGTCCGTCGCCGCTCTCGGTAGGCCGCATCGGCTTCACTCCGAACGCTTCGCCGCCCACCTTCGTGCCGCGCACCCTGCGCATCGCCAACGTCGGCACGCGCCCGATGCCGGCAGACCCTCGCGGCAACCTGAAGCTCGGCGCGATGGGTATGGGCATGCCGTACTGGCGGGTGCGCGCCATCACCGGAACCCTCGCGGAGCTCTGCGTCGGCGACTGGGATCAACAGCGCAACGGGTGCACCAACACCATTCAGCCCAACAGCTACAATCCCCTCCAGGGCCTCGAGGCCGTGGCCGGTGGCGCGCTGAACCTGCCGATTCGCGTCATCCCCGCGACGCCCGGCTTCAAGGAGTGGGAGGTCACGATTCTCTCGAACGACCCCATGACCCCCGAGGTCAACGTGCGCATCAACGCCGAGGCCGTCGAGGCGCCGCCCTGCAACTACGAGGTGATTCCGGGCCAGCTCAACTTCGGCGTCGTCGATCAGCCGCAGATTCGCGACCTCACGTTCACGCTGCGCAACCGCGGCATTCAGCCCAACGACACCTGCTACTTCAACGCCATCGACGTCTCGCCGACCAGCGACGACACCTTCACGATGCCGCTCGGCGCGATTCCGTCGCTGACGATTCCACCGGGCCAGCAGATCCCCATCACGGTGCGGGCGATGCCGACGCGGCCGTCTCCGACGATTCCGACCGTCGTGCGCGGAGAGGTGACGTTCGGCGTGTCGACGCCCGGGGCCTCGAACGGCACCGTGCAGCTGGTCGCGACGCTCGCGCCGAGCTGCATCACCATTTCTCCGTCGCCGCTCGACTTCATGAACTCCGAGCTCGAGTGCGGCTCACCGGCGCGCACCGTCAGCATCACCAACACCTGCTCGACGCCGCTCACGCTGAACTCCGTGACCCTGGCTGACCCGGGCCTGGCGCCGAACGGCTCTGGCTCATGCACGACGGCGGCAGGCTGCCCACAGTTCGCCATCTCAGCGGCAGCGACGGCGGGCACCATCTCTCCCGGAGCCTCACGCACGATGCAGCTGCGCTTCAGGCCTTTCCTGCTCGGCCCCGCGAGCGGCTCGCTCAACGTGACCGTCACGCAGAACGGCCAGATGATCAGCTACCCGGTCGTGCTCGCCGGCGTCGGCGTCGCGCGCACGATGATGGGCTGCGGCGTCACCGCGATGTGTCCGGCTCCCATCACGACGGGCGCCAACACCACCGTCACCCTGACGCCCTCTGTCATGGCGCCAGGCATCGTCAGCTGCGCGTGGAGCGTCGGCTCACGACCTCCAACGGCGAACGGTAACTTCGGTCAGCCGACGAGCTGCACGGGCACGACGTACTTCGCCGACGTGGTGGGTACGCACGTCGTGAACTTCAACGTGACCGATGGCCTCGGCACCACCTCGACGTGCTCCACCCCCATCACGGTGACGCCGAACGGCGACCTGTGGATCGAGCTGACCTGGTCGCGGAACTACGACACCGATCTCCACCTGATTCACCCGATGGCAGGTGCCTGGTCGTCAGCCTCGAGCTGGTCGAGATCGCCGTGGGATTGCTACTACGCCAACCGCACGCCGACCTGGGGCATGGCCGCGCAGAGCCCGAACCTCGATCGTGACGACACGTCAGGCCGCGGCCCCGAGAACACGCGCATCAACACGCCTCAGCCCGGCCTCGTGTACACGATCGGCGTGCACATGTTCGGCTCGGGCGGCTCGCCGGTCGTCTCGACGGTGAAGGTGTATTGCGGCGGCCAGCTCGTCACGACCCAGACGCGCAGCATGTCGACGTCGAAGGACATGTGGGTCGTGGGCAGTGTGGAGTTCGGCTCGGTCTCGCCGTGCAACCTCACGCTCATCAACGGCCAGCTCAACGTGCCGTAGCGCTCCACTCGAACGGCGGGCCTTCGAAGCGGCTGCCTGCCGGGAACTGCAGCGCGAAGTGGGTCGAGAGCACGGTGAGGAGCTCGTCGGGGTCTGCGATCGTCCTGGTCTCGGCTGAGGTCCGGGTGCGAATCGTCAGCTCACGGTTGAGCAACGTCACTCTCCCGCCATCGTCGAGCGCACGCGCCGCGAGCAGCCGGTTCTTGAAGTGCGACTGGGGATGAGCGCTCGTGAACCAGTTCGCGATCTCGCGATCGATCGGCGGCATCGCCTCGAGCGTCGACTCCCAGACGTCGGCCCACGTGTCGCCCAGCTTCACCTGGTGAAACAGCAGCGCGCCTTCACGGACGATGCGGCGTGGCTCGTGCGGGGTCGACTGCTCCTCGTCGGTGTCGAGCCGAAGCGAGGCCGTCGGTGACAGGCCGCCGACGCCGACGTCTGCCACCAGGCGCTCGCCATCGAGCGACACGACGTTGAAGACGTGCGTGCGAGGCGGCGTGAAGTCACGCGGGCGCTGCAGCCGGACACGAGCGCTCACCAGGTGCGTGTCGAAGCCGAGAGCCGTGAGGACGCGGAAGAAGAGCGTGTTGTGCTCGAAGCAATAGCCGCCTCGCCCGCCGTGAACGAGCTTCCGATCGATCGCCTCGTCGGACAGGTCGACACCCCGCCCGAGCAGCACGTCGAGGTTCTCGAACGGAATCGCCTTCACGTGCGCGAGGCAGAGGGCATCGAGCGTGGCGCGGGTCGGTGCGCGAGTTCCTGAGAAGCCGATGCGGCGGAAGTACGCGTCGAGGTCGACTGTCATCAGGTCCGCATACCAACGTGACGCGGCCGAGTCAGTGAGGTCGTCCGGACGTCAGCTCGTCAACTGCGAGCGAAGCCACGCCAGGTTCTGTTGAAAGCGCGCTTCGCGATCCGCCTCGCGCACCTCCTCGTACTCCGCGACCAACGTGTCGAGCTGTGCACGCGTGAGCGGCATCTGGCGAAGGACCTGCTCGATGTGCACCCGGTCTTTCGGGTCCATGCGCTCGAGCTTCGCGAGCACGATGTCGTGCGGGTGAGGGCAGACGACTGCAACCTTCTCGAGGTCGTCGAACGAGAAACGCTTGGCGCGCTCCCGCCACTTCGGCGGAGCCTTGAACGTCTCGGGGCCCCAGACCTCGGCGTGAATCGAGAACTTCTCGTGGTACCACGACAGCTCACCCATCAGAGCTTCGATGGCCTCACCCTTGTCGGCAGGAGTCGTCCACAGGTCGACGTCTCGGCTCGCCTTCGCCGACCAACCGAGCCGCGTCGCGCACGACGCGCCAGGCTACAGGGGGACTGTCCATCGCCACAGGTCCGGAAACGGGTGAGACGACACGATGCACCGGAGTGGGAGCTCCCTCTGCCCACGCCTCGACCGGAAGGTCACGCTCGAGAAAATCGGCCAGGGTCGAGCCAGGCGAGCGCAGCGCTTCGGTCCAACACGCGTCGACATCAGGCATGCCGCTGGGGTGCGCCTCGAGCCAAGTGAGCGCGCTGTCCCTGACCTCTTCGCGAACCCGCGCAAGACGGCACCCTCGTCGAGCGCGGTCGAGCTGCTGAGCTACTTTCGCTTCCGGCGTCACGAGCCAGAGCCTACCGCACCTTGCGTGCGTTCAGCGTGCGCCAGTCCTGCTCCAGCACGGCGTAGATGAAGGCCCCGCACCACTCACCCTTCACCCAGTAGTTCTCGCGAAAGTGGGCCTCGCGCACCATGCCGACGCGCTCCATCAGTCGGGCGGAGTTCAGGTTGCGTGGGTCACAGTCTCCAAAGATGCGGTGAAGCCCGAGCTCGCCGAACCCGAAGTCGAGCAGCGCAGTCAACGCGCCAGTCGCGAGGCCGCGTCCCCAGTGATCACGGCGCAAGTGAAACCAGACCGACGCCTCGCGGTGCTCCGGTCGACCGATGCCCAGGCCCGCGCGGCCGACGTACCGCTCGTCACCCGGCAGGCAGATGGCGAGATCGTAGACGGTGCGCGGCACCAGGCTCGCGGAGTCGATCGCTCGCGCCAGCGCCGCTTTCGTGCCCGCCTCATCGAGCACATCGTTCGTCTGGTACCGAACCACTTCGGGATCCGAGTCGAGCACCCGGGCCTCGCGCCAATCGTCGGGTTCGATCTCCCTCAAGACGACGCTCGGGCCGACCAGGCGCACGGGATTCATGCGGCTGTCCTGACAGCTTCGCGCGACGAGACCAAGAGCGCGCACGCACGTTCCGCGCTACAGCCGGCGCATGCGTAAGGGACACCACAAGACGAACCGCCGCGACGAGAAGGGACGGCGCCGTCCAGACCGGGAGGAGCGCCGGGCCCCGACGCGTGACCCGCGCCCGCCCGTCGCCACCGTCATGTTGCCGGGCCGCGTGAAGATTCCACCCATCGCGAAGCTCGCGACACTCCCGACCGTCGGCAAGTGGCTGTGGACCTGCCGCGACGGCTTCGAAGCGCAGCTGTTCGAAGAGCTGTGCTGGCAGAAGTGCAGCGCCACGGTGCTGGGCTCGGGCCTGGTCGAGACCGATCGCCAGCCCGCGACGCCGCCCACCTTCGCGCGCATGGGCTTTCGCATCGACGCGCTGGTGAGGACGCCACAAGAGGCCGCCGCGGCGCTCCCGCAGCACCCCAGCCGGGTGCAGGTCTGGGTGCCCGACACGGATGCCGGCAACGCGCGCGCGGGCGAGTGCATCGCATGGGAGTCGACCATCAACGCGCTGCGAGACGGCATCAAGGACCCGTCGACGCCGTGGTCCGCGTTCGAGAGCGGCGCCTCGCTCGGACAGGTCTGTCTCGTCGCCCCGCACACGGCGGCAGTGGGGTCCATCGGAGCACGGGTGGCGCTCTCGCTCGCGCCCGGTGGCCGCGCCCGCATGAAGCGCACCGCCGCTGCGCCGTCACGCGCCGCCATGAAGCTCGACGAGGCGCTCGAGTGGGTCGGCGTCTCTCCGGGCAAAGGCGACCTCTGCGTCGATCTCGGCTCCGCGCCCGGAGGCTGGACCCGTCGGCTCCTCGAGCGTGGCGCCCGCGTCTGGAGCGTCGACACCGGCCTGCTCGCGCCCGACGTCGCGAAGCACCCGCGCGTTCGTCACTTTCATCAGACCGCGTTCGCCTTCGCGCCCGACGAGCCCTGCGACTGGCTGTTCTGCGACATGGCCTGGCGCCCGCTCGAGGTGGCGCAGCTGCTCGCGAAGTGGGCGCGGAACCGGTGGGCGACGCAGATGGTCGCGAACATCAAACTGCCGATGAAGGACAAGCTGCCGATGGTGCTTCGCATGCGCGCCACGCTCGAAGCCGGCGGCTGGAGCAACGTGCACCTTCGCCAGCTGTACCATGACCGCGATGAGGTGACGGTGCAGGCCGTGCGCGGGCCGAACACCTGACATGAAACGGGTCGCCGCCCTCCTCGCCGCCACCGTCGTGCTCGGCGTCGCGCTCCAGGCGTGGGTCTCACACGAGAAGGGCACGAGCGCCGCGACGGAAGACGGCTGCGCGAGTTGCCACGCGAACATGACGGGCATCGAGGAATCGCACGCGAGCCTGAGCTGCGCTGCCTGTCACCTCGGCGCACCGCGCTCGACCCAGAAGGCGATCGCCCACGCAGGGCTCGTTCGAATTCCCGGCAACGTCGACGACATGGACCGCACGTGCGGGTCGGCAGGCTGTCACGACGCGCTCCCCCATCGGCTTCGCGCCAACATCATGACCACCATGAACGGCGTGGTGAGCGTCGACCGATGGGTCTTCGGTGAGCAGCCGACGCCGACCGCGCGCACGCCCATCACCGCGCTTGGACACTCGCGGGCCGACTCGCACCTGCGCAACCTCTGTGGATCGTGTCATCTGGGCAATACGAAGACCGACTACGGCCCGCTCGACGAGAACTCCCGCGGTGGCGGCTGCCTGGCCTGTCACCTTCGTCGAACGGCGAGCCACGACGTGCACCCTGCCCTCTCGGTCAAGCCCGAGCCGATCGCCTGTTTCGGGTGCCACGCACGCAGCGGTCGCGTCTCGCTCAACATCGACGGGTGGCAGGAGTTCACTGGCGACGCAGGCACCGCGACGTTGCGCACGCTCGCCGATGGTCGCGTCGTGAAGCAGGGCCTCGGCGACGTGCACGCCGAGCGCGGCATGGGCTGCGTCGACTGCCACGGCTCGTGGGAGGTGATGGGCAACGGCGCCGAAGCGCTGCACCGCGAAGATCAATCGACGCTCCAGTGCACCGACTGTCACGTCCTCGGAGCGCCGGTCACGCGCACGCTCGAGGAGCTCGACGCCGAGTCGATGAAGGTCGCCTCGCTCGAGGGCTTCGCGACTCGAGGCCGCCGGTTCCTTACCGTGCAGAAGAGCGGCGTGGCGCTGGTGAACACCTTCGTGGCCGATGGCGGTCTCTTCCTCACCGGCAAGTACTCGGGTCGAACGGCGCCGATGCGCGCACCAACCCAGGCCTGCCGGGAGAAGGGCCACGAGGCGCTCTCGTGTGGCAGCTGTCACGAGGCGTGGGTGCCGCAGTGTGTCTCGTGCCACACGCGCTTCGACGCCGACGGCGGCATGTTCGATCTGCTCGCGAACGCCGAGGCGCCGGGTGAGTGGCTCGAAGAAGGCGGTGACGTGTTCGCCGAGCCAGCCTCACTCGGCGTGCGCGAGCTGGCCGACGGAGGACGCCGAATCGAGGAGTTCGCGCCAGGCATGGTGCTGACGCTCGACGGGAAGTTCCACCGCCTCTTCGCGCCGGTGTTCGCGCACACGGTGCGACGTGAGGTGCGCAGCTGCGAAGGCTGCCATCACGATCCGGTCACGCTCGGCTACGGCCGCGGAGCCCTGCGCTTCGACGGGCGCACCTGGAGCTTCGTGCCGCGGTTTCCCCTTCGCGCGGAAGACGGGCTGCCCGAAGACGCGTGGATCGGCTTCTTGAAGACGCGTGGCTTCGACTCCACCACTCGAGAGAACACCCGCCCCTTCACGGTGGCCGAGCAGCTGCGAATCCTCTCGGCCGTTCCGTGACGAGGCTCAGCAGCCCTCTTTTTTCGCCTTCTTCTTCACCGGCGCGGCACCGGCAGGCACCTCGGCTGGGGGCGGCGGCAACGGCATCGGCGTGCCCTTCACCTCGGTCTGCGCGGAGCCTCCACGAGGCTGGCCACCGAAGTGCTTCGCCACGGAGATCTTCTTGTTCACGTCGTTCAGATCCGTCGCTGACGGGCTCTCTGCGATGCGGGGGAACAGGACGCGATCGTTCCACGCCTCGATGCCTCCTTTGACCGTGTACACGCGCGGGAGCCGGCGCGCCTTGAGCAGCACCCACGCCTGCGCGGCGCGTTCGTCGGTGCCCGAGTAGATCAACACCGTCTCGTCCGCTCTCCAGTCGGCCGACGAGAGCTTCGCCATCGGCAGGTTCTCTGCGCCGGGCAGGTGGTAGCGCGCGAAGACATCGGGCTCCCGCAGGTCGACGAGCCGCGGCACTTCGGTGCCTGCGATGAGGCGGTCGGCGAGATCCTCCACCGTCACGTGATCGGCCTCCCGAGAGACCACCTGCGTCAGTTCCTGCGCGCGGACCTGCACGTCGGCCCCTCGATACGGCGTGCCCGCCATCGCCGCGAAGATGCCCAGCCCGACGAAACCCAGCACCAGCCGGCGTGAGCGCGTGAGGCCCTTCGCGCCGAGCAGCGGCTGGGTCGCGCGCGGCTGACTGCCGGTCTTCACCTCGGCCCACTCCGATGCGAGGAAGGCTCCAGCCGCCATCAGCACCACCAACGCGACGAGCACGCCGTACGAGATGTTCCACTGCGTCGCGAGCGTCACCTGCCCGAAGTCGGCAGCGTTCAAGAACCCCTCGAGCGACGGCATCGCGAAGCCGACCACCACCATGCCGGCGAACATGCCGAGCATGTAGAGCATCGCGTCGACGCGACCTGTCGCCGCCGCCACCACCGAGGTGCCCGGGCAGTAACCGCCCACCACGAAGCCGATGCCAAGCACGATGCCTCCGAGCGTCTGCGCCCAGAGGTGCGTGGGCACCAGGTACACCTGCGAGAGGTCGAGGAAGCCGACGCGCGAGAGCCAGTACACGCCGAGCATCGCGGTGACGATGGCGGTGAACATCACCTTCAGCACCGCCATGTCGCGAAAGTAGAACTGCCGCGCGAGCTTGTTGCCGCTGCCGAAGCCAGCGCGCTCGAGGAAGAAGCCGAACCCGAGGCCGATGGCGAAGGCGACGAGGAGCGAGGTGTTCTCGCCGAAGAGACCGAACTTGTAGAACGGGGCGTCCATGGCGTTCTCCCTTCAGATCCACTGCTTGCGGAGGAACCAGGCTGCGCCATACGCGCCGCCGAACATGGCCATCATGAAGGCCCAGCTACCGAGGTTGAGGAGCGAGCCACCCGTGAGGGCCTGACCACTCGTGCACCCCGACGCGACCTTCGCGCCGAAGGCCATGATGCCGCCGCCCACGAAGGCGAAGACGAGGCGTTTCACCAGCGTGAAGCGCGGCCCCCGCTCGACGACGAAGCTCACACGGTTGGCGAGCAGGCCTGAGATGAGCCCGCCGACGAACATGCCGATGACCTGGAAGACGAGCCACTCCTTGAACGGGTTCGCGCCGACGAAGCTCGCCCAGTAGCTGTTCGTCTGGGCGGTGCCTGGCGCGACCGACGTGACGAGCGCCCCTGCAGCCGACGCGAAGGCGCTCGAGCCTCCGAGCCCGCGGCCCATCGTGACGAACGCCGCGAGGAGCACGAGGCCGAGGCCCAGGCCCGCGAAGTAGGGGTTCATGTACGGCCGGGGTGAATGCGATTCCTGAGACATGACGTGTGCTCCATTCACCAATGGCTGGTCTGCCCAGCCGAGACGAGAATCCACCGAAGCGCGAAGCCGCCGACGATCACCAGCACCGCGGGCGCCGCCGTGTGCCGAATCTTCCCGCCGAGCTCCGCCGCCTGAATGAAGAGCGGCGTGAGGATGCCGGTGAACACCACCAGCGCCCAGAAGGCCGGCGCGTAGTCACCCGAGAGCAGCAACCCTGCTGCCTGCCGATGCACCGAGGTCGCGGTCACGAGCCCGAGCAGCCACAGGCCGAGAATGCCCAGCTCGATGGTGAGGAACGACGTGTCGGCGCGGAGCATCACCTCGCCGCCGGCCTTCGGGTCCAGCAGCCGGAAGAAGCCGCCGAGCATCGCGTCGCCGAAGACGCTCTTCTTCTCACCTCGTGCGCTCCACATCGAGAGCAGGTGGAGTGACGCCGCGGCGGTCGAGAGCCCCGAGAACAAGAAGAGCGGCCCGAGGATGGCGCTGTTCCACAACGGCCTGGCGCCGAGACTGCCGAGCAGAATGCCGGTGTAGATGCCGAGCGACACGCCGCGCGCCGCGCACAGGAAGGCGTC
>JAUXRI010000167.1 GCA_030681895.1 Myxococcales bacterium | reverse complement strand
TCCTCCGGGAGAACCTCAGCGGCGGCGTGGTGTACGTGAAGGCGGGGAAGGGGAAGCCCGACACCGAGTACTCGCTGTTCCGCTCGAAGCCCTTCCCCAAGCGTGACGCGCAGCCCGCGGCCGCGCCCGCGCAACAGGCGGCCTGAAGCCCACCACGTCAACCGGGTCGCCGTTCTTCGGGACGGCGGCCCGAGTCGCTTTCCGCAGTTCCATCCCGCTACACTGAAGGAGTCACCATGACTGCCGCGAAGAAGTTCGCCACCCAGGAGCAGCACGAAGCCCTCAAGGCCGAGGTTCGCTCGCAGGCCACTGCCATCGAGCGTCTCTCTGTCCGTGTCGAAGTCATCAGTCACGACACCACGCGTCTCACTCGCGACGTCGCAGAGATTCGCGAGGAGATGAACGAGCGGTTCGACGCCGTCGACGCCCGGTTCGATGCTGCCGATCGCGAACTCGCCAAGACTCGCGAGGAGATTCTCAAGGTCGTCAACGACGGCCACGCCGCGCTCCTCTCCGCCATCATGCAACTCGGCAAGCGATGAGCGCCGCGGAGTCCTGGCAAGTCGTCGCCGGCGGCGTGGTTGTCGGGTCCCCCGACAAGGCCCTGCTGCTGAGTTGGTCCGAGCGCGGCACGCTGACGTGGGTTGTCGGCAAGCAGGTCGAGCCGGGCCTCTGGACGAGCTCTGCCGGCGCGCGTGATGCGCGCACCGACTTCGTCACGCTTCGCCGCGTGCAGAACCCGTAGCGCCGCGCCCTCGAGACCACGAGGGCTCCACCTCATCACGCGTGATGCTCGAACCCGCTGTCCTGCAGCCTCGGCGGGTCGCGCCGCCACCGCCCTGCTGAGGGCGGCGCTCAAGCCGTCCTCTCACGCAAAGACGAGGGCGACATGAAGACGCAGGCCGGCGACCGCATCACCTGGCTCGACGACGAGGGCTTCCTCAACCGTGGCCGCGTCATCGCGCGGCACCCAGAGGACGACACCGTGTTGCTCGAGGTTGAGCTCGTCGGTGGCTCGCTCCACGGCTACGTGTTCTGCGTCAACGAGCGCGACGTCTCCGACGTCGAGCGCGACACCGCCAGCCACGGCTGAACCCGGTTGCTCCGCGCGCCGACTCAGGGGCGTCGTGCGCCTCTGCGACGGCCGGACGCACCGGCGCCCGGCATCGTGTGAACGCTCCAGGCCACGTTCCGGTGGACCGAAAGAGTCGGTCCGCGCACCGGAAGAGACTTCACGAATGATCGCAACAACGCCCTCGCTGCTCCTCGTCGTCCTCACCATCCCCTTGCTTCAGTTCGGCGTTGCGCCGGCAGACATCCCCTGGCTTCGGCAGCTCGTCGTCGCGTGCCTCTTCGAGCTCGGCTTGCGACTGCTTGCCCTTCGGCCGCAACGGAAGCGCACGAAGGCTCGCCTGCGGCGTCGCGCTCCCGCGAAGAAGCGTCGGCGCCCTGCGCCGCGTCCTCGGCGAACTGGTCGACCGCTGCGAGCACGTCGGCACTCCTGGCGATGGTTGTGGCGTTGGTAGTCGGGCCCGAAGCTCGCGCCCGTTGGTGCGTGTCGTCAGTTGTCGGTCGACCTCCAAGGGCCGCGTTCCGTCCGCCGCTCGCGCGTGGGCGGACGTTCCGCTCACTCCAGCGGAGGTACCAACATGCAGCGTGGACTCGTCATCGACTTATTCGCCGGCGGCGGAGGTGCGTCGGTCGGCATCGAAGCGGCGCTCGGGCGTCCCATCGACGTCGCCATCAACCACAGTCCCACGGCGCTCGCGGTGCACGCCGACAACCACCCGCACACCAAGCACCTCACCTCGGACATCTGGGAGGTGAAGCCGGAGGCCGTCGTCGGAGACAGGCCCGTCGACGTCCTGTGGGCCAGCCCGGACTGCACGCACCACTCGGTGGCCAAGGCCGGCAAGCCTCGTGACGGCGGCATTCGGAGTCTCGCGTGGGTTGTCGTCGAGTGGGCGCGGCGGGTGAAGCCGAGCGTCATCTTCCTCGAGAACGTGCCTGAGTTCGCCTCGTGGGGGCCTCTCACCGATGCGGGCAACCCCGACAAGGCGCGGGCAGGAGAGACGTTCCAGGACTGGAAGCGGGCGCTCGAGCAGCTCGGCTACGTCGTCGACTCCCGCGTGCTGGATGCCTCACGGTTTGGTGCACCGACGAAGCGCCGCCGGCTCTTCCTCGTCGCCCGCAATGACGGGCGTCGCATCACCTGGCCGACACCGACGCACGGGCCGGGCCTCAAGCCGGTGCGGACTGCAGCGGAGTGCATCGACTGGAGCATCCCCTGTCCCTCCATCTTCGAGCGCGCGCGCCCGCTGGCGGACAACACGTTGCGACGAGTCGCAGAGGGAATTCGCCGCTTCGTGCTCAACAGCCCATCGCCCTTCATCGTCCCTGCGGGCGTTGGGCCGACTGCGCCCACCCTCATCCAGACGAGCTACGGAGAGAGGGCAGGGCAGAAGCCGCGGTGTCTGGACCTCTTCGAGCCGCTGGGCACCGTGGTGGCGCAGGGCGTGAAGCACGCGCTGGTGACGGCCTTCTTGGCCAAGCACTACGGCGGTGTCGTCGGGACGTCGGTGGAGGCGTCGATGTCGACGGTGACGGCGACCGACCATCACTCACTCGTCACCGCCCAGCTGTGGCCGGAGTTCGAGGCGAAAGGAGAGCCGCCCGCGCAACGGTGCGCCGCCTTCTTGGCCGCTTACTACGGCGCCGACGTGGCCGGGCAGCAGGTCGACGCGCCCCTGCGCACCATCACGACGAAGGACAGGCTGGCGCTCGTCCTCGTCGCGGGTGTCCCGCACGCCATCGTCGACATCGGGTTGCGGATGCTGGAGCCGGCGGAGCTCCTCAAGGCGCAATTCGGAAGGTTCGCTGAAACGTACGACTTGAAGCGTGCCGGCACCAAGACAACGCAGGTGCGACTCATCGGCAACTCCGTCTGCCCCGAAGTCGCAGAAGTCCTCGTCAGGGCCAACTGCGTCGAGGCCGAGGCCCTGCCCGCAGCAGCGTGATGCTGGCGGGTGCTGTGAGGCCTCGCTGCGATGCGGGCGAGGCCTCCCGCATCGTCCGAAAGGAAACCATGAAGCGACTTCCCGTCTCTCGAACGCTCGAGCTCAGCACCGGGCACCTCCCCGCCACAGAAGCCGGCGACTCCATCGAGGCCTACGCCTCGATGACGTGCGAGTACGGGTGGCTCTTCTCGACGGCGAGGGACGTCCCCGTGGCGCGCTTCCCAACCCTGGTCGCCGCGCTCGTCTTCGCCCGTCGCAAGCGCTTCGCCTACATCCGCTTCGACTCCGACGGCCCGCTCATCGACGCGCTCCCTACCTTCGACTGGTAGTCGCGTCGGCCTCGCTCCAGGGCGCGCGAGGCCTCCCGCTTCGCCGAGCTGAAGGAGAGCCCGATGCCGCCCGACACCACGCCCTGCAGCGCCTGCGTCACCACCGAATGCCTCGAGCACGCAGTCCCCTGTGCCGCTTGCGAGGAGCCCATCTGGCCGGGCCCTCAGCTGCAGCACGCCGTCCACATCGAGCTCGACACGCACCAGGACGGCGAGCGCCTGTTGGTGCACGCGGGTTGCTCCAACACGCCGCTGCTGCGGTGCCTCTACAGCACCTGGGATGCGCACGGCGGACCGGAGGAGGGTGGGTGGACCTTCCAGTGCGGCTCCATCGAGGCGGCGGTACCCGTGGCGCTCGAGTACCTCAGCCCCACGCACGCGAGGGTGACGGCGTCGGCTGACGCGCTGCTCGACGGCGCGTTCGCGGGCCTGCCCCAGCGTCGCGTGTGGTCCTTCGGCGTCCCGGCGGCGTCGTTCCCGGAGAAGAAGCCCCACTTCGAGTGAGCGTCGGCGAGCGCGCGGTTCGCTCCCCGCCTATCGCGTGTTCACCTTCTCGAGGGTGGCCTCGACCCTCTTCGACTTGGGGTTCGACGGCACCAGCTCGGACCACGTCTTCGTGTCGCCGGGCATCAGGTCGACGGCGCTGTTCACCCTGTCGGTGTCGACCACCACGCCCTTGGCGTCGAGGACTCGAAGCGTGACTTCCCAGTACGAGACGACGCGATTCCCGTTGTTGGTCACCTTGCCCCGAATCCTGTCGTACCCAGACTTCGACAACTCGAACTCGGTTACCTCGACGTGCAGCATCGCTCGGTAGTCGGCCTCCTGCCTCAGCGCACCCGACTCGGCCGCGGACACGAAGAACAAGAAGCCGCCCACGCAGCAGATGCCGCCGACGAACAGTCCGGCACCCACGGCCAGTGCGGTCTTCGCGAAGGTCATGGCTTGCCACTGTACCGCACGTCCTTCGTAGGCCCGTGGCGAGCGAGCGAGTGACGCCGCGAGCCTCGGCGTGTCGCGCCCCGTCGTTGCCGAGGGGCGGCTCCTCGCCTCTCCAGCCAACTGGAGAAACGCCATGTCACTCGAAGCACAATCACTCACTCCGTCGCCGACGCCCTTCGACGTCGCGGCGGGCTATCGCGCCCCGTACGAGGTGCGCACGCTGCAGACGTTCCAGCCAGGCCAGGTGGTGCGGCTGGGCCCCCGCTACGTCATGGGCGGCACGTACGAGGCCGACGGCTGGGAAGGCATCTACGTCATCGACACGCCGGTGGGCCGCGCCGACTACCGCCTTCGAGCGCTGAGTGCGTCACCGGGGAGAGACCTCGTCGTCGCCCGCTGCAGCAGGCTCCAGCTTCACCGCGTGCCGCAGGTGACGCGATGAGCGCCGCCTCCGAGGCGTTGGTGACTCGCCGGCTCGAGCGACAGGCGTGGGAGGCCGCACAGGCCGGCTACCAGGCTCGGCTTGCAGCAGCGCATGCGCAGCGACTCCCGCGCTTCCTTCTCAAGGCGCTCCTGCGCGACGCACGACGCATTCAGCGCCAGGTGGAGTCCGCACGCGCGCGCGAGCTTCTCTCGGAACGCGAGGTGGCGTCATGACGACGCGGTACGGCCGCGACTACGAGGCCACGAAGCACCTGCCACTGACTGGCGTCGCGAAGCTGATTCGGGCGCGCCTGAAGTCGCGGTGGCCCGAGTACCGGTTCTCGGTACGGACGTCTCACCGCGGTGCCCGCTCGATGACGGTGGAACTCACCAGCGGCTGGGCGGGCGACGTCTACAGCCCGGCGTGGCTGGCGAAGGAGAGACTGCTGCCGCACGACAACGCCCCGCGCCCGTTCCTCTACAGCGCCCCAGCGCGGACGCTGTTGCGAGACGTCGAGTCGGAGGTGGAGGCCTTCAACTTCGATGGGAGCGAGCCGGAGTCGGACTACTTCCACGTCCGCTTCTACGGCGAGGTGAGGTTCCGCGCCGGCGTCGTCGACGCCGCGAAGTCGCGGCTGGAGGCACGTCTCCTCGCCACTCTGCAGGACGCGCGCGTTGCGCTCCTCGCTGGCGACAAGGGCCACGTGCTTCGGGTGCTCGAGACGCTGGAAGGGAGCGTCCAGTCATGAGCCGCCGGCGCGGCCGGCCGATGCGCACGTACACGGAGGTGTCCCGGGAGCTCTCGCAGAAGGCCGAACAGGCGCGCCTTCGTCCCGTCGTCGAGGAGCTCGTCCTCGAGCTGTCGCAACTGCACGCCTTCGCGCACCCCGAGTGTGGCGGCGGGTGTCCCTCGAAGAAGGCCATCGCCGCAGCGTGCGAGGCGCTCGGTGGCTTCCGGCACTGGGCCCTTCGCTAACTGGGCGGGCGACGATGAACGCAGATGACACGCGTCCGTCGGTGGAACTCGACGTCGATGAGGGACGGCTTCATGCGTCGCCCCTCCGGTGAGCGCCGCATTCCGCTGCGCGACATCAGGAGTCACCAGTTGCTCAAACCCACCCACGTTCCTGTCTCCGCCATCGCGAAGCCCGGCGTCAGCCTGGCTGGCTCGCCGGCCGCGCCGCCACCGCCCGAGCGTGTGCTGTCCACCGGCCTGTCGGCCGTCGATGCGTTGCTTGGCATCGGAGGCCTCCCGCGCGGACACCTCATCGACGTGGTGGCGCCCGAGGCGCACCTCGAAGTCGCTCGATGGTTGCTGTACCGCACCGTCGCCACTGCGCAGGGCGCCGGCCGCATCGCCTGCTGGGTCGATGCCGGCCAGCAGCTGCAACTGCCAGCAGCGGCGGCCGCAGGCGTCCGGGCCGCAGAGTTGCTCGTCTCTCAGCCAGACACCCTGCAGCACGCGACGGAGCTCACCTTGAGTGTCCTCCGCGCCGGCGTCGTCGACCTCCTGGTGTTGGACGGACTGCACGAGTTCGACGACGAGGACGCCGGCAGCCGTTTCACGGCCTTCGTGCGGAAGCTTCAGGAGGTGGCGAGACGCGGTGGGGCGTGCGTCGTCTTCCTCCACCGGGCCCGTGAAGCGCGACAGCCTCCCATGCCCGGCAGCAACAGCCTCAAGTGGCTGTCGTCGATTCGGTGCGAGGTGCGCAGCGACATCCTCTTCGAGGACGAGCGCCGGGTCGGCCGAAACGTCATGGTGAAGGTGCTGAAGAACAAGTTCGCGCCGCCCTTCGGTCAGGTGGAACTGCCGCTGCTGGACGACGTCGCGGACAGGTCGCTCACGGAGATCCTCGAGCGCGCGTGCAGGGAAGGCCTCGTTGATGGGCCGCTCTACTCCTTCAACGACGTCGTCATTGGCGTTGGCCGCACCGCCGCCATCGCCTGGCTGCGGAGTCATCCCGACGTTGCCGCGCTGCTGTCCGAGGCGCTGGAGACGGAAGAGGCAGCGCCGTGACACGGGCGGCCTTCCGGAAGGAGGTGCGGCGTCAGTTCGAGGCGCTCACCGTCGGCGCGCAGGCCATTGCCTCCCAGCGCGCTCTGGGGCGCCAGGTCTTCTGGTGGGACGGCCTCACCCTCGTTGAGTCGCGACGCCTCCTGGGCGCCGTCGTGCGCGCTCGGCTCATTCATGACGAGGTGTCCTGAGAGCGCCGGTTCGCGCGTGTCGATCGGCCGAACACACACCGGCGTCACGCCGTCCATGTCAGCCCCCGCGCGTAGAAGCTTCATCATGAGCACTGGCGGCAAACGGCCCTCTCGCGTGGTTCTCCAGGACGCCCTCTTCGGGGGGCGTCGACGTCGTCGAGCTGTTCAGCGGCACCAAGCGCAACGTCCTGCACTGCGCGTCGTCGGCCAGTGCCACGCGGCAGGCCTCGGCACTCGCTCAGCGTGACGGCGCCGAGCTCGTCCACCTCGCTGAGGTGCCCAGCACCTCCACCTGCCCGCGCTGCGGCCAGACGGGTGACACACAGTCTCTCTTTGGCACCCGTGAGCTTCGCGGTCGGCTGCTGCCGCAGTCGTGGTGCCGGAGCTGCCGTCGTGCCTGACGTGGACGCATTGCACGCGCTCGCTGTCGACCTCGGTCGTGAGTTCCTTCGGCGCGGTTGGCGCCGTCGGCTGCCCTCGCTTCGCGTGTACCTGCTCGCGCTGCGCGAAGGCCGCTCCATCACCAACGAATGGACGCCCGAGCTCCTCCACCGCGTTGCCTCCGTTGTCGGCCTGGGGCCCGCTCCACTCCGTCATGCCGACCGCTGCCCGCGATGTCCGCCGCCGGCACCTGGTGCGTGGAGCGGCCAACGCACGAGCCTCTACCTCGAGAACCTGTGGGTCTCCGCCTGCAGCGAGTGCTCGACAGAGTGGGTGCAGGAGGAAGCGCCGTCTCGACGGTGACGCGGGCCGGCGCGATGGCGGCGTTTCTCTTCGTCGTGTCGTCCGAGGCCTGAGCCGCTGAGTCAGTGCGCTCGAGGCTTCGCCGCTGTCGGGCTCGCAGCCTCTCGCTGCGGCGTCACCAGCGGAAGGCACTCATGCAGCTGACTCCCCACGACGAAGTCGTCATC
>JAUXRI010000172.1 GCA_030681895.1 Myxococcales bacterium | reverse complement strand
TACTTGCCCTTGCCGCGCTGAGCGTCGAGCTCGCGCCAGGTCTTCTTCCGCTTCCCGTTGATGCCCGTCTCGTCGTCGCGGTCTTTCCCCGCCATGCGCTGGTAACTCCTGATGGGGCGCGAGGCGGCCAGTTGAGGAGTGGCCGTCACCGCACCTGAGAAGCCGTATGGTCGTCCACCGACGGGTTGACCGTCAAGTCAACGTGCAGCGGAGGCCGTCCACAAGGCCGAGACCAGCCGCAGGGCCAGGTCGCGAACGTCGGGGTGCTCTGCCTCGGAGAGCGGCTCTTCGTCGCTCTCTTCTGCCTCGACCAGCCCATCGTCGACCCAGCGCACCAACGCCTCGGGCACGGCGTCGTCGGGCTGCGAAGGCACGTCGGTCTCGTCGAGCCCGGTCACGTGACGGCCACCCAGCTCGAGCATCGCGAAGACCTCGAAGCAGAGCTCACGAACGAAGGCGAAGCCGGCGTCCGAGAGGCCTGAGGCGTCGATGACGCTGACCAGCGCGTCCTGCCGGTTGTCGAAGGCGTGGCCCAGGCGCTCGCGCTCCTTCGGGGCGTCGTCGAGGTAGCGCCAGGAGAGGTCGAGCCAGTCGACATCGGGCGCATCGGTGAGCGGTGGCGGCGCAGGCGCGCGCGCCTTCTTGGTGCGAATCACCGGCGTGCCGGCGCCGAGATCGAACGACTGCCCCGAGGCGACCAGCTCGTACAGCCCCAGCAGGTTGGCGAAGAGCTTCTCGGCGTCGGTGGGCGAGTCGAAGCGGGGCTCGTCTTCCCAGAGCGCCATGATGACCGGCTGCGGGGGCACGTCTTTCGCGACCGCCTGCTTGAAGGCCTGCACGACGTCTTCCACGTCACCCAGCGCACCGGACTTCGTGAGGAGGACGTCGAGCTCCTTCGCGCCGTCGAAGCGACGCGGGAGCTCGTCGTCGTGGCCGGGCTCGCGTTTCCTCGGCGCGGGGCGCGCGGCCTTCCTGGGTGGGCGGGTTGGCTTCGTCTTCGTCTTCGGCTTCGCACCAGGTCGCTTCACGAGAACAGCCACCCTTTCTTCCACGCCTTCACCACCAGCAACGAGACGAGCACCATCGCCGCCGCCGACACGAAGCCGGCGAGCCAGCCGGTGGAGAGCTGGGAGCGCGCCCCGAGCTCCCAGGCCCAGAGGCAGAGCGCGCCGAGGCTCCAGGCCGCGAACGGGTTGATCTCTTTCTTGAGCGCGCGCCGCCAGTCGAAGCCGCCGCCGCGCAACGTGCCCTTCACGGCAGGCGTCAGCCGCGGCACCCACCGCGGCACGGTGCGGCAGAACTCGTCGAAGGCCGCGCCGAACTTCGAGCGCAGGAAGTCTTCTTCAGCGCGAATGATGAAGAAGTACTCGCCGAAGAAGAACACCATCGCGATGGCGTAGACCCACGGCTGGTGCGCCATGAGGCACAGGCCCAGCACGATGCCGAGGTTGCCCACGTAGAGCGGGTTGCGGACGTGGGCGTAGGGGCCCGTCACGTTGAGCGTCGAGGCCTGAATCGAGAGGTTCTGGCCGCTGGTGCCCTCGGGGACGAGGCCGAGCACGTAGAACCGCAAGGCCTGCCCGAGCCCCGCCAGCGCCAGGCCGACGAGATCGAGCGCGAAGTCGACGTCGGCCCCGCCAGGGCCCGGCTCGGCGCGGCTCATCCACAACAACCAGCCGCACGCGGCGATGACGGGCACGGGCGTGAGACTGCGGAGGCGAAACAGCGTCCGTCCGAGAGTGAGCGTGGAAGAGGCCAAGACGGCGGCGCCTTCGCACTGCCAGCCTCGCGATGCAACCACCCGGGTTCGCTGGGATGACTTCCGCCGGTCGAAATGAATGAGCCGCCATGGGCCGGGAACCCACGCGCATGCTGTGGCTGGACAGTCAGGTGACCGTGGCAGTACAGGCGCCCCGAATGCGGGAAGCGATGGGTGCGAGCGCCGTCGAGCGGGCGAAGGCCGGCGACGTCTCGGCCTTCAGAGAGCTGTACGCGTCTCACTGCCGGCAGGTGACCCGCCAGCTCACCTTCCTGGTTCCGCGCGCGGACCTCGAAGACGTGGTGCAGGACGTCTTCATCGAGGTGTTCCGCAGCATCAAACGCTTCGAAGGCAAGAGCGCCTTCACCACCTGGCTGTACCGGGTGACGGTGCACGTGGCGATGAAGTCGCGCCGCAAGCACACCCGCAGCCGCCTCGACATCGTCGAAGACGTGCCGGAGCAGATCGACGAGCGGCCCAGGCCCGAAGAGGTGTCGCTCTCGGCCGAGCGTCAGGTCCGGGTCGAAGCGCTGCTCGAGAAGCTGTCGCCGAAGAAGCGCGCGGTGCTGGTGATGCACGACCTGCAGGGCGTCGACGCGCAGACCATCGCGCAGGCGCTCGACACCAACATCCTCACGGTGCGCACCCGGCTCTTCTACGCGCGGCGTGAGCTCGAGGCGCTCGCGAAGACCGACCCGGCGTTGGCGGAGTTCTTCCAGGGAGGCGAGATATGAGCGCGCACCTGACGGATGAGCAACTCGACCAGGTCGCGAGCGGGAGCTCCGACGCGACGCTCGACGGGCACCTCGCCGACTGCATCGACTGCCGCACCGCGGTTCGCAGCGCCAAGGGCCGCCGCAAGATGCTCCAGGGCCTCACGCCCTACACGTTGTCGGACATGGCGTTTCGTCGCGTCGAGGCGAGGCTGATGGAGCAGGTCGAAGACGGCCTGCCCTCGCCCTGGCCCGCGTGGCTCAAGTTCGTGGTGCCGGCGGCCATCGCGGCGGTGGTGCTGCTCGTGGCCGCGCCGTGGAGCAGCACGCCCGTCGTCGAGCCCGTCGCGCCCGTCGCGGTGGTGAAGCCCACGCCGAAGCCGTTCGCGCCGATGGTGGCGACGTATGCGTCGGCGGACGCGAAGCTGCGGCGCGGCGATGCCGAGTGGAAGCCCTTGGTGGCAGGCGAAGACGTGGCGAGTGGCGCGGCGTTGTCGGCGTCGCGGCTCACGCTGGTGTCGACGGCGGGCCTGGTGCTCGAGGGCGAAGGCTCGTTCGCGGTCGGCGGCCAGGCGATGGTGGTGCTGGGCGCTGGCTCCATCGCCGCCTCTGGCAACGCCGAGGTGCTGGCAGGCTCCCGGCGAGTCACCAGCGTCGACGCCGCCTTCCGTGTGGAGCGCACCGCGGCCGAGGTGGTGCTCGATGTCGCCTCGGGTGACGTGACGGTGTTCGACGAAGGCCTTCAACGGTCGGTGCGTGGACCGACGCGCGTGCGCTGGGCTGATGGCACGGCGCTCGAGGCTGGCGTCACCGAAGCGCACGTCGACTTTCGCGCGCCGGCTCGCATGAAGCTGCCCGCCACGCGGCTCGACCTCGGCGCGCTGCCTGAAGGAACGCTCCTGTCGATCGACGACCTCTCGTACGGCGCCACGCCGTTCTCGTTCATGCTCGAGGCCGGCCGGCACAAGGTGCAGCTGACGCCGCCGGGCCAGCCGATGCAGGAGCGCTTCGTCGATCTCGTCGGTGGTCAGCCGTTCGCGCTGGCCCTGGCCGCGCCTCCGGAGCGCGCCGACGAAGCCCCCGAGCCCGATGCCCGCGCCCTCGCCCAGGTGATGGAGGATCTGCGCCGGCAGACGCCCAAGCTGCGCTCCTGTTACGAGAAGTGGCTCAAGGCGAACCCGAACGCGTCGGGCCAGGTCGACCTGGTGCTGGTGGTGAACGCGAAGGGCGTCGTGAAGCGCGCTGACGTGAAGGGTGAGCCCATCTCTGCCGAGTCGGCGACGTGCCTGAAGACCATCGCGAAGTCGCTGGTGCTCTCGCCGCTGGGCAGTGAGCAGGAGCTCGAAGTTCCGCTCGTGCTGACGACCGGCAAACGCTGAGTCGGCCGCCTACTTCGCGTCGAGCGTGAGCCCGTCGATGACGGCGATCGGCCCATCACACGTGGCCTCGTGACAGCTGCGGCAGGCGCCGACGACGCCGGTGAACGCGGCCTTCAGGTCCGTCGGCTTCGCGTCGAGCTCGCGCACCTTCGCGAGGTAGTGCTGGGCCATGGCGTCGAAGGCGGCGTTGCGGTCGCTCGCGGCGGTCGGCCAGGCGCAGCGGAGCTTCCGGTGCTTCTGCCACAGCGCCGGCACGGGCTGCCCGGCGAGCACCTTCGTCTTCGCGTCACGCACGTCGTCCACCATCTCGCGCATGTGGTTCGCGAGCTCGCTGGCGCCGTTGGGGTTGCGCTCCGAGGCGATGAGGTGGCCCGGGCTTCCGGGGATGCCAGGCACGAGCGTCGTCTCGAGCGTGCAGTCGTCGACCACCGGTGGCGGTGGCGGAGCCGGGGCAGGCGCCGTCTCCTTCTTCGGGCACGCGCACAACACCATCGCAGCGACGAGCAACACGGAACGCATGGAGCTTCCTTTCTTCACAGACCGCGTCGTCGTAGCGGAACTCGTCAGCGACGTCGCCAGTGGACTACCGTTCGGCGCATGCCCAGCGCCCTGAAGATCTTCGTGCTCTCGATGCTCGCAGGTCTCGTCGCCGGAGCCGTGACGCTCCGCTTCGGCCTCTGGGTCGTCGAGCGGTACTTCTCTCGGGAGCCGATGGCGTTCCTGTTCGTGCTGGTGGCCACCTTGAGCGTCGGGGTCGCCTCGGCGGTGACGTCGGGCGTCGTGATGGGCCGCGGGAAGAAGTAGCCGAGCGCGCTCGCAGGTCGGCGCGTACCATGGGGAACTCCATGAGATTCTTCCTCGTCCTGACCCTGCTGAGCTCGGCGTGCGCCGGCATTCCTCTCCCGCGTGAGACGCTCAGCGATCCCGGCGCGCTGCTCTACAACGGCTACACCTCTCCGAAGGTCGACTGCTTCCGCTGCCACAATGGTGATGGCACCGGCGTCTGGGGCCCTTCGCTCGTGAAGCGGGTGCCGCGGCTCAAGGCCGAGAAGCTCGCGAAGGTGATTCGCCAGGGCCCGGGCTCCATGCCGAAGTACGAGGCCGACGTGCTCTCCGATGCCGAGCTGCAACAACTCGTCGACTGGCTCAAGGGTTCCTTCGTGAGCGCGCCGTAGCGTCAAAACTCTGTCGCGCATCGAGACGAGGGAACCCTTAGAGTTTTCCAACTCACTCGAAGGGGGACCCACATGAAGCTCGTCGTCTCATTGTTCGCCGCCTGCGCACTCATCGCCTCGACTGCTGACGCCACCGAGTACTTCGTCAACATTGCCCGCGGAAAAGGCAAAGACGGCACGAAGGAGAAGCCCGCGAAGGACCTGGGCAACCTCGTCGCGAAGCTGGTCGACGGCGACGTCGTCAACATCGCCGAGGGCAGCTACCTGGGCCGTGACGACTCGGGCACCGACGAGCTCGGCGTGTCGGTGAGCATCATCGGTGGCTGGAATGACGACTTCACCAAGCGCGACCCGTGGGGCGCCCACCGCACCGTGATGTCGGGCACCAACGAGTACGGCAAGTCGGGCAAGTACCGCCTCACCATCAACGCGCAGAAGTGCGCCGCGCCCATCGTCGTCGACGGGCTCATCTTCGATAACGGGCCGCGCAACGCGTACAAAGACGAGGCGCAGACGTTCATCAACCGCATGGCGAACGGCGGGAAGAACATCAACGCGACGCCCGAGTCGGGCGGCCTCTCGGTCAAGCTCGGCAAGAACTGCGAAGTGGTGGTGAAGAACAACGTCGTGATGAACACGGCTCCGACTGGCGCAGCGCTGGGCGTGTGGGGCAACGAGAAGTCGAAGGCCCGCATCGAGAACAACCTCGTCATCAACAACACGGGCGAGGGCATCTGGGCCTACTCCCTCTGGAAGTCGAACACCGGGATGCCGGAGTTCGTCATCGACCACAACACCGTGCTCTTCAACTGGAAGCACGACGCCATCGCCACCTACGGCGGCAACTCGCTCAAGATGGACACCGAGGTGAAGCTCACCGTAACGAACAACGTCTTCGCGTTCGGCGACTACGGCGGCGTCGACAACATCAAGGTGGCGAAGGGCATCACGCTGAAGGACAACCTCTTCACTGGCCACCGCCTGTACGACTACCGCGAGTTCAACACGCAGGTGAAGGTCGACGAACTCGAAGACGAAGCCGACCAGCTCGTCGGGAGCACCGGCAACGTCTCGAAGGCCATCAAGGTGCCGATGAACGAGAAGTGGGCCGCGCTGTACGCAGGCCGCAAGGAGATCAGCCGCGCCGCGGTCGACGCGAAGGCGAAGGCCAGCAACAACGGCGCGAATGCGCTCCGGGGAATGCTGGGGCTGCCGCTGCAGGCCAACGCGGTCGCCATGGACGCCGAGGTGTGGCTGCACCGCATGAGCGTCGACGACGCGGTGAAGGCCGGCTTCGAGCCCTACGAAGGGTTCGGCTGCAAGAAGCCCTGAGCCGCGCGCAACACCGCTTCGCGCCAGGCGCCGACGAGCTGACGGCAGATGTCGTCGACGCCGACACCTTTCGTCACCTGCGCGAAGATCGTCGGCCCATCGCCTCGCATCTTCTTCGCGTCGCGCGCCATCACGTTCAGGTCGGCGCCGACGAGCGGGGCGAGGTCGGTCTTGTTGATGACCAGCAGGTCCGACTGGGTGATGCCGGGCCCGCCCTTGCGAGGCACCTTGTCGCCGCCTGCGACGTCGATGACGTAGACGGTGTAGTCGACGAGCTCACGGCTGTACTGCGCCGCCAGGTTGTCGCCGCCGCTCTCGACCAGCAACAGCTCGGGCTTCACCGTGCGCATCAGGTCTTCGAGCGCGAGCAGGTTGGGCGTGATGTCTTCCCGAATCGCGGCGTGCGGGCAGCCACCGGTCTCGACGGCGCGAATACGCTCGGCGGGGAGCGCCTGGTTGCGCATGAGGAACTCAGCGTCCTCCTTCGTGAAGATGTCGTTGGTGACGGCCGCGAGGGAGACGTCGTCGCGCAGCGCGCGGCAGAGCGCCAACAGCAGCGCCGTCTTTCCGCTCCCGACGGGGCCGCCGATGCCGATGGTGAAGGCGCGCTTCGTGTAGTCGCGGTTCAGCGGCGCGTCGCGCTCATGGAAGAGCCCGGGGTGCAGCCAGTGCTCGTGGGTGTGCCCGTGTTCTCCGTCGTGCCGGTGCGGGCCGAGGCCGTCGTGATCGTGAACGTCGCTCATGGAGGTGCCTCTCAAGATTGAAACAGCCGCGAGTACAGGCGGTCGTGAACGGCTTGCGTGAGATCGTTCATCGGAGCGGTCGAGGTGGCGTCGACGGCGCGCATCGTTGACGTCTCATGGAGCGCCGCCTCCATCACCGGGTGAAGGGCCAGCAACAGCCGTTGTGCGCGCAGCGGGCCGGTGACACCGAGCCGGACGGCAGCCGAGAGCGCCGAGCGGCAGGCGCCGAAGAGGTGAAGGTGACGGGCGTCGTCGCGCGAGAACCCGGCGCGTTGCAGCGTGAAGCCCATCGCCACCGCGACGTGCGCGTACGGCAGGGTCGTCCGGAGTCCTTCGAGCGCGAACGTCGCTTCGCTGGCCATCAAGAAGGCCTGGCCCTGGGCACGGCTCGCGCGGTTCGCGACGTGGCTCGACAGAAAGACGTCTGCCGCTTCGTCGGCCAGGAGCGGGTCGCTGGAGTACGCGTCGTTCAGGAACGGGAGCGCGCTCGACGCCGCGTGCCACACCAACTCCTCGAGCCGAAGCACGAGGGCGTCTTCTCCACGCAACAGCCCGAGCTGACGCAGCGCCTCGAAGCCCGAGGAGTGCGCGAAGGAGCCGGCGGGAAAGGCCGAGTCAGCGAGCTGGAGCAGGCGCGCGTCCATCTCGTCGCTCAGAACAGGAAGTACTTCTGCGCGAGCGGGAGCAGGTCAGCCGGCTCGCACGTGAGCGCCACGCCGTCGGCCCGCACCTCGTACGTCTCGGGGTCGACCTCGATGCGCGGCAGCGCGTCGTTGAGCTTCATGTCCTTCTTCCCCAGGCCGCGGCACCGGCGCACCGCGACCGTCGGCTTCTGAAGGCCGTACCGCGCTCCGACGCCCAGCTGCTGCGCCGCCTGCGACACGAAGGCGAGGCTCGTCTTCGCAGCGGCGAGCGGGAAGCCGCCGAACATCGGCCTCATGCGCACGGGTTCAGGCGTGGGGATGCTGGCGTTCGCGTCGCCCATCTGCGCCCACGCGATGAAGCCTCCCTTCACCACCACCTCGGGCTTCACGCCGAAGAAGCCGGGCCGCCACAACACCAGGTCAGCCAGCTTGCCGACCTCGACGGAGCCGACGTGCTCGGACACGCCGTGCGCGATGGCCGGGTTGATCGTGTACTTCGCGATGTACCGGCGGATGCGCAGGTTGTCGTCGTGGACGTCTCCTTCGAGCGCGCCACGCTGCGCCTTCATCTTGTGCGCGGTCTGCCAGGTGCGAATGATGACCTCGCCGACCCGGCCCATCGCCTGACTGTCCGACGCCATCATCGAGAGGGCGCCGAGGTCGTGAAGAATGTCTTCGGCGGCGATCGTCTCACCGCGAATCCGGCTCTCGGCGAACGCGACGTCTTCCGGCAGCGACGGGTCGAGGTGGTGGCACACCATCAACATGTCGAGGTGCTCGTCGAGCGTGTTGACGGTGAAGGGCCTCGTCGGGTTCGTCGACGACGGCAGCACGTTGGCCTGCCCGCACACCTTGATGATGTCGGGCGCGTGGCCGCCGCCGGCACCTTCGGAGTGGTACGCGTGAATCGTGCGGCCCTTGAACGCCGCGATGGAGTCGTCGACGAAGCCCGACTCGTTGAGCGTGTCGGTGTGGACCGTCACCTGCACGTCGAACCGCTCAGCCACCTCGAGGCAGGCGTCGATGGCCGCGGGCGTCGTGCCCCAGTCTTCGTGGAGCTTCAGGCCGATGGCGCCCGCCTCGATGATGTCGGCGAGCCCGTGTGGACGTGACGTGTTGCCCTTACCCGTGAAGCCGAAGTTCATCGGCAGGCCGTCGGTGGCCTGGAGCATCAGCCGCAGCTGCTCGGGCGACGGCGTGCACGTGGTGGCGCTGGTGCCGGCAGTGGGCCCGGTGCCTCCGCCAATGAAGGTGGTGATGCCGCTGGCGAGGGCGACCTCGATCTGCTGCGGCGCGATGAAGTGGACGTGCGAGTCGATGCCGCCGGCCGTGACGATGAGCCCTTCACCCGCGATGGCCTCGGTCGTCACGCCGACGACGAGGCTCGGCCCCACTCCAGCCATCACGTCAGGGTTGCCGGCCTTGCCGAGCCCGACGATGCGGCCGTCCTTGATGCCGATGTCGCACTTGAAGATGCCCGTCCAATCGATGACGAGCGCGTTGGTGATGACGACGTCGAGCGCGTCCTTCGCGTCGACGCCCGAGGCCTGGCCCATGCCGTCTCGCAGCACCTTGCCGCCGCCGAACTTGCACTCGTCGCCGTAGACGGTGGCGTCACGCTCGACACGCGCGATGAGGCCGGTGTCTCCGAGGCGAACGCGATCTCCGGTCGTCGGCCCGTAGATGTCGGCGTAGTGGGAGCGCTTGAACGAGAGGCTCATGGCGTGGCCTTCTTGTCTGCGAAGCCCAGACGCGTGACGCGCTCCATCGCCGCGCCTGCATCGGAATCGAGGGGACCGTCGACGAGCGCGTTGCCACCACGCACGACGCGCGCGCCCGCGATGTCGACCAGCGACACCTGCCGCGTCTCTCCCGGCTCGAACCGAACGGCGGTGCCGGCCGGAATGTCGAGGCGTTTGCCGAGCGAGGCGGCCCGGTCGAAGGCGAGCGCGCGGTTGGTCTCGATGAAGTGGTAGTGGCTGCCCACCTGAATCGGACGATCGCCGGTGTTCGTCACCGCGAGGGTGAGGGCGCTGCGGCCGGCGTTGAGCTCGAGTGAGCCCGGCAGCGTCTCGATGGCCCCTGGTTCGTCGAGGCGGGGCGCCTCGGAGAACACCTCGTTGCCGGGCACCGGAAGGAACGAGCCGTACAACGCGAGTGTGAGGTCGCCGAACTCGGCCGCGATGGGCTGGTGCACCGTCACCAGCTTCGAGCCATCGGGAAACGTGCCCTCGACCTGCACTTCCGAGATGAGCTCCGACACACCGTTCATCACGTTGCGCCGGCCGAGCAGGCGCTTGCCGAGGTCCATCAACTCGACGACCCGCTTCCCGTCGCGAATGAACTCGAGCAATTGGGTCGCGAGCAGCGCGACGGCTTCGGGGTAGTTGAGGCGAAGGCCTCGCGCGAGGCGCTTCTGGGCGAGCACGCCGGCCTGATGGAGCACCAGCTTGTCGACCTCGTGCGGAGTCAGTCTCACGCGTCGGTGGTACCACCGCCAACGCAGCGCGTCACGTCACCACTTCCGAGCCCACGGGTCCTCGCCGAGCACGTCGACGAGGGCTGGTGCGAGGAGCGCGGTGAGCTTCGTGACGAGCGCGGCAGTCGTCGGCGACGCGAGACGAACGACGAGCCCCCAGGGCCAGCGAGACGACGCCGTGAGGGTCGACGGCAGGCGCTCGAGGGGAGCCGCTCCGAGCCTCGCGTGCAGCGCATCGCAGAGTGCCTCGAAGCGTGGCCCCGCGATGACGACGGTGGCCATGGCGCCAACCCCAGCGAGGCGTGCGTCGAGCGAGCCGTGACGCGGCGACAACGTCACGCCGTCGACGAAGAGCGGACGGCCTGCACGCGCGACCGACAGCCGGAGCGCCAGGTGCTCGCTGGCCCACCGTTCGCCCGACGCGACCCGGCCGGCGGTGAACGCATCGACGCACACCAACGACGCGGTGGGCGCGAGCTCGAAGTGTTGCCGCTGCGTGAAGCGCGCGCCGGCAAACGCCATCAGCGGGTCTGGCCAGTTCACCAGCGTCGCGCCGTCTTCGACTCGTGCGTTCACCGTGAAGCGGCTGTCGGTCGCGCGATACACCTTGCCGGCTGACTGCGACGACATGAACGCGGTGGCGCCGGCACGAACGTCGACGTCGAGCGAGAGATCGTCGGTGCCCACGAAGCCGCCGCCGAGACTCGACGCGTAGACCCAGGCGCCGGGCCCGTGGTTCTGCGGCGTCAGCAGCCGCAAGGGGCCGTGGCCTCGCGCTGCCGTGACGACGGATCGCGCGAGCACCTGTTCGACGACGACGAGTCCTCTCGAGCCCATTGCCACGCGGCACTCGTAGCCGACATCGCGATACCCTGCGCGCGTGAACGCGGCGTCCTGCCCAAGGCACCCTGAAGCGCCAGCGGTCGGCAGCTGCGCGCGCTGCGGGACGTTCGTCTGCGAGCACGACGTTCGGCGCCTCGTGAACGGCATGTTCTGCGCCGACTGTGCGGCGCGGCCCGAGGTCGACTTCCTCGACGCGTACAAACGCGAGCACTGGGGAAAACGTGACTCGTGGGCCTGGCTGCTCGGCCTCACCGGCCTGGTTTCGGCGGCGACCTCGGCGTTCCTGCTGACGACCATCGACCTCGCCGAGCCGTTCTTGACGGGCGCCTTGCCGTGGCTGGTGTTCACCGCGCTCTATGCCGTCATCGGCGTCGCGTTCTGGTTTCGGGTTCGCCACGCCCGCGCGGCGCTCGTCGTGCTGGTCGTGCTCCTCGGCATCGTCCTGGTCGCCGCGCTCGGGCCGATGGCGCTGGGCACGATGATGATTCCCCTCGCCATCGCGGCCAGCGCGCTCACGACGACGCGGACGAAGCTCTTCTTCCAGATGGACGTCACCGCCGCTGCGCTCGAGAAGGAGTGGCGGCGGCGGTACGACAACCCCATGGCCCGCCAGGCATTGAGCTACGGCCTGGCTTCGCTGTTCTTCCCGCTCTTCGGGCCCATCGCCTTCGTCACTGGTCTCATCGGGCTCTCTCGGGTGAACCCGACCGCGACGCCGTCGATTGGTGGGCGCAAGGCTGCGCTCGTCGGCGTACTGCTCGGCTTCGTCGTGACGCTGGCGTGGGTCCTCGTGGTCGGCATGATCGTCTCCGATGTGTTTCGCGAGCTCCGCCCCTGACGCGCACCGAGTGCTTCCCCGCGATCGCGGCGTGGTGCAGGGTCGACCCATGTTGCTCACGACGCTCCTTCTGGCGCACCTCTCCCTGGCCGCCGTCGACGGGGGTACGCCGCTGCTCCCTCGCGCGCTCTTGTTGGGCAACGCCGAGTTCGCCACCCCGCAGCTCTCTCCCGACGGGCTCAAGCTCGGCTACCTCAAGCCCGACGAGAAGAACGTGGTGCAGCTCTTCGTTCGTACGCTCGGCACCGCCGACGACGTGGCGGTGACCAACGAGCCGGCCCGCGGCCTTCGTTCTTTCCGGTGGACGGAAGATTCGAGCGCCCTGCTCTACCCGCAAGACGCCGACGGCGATGAGCGCTTCCACGTCTTCGTCGTCGACCTCGCCACGAAGTCGGCGCGCGATCTCACGCCGTGGCCGAAGTCGAAGAACGAGGTGCTCGAGACGAGCCCGAAGGCGCCAGAGCTGGTGCTCCTCACGTCGAACCGGCGAGACGCGCGAGCCTTCGACGTGGTGCGCCTCAACTGGAAGACCGGCGCGGTGTTCGTCGACACCCAGAACCCGGGCGACGTCACCCAGTGGCTCGTCGACGTCGACTTCAGAGTGCGCGGAGCCAGGGCCACGCTCCCGAGCGGCGGCACCGAGCTGCGGGTTCGCGACACCGTCAAGAGCCCCTGGCGTGCGCTCATCACCGCGAGCCTCGAAGAGAACGTGCGGCCGTTCGGCTTCTCCTTCGACGGCAAGAGCCTGCTGCTGGCGTCGACCATCTCGAGCGACACCGACCGCGTGCTCGAGAAGTCGCTCAAGACCGGCACCGAGCGGCTGCTGGCGACCAACGCGAAGAGCGACGTCATCGACGTGCTGTGGAATCGAACAGGCTCCTCTTTGCGCGCCGTGGGCTTCGAGGTCGAGGGGCGGCGCGAGTGGACGTCGCTCGACTGGCTGTTCGGTGTCGAGATCGATCAACTGAAAGCGGTCTCACCGGGAGACCTCGACGTGGTGAGCACCGACCGCGCCGATGTGAAGTGGGTGGTCTCGTTCTCGAGCGACACGCAGCCGGCGAGGTACTTCCTGTGGGACCGCAAGGCGAAGCAAGCCACGCCGCTGGGCGCGTCGCTCCCGAGGGTCGACCCGGCCACGCTCGCGACGATGACGCCGGTGACGATTCCGGCGCGTGATGGACTCGTGCTGCAGGCGTTCCTCACCACGCCTCGCGGAGTGGCGCCGGCGAAGCTGCCGCTCGTGCTGCTGGTGCACGGGGGGCCGTGGTGGAGAGACCGCCTCGGCTTTCACGCCAACGCGCAGTGGCTCGCCAATCGCGGCGCGGCCGTGCTGCAGGTGAACTACCGGGGCTCCACTGGCGCGGGGAAACGCTTCGTGAACGCGAGCAACCGGCAGTGGGGCCTCGCGATGCAGGACGATCTCTCGGACGCCGTCGCGTGGGCGGTGAAAGAGGGAATCGCGGACCCGGCCCGCGTCGCCATCATGGGCCAGAGCTACGGCGGGTACGCGACGCTGATGGGGCTCGCGAAGACCCCCGAGCAGTACCGATGCGGCGTCGACCTCGTGGGGCCGGCGAATCTCTTCACGCTGCTCGCGGCGATTCCTCCGTGGTGGAAGGCCCAAGAGGCGGCGTTCTTCAGACGCGTCGGCAACCCGTCGGACCCGAAGGACAAGGAGCTGCTCACCGCGGCCTCACCGGCCTTCATCGCCGACCGCATCACCGCGCCGCTGCTCATCGGGCAGGGACAGAACGACCCACGAGTGCTGCCGGCGGAGTCCGAGCAGATCGTCACGGCGATGCGCGCGGCGAAGCGACAGGTGACGTACGTCGTGTACTCCGACGAAGGGCACGGGCTGGCGCGGCCCGAGAATCGGCTCGACTTCGCAGCGCGGGTCGAGGCGTTCTTCGCGAGCTGTCTGGGTCTGCGCGCCGAGCCGCTGCCTTCTGGCGGGAAGCAGCCGGGCTCGAGCGCGACGGTGATGAAGTAGTGCCAACCGCAGGCACGGCTCCTTCTGACTCAGCGGCGCGGAATCCTCCCCAGTCGAGACACTCGTTTCGCACGCGGTGGCCTGCGCCACCGAAAGCGCGCCTCGTGAGCTGAGTTGGGGCCCTCGTGGCTCTGTACGAGGTGCGCCCATTCCTTCTCCTGATCGTGCTGGTCGCGAGCTGCACCGGGCAGGTCGGCGAGGCTGACGTTCCAGACGCGCACTCGGTCGACGACGCGGGGGTCGACCGCGACGCTGGCCACGTGACCGATGCAGGGCCCATCGACTCAGGGCCCATCGACGCAGGAGCACCCGACGCGGGTCCTCTCGACGCGGGAACACCCGACGCGGGAACGATCGTCATCCCTGACGCAGGTCCCATCTTTCAGGTCGTCGTCGCGGCGGGCTGGGGCGGGCGGCGGGTTCGCTCGTGCGACGACGGCCTGACGTGGGGTGCGAACCTTCAAGAAGCCAACGAGAGCCAGGACGACTGGCATCGTTCGTACACGCCCAAGTCGCTCACCTTCGGAGCGGGCAAGTTCGTCTTCCTCACCGGCTGGGGAACGGCGAGCACGGCGTGGGTCACCAGCGATGGCACGACCTGGAGTCCGAACGTGCTGAGCACGAGCTATGGCGGTGTCGGGTTCTCTGACGGGCGCTTCGTGCTGGTCGGCAATCGCAACATCGGCGGCGCCAACGCGACCGCAGCAGGCTGGGCGGTTCAGCCGATGAGCGCTGCCTCGATGTACGACCGCGCTGCGGCGGCGTTCGACGGCATCTGGGCGGCGGGCTCCGACGGCAACGTGCAGGTGCGGCGCACCGGCCAATCGACGTGGCAGGCGGTCGGTGGCTGTGTCGGCACGCGGCACACCAGCATCGGCTTCACCGGAGGCTTCGCGGCGGGCAACGGCAGGCTGCTCTCGGTCGGCGACGACGGAGACGTCTGCGTCACCAGCGCACAAACTGGCCTGAACGAAGGTAACGGCAGTCTGGGCGTCGCGGCGCGCGGACCCGTGGTGTTCGACGGCACACGCTTTCTCGCGGCCACCGGTGCGCGGCTGGTGCGCTCCACTGACGGGCTGACGTGGACCACGCAGCTGCTGCCCGCTGGCGTGCGCTTCGAGTTGGTGACGCGCTCCCGCACCGGAAGGCTGATCGGCGTCGCGTCGAACGGCCTGGGCGCGTGGTTCAGCGATGACGACGGCGCGAGCTGGACGCGCGCTTCGAACTTCCCCGCCGGAAACGGGCTGCTGTACCTCGCGTCAGGCGAGCTCAGCGCGTGTCCGTGACAGGTCGGCGCATCACTTCGCGGTGAGAAACCCCTCGGCCTTGAGCAGCTCGGCGGTCAGCACCGCTCCACCAGCCGCGCCGCGAACCGTGTTGTGCGAGAGCGCGACGAAGCGCCAGTCGAACACCGCGTCCGGGCGGAGTCTGCCGATGCTGACGCCCTGCCCGTGGCCCTGGTCACGATCGAGCTTCGTCTGCGGCCGCGTCTCGTCCTCGAAGTAGGTGAGGAACGGCGTCGGAGCGCTGGGCAGCTGCAGCGCCTGGGGCTTGCCCGAGAACGTCTTCCACGCCGACAGAATCTCGTCGCGGCTCGGCTTCTTCTCGAACGAGACGAACACGGCGGCCATGTGTCCATCAGACACCGGCACCCGGATGCACTGGGCCGTGATGGCCGGCGCCGTCGCCGCGACGATTCGTCCGTCCGACACGCTCCCCCAGATCTTCATCGGCTCCTGCTCGCTCTTCTCTTCTTCGCCCTTGATGAAGGGAATGACGTTGTCGACCATCTCGGGCCACGACTCGAACGTCTTCCCGGCGCCGGAGATCGCCTGGTACGTGCACACCGCCAGCGTCTTCGGCCCGAAGTGTTTGAGCGGGTGAATCGCCGGCACGTAGCTCTGAATGGAGCAGTTCGGCTTCACGCTGATGAAGCCGCGCTTCGTGCCGAGCCGGCGCCGCTGCGCGTCGATGACCTGCGTGTGGCCGTCATTGATCTCGGGGATCATCATCGGCACGTCGGCCGTCCATCGGTGGGCCGAGTTGTTCGACACCACCGGCGTCTCGGCTCGCGCGTAGTCCTCTTCGAGCTTCGCGGTGACGTCTTTGGGCATGTCGACGGCGCAGAAGACGAAGTCGACGCCAGCACTGACACGCGCGACGTCAGAGGCGTCTTGAACGACGAGCGACGCGGCGCTGGCAGGGATGCCGCCGGGCAGCGACCATCGCCCACCGACCGCCTCGCCGTAGGCCTTCCCTGCCGACGACGGGCTCGCCGCCACCGAGACCAGCTCGAACCACGGGTGACGCTCCAGCAACGAGACGAACCGTTGGCCAACCATTCCAGTCGCGCCGAGGACACCGACCTTGAGCTTCGAAGTCATGACCGCGTGCATACACCGGGGGGCGACCGCAGAACGGTTTGAAAAACGCGGCCTCGTCGGGGCTATCGTGGCGCCGTGCGCGTCTCGCCGCTCAGCGACAAACACCTGCTCGAGGTGACCCAGGCGTCGGAGCGCGCGCTCGCCCAGTGGTTCACCACGCCTGACGCCTCGGAGCCTCTGGAGTTCGTCCGCGCGCTCGAGCGGGTGTTGCTCTTCCTGAAGCAGAACGGCGACGCGTCGGCGCAGGCGAGGCAGGTGTCGTCGCTGGCGTTCGCGTTCGGTCAGCAGCTCGTTCGCACCGGCGCGTGGGAATGGAAGAGCGTCTCGGAGGACGGCAGCGTGAACCCGTCGGTGGTCAACGGCGCCGGCCGCGCCTGCCTCGTCGTCGACACCGTGACGGCGATGGTGACGCAGCGCTCGTCGATCGGCCTCGTCGAGCTGTACCGCGGGCTGCTCGATGACGCGACGACCGACGTGCCTGGCGTGGTGCGAGTCACGCCCATGCTGCCGCCCACCGTGCTCGAGCGCCTCGAGCGCGATCTGCTCGCGCGCCTCTCACACATTCGCGGCGCCCTGCGCATGTGGCGCAGCCCCGAGGAGCTCGAGTCCGTCGCTGAACACTTCACGCACGTGCTCCTGTCGGCGCAGCGCCCGGGGTGGACGTTCGAGCAGACCCACGCGCTGTGGACGAACTTCGGAGGCCCGTTCTCGAGAGACCCCGACGAGCACGCCGACATGCGCAGCCGCATGTGGGGTGAGCAGGTCGAGGCGGCCCGAAGCCAGGTGACGCTGGGCTACGTCGAGATCTGGGCGTTGCTCGATCGTGAGCCCGAGCGCGAAGCGTTGATGACGCCGTGGATCGAAGAGCTGCTCGACGCGCCGATGCTGGCGGGCGCGCCGGACTGTCTGAACGCGGTGTTGTTCTCTCTCATCGGCTTCGTCGCGAGAGATCCTCAAGCGTACGTGACGCACCTGAGCGCCGAGCGTGAACGCAGGGGTGGCCACCCGTTGCGGCCCTTCCACATCGTCGGCCCTCACGGCCCCAGTGAGGCGGCGCTCACCTACACGCGCAAGTTCTCGAGCTGGGACGCGGTGTCGAAGGGCATCGAGCGCGTGGTGAAGGCGCTGGGCTCAGAGCTTCGCGAGCTCGACCGTCGCGAATGACGTGAGGAACTTCTCGATCGGCATGGTGAAGATGCCGTCGTCTCGCCCATCACGTCCGGGCTCGCGCTCACCCCAAGGGTTGCGGAGCGTCACGAACTTCTTCCCGGCCTTCTCCTCCACACCGAGCACCGAGTAGGCGTGATCGGTCACGACGCCCTGCTCGACCGGCTCCCAGGGCTTGCTCAGCGCCACCACCGCAGCCCCCGAGGCGAAGCCCTTCTTCAGCTTCGCGAAGATGTCAGCGGCTCCGAGTGACGCGTCGACGGGAAAGAACTCGGGCTTCTTGCCGGTGAGCGCCTCGAGGGTCGTCGCCGACATGCCGCCTTCGATGGCGTCGTAGCCGCCCTTCCACGACGCGTACGCCTTCTCGAACACCATCGGCCACAGCTCGCCCTTCGAGCGCGGCGCGCAGTACTCGAGCCGACCACCGGCCCGTTGAGGGAAGGTGCCGTCGACGGTGATCTCGACGGGCGTCGGCTTCGTCTGGTTCGGCTTCCGCTCGTAGAACGTGACCGTGTACGTGCCGTCGGCGTTGGTCTTGATCGCCTTCTCGAGCAGCGCGGGCTTCGCGTGCGCGACCGAGGCGAGCGCCGAGATGAGGTAGCAGTCACCGACCTGCCCCTGCATCGCGTCGTCCATCTGGAAGCCGTTGACGGTCAGCGTGCCTTCGACCGGCTTGAACGTCACCGCGCCGCTCTTCACCGAGTCTGGCGTCAACGCGGGCTGCTTCTGCGGGCGGCTCAGGCCGGTGTCTCCGGCGATCTCGGCGAGCGCGATCATCTCGGTCTTCACGAACGACAGCAGCTTCTCGCGGGCGACGGGGTCGAACTTCTTGGCGTTGAGGCCGACGAAGCCAGACAGGTAGTGCGCCTCGACCTGCTTGAACTCACCGTCGCGCGCGTCGCGGAGAATCGCGGCGACCTCCTGGCGGGTCACCTTGCCGTCGGTGAGGGTCTTCTCGAGCTTGGCTTTGTAGCGGTCGCCCTGGCGGAGGATCTTCGAGCCCATGCCTGAGACCTTCTCACGGGACGGCGCCGCGCCTCAATGTTCGATCAGCTCCATGGTGCGCCACTTGCCCGAGCGGAACCGGACGAACAGCATCAGCGCCAGCATCGCCAGGTAGATGACGAGCCAGACCATCGCGCCGATCTCTCCACCATCGAACGAGCGCACCGTGAACCAGGCGCCCGGCACGAAGACGAGCCACGCGATGGCGAGCCTGGCGATGAGGGGAAACAGCGTGTCTCCCGCCGCGCGCAGACACTCGGCCAGCGCCGTCGCCGACGCATCGAAGAGCTGCCACGCCGCGCTCACCATCAACATGCGCACACCGAAGCGCATCACCGCGGGGCCGTCTTCACCGCGCGCGAAGGGAATGAGGAGGATGCCGGGAATCAGCAGATAGAGGAGCCCCGCCGCCGTCATCCACACCGAGGCGGTGCCAGCCGTGAGCTTCACGATGTGCGGCACGTCGTCTTTGCGGCCCGCGCCGATGGCCTGACCCACCAGCACGGCGCCTGCGCTCGCGAGCCCGAACGACGGCATGAACGAGACCGAGTTCAGCGCGAGCACGCTGTTGAGCGCGGCGACCGCGGGCGTGCCGAGGCCCGCCACCACGACGTTCACGAAGAAGACGAAGGCGAGGAACTCGAAGAACCAGTTGAAGCCCGAGGGCAGACCGAAGCGCAGCATTCGCCCGAACTCGGCACGCGAGAGCGCGGGACGAGGCAGCCCACGCCCCTCGCGCAGGAAGAAGACGAAGAACCCGGCGAACGCGATGACGGTCGAGATGGAGCTCGCCAGGGCCGCGCCCATCACGCCGAGCGCCGGAATCGGGCCCGCGCCGTTGATGAGCACCCAGTTGCACGCGACGTTGAGCCCCATCGCGACGAGGTTCGCCACCATGCCCGGGAGCGTTCGGCCCAGCCCGCCGTAGTAGTTCGCGAGCGCCTCGAGCCCGATGGCCGCGCCGCCCGAGAGGATTCGCCAGGCGAGGTACGTCGTCATCAACGCCTTCACGTCGGCCTCGTACGGCAGCAGGTCGACGACGCTCCCGAAGAAGGGAATCGAGGCGAAACACACCACCTGCGTCACCGCAGCGACGATGAGCCCGTACCAGCCGTAGCGACGGGCGCTGGCGAGGTCGCCTTTGCCGAACAGCTGCGACGAGAAGCTCGCGACGATGAAGGTGATGCCCATCGGCAGAATGAGCAGAGAGAACGCGTTGGTCGCGCCGGTCGAGGTCGCCGCCAGAGACGCCGCCCCGAGGTGCGCCACCATGATGGCGTCAGCGAGGCCCACCACGGTCTGGCTCGCCCGTGACAGCACGATGGGCAACGCGAGACGAAGGAGCGTCATCAGCGTTGCGCGTTGGGGGACGACGGCGGCTTCAGTCATGTGCGGGGGCGTTCCTGAGGGCCGGCAATACGCCGCACGACGAACGGCGTCACCTGTCCTGACGGCTCAGCGTTGATACGTGACGAGCCGGTAGTCGAGGTTGATGCGCGTGCCGGCGCGGGTGAGCGTGACGGTCGCTCCATCGACGAGGCCGGTGAGCGTCATCTCGAACGAGCCCGGCACGCCGCCATACCCGCCGTCCTCGAGGTTCGGCTCCCAGCCCGTCGGGAGTGGCCCCGGCGTCCACTGTCCGTTCCCCAGCATCAGCTCGACGAGCTGCCGCGTGAGGAAGGCCGCGCGCTTCTCGGTGCTGGCGTCGTACTCGAGCCGGAAGTCGAACACGTCGCGCTCGATGGTGACGCCCTCGCGCGGCAGGTACTGGCCCAGCTGCATCGACGAGAGCGAGGCAGGGTTCGTGTACAGCTTGCCGATGGTCTCGCCGTCGACCGGCAGCTCGATGACCGCCGTCGCCCCACCCGGCGTCTCGGAGATTCGGAAGCGGAAGAGGTCGAGCATGCCTTCGACGCCCGCGTCGGCCGGCGTCTCGGTGACCCGGTTCTTCGCGTACAGCTCGTGCGCGCGTTTCGCCCAGTCGTCCTGTCCCACCAGCGTGCGGGTCAGCCGCGCGACGCCCACGCGCAGGTTGGTGCCGCGGTACTCGGGGTAGATCGTGAGGAGCACCGTGCGCAGGTCGGTGCTGAAGCGCTTCGGCTCCTTCACGACCACCACAGGCGCGCCTGCGTCGACGACGGTCTCTTTCGAGCAGCGCGAACACCCGGCCGCTCCCAGCAGCACCACCACCAGCCACCTCATGCGCGCTTCACCGCGTCACGCCACTTGCCGAGGTGCTGCGCGCGCTCCTCGACTGACATCTTCGGCTTGAAGACCTTGTCGGCCTTCCACGCCTTGCGGATGTCGTCGGGGGACTTCCAGAAGCCGACGCCAAGGCCTCCGAGGAAGGCGGCGCCAAGGGCAGTGGTCTCGACGTTCTTCGGACGAACCACGTTGGTGCCCAGCACGTCGGCCTCGAACTGCATGAGCAGGTCGTTCCGCGCCGCGCCACCGTCGACCTTGAACGCGGGAATCGCGCGACCCGAGTCGAGCTTCATCGCCTCCGCCAGGTCCTGAATCTGCAACGCGATGCCCTCGAGCACCGCGCGCGCGAGGTGGCCCTTCGTGGTGCTGCGATCGATGCCCGCGAAGAGGCCGCGCGCGTCGGGTCTCCAGTGCGGAGCGCCGAGCCCCGCCAGCGCTGGGACGAAGACGACCGCGCCCGACGACTTGACGGTCTTCGCCAGCGCCTCGACGTCGCTCGCCTTCTTGATGAGCCCCAGCCCATCACGCAGCCACTGCACCGCCGCACCAGCGATGAAGGAGCTGCCCTCGAGCGCGTAGGTGGTGGTGTCGCCGAGCTTCCAGGCCACCGTGGACAGCAGCCCCGCCTTCGACTGCACCGGAGACGTGCCCACGTTCATCAACAGGAACGCGCCGGTGCCGTAGGTGCACTTCGCCTCGCCGGGGTCGAAGCACGCCTGGCCGAACAGCGCCGCCTGCTGGTCTCCTGCGATGCCGCTCACCGGCACGCCGTCAGGCAACGACTTCATGCCGCGGGTGACGCCGTAGAGTTCAGCCGACCCGGCAATGCGCGGCAGGACCGAGCGCGGCACGTCGAACAGCGACAGCATCGCGTCGTCCCACGTGAGCGTCTCGAGATTCATCAGCAGCGTGCGAGACGCATTCGAGGCGTCGGTGACGTGCACCGCGCCGCCGGTCATCTTGAAGACGAGCCAGGTGTCGATGGTGCCGAACTTGAGCTCCCCGCGCTCCGCCATCAGCCGCGCGCCCTTCACGTTGTCGAGCAGCCACTTGAGCTTGGTGCCGGAGAAATACGGATCGAGCACGAGGCCCGTCGTCTGCTTCACCCTCGCCTCTTCGCCCTTCGCCTTGAGCTCGTGACACAGCTCGCTGGTGCGGCGGTCCTGCCAGACGATGGCGCGGTGAATCGGCTTGCCGGCCGTCGTCCACAGGCCGGTCGTCTCGCGCTGGTTGGTGATGCCGATGGCGGCGATCTGCGT
>JAUXRI010000144.1 GCA_030681895.1 Myxococcales bacterium | reverse complement strand
ACGGCGCGCTGTCTGGCGATGACGGCCGCCACCACGGCCCTCGGCGCGAGGCTGTTCGGACAATTCGGGGCGGGTGTTGGCGTCGACAAGCACGTCTTCAACCAGGTGAAGAAGGCCGCCGACGCCATCTCTGCCTACGTGATGAGCGAAGGCCTCTGGTACCTCACGCGCGAGCTGCCCGAGAACCACGCCATCATGGTGAGCCTCGGCGAAGGCCTGATGCCGAAAGCCGGCGAGACGCCTGAGATGGGCGCGAACCCGCTGCTGGGCTTCGGTCGCGTCTACGCACGGCCCCAGGTGGCGCGCGCGATCGACAGCGTGGTGCGGCGGCTCCTCAACGAGCCTGGCTTCGGGTGGACGCAGTTCCGCGAGGAGCTCAAGACGCGTGGCCTCACCGTCTGGGGCGCGGCCGTCGACACGCTCGAGAACACGTCCCGCTTCGCAGAGGGCAAGGACACGGGCCCGATGGCGGTGCTGCATCTGTTCGACGCCCCGGCTCGAGTGACGAAGCCCTACGAGGCGTACATGGCGTGTCTCACGCTGCCTCGCCGCGTCGTCGAGGTGGCCGCGGAGCGCTCGGTGCTGCTCGACTTCTGCTCTCCTCGCTCGCTGATCGTCGAGACCATCGAGGCGGCGTTTCCCGGCATCAAGCGGAAGAACATTCACGTGTGGTCGCTGTCGGGGAAGAGCCGCGCAGGCCGGCTCAGTCGTCTCTGGGAAGAGTGGAAGGGCCTGGGCGCGCACCTCGTGGAGGACGGGTGGATCGCGCCGACGGGGCTGCCCGTCTTCACCGACTCGGGCACCTACGCGCCGACGTGTCTGTGCCGGAGCTGGAAAGACGCCGACGGCGATCACGTCTTCCTCTGCGACGGCTACGCCGCGACGGCCGAGGCGCTCCAGGCCGCGAGCTTGTCGCAGGTGCTCGAGGTCGAGGTGTCGATGGCGCCGTTGTCGCCGAAGTTCGAGCTTCCGCTCGCGCAGGAGTACCAGCTGATGCGGCTCGACCCGCACGCCGACGACTTCCGCTCGAAGCTCTCGGCGCTGTACGGCGGCAAACCCGTCGAAGACGCGCTCGCGAAGACCTACGCGAACGCCATCGACGAGGCGAAGTCGTCGCTGATTCCGCTCGAGGAGCGCGTGCTCTACGCCGATAACTTCTTCGACGAGCGCGGCTGGCGGGTGCTCTCGTGCACTGGCTACATGTGCGACGATCCGTACACCGGCATGAAGGGCGTGCAGCAGCTCGCTGAAGATCGGTACCGGGTGACCGCGCGACTGGCGACGCACAACGCGAGCTCGAACATCCACTTCACCTTCCGGCTGCTCGAGACGCTCGAGGAGACGCGCCTGTGCTTCAGCCCGCTGTTGACCCGCTTCGTCAGCGGCGTCGACTTCAGGCAGCGGCCCGTGAAGGTCAGCGACTCGGGGCGCATTCGCAACGAGCTGCAGACGATGTTGTCGCAGGCGCTCGAGCACGACGGCGAGCGGGTGATCGTGCACTTCGATCGTGTCGAAGAAGACGTGATGCCCAAGGCCCACCAGGCGCGAATTCGCGACGCGCTGAAGTGGTACCGGGACAACCACCCGGTCTGGTTCAAGTGGCTCGAGGTGGGGTGAGCGTCAGCGCGTCTGCCAACGGTGCGGCCCGGTGATGCCCCGCACCGCGAAGAACCGGCGCGCGGCCTCGGAGTGCAGCGAGAACGCGAAGACGTCGTCGAGCCCGTCAGGCCCGAAGATCAGCCCGCGTTCACTCGTCTCGGGGCTCGGGACGAACGGGGGCAGGGCGGAGAGCTCGATTGGCGCGGCGAGTGAGAACAGCAGCACGCGGTTCGGCTTCGGCTGCGTCGAGGTGAACCAGAACGGCGTCAGCGTGGCAGGGTCGATCTTCACGCCCGACTCCTCGCGGATCTCACGCGCGCCGCCCTGCTGCCACGTCTCGTGATCTTCCAGGAAGCCACCGACGAGGGCGAGCTTGCCGAGCTGCGGTTGAATCGCGCGGCGTACGACGAGCAGGCCTTCGCCTTCTGTCGTCTTCACCGGCGTCAGCACCACGCTCACCGGAATCGGGTTCGACCAGACCGGCGTCTGGCAGCCCGGGCACGTGCGCGGGTAGGTGAGCGGCGGCGGGTAGGCGGTGCCGCAGAAGGAGCAAAACGTGTCTTTGACGTTGGGCATGCGCTGCACTGGAGCACGTCGGGGTCGATGACCGGCGCGGAAAGGTGGACACTCGCGCGGCATGGGACTCGAGCTCTTCGATTGGTACGGCGGCCCCTCGTACGACACGCCGGCCTGGCCTCCTTCCCCCGACGTCCGCGGGGCCTGGGCTGAGAGCACGCAGGTGTGGACCGACCGGATGCAGTTCCCGGAGCTCATCAAGGCGCTGAAGCTGACGCGCCGGAAGTCGGGAGCGCTCGTCCTTGGTCGTTTCGACCCACCGCACGTCGGCCACGCGTACCTGCTCGCCGCCGCACGTGCTGCCACCGAGAAGCGCGTCACCGTCTGTGTCTTCTCGCGCAAGGGTGACTTCGTGCCTGGCGCGTCGCGGGTGAACGCGCTCCGGGAGTTGTTGCACTCCCAGAAGGCGATGACCGTGAACGAAGTGCCCGTCGACGAAGACTTCATGACGGGTGCTCCAGAGCCGAAGCGGTGGGCGCAGTGGTTCCGGAGCACCTCGTTCCAGAACGACGTCGGCGTGCTCGTCTCGTCGGATCCCAACGCAGAGCCGTTCGCGATCGAGGTCGGGCTCGAGTTCCTGCTCATCGATCCGATGCGGCAGGTGGTCCCGATCAGCTCGACCGCCATTCGCGCCGACCCGTGGGCGTCGTGGAGCGCGCTGCTCCCTCCGCTGCACGCCCGCTTCGCGCGCCTGGTGGCGCTCATCGGCCCCGAAGGCGGAGGCAAGAGCACGGTCGCGACCGCGCTCGCCAAACACTTCACCACCTCGGTCTCGGGCGAATACCTCGCGCTCATCGCAGGCGGGTTGGACCGACCGATGACCCCGACCGATCTCTCTCAAGACGCGCTCCGGGGGCAGCTGGAGGCCAACGGCCAGGTGCGCTTCAACGCGCGGCGCTTCGGCATCATCGACAGCGACGTGGTGAACCTGAAGCTCTGGTTCGAGCGGCTCTTTCCACAGCAGCCGCCGTTCACGCTCCGTCCAACCGACTGGTGCCATCACTACCTGCTCTTCGACGATCACCCGTGGACGGGCGACAAGGCGAAGGACGAGCCGGAGCAGCGCAAGCGCATGGTGCATGACGCCGTGAAGTTGCTCGAGGAGAACGGTCGCTCGTTCGCGTTCATCGATGGGCCGAGGGAAGGGCGGTTGCAGAAGTGCATCGACGCCATCGAGGCGTGGGTAAAGACGAAGCCGTCTCTGCGGCCGTGAAGGAGCCTCACCCGAAGCGAAGCGGCACGCGCACGAAGCCATTCGTCACGCCGGACTCGAGCCGAACCGGTGGTGCCGAGAGGGAAGGGCGGTCGACGGCTCGGAGCGCGTCGAGCACTGCGGCGAGCTGCTGTTTGGCGAGGCGGGCGCCAGCACAGGCATGCGGGCCCCACCCGAAGGCGAGGTGCGCGTTCGGCGCGCGCTGCAGGTCGATCGTCTCGGGGCTGGTGAAGACGGCCGGGTCTCGGTTCACGACGGGGAAGATGACGACCAGCCGTGCGCCTTCGGCAACCTCGAACGCGCCGACCGTGGTGGGCCTCGTCGCGACGCGCGCAAAACGAATGAGCGGAGACGTCCACCGAAGCCACTCCTCGAGCGCGTGCGGCGAGCTGTCGAACGGGAGCTGGTGCTCGAGCGCGGCGTGAATCGCTCCGGCGATCGCCTGGGCCGTCGACTCATGGCCGGTCTGCACCACGAGGCGGAGCAGGAACATCGCGTCCTCCGTTGTCAGCCCGCGCTCCATCGCGGAGCGGCCCACGTCCCAGAACGCGCCGGTACGCCTCTCAGCGAGGCCTGCGCGCAAGAAGGAGCGGAGTTCATCGTCGGCGCGCGGCTGGACCAGCCGGGCGCGCCCGGACCGCGCGAGTCCTTCGGTCAGATGGCAGAGCAGGGTCAGCTCGTCGGCCTCGAGTCCGAAGAGCCGGCCAAAGCTGGCCCGGGCGACTGGCGCTGCGAGATCGTTCAGCGCGTCGGCGTCACCTCGAACCCGCGCCCGGCTCACGGCGTCGTTCGCTGACTGGACCAGCAGCGCGCGCGATTCCGATGTCTCTGGCTGGTCCATGACGGTCTGGAGCAAACGGCGCAGCTCGAGCGATCGTGGTGGATCGTCGAGGTTCAACGAGCGCCCGGTCGTCCCTGCCTCCGCCAGCCCGGTGCCGCGCCGTGAGGTGAAGCGCTCACTGTCTGACAGCACTTCGAGCGCCTCGGCGTGGCCCAGCACCGCGAGCACGTCAGCGCCCGGCATCCACCGCACGGGGCCCTCTCGTTGGGCGTGCCGCGCCGCCTCGAACGCCTGCCCGTTCGCCCAGCCGCTGGGGTCGAAGAAGTTCACCGTCGCGGCAGCGTACTTTTCTTGGCTGTATCCGGTCGGCCTCCTACAGTGGAACGGCAATCTCTCCGGGGATTTCCCGGGCTTTCGAAGGACACCTCAAGATGCCCAAGAGCGTTCTGGTCGCCGACGACTCCATCACCATGCGCAAGGCCATCGGCATGGTGTTCCTGACCGAAGACTTCTCGGTCACCATGGTGGACAACGGTATCGACGCCATCAACAAGGCGCGCGAGCTGCGCCCTGATCTCGTCATCGCCGACTGCGTGATGCCCGGGAAGACGGGCTACGAGGTCGCCCACGCGATCCGCAGCGATCCCTCGACGTCGCACACGCCGGTGTTGCTGCTCTCTGGCAGCTTCGAGCCCTTCGACGAGAACCGCGCGAAGGCCTCGGGCGCCACGGCCCACATCGTCAAGCCGTTCGACAGCCAGTCCTTCATGGACCGCGTGCGCGCGCTCGTCGGCATGGCGCCCGGCTCAGGCCCGATCACCACCGTCTCTCCGGTCTCGACCGGCGCAGCTCCGATGAATCGGCCGGCCGCTGCCTCGCCGCCGACGGGCATTCCCATGGGCACCCAGCCAGGCACCATGGCGCGTCCGCCGATGGGCCCGGGCCAGGCGATGCCGCGCCCGCCCGCGCCGGGAGGGATTCCCACCGGAACGCAGCCAGGAATGCGCGCTCCGGGAATGCCGCCTGGTCCTGGAATGCCTCCGGGGCAGGGCATGCCGCGCCCTCCCGGTGGAATTCCGACGGGCACGCAGCCCGGCATGCGTCCTCCCGGAATGCCCGGCGCGCCTGGAATGCACCCTGGCATGGCTCGTCCTCCCGGCCCTCCGGGCGGCATGCCCCCCGGCACCCAGCCCGGCATGCGTCCGCCTGGAATGCCTGGCCACCCCGGCCAGCCGCACCCCGGCATGCCTCCGCAAGGCATGAACCCGGGCCTTCCTCGCCCGCCCGGTGGCGCTCCGCTGCCTGGGAACCCGATGCAGGCCCGTCGTGATCCGTTCGGCCTCGGCGCGCCGCCTCCAGGTGGCCCGATGCAGGGCCGGCCGATGGCGCCGCCGCAGCAACAGCAGCGCCCGCACCCGCCTCCGCAGCAGCGCCACGAGACGCTCTCGCTCGACGACAAGCCGGCTGATGGTGGTGAAGCAGCGCTCCGCGCGGCGCTCTCACTGGCCTCGAAGGACGTGATCGAGAAGATCGCCTGGGAAGTCGTGCCCCAGCTCGCCGAGACCATCATTCGTGAAGAGCTCGACCGCCTCATCAAGGAGCGCGAAGCCAAGGGCCTCGCGTGACCTCGTCGCGGTTGTCTTGAGAGTCAGTTGTGCTTGAAAGGCGGCGTCGACTTCTCGTGAGTCGGCGCCGTTTCTTCTTTTCGAAGCACCGTTCCACCGGCTGAACCCCGTGAGCGTATCCATGAGTTCCGAAGAGCTGTCGAAGTCGTACGAGCCCACCGAGGTCGAAGCGCGCTGGTCGAAGAAGTGGCTGGACGACGGCCTGTTCCGGGCCGACCCCCACTCGAAGAAGCCTCCGTTCTCGATCGTGCTGCCGCCGCCCAACGTCACGGGCAGCCTGCACCTGGGCCACGCGCTCACCGCGACGATTCAGGACATCTTGACCCGCTGGAAGCGCATGAGCGGCTTCAACGTGCTCTGGCTGCCCGGCACCGATCACGCCGGCATCGCGACGCAGATGGTGGTCGAGCGCGAGCTGATGAAGACCGAGAAGAAGTCGCGGCACGATCTCGGTCGCGAAGAGTTCTTGAAGCGCGTGTGGGCGTGGAAGCAGCAGTACGGCGAGCGCATTGGTCAGCAGCACCGGTTGCTCGGCGCTTCGCTCGACTGGTCGCGTGAGCGCTTTACGATGGACGCAGGCGTGTCGGAGGCCGTGAAGGAGGTCTTCATTCGCCTCCACAAAGAAGGCCTCATCTATCGCGCCAACCGGCTCATCAACTGGGACCCGGTGCTGCGCACGGCGCTGTCCGATCTCGAGGTCGACAACGAAGAGACCAACGGCTCGCTCTGGAGCATCGCGTACCCGGTGGAGGGCTCGACCGAGAAGCTGGTGGTCGCGACGACGCGGCCCGAGACGATGCTGGGCGACACGGCCGTGGCAGTGCACCCTGACGACGAGCGCTACAAGCACCTCATCGGCAAGAACGTGGTGTTGCCGCTGGTGAACCGGAAGATCCCGATCATCGCCGACGGCATTCTGGTCGACCCGAAGTTCGGCACCGGCGTGGTGAAGGTGACGCCCGCGCACGATCACAACGACTACGCGACCGGCCTTCGCAACAAGCTGCCGATGATCAACATCTTCACGGAGACGGCCTTCGTGAACGAGAACGGCGGGCCGTACCAGGGGCTCGAGCGCTTCGCGGCGCGAAAGAAGATCCTCGAAGATCTCACCGCGCTCGAGCTGCTCGTCGAAGAGAAGCCGCACAAGCTGCCGCTGGCGAAGTCACAGCGCAGCGGCGTGCCGGTCGAGCCGCGCCTCTCTCGCCAGTGGTACGTGAACGTGAAGCCGCTCGCCGAGCGCGCGCTGAAGGCCGTGGCCGATGGGCGCACGAAGTTCGTGCCTGATCAGTGGACGGCGACGTTCAACCGCTGGCTCGAGAACATCACCGACTGGTGCGTGTCGCGGCAGCTGTGGTGGGGCCACCAGATCCCCGCGTGGTTCCCGGTGGGCGCCGACAGCACCGTGGACTTCGAGAACTCGACGCCGTTCGTCGGCCGTGAACCGCCGGCCGAGGGCCAGTGGGTGCAGGACCCCGACGTGCTCGACACCTGGTTCAGCTCGGCGTTGTGGCCGTTCTCCACGCTCGGCTGGCCCGACGTGAACGCGCCCGACTTGAAGACCTGGTACCCGAACTCGGTGATGGAGACCGGGCACGACATCATCTTCTTCTGGGTCGCCCGCATGATGATGATGGGCCTGCACTTCATGGACGACGTCCCGTTCCGCACCGTCTACCTGCACGCGATGGTGCGGGATGAGAAGGGCGAGAAGATGTCGAAGACGAAGGGGAACGTGATCGATCCCCTCGACATCATCCAGGGCGCGCCGCCCGAGCGCCTGCCCGCGAGCATCAAGAACAAGTACCCCAAGGGCCTCGAGCCGATGGGAGCCGATGCGTTGCGCTTCACCCTCGCCGCGCTCACGCAGCAGGGCCGCGACATCAAGCTCTCGATCGATCGAATCGGTGGCTACAAGGCGTTCTGCAACAAGCTCTGGAACGCGACCCGCTTCGGCATGATGAACCTGGGCGACTTCCAGGACGACGGCCGGGTGTTCATCAAGGAGCGCGCGCTTAGCCTGTCGGACCGGTGGATTCTGTCGCGCCTCGATCGCGCCGTGCGTGAGACGGGCGACGCGCTGGAGCGCTACGCCTTCAGCGACGCGACCTCGACGCTGTACCAGTTCATCTGGGGCGAGTTCTGCGACTGGTACATCGAGCTGTCGAAGGGCGCGCTGTACGGCGACGACGACGCGGCGAAGACCTCGACGCGCGCGACGTTCGTGTTCTGCCTCGATCGCGTGCTGCGCCTGCTGCACCCGTTCGCGCCGTTCATCACGGAGGAGATCTGGCAGAAGCTGCCGATGGCTCGCACGGTGAACTCGATCGCGATCGCCGAGTTCCCGAAGCCTGATGACCGCCTGCGTGACGAGGTGGCCGAGGCGACGATGGCTCCGGTGATCACCGCCATCGAAGGCATTCGCACCGTTCGTGGAGAGTCGAACCTGTCGCCCGCCTTGCGCATCGAGGCCCTCGTGCAGAGCGACGAGTCGATGGTGCGTGAGACGCTCGAGACGTACCGCCGCTACGTGCTCCCGTTGGCGGGTCTGTCGAAGTTGACCGTCGAGCGGCTCGGCACCAAGCCTCCGCAGGCGGCCGCCGAGATTCGCCATCAGATGGAGATCTACGTGCCCCTCGCGGGCCTGGTCGATCTCGCCGAAGAGCGTGAGCGGCTGAAGAAGGAAATCGGCAAGTCGGAAGCCGAGAGCGCGCAGATTCAGAAGAAGTTCGAGAATCCCAACTACGCCACCCGCGCTCCTCCGGACGTGGTCGAGAAGGACAAGGCCCGCATCGCCGAGCTGGCGAGCCGCGTGGGCAAGTTGAACGACAACCTCAAGCGTATTGCTCCGGTCGAGGTGCGCGTCGCGCCGCCGGCGTCAGGTCCGGTCAACCTCGTCGAGGAGCTCAAGGCCGAGCTGTCGGAGATGACGGTGCCGGCAGGCGAGCCGGATCAGCAGGTGCGTGAGGCGCTCGACAAGCTGCGCGAAGGGACGAAGGAGGGGCTGTCGTCACAGGACCACCGCGACCTCGGCGTCGCGTACATGAACATGGGCCTGGTCGATGACGCCGTGCGGGAGTTCAACGCGGCGAAGGAAGAGGACACGCCGGAGAAGAAGAAGGCGCCGGTTGCGCTGAAGAAGACTGCGCTGAAGAAGACTGCTCCGAAAAAGGCAGCTCCAAAGAAGGCCGTGGCGAAGAAGCCAGCCCCGAAGAAGCCCGTCGCGAAGAAGAAGCCGGCGCCGAAGAAGCCTGCCGCGGCGAAGAAGAAGCCCGTCGCGAAGAAGCCCACCGCGAAGAAGAAGCGCTGAGGACGCCATGCGCGACAACTTCATCGACCGGTTGATCGATCTCTCCCTCGACGAGGATCTCGGCTCCGCTGGCGACGTCACCAGCAACGCGCTGTTGTCGTCGACGGCCCAGGGCAAGGCCGAGCTGTGGGCGAAGGAGGAGATGACGCTCTCGGGCCTCGAGGTCTTCGCCAGGGTCTTCAAGCGGCTCGATCGTTCGGTCGACTTCGACTTCGAGCTCTCCGACGGCGATCGCACGCTGAAGAAACAGCGCGTCGCAAAGCTGGAAGGGCCGCTCAAGGTGCTGCTCGCCGGCGAGCGGACGGCCTTGAACCTCGTGCAGCGCCTCTCGGGCATCGCGACGATGACGGCGAAAGCGGTCGGCGTCATCGCGCACGTCAAGGGCACGAAGCTCAAGATCCTCGACACCCGCAAGACGACGCCCGGCCTGCGCGGACTGTCGAAGGCGGCGGTGCTCCATGGTGGCGGAACCAACCACCGCATCGGCCTCTTCGACGGCGTGCTCATCAAGGACAACCACATCGCAGCCGTGGGTGGATCGATTCGTGAGGCGCTCAAACGCGCGAAGCAGAACGCGCCCCGCCTGGTGAAGATCGAGATCGAGGTGACCTCGCTCGATCAGCTCGACGAAGCGATCGCGTGTGGCGCCGACATCGTCATGCTCGACAACATGACTGACGCCCAGATCGTCGCGGCGGTGCAGTTGGCCGACGGGCGCTGCGAGCTCGAGGTCTCGGGTGGCGTGACGATCGATCGGCTGCCGGTGCTCGCGAAGCTCGGCGTCGACTACGTCTCGATGGGCGCGCTGACGCACTCGGCGCGCGCGATGGACCTGTCGCTCGAGATCCTCCCGCCGCGTGACGTGCCGCGAATCAAGCCCCGCCGTTAGAGCGAGGCGGGCTGACGGGCGGCGACCTGCTCCAGCACCCGGTGCAGCGACGTCGCCAGCGCCTCGGTGCCTGCGACACACAGGTGCGCGTGCCGCTTCGAGGGCTCGACGAACTCGTCGTGCATCGGCTTCACCTGAAGGTGGAACTGCTTGTGTACGCCCGCCGGAGTGCGGCCACGCTCGCGCACGTCACGCTCGAGGCGGCGCGAGAATCGCACGGCCTCGGCACACTCCACGAAGACGGCGACGTCGAACAACGGCCGAACGACGGCGCTGTCGAGAATGAGCGTGCCATCGACGACCACCAGCGGCCGGGCCTCGAGCGGCGTCGTGCGAGTGAGCCGGCGGTGGGTGGCGAAGTCGTAGTGCGGCACCTCGACGCTGACGCCCTGGCGGAGCGCGCGCAGCTGACCTTCGAGGAGCTCGAAGTCGAGGCTGGAGGGGTGATCGAAGTTGACGCTCCCGCCGTCGCCGTCGAAGCGCGCCGACTGATCGACGTAGAACGAGTCCTGCATGACGAGGCAGCTCAGCTCGTCACCGAAGACCTGCACCAGCTCTTGCGCGAGCGTCGTCTTCCCCGACCCCGAGCCACCTGCGACGCCGATCATCACGCGGTGGCCGGCCGCGAGGAGCGCGCGACATCGGCTCACGTCCTCATCCATGAACGTTGCGGCGGGTGGAGCAGCGACCTCAGGCCGGGTGTTCAGACTGGGAGCGAGCACGCGAGGCCCGTATCGCAGCCCGCTCCGCGACGCCATGGGTCGGGGTGGCCTCCAGCAGGGCCGCGCATGACAGCCATGGCCCCGCCTGAATCCCGGCGAAGAACCCGTCGAGAATGGGCAGACTGCGCCCCATGAACGCGCGCGTCGGCATGGTGATCGGGCTCGTGGTGGTGATGCTCGCGCTCGCGGGCTTTGGTGTGTGGCGGTGGAGCGGGAGCCCAGAGACCTCGTCCCGCCCTGGCACCTTGAGCATCTTGAGCTCGCCAGCCGGCGCGAAGATCTCCATCGAGGGCAAGGTGGTCGGCGAGACGCCCTGGTTCAGCGACAACACCTGGCCCCGTCAGCCGGTGCTGTTCGAGCTCTCGTTGCCCGGCTACCGAACGTGGAAGGGCTCGTTCTCGGGTGGCGTCGAGGCGCGCATGGACGTCACGCTCTCGCGCCGCAAGCTGCGCAAGGCTTCGGATGCGGGCGTCATCGACGGTGGGTCGATGGACATCGATCTCGAGGAAGTGGAGGAGGAGTCGAGCGAGTTCGTGGACGAAGACCTCGATCGTGAGGCGGCTGCGGCAAAGGGTGCGAAGTAGTCGCATCCATGCCGACGACCGCGCTGTCCTCTGTTCTCCGGCTGCTCATTCCGGTCGTGGCTGCGACGGCCTGCTGGCTGATCGGGGCGCCCATGCCTGAGCCACTCGGTGCCGACGCGCCCTCGACCGTCTTTTCGGCGGCGCGAGCTGACGCGGTGCTTGGCCGGCTCATCGGTCCGCAGGTGCCGCACCCGCTGTCGAGCCCCGAGAACGCAGCGGTTCGAGATCGGGTGATCGCCGAGTTCGCGGCCCTTGGCATCGACGCCATCGTCGAGCGGTCGCGTGGGTGTCGGGGCTCGACGAGGGCTGACGTCTTCTCGTGCGGCACCGTGGAGAACCTCGTCGCGAAGGTCGCTCCCGGTGATGGGCCCGCGGTGGTGTTGCTCGCGCACTACGACTCGGTGCCGGCAGGTCCTGGTGCCGCCGACGATCTCTCTGGCGTCGCGGCGATCCTCGAGACGATCCGCGTGCTCCAGGCGACGGGCATGAAGACGAAGCACCCGGTCATCGCGTTGATCACCGATGGCGAAGAGGCCGGCATGCTCGGCGCGGCGGCGTTCCTGTCGAACCCAGAGGCGAAGGCCTCGGTCGGCGCCGTCGTGAACGTGGAAGGTCGCGGCAACCAGGGTGTCAGTCAGCTCTTCCAGACGAGCGGCGGTGATGGGCCCCTCGTCTCGCTCTACGCGCGCGGAGCGAAGACGCCCTCGACGAGCTCGTTGTCGAACCTCATCTACAAGCAGCTGCCGAACGACACCGATTTGACGCTCTTCATCGACGCGCAGCTCACCTCGTTCAACTTCGGCTTCATCAAGAACGTCGCGCACTACCACACGCCGCTCGACCGCCGGGAGAACCTGAGCCCGGCCACGCTGCAGCAGCATGGCGACAACCTGTTGGCTGTCGCGCAGGGGTTGATGGAGACGGACTTCGCCGAGCTCGCTGGCGACGACGCGATGTATCTGTCGGTCGCGGGGCTGTTCGTGCCGAGAATCCCGAAGGCGTGTGGACCGCCGCTCGCTGCCGTCGCGTTGATGCTGGTTCTGGCGGCGGCGTTTGTCTCGCGGTCGGAGCCGGTCTCGGTGGGCAGACGCGTGCTCGCGGGCGTCACGCCGATGCTCGTCGTCGCGGCAAGCGTCGCTGGTGGGTGGGCGCTCCATGGACTCGCTGCGAGGATCTCTGGGAACGCCGACCCCTCGTACGCATCGCCGACGAGCTTCCGTGCAGCGTTGTCGCTGGGGATCCTCGCTGTCGCGTTCGTCGGCTCGCGTCTCGCCGGGCCACGACTGATGGCGCTCTCGGTGTGGGGCTTCCTGTCAGCCGTCGCAGCGATCACCGCCGTGCTGCTCCCAGGGTTGAGTCCTTTGTTCCTGTTTCCAGTGCTGGTCGCCGCGCCCGTGGTGTTCGCGCAGAGCCGTCGCTCCGATGCGTGGAGTGGAACCTTCGGCACGATCGCGCTGGCCGTCGCTGCGATGCCGACGCTGGTCATCTGGATGTCGTTCGCGCGGCTGGTGGAGCCCGTGCAGGGGCTGCTGCTGCATCCGGGCTTCACGGTGCCGGTGTCGATCGCCGCGCTCTCGGTGTTGCCGATGCTCGCGGGTGCGTCGTGGAGCCGCCGCGCGTGCCTCCTCGTGGCCTCCCTCACGCTCGTCTTCGCAGTCGGGAGCGCGTGCCTGACCGGCTTGCAGCCGGCATACACGCCCGAGTCGCCGCAGCGGCTGAACATCACGGCCATCGATGATCACGTCACCGGACGCGCGCGATGGGCGCTGGACACGACGGGCACGGTGCCTGCGTCGCTGCGTTCAACTGCGTCGTTCTCGCAGACGCCGGAACGCGTGTGGCCGGTCGCTGTGGCGCCTTCGTTCGTCGCCGACGCCGGTCCCCTTCGTTTCGCGGCGCCAACGGCGATGACGAGTGTGACGGCGGCGGGAGCGGGGCGAATCGTGACGCTCGATCTCGACGCGTCGACCGCGGCGCATCGTTGGTTCGTGGTCGTGCCCTCAGGCTCCGGGCTCACGCGGCTCGAGGTCGACGGGCAGGCGTACACGCCGAAGCCGGGCTCCGAGGCGACGACCTTCATCTGTTGGACGCGAGACTGCGGTGGCACGAGGGTGCTGCTCCACTTCGACTCGACGCGCGTGCTGAACGTGTACCTTGCGACGCAGCGGTACGAACTCCCCGCCGACGCCGCGCCCCTCGTCGCCGCGCGACCGTCGAGCGCGACCCCGTCTCAATCGGGTGATTCGACGATCGTCTTCGGGCGAATCGCGCTCCCATGACGCCTGGCAATGGAGCCGCCCGCCGCCCGTGACAGGAGCACCATGAAGAAGATCTGCATCGTCGGCGCATCGGGAAAGCTGGGTCTGTACATGGTGCGGCACGCGCTCGCGCGAGGGTACGAGGTGGTGGGCGTGTGTCGTGCGAACAGCGTCGGCAAGCTCGACGAGTTCAAGGGGCGCATCACGATCATTCCCGGTGCGACGAACGATCGCGAGGTCATCAGACGCGCCGTGGCCGGCTGCGATGGCGTGATGGTGGTGCTCGTTCCGTTCGGCGTGCACCAGCTCTCGACGGGCACAGCCCAGGCGGTGCTCGACTTCGCCGCTCCGGGCGCACGGCTGGTGTTCTCATGTGGCTGGCACATCACGCGCGACGGGAAAGACGTGTACCCCGGGTCGATGAAGGTGTTGCTCGCGCTCTTCGGTCCGATCGCGCGGCTCTTCCGCTTCGCCGACGTGGACGATCAGGTCGAAGCCTGCAGGCGGGTGTTCGAGAGCACCACGCGGTGGACGGTCGTTCGCGGCAGCGATCTCGAAGAAGGCGAGAGTCAGGGGCTGCCGCTGTGGAGCCGGCACGTGGGTGATGCCGTGCTGGAGAGCAACCTCACGCGGCGCATCGACTTCGCGTTGTTCATGGTCGAGGCGCTCCAGAACGACGCCCTCGTCCACGAGGCCCCAGCGATCGTCGGCTGCAAGACGCCCTCTGCATTGGCTCACGCTGCGGGCGCTGCGGCCTGAAGGCGCGGCCAGCGCTGATCGATTTCCGTTTGGCGCAGTCAGCGAAGTCCGTACTCGCGATTCAGGTCGAGCACGTAGTGGCGCACGATGCTGGCTGCGGGAACATCGACGATCACGACGAGGAAGACGTTCTTCGTCCGCGTCATCACCAGGACGTGCAGAGAGCGAGCATCAGCGGTGCGGTACACGCACTCGACGAACTGCTCGTAGACGGCGTGACCTTCGAGGTGGGTTGCTGGCACCGAATCGACGTACGGCCAGATGTCGAGAAGCGCTGGTCCGTCGTACCTCGTCATCGGTCCAGCAAACGTCCTCTGGTATTCAGCTTCGCTGAGGAGCTTCGGCTTCATCTGGTCGCCAGTTCTGCAATTTGGCCTGCGCACTCAGAAGGTACACCCAGGCTCACTTGATCGCGTTGTTCAAGATCGAGGCGCTCGAGAAGACACCTCGTCACCGACGCCCAGCAATCGTCGGCTGCAAGACCAATCGGTAGGCACTCCGTCACCAGGACTTCGGCTCAGTTCGGCCGCTCGAAATCCACCTGGAGAAGGCCCTGCTCAAGCGTCGTGCGTCGAGAGAGTTCGAAGGTCAGCGCGTTCAGCGTCGCGAGTTCGGATTCCGTCCAGGCAACGTCCGTTTTCAGATCAACCGCGTCCGCTGCGGCAGCGAGGTCTGGATGGCCGTGGCGCAATAGCTTGCCGGCTGCGACGAGCTCCGCTTTGGCCTCTTCCTTTCGATCTGCCCGAAGCAGCAGCCGTGCGTAGGCGAGGCGCAACTGCGGGTTTGTCGGGTCGAGTTCGGTGAGCCTCCGCGAGGCGATCAAGCAGGTGTCGGCGTCTTGCTTCCGCTGGGCGTTCCGGAGCCCAATGTGCAGGTAAGCGATCGCTTCGCTGAGCAGCTGGAGCTTGTGGTGCACGTCCGCCAGACGCAGGTTGATGTCGTTTCGTTCGGGGTCGAGCTTCACGGCCTGCTTGAGCTGCGCGACGGCCTTGAGGAAGAACCCGTCGTGCTCGTAGGACTCCGCGACGCGCGCAATCGTTGCTGCTGCCTTGATGTTCTCGCCGGCCTTCTGAAACGCCTCCGCAAGCTTCTGCAGCAATCGGACGTCCTTCGGGTCCTGCGCGAGCAGCTGTTCGTAGTGCTGGATGAGCTTCTTGCCCGACATTTTCCGGACGGTAGCCGACCAGCCAATGCGCGTGACAGCAGCAGCCTGCCGCCGAAACGGAGCCCGAAAAGACGAAGCCCCCGGAGACCTTTCGGCTTCCGAGGGCTTCATCTTCTGCGAGGAGTAGGGGACTTGAACCCGTCGGGAGACCACTCTCGCGAGCGTGGTCGAGGTGGGTCGAGTGGTGAATTTCCTGTCGTTGAGGGGAGTTCGCTCGATGCTGTTGGAGGCGAGTCATGGTCGAGCGAGGTCGAAAGCGGAGGCACTGTAGCAAATGTAGCAAGCGTCCTTGCTGACGCGCTCCGGGCTGCGCTGGCGCACGACGTCGAGGCGACTCGCAGTCTCGTGAGCGTTGCGATGCGCGAATTGGAGCAACCGGTTCCTCATCTCACTCCCAGCGTCCAGAATCGGAAGCCCGGATCGTGAACACGAAGGCCTCGGCGGCCCGAAGTCGCTGCCGAAAGCTCTCCGTGGGCACGCTGATACGCCTGCGGACGAGAACCCCAAGTCGAGCTGAACTCGGGTCAGGTCGTGCTCGTCAAGCGCTCTACCGACGGTGAGACTCGAGTGCGTTCGTCGGGATTTCGCAGCTCGTTGAGGGGCATCGTCGGGAACCCGCGAGGCCTTTCCGCTGGAGACGGGCCTTGTGCTCGAACTGCTCGGCACAACGCCGCTGCCTCCAGTGGCGTCCTTCCAACTTGTTGGTGGACGAATCGGGATAGTCGACGACGAACCGGACAGGGGCAGTTTGAGTTCGGGGTGCGGTCGCCACGTGTGGTGTCGAGATTGTCGCCTGACACATGCGTTTCGTTGGTCGCCCGTTCGATGCCGTTCCCCACTGCTTGTGGGGTTTGGCGTCGGCGGCGACGATCGGTTGCTGACGACGCAGGTGTTCATGAACCCGCCCAGCGTTGGATCTGCGACGGCGCGCCGGAACTCGGTGGCCGCGCTGCCGGAGACGCCGAACCTGATGAGCGCGCCGAAGGCCTAAACAGCGTCGGCGCGGGCCGGCAGCCCTGCACCGGCCCCCCCCCGTAGGCCAGCGCGACTAACGCCGCCTTCGAGAGGCTCAAGGCGAGAGCTGGGGCGAGCGAACGGGACTCACTCGAACCCGCTCCAAGGCCTTCTCGTTGATGGTCGGCTTCGTCTGCGCCTCCAGAGCGGCCACGAGCTTCTCCATCTCCTTCGTCCGAGTCTCTGCACTCAGACGCATCAACAATTGCGCCTTCTCCGACTCGAACGGCCTCTGTTCGCCCGGCTGTCTTGCGATGAGTCGCACGACGACGAGGCCGCGCTGCGACTCGGTCGCTCCGGAGAGACTCCCAGGCTCCTTCAGCCCGAACGCGGCTTCTGCGACTTGGGCGGAGAACTGCTGTGCAAGCTCGTCCCGCGTCCGGGGACCGATGTCACCTTCCTGGCCTCGTGACGACTCGTGCGTCGACCGCTTCAGAACGAGCGCCGCAAACGCGCGTGCCTGCTCTGCGGGCTTGAGCGCCCGAAGCTTAAGCAGCTCCTTTTCGACCGCGGCCTTGTCGGCGGGCGCCTCGTTGGAGGTTCCCCCGAACTCGAGGACCGCCACGCGAACACGCTCTGGCCGCGAGAACTCCGTGAGGTGGGCGTCATAGTAGGCGCGCGCATCGGCCTCGGTCGGCGCGGCTTTGCGCGCAAGTTCCGTCAGCAACTGCTGCACGACGAGCTTCTCGAAGAGCGCCTGCACCTCGGGCTTCTTGTCGATGCCCTGACGTCGAGCTTCCTGAACCAGCAGCTCCGTTCGAACGAGTGAGTCCACGAACTCACGTTTGCGCTCGGGCGTGTTGTAGCGGGCGCGAACGAAGTCGGGCTGCGCTTCGAGTTGCTCGTCGACGGTAGCGACCGTGAAGAGGCGGTCTCCGACTTTCGCGACCACGTCTTCGTCGGCGGGAGCAGGCTTCGAGGCGGGCTTCGTGCAGCCGACGAGCAGCAGTCCGAGCACGACTTGCGCACTTCTCATTCAGGCTGCCTACCACGGAGCATGCCGAGCCCCAATTACCCACCTTGAAGGCTCACGACGTTCGATCGAGGCTCCGCAGTCGAAGAAAAAGGGGCGGGACGATGCGTTTGACCTGTGCGGTGGGGACAGTGTTGTTCGCCGCCTGCTCGTCGCCTTCCGGCCCAACAGCAGGCCCTCTCCCCGGGACGCCCTCGCCAGCTGTCGCCGCATGGTGGGACGGCGGAGCCATCTCGGTTGATGAAGTGCGGGAGGCGTCGCAGAAGCTCCCGACGGCGCTCCGTGATCAGTTCCAGACGCCGAATGGCCAGCTGGAGTTCGTTCAGGCGGTCCTCGCGAAGCGGCTCTTGCGAGCGGAGGCCGAGCGCCGCGGCATCACGCGTTCACCGGACATCGTGCAGCAGGTTCGTGAGCTTGAGGAGCGGCTCGCAATTCAGGCCCTGCTTGCCGACGCGCAGCGCGTTCAGGGCCCGCCGAGCGAGCCAGAGCTGCGCGCGTACTTTGACGCGAGAAAGGCCGAGTTCCGGCAGCCAACGCGAGTTCGCGTCAGCCGAGTGCTGCTTCGCGGCCGTGCCGACGACAGGGGGTTGCGCGCAAAGCTCGAGGCCATTCGGCAGAGAGCGTTGACGCGGGACCCTGTGTCGAAGCTGGCTTCTCTGGGCGAAGGTCCCGAAGTCTCGCAAGGCGGCGACATCGGCTGGGTGACTGAGACCGTCGATGAAGAGACCACCGCCGCGCTCGCGCTGAAGAAGGCTGGTGATGTTTCTCCCATCGTCTCGGTTGCGAGCGGACTTGCGATCCTCATCGCGACGGCGCGTGAAGAAGCGCACGAAGCTTCGTTCGAGGAGGTGCGCCAGGTCGTCGTCGGACGGTACGCGCCCGTTCAGCAGCGGCGCGCATTCGACGACCTCGTCAAGCGCCTCAAGGAAGACGTCCAGGCGCAGGTCAACACGGCGGCGTTCCCATGAAGGGGAGCCTTCTCGTCGCGCTGCTGTGGAGCACCGCTGCGTTCGCGCAGGGACAGGTGACGGCGATTGCTCCGCTGCGGCCGATTCAGCTTGGCGACTCGAACGTCGACCTCGGTGTCTTTACCTCTGGTGACGTTGCCAGTGTGCGCGTCGCCGTGGACGGCACAGGCGGAGGCACCACGCTGGTTCAACTTCCAGGCGTGACGCTGAAGCCCGACGCATCTGGAATCGCGCCGTACCGATTGCTCGCTCCACTCTCAGCGAGTTTCCCAAGTGACGGCACGCTGACGGTGACGGCCACACCTGTCTCAGCAGCTGGAGCCGAAGGCGTGCCATTCGCCGTCACCTGGAGCTTCAGCGCCTCCGCCGTCACCATCACCCAGTCTCCGAGACTGTCTGCTGCGAGTCGCGCGGTTTCCCTTCAACTGCAGACAAGCGGGGCGCTCGGCAGGGCTGAGGCCACCTTCCTCGGCGTCAGCGCCGCTTCTCTGCGCGCAGCAAACGGGAACGTCAGGGAAGTCAGAAGTGGCGCCTTCGTCGCGGCAACCAAGCTGGCGGGGCAGCCCTCGGCGAACGGTGTCTCATGGGCCGTGCCTCTCACCGTCGACATCCCGTTCGACGGCGTCGTCATCGCCGACGTCATGCTCGAAGACGTCTTTGGGCGTCGGATTCACAAGAGCCTCGTCGAGTTCACTGGCGACGCGCTCGACACACTCCTCGATGTCACCGTTCAGCCGTCGTCAGTGCTCCTCAACGGCGGGCTTGGAAGTCGGGTGCGGGTTGGACTGACGGCGACGTTCGCTCTTGCCGGCCCGGTGCCCGTGTTCGCCCCCGCTGCTGGCTTCGAGCTTCGCTGCCGTGACGAGGACGTCTGCGCTGTCACGGACATTGGAGAGGTCGTCGCGCGCAGCAACGGCACCACCGTGCTGGACGTGACGTACGCGGGGCAGACGCGACAGGTGACAGTCGTCGTCGATTCGAATGCGCTGGTGAGCTCTCTCTCGTTGGCGCCGATGTCACTCGAAGTTCCGCGCGTTGGCGGAACTGGCCGGCTCATCGCCAGCGCAACGTTGTCGACAGGCGCAACCGTCGATGTCTCGACGCCCGCGCTTGGCACCGTCTGGTCGAGCGACGACGTCTCGATCGCCACAGTGTCGCCGAACGGCTTGGTGACGGGAGTTCGTCCCGGCTCTGCGCGGATTCGTGCTGCGACCAGCGGCTTCGTGGCCTCCTCGACCGTCACCATTCGTGACGCGTTGCCGACGGTCGCGCTGCAGTCACAGTCAACCGTCCGCTCAGGGACGACCTTCGATGTCTCGGCGATTGCCTCCGACGACATTGGCGTTTCGCGAGTCGAGTTTCTCGTTAACGGCGTGCCGGCAGGCAGCGACTCCAGCGCGCCGTACACGTTCACGATTCGCGCACCGACGACTTCAGGCGGAACCATCGTTGTTTCGGCGCGCGCCATCGACTCGCGAGGCCAGATTGCGACGTCGCCCACCGCGTCAGTCACCGTCCTCTCGGGCAACCAGGTCAGCGCACTGACCCCGGTGTGGGAGGTTCCTCAGCCTGGCGTGACGCTCCCTGTCGGGGTGCCGACAACCGTTCGAGTGACGAGCGGCAACTGGCAGGCCTGTCCTTTCGCGCTGTCGAACCTCGACTTCCAGGCCGTTCGATTCACCATCGATGACGGCGACATCGGGACTGCGACGGTCGCGCGCATGGAAGTGCGTCAACACCCTCCGTGCCAGGCAGGCGGAGGCACATTCCCAGTGCTGGTCCCGCTGTGGGAGACGAGCTGGAACCCACCGACGAACCGCGCCGGAACGTCGGCTGTTGTGCGTGCAGAGGCGAGAGACCGCCAGGGCCTCACCACCTCACCCATCGCGATTGCAGTGAGCCTCGCCGCTGACGCTCCGCCATTCGTCTCCATTGCGAGGCCGGCGCCTCCTGCCGCGACAGCAACGGCTGGACTGCCTCTCGTCGTGTCTGGGTTTGCCGGAGATGACGCGGCCGCGCTCGGGCTCGACGTCGTGCTGACTGCCGACGGGGCCGGAGTCGGGAGGACGACGCTCTTCTCTCAGAACGCGGGCAGCAACGGCGGCGGCGCGACGTTCAACCTGACGTGGACGCCTCCCTCGAGCCGCGTCGGCTCCGTCGTCCAGCTGGAGGTGATTGCCACCGACTCGCGCGGGCAGGCCACCCGGGCGCCATTGGCAGTCACCGTCGTCGCTGACACGCCGCCGCAGGTGACGATTGTGTCCCCCGCGACGCAGTCCACCGTCACGGCAGGCGGCACGACGGCACTCGCTGCAACGGTGCTCGACGACAGCGGCGCGGTCGCAGACGTCAGCTGGTTCGTGGATGGGGCCGCGGTTGGCCGTTCCACTCAGCCACCGTTCACGACGACATGGAGAGTACCGTCACAGCTCGCGGGTCGCTCCGTGCGCGTCAGGGCGGAAGCTCGCGACGGGGCAGGGCAGACGGGGACGGCCGAGGTGACTGTCTCCGTGGTGGGCGACAGCCAGAGGCCCACGGTGTCCATCGTCGCACCGGCTTCGAATGCGCAGGTTGCCAACACCCAGGACGTCACGCTCGGTGTCGGCGCCTTCGACGACGTCGCAGTCGCGCGAATCGAGTTCCTCGTCGACGGGCAGATTGTCGCGACCGAGTCGACGCCTTCCCCGGTTCCCGGGCAGGCGGGGGCGGTGGTTGCTCACACTCTCGTGCCGCGCGCTCAGCTCCAGGGAGCGGCGACGCGACGTCTCGGCGCGCGCGCCTACGACGCGGCCGGCAACGTCGGCGTTGCTGCCGAAGCAACCGTCACCATCACGGATGATGGTGCCCCAGTCGTGGCCTTCGTCGCGCCGCAGGCCGGGGCCCAGGTCACTGCCGGGACGACAACAGCCGTCGTGGTGACGGCCACCGACGACGTCGCCATCGCGCAGGTGGAGCTCCGAGTCGATGGGGTGTCGTCAGGCGTTCGCGTCGTTCCTCCTTTTCAGTTTGACGTTCGACTCAATGGGTCGCCCCGCCAGGTGCAGCTCGAGGTTCGAGCGCGTGACTCCGCTGGTGCGACGACTTCACAAACACGCAGCATCCAGGTCGTCGCAGACGCTGAGCCGCCGCTGGTTGCGTTCCGGGCGCCGCTTCCGGGCGGTCAGGTTTTCGCGGGGCGCAACCTGCAGGTCGAGGTGCTGGGCACGGACAACGTCGAAATCGAACGAGCCACGCTATCAGTCGATGGCCAGCCGGCGTTGACCAACTCCAGCCCTACGGTTGACGGGCTGTACCGCGTCTTCGCCTTCAACGTGCCCGTTGCGCTCGCTGCGCAGGGCTCCTCGACGTCGCTCGTCGCGACGGTGTTCGACACCAGCGGGCTCTCTGCCGGGCGAACGCAGACGTTGCGCGTCGTGGCGGACACGCCACCCCGTGTCCAACTCGTGTTGCCCGCACCACGAAGCACCTGCCGTGAAGGTCGCGAAGTGCAGGTCGTCGCGAGCGTGCAGGACGACGATGGCGTCGTCGGGGTGGCTGGGCGCTCAGGCGGGAATCAGGTCGGCGTCCTCGCGACTGGGCCGTCGAGAATCGACGTCACCCAACGGCAGAACGTCACCGTCCGCGCCCCCATCATCACCCGCGGGCAGGCGCCGACGGTTGGTGTCGTCGCTCGAGACTCCTCAGGGCAGACCGGGTTCGCGGATGTGTCGCTGCTGGTGTTGCCCGACATCGAGGCTCCCGCTGCAGTGATGACGCTCCCGATTCCCGCCGGTGCCGAGCGGCTCGTGTCGGTCGACGAAGGCGAGTCGGTTGCCGTTCGCCTCGAGACCTCCGACGACGTCTTCATCGAAGAAGCGGTCGTTATCGCTGATGCGGGCATTGGCGACGCAGGGGTCCTCGCGCTCGCAACGAACGACGGTCGGCTCGAGACGACGCAGACCCAGAACCCAGCGCAGCCGGGCACCATCATCACGGATGAGCGCTACGTGGCGACGTTCCAGGGCTCGTTGCGGACCGATGGACTGGCGCCCGGGCGGTACCCGGTCTCCGTTCGGGTGTCCGACCCTGCAGGAAACTCCACCTCGCCCACAGGCTTCGTGCTTGAGGTTCGAGCTTTCGTCGACCGGCTCGCACCCGAGGTGAGCCTTTCGCTGGCTGGCACGCCCTCCGCCAACACGTGCGTCGAGGGCAGCAGGGTGCAGCTCAACGTCTCCGCGACAGACGACGGAGCCCTCTCCACGCTCGAGGTGAGACGCGACGGGGTCGTGGTGGCGTTGCCGCCAGCCACGACGGTGGGCGGAAGGTCGCTCTCGGTCTCGTTCGACGTCACGATTCCTCTTCTCGACGCGGATACGGACGGTTTCGCGACCTTCACGACGCGGGCGACCGACGCCACGGGGAAGGTCGCGAACGTCGTCACGAGTTGCCAGATTGTGCCCAACGCGGCACCGAGCGTCGTCTTCGTTCGGCCGGCGAGTGGCGCAACGTTCACTGAGGGCAAGCGAGAGAACGCCGAGGTGTCGGTCCTCGAGGACGTCGCCGTCCGCCAGATGGTCCTCGGCCTTGGAAGTGCAGCGCTCGAGGCTAACGATGGTGGAGTGGCACTGCGCGGCATCGCGTCGCCCGTGCCTGTGACGATTGAGGTCGAAGGTCAGCTGACAGCTCGACTGTCCGGCGCTTCGCTCACGATGGCCTCAGGGGGCTCGCCGCAGCCGCGGCTCCTCAACGTGACTGTGCCTGCAGGGACGTCTGTCTCGGCGACGTTCAACTTCGAGGCGGCGGCCGCCGATGGTGGCACGGCGTTTCAGCCCACCCGCACCGCAGTGAGTACCGGCGCGCCCATTGCGATTGGGTGGCCCTCCGACATCACCGTCAGGGATGTTCGCCTCGAGATTGGCTCGCTGAGTTTGACGGTCGAGCCAGCATCGACTCAGCCACAGTTGACGCTCGAACAGGGCGCGGCCCGCTTCGCGGTCCTGGCTTCGACGCCAACCGTCCAGCCAGGGCGTGAGACGTCGGTGAGCGCGAGTTTGCGCTCGCCTGTTGCGTGGCGCGGGCCGACCGTCTTGAGCGCGGTCGCGTGTGATGAGTCCCAGGCCTGTGGGAGCGCGAGCAGAACCGTCACGCTGCTCGGTGACTCTGCTCAGCCCGTCGCCTCCATCTCGTCGCCGTCGAGCGGCGGGACCGTCGTCGCTGGCAGGGAACTGCAGGTTGGGGTGTCGACCAGCGACAACGTCGAGGTTCGGGCGATCGAGTTGCTGGTCGATGGCGTCCTCGTTGGGAGGCGGACGGGGTTGTCGTTGGGGGCTACTTCCTTCACGCTGACGTCCCCAGCGAGCCGAAGCACGCCGCTGAGCCTCGTCGCTCGCGCAGTCGATGGCGCGGGCAATGCGCACGAGTCGTCGCCAGTGTTCGTCTCCGTCATCGAAGACGTCGGGCCCTCGTTGAGCTTCGAGAGTCTTGGCAACACCTTCGAGCAGATTTCGAGCGTCGAGCTCTCGAGCGGCTTCGTCTCACTGCTGCAGGGGGCTGCGGCAACGCTCTCGGTGTCTGCGCGCGACGACGTCGGCATCAGGCGACTCGCGGTTGAGTTTGATGGCGTCAGCCTGTTCGACGAAACCTTCACGAGTCTTTCCCAGACCCAGAATCGCTCCATCGTCTTAACCCCGCCGGCCATGGCGCCGGGCGCGGCGCGAGTGCTGGTGGCCCGAGCGGTGGACTCCGCCGGACGAGAGGTGACGCGGCGTCTCATTGTCGAGGCGCGGAGTCCGCGCTCACCCGCGATTGCCCTCATTCTCCCCACGCTGGGCTCCCCCGTTCTCGAGGGCTCGATTCAGCTCGTCTTCGAAGCCATCGCTGGGGACGACATCGGGATGAGCCACCTCGACTTCTTCTTGAATGGGCAGCCGGCCGCTCAAGTTGCAGCGAACGGCTCGACTGGCATCACGATTACGGGGCTCGACGGGGACGGCAACCCACTCGTTCAGGACCCCATCATTCGGGACGCTCTGGCGCTGTTGCCGGCGCCGTTCAGCGACCCGTCGAACATGCGCAGGTTCCGCGGACGCGTCGCGGTTCCCACGGGACTCATCCAGCGCGGGAGCGGAAGCAACACCGTCACGGTGCGTGCCGTCGCGACCGACCGCGAGGGCCTGCAGTCGTCCGTCGAGCGGGTGTACGCCATCGTGCCTGACACGACTGCGCCGACGCCATCACTTGCGCGGCCGCTGGCCTCGCTTGACGTCATCGAAGGAACGCTGGTCACCGTCGAGGCCGACGCGTTCGACGACGTCTTCGTCGACACCATCGAGATTTCGGCGGGCCCCTCGCTCCAGGCGCTGCAGGTCGTTCATGTCGCGTCCGGCTTCCCTGCAGTCAATGCGGTACCCGGCTCGGCCTTCAGCGTCTTCGCACCGACTCAGACAATTGAAGTCGCTGTGCCGCGGCTCGCTCAACTTGGAGCCGTCTCCACCACGCCGTACTTCGTCGCGGTCCGGGCCCGCGATGCCTCCGGGCGGTGGTCGGAGCTGCTCATTCGCGACATCGACATCGTCCCCGACGTGCCGCCCACCGTTGCGATTTCGTCTCCTGTGGACGGTGCGTCGGTCGTTCAGGGGCACTTCGTCGACGTGGCGGTGCTCGCGACGGACGACGTGGCGGTCTCGTCCGTCTCGATGCTGGTGGACGGCTCCGTCTTCCCGATCGTGCGTCAGCTGCCGCCCTTCACCTTCAGGGTTCCTGTTCCTGCGCAGGCGACCGAGCTGCGACTGCAGGCGCGAGGCGTCGACACCTTTGGGCATGAGGTGCTCAGCCAACTTGTTCGCCTGTCTGCCCGTGTCGATGCACCACCGACGGTGACGGTGACGCGGCCGACTGCTGGCTCATCGGTCGTCGAGGGTCGCTTCGCCACCGTCATCGTGGCTGCCGTCGACGACGTCTCCGTGGTGCGCATCGACGCCGAGGTGGCAGGCCTCGCATCAGGAACGCTGGCGTTGACGTCCTCGTCATCGCCGTTGAGGTTTGATGTGCCGCTTCCTTTCGGAACGGCGGGGAGGCAGCTCACCGTCACCGCGTCGGCCGTGGATAGCTCAGGGAAGCGAGCGGCTTCCGCCCCCGTCGCCTTCACCGTCGTTGCGGACACACAGCCGCCGACCATCTCGTTCCGGGCCCCGGCAGCCGGCAGTCAGGTTGTCGCTGGCCAGCCCCTGCCAGTCGACCTGCTCGTCGAAGACAACATCGACGTGGCCTCGGTCTCTGTGACTGCCAATGGCGCGTCGCTCGGAACGCTGGCCCTGGCTCCGTTCAGGTTCTCGACGCTCGTTCCTGCATCGGCGGCTGGGCAGACGTGGTCGGTGGTTGCGACGGCCCGAGACTCCTCCGGCAACGAGACGACGGCGACGCGCTCGGTGGACATCATCGGAGACGCACCGCCGACCGTCACGCTCGTCGCCGCTGCGCAGGTCGTCGCTGGCGCGACCTTGAATCTGAACGCGTCCGCGACGGATGACGTCGGGGTCGCGCGGGTCGAGTTCCTCGTGGGGCCGTCGTCGTCATCCCTCGCTGTCGTGGGCACGAGGTACGTGCTGCCTTACCAGCAGCCCTTTGACGCACCGGCGAGTGCGGTGGGGCGCACTTTGTTCGCGCGCGCTCGGGCGTACGACGTCGCAGGCAAGCAAGGCGAGTCGCCCATCGTCAGCTTCCAGGTGACGGCAGATTCTCCGCCGAGCGTCACCCTTGTGAAGCCGGTCGCTGGCACCTTCGTCTTCGAGGGAAGGCCGATGGTGATTGAGGCTGACGCTCTCGACGCTCAAGGGGCGGTCGCGCAGGTCGTCTTCCTCGTCGACGGAAGGCGAGTGGACGTCGCCACCACAGCGGCCGGAGTCCCCGGGTTCCCCAATCGCTTCCGCGGGCGCTGGGTGCCGCCCATCGGGAGCGGGAACCGGACGTTCCTCATCTCGGCCGTGGCGGTAGACGGCGCCGGCCAGGAAGCAGTGTCTGGTGCAGTCGGAGTGGGCAGCGTCACCGATACCGTTCCTCCGGACGTGCAGATGGTGGACCCCGCGCCCTGGGATGTCGTCACGGAGGGTCGGACCGTCTCGATTCGCGCCACGGCCTCAGACAACTCGGCTGTCTCGTCGGTCGAGGCCTTCGTCAACGGGGCATCGGTTGGCGTGTCAGGCACGCCGACGACAACCGTTGCGAATCGCCCGGCGTACTCGGTGAGTTGGCTCGTCCCCAACGGGGCGGGCCAGGAGCGGCGGCTCTCGGCGCAGGCCAGAGACAGCGCCGGAAACGTCGGGACGTCGGTGAATCAGACGGATGTGGAGATCGGCCTCCGCCCGTCCTCGAGCCTCTCGCTGGTGACGGGTGATGGTGCCGTGCGGGCCCTCGCCACTCGCGGCGACGGGCTGGTCGCCACCGCGACGTCCACCGCGGCCGGCGGCGAGGTTCGACTGGCCCGTCGTGTCGCGGGACAACTCACTTCATCCGGCGGCATCGAGCTTGGAGCGCTGGCTCGTTCGCTGGCCTTCCTCGAGGCTGCGCCGGGGACGCCGGCGGCGCTCAGCAATCTCTTGCTTGCGACGACAGAAGCCCCTTCACGAAATTCGTTCCCGCAGCTGGTCGTCCTCGACGTCTCGAGCCCGGCGCTGCCGACCATCCTGGGGCGCATCGACTTGCCGGTGGGGACGCCTTCTGGGCTTGCGGCGACTGGCCGTCTTGCCTTCGTGGCCATGGGAACGCCGGGCATCGTGGTGGTGGACCTGACAGCTCCGTCCTCGCCGCAGCGCGTGCTGACTCGTCCACTCGGCGGGCCAGCCCGCGATGTCGCCGTGGCAGGGGATGCACTCCTCGTGGCGGGCGACACTGGCGGCCTCCGCATTCTCGACGTTCGCAGCCCGGCGCTGCGCGAGCTGTCCTTCGTGGCGCTGCCAGGTCGCTCGATGTCCGTCGCTGCAAGCGCTGAAGTCGTGGTCGTTGGGTGCGAGGCGCCAGATGCACCGGTGGCCTTCGTCGACATCTCGAGCCTTAGTACACCGCAACTGCGCTCACTCACCCCGCAGCGCGGCCGGCGGCCAGACGTCTTGATGACCGAAGCCGTCGACGTCGACATCGCTGGGCAAGTCGTCATCAGCGCAGGCCGGTTGAACTCACAGGACGGACAGGCCCTCAAGGACCAGTTCACAGCGAACGCTGCGACGGCGACAGGGGCGCTGCGGCCCTTTGCGCGCGCGAACCTTCGCGAAGAGTCGGGAGCCCGATTCTTCGGAGAGCCCTTCACGTCCTTCAGCGCCGGAGCGCCACTCGCGATGGCGAGCGACACGGTGTTGGCGTCGTTCGCGCTCCCTGTCTTGTCGGTGACGGGGGCCGCTCCGGCGGCGTTGAGTCAGTCGATTCCCTTGCAGTCGGCCTTCACGGTTTCGTTCAACCTCCCGCCGAATACGGCCAGCGTCGCGTCGCCCATCACGCTGCGCTTGCAGGACCCTGCGGTCGGCCCGCTCGTGCCTGCCACGCTGACGAGCTCGGGCACGACGCTGACGCTGACCCCGACTCAGCCGCTTCCGGCGTCGACTGTCGTGCACCTCGCCGTCGATGGCGCGTTGAAGTCGACCTCTGACGCTCCGTTGGTCGAGCCGTACCGCACCTCGTTCCGGACCGCGCCCTCCGGCGGGGTTGCCCCTATGCTGTCGACACTGAGTCCTGCACAGGGTCCTGTCGAAGGGGGCACCACCGTCGTCCTTCGCGGGACGGGCTTCGCGACGGCCGCGCGTGTCTTCTTCGGCTCGTTCGAGGCGACGGTTACCAACGTCGCCCCAACGGAGGTGGCGGTCATCTCGCCGCCGAACGTGGAAGGGCCCTCGTACGTCGCCGTCGTGAACGCAGACGGGCAATCAAGCGGCGTCGTTGGTGGCTTCCTCTACGTCCCCGTTCTCGACATCTCCTTCGTTCAGCCGCCGTCCGGGCCGATCGCGGGCGGCGCGAATGTGGAGCTCATCGGGACCGGCTTCCAGCGCGGCGCTGTGGTGCGCTTCGACGGTGCGTTGGCAACGCAGGTTGTCGTGCTGTCGAGCGGACGGTTGAGCGCGGTGACGCCCTCGGGAGTGTTCGGCCCGGCGAACGTCGAGGTGGCCAATCCCGATGGAAAGACGGCGGGCCGCGAGTCGGCGTACCTGTACACCGACGTTGCCGTGACGGGACGGCTGTCGAAGTACGAGCCCCTCGCTGACGGCCCAGTTCGCCCCATCGGTAAATTGGGTGCCTCGCAGGTGGTGTCTGTCGCCGAGAGCAACGGACGAATCGCTGTGCTGCAGGGCGCCTCATTCTCCGGCGGGGCGACCTCGGTGGGTGAGCTGGCCTCGACGAGCCAGCTTGGCTCGATTGCCATGGTGGAGCTGGACGGCGGCGTCCCGGCCGTCATCGGTGGTGCCTCTTTCATTCCGCCATACGCCCCCGTCGGCGTGGCCATTCGCGGAACGACAGCCTGGGTGTCACTCGACGGGAAGTCGATTGCAGGGCTCGAGGTGGCAGGTGAGGGTGGCCCATCGCTCGCGGTCGTCGACACCTCGAATCCGACGTCGCCCCTCGTCGGCCTGACGATTCCATTCCAGGGAGAGGCCGGGCCCCTGGTGGTGCTGGATGACATCCTCGTCGTCGCCTCCGGAACGGCCGGCCTCACCTTCTTCTCGGTGGCCGAGCCCTCGAGGCCGGTCCTCATCGGGGCGGTGAAGCCCATCGGTGCGAGTGGCCAACCCATCGCCGAGCGCGTTGTCAGCGTTGCGACTCGCGATGGGCGACTGCTCGTCGAACTCTCGGACGCGCGCACCCTGTTGCTTGACGTGGCGTCGCCAACTCCGGTGACCCTCGCCGAGTTCGCGCAGGTCGGCGCCAGCTTGAGGGCCAGTGACGGGCTCTCGGTCGGCAGTCGTCAAGGAGGGCTCCCGGCATCGACGGTCTCCGCCGACCCGCCGTCGCGGCTGCGAACCGTCGCGCCGGTGCAACCGCTTCTTTCCGGCCTGTCCTTCGAGTCGACTGCTTCTGGGCCGCACCTTGGCCTCATTGCGGGGCGAATCTCCCAGGGCGCAGGCGTCATTCAACTCGTCGGAATGGGCGCGCCGGAGACGCCGCTGAGCCCAACCGCGCTCGACATCTTCCCCGTTGCTTCGGTCGTCGGGCTGACGCTCGCAGGCGACACCGTCATCGCGGGCACCGCCAGCGTGTACAACCCGGCTGGCTCGCCCAGCCCACCGCTCGATGGCCTGGTGGTGGCGAAGCTGCCCTTCCCGATGGTGGTTTCCGTCATGCCGGCAGTCGGAGCGCAGGGCGTGCCAGTCGCAAGCCCGCTGCGTGTCGAGACGAGCCGCGCCGTCGTTGGCGCCTCGAATCAGACGGTGCGGCTCGTCCTCGTCGATGGCTCGGCACAGGGCACCCAGGTGCCCGTGACGGTGACGACGGTCGGCCGAGTCATCGAACTCTCACCACAGTCGGCGTTGGCGACGAACGCGACGTACCGCATCGAGGTGAATGGACTGACGGACTCCGTCACGGGAGCCGCGTTCCCGGCGCCGTTCGTTTCGACCTTCACGACCGCTGCGGTTTCGACCGCCGTGGCGATGACGCTCTCGTCTGTGTCGCCGCGAGAAGGCGCAGTGACTGGTGGAACGCTCGTCACGCTCGGCGGGACGGGCTTCGTCGCTGGGAGCGAGGTGCGGGTGGGCGGTGCCCTCGCCGCCCTCCAGTCTGTCGCGCCCGACGGCACGTCGCTGTCCTTCCTCACGCCCCCCGGCGCGGCCGGATTGAACGCCATCAGCGTCACGTCGCCGCAGGGGACTCAGGTGCGGCGGTTCGGCGCCTTCCTGTACGTCGAGCCGCTGCGGCTGGTGGCGGTCTCGCCAGCCATTGGGCCGACGTCTGGTGGAACTCGCGTGGTGCTGACGGGCCGCGGCTTCAACACGACGGGGACAGTCGCCGTCCGGTTTGGCTCGAAGCCAGCGCTCTCTGTCCGAGTCGTCGGCACGGGCCTCGTCGAGGTAGTCACGCCTGATGGCGCCGTCGGCCTCGTCGACGTCACGGTCGAGAATCCGGACGGGGTCCGCTCGACCCTCGCGAATGGATGGGAGTACCAGGCGCCCGCACAGTCGCTGGTGCGGTTGGGCGCCCAGCGCGTCCACGATGTGCTGGTGCTGGGTGACACCGCGTACGTCGGAACCAGCACCGGCCTTTCCGTCATCGACCTTTCCGGGCTCGAGCGGTTTGGGCCAAACGCCGGTCAGCCCATTTCGCCTTCGGAGCGAGATCTGCCCGTCGACCGCAACGCCGATGGAGTCGACGACCGCCTGCTCGCGACGACTCCTGGTGGAGAGGTCACCTCGCTTTCCCACAACGGGGGCAGCCGCCTCTGGGCAAGCACCGCGCGCTTCAACACGCCGCCGAACCGGGACCCCTTCTGGTCGGGTGACGTGTCGGCTCTCGACGTCCTCTTCACGAACCGCGGCACCCGCGACGACGTCACCATCGCGTCGGGCACGTCGTTTGGGGCCACCGATGGCGGGTTCGGGCTGAGCCGGCGAGGCGACGAACTCCTGACAGCTTCTGGCGAAGGCCTCACGCGCTACGATGTCACCTCGACTCCATTCCCGCTCGACACGTTGAATCCCGGTGGCGCAGCGCAGGGGCTCGCCGTGGCTCCCGGGCTGGCGCTCGTTCCGACTGGTGTTCGCGATCCCTCGACGTGGCGACTCTCAGCCGGAGGCCTCGTCCGCGTCTCGACAAGCGGGAAGCTCGCGACGACCGGAGCGCTTGCACTCGATGCCCAGAAGGTGCGCCTCAACGGCACCGTGGCGGTCGTCGCCGCCGGGTCTACCGGGCTCGTCCTCGTCGATGTCACGACAACGCCGATGACGGTGCTGTCGGCCTTTGCACTTGGCGGCTTCGCCAAGGACGTCCACGTGATGGGCGACCTCGCCTACGTGGCGGTCGAGGGTGTTGGCGTGGTGATTGTCGACATCTCGAATCGCGCTGCCCCTCAACGCGTCTCCGTCATCGGCGGCGGGAGCGCGACGGCTGTCGCGATTGCCAATGGCCGCGTGGTGTCCGCGCGCGTCGGCGCAGATGGCACCCAGCTGTCGTTCGGTCCGGTGAATGACTTCGCTCTCATCGGCTCCAGCGTCGCACAAGGCGCCGTGGTGCCGCTCGACCTCAGCAGCGTCACGCTGACGTTCTCGACGGCCATCGACTCCTCGACGGCGTCAGCGGCCTTCACCGCAACGGCCGACGGGCAGCCGCTCCAGGGCACGCTCGAGGCGGGCAGTGCACAGGCAACCAGCAGCACGCTGCTCTTCCGCTTCGCGAGCCAGCTTCCCGCAAACGCAGACATTCGCGTGCAGGTCTCCCCTGACCTCCGCTCGCTGGCCGGAGCGAACCTGTTGAGGCCAGTCGACCTGCGCTTCCGCTCTGCACCGGCAGTCGGCCCCGCTCCCACGGTGACGTTGGTTTCGCCACGCGTCGGGCCCGCCGCCGGTGGCAGCCAGGTGGACATTCTGGGCGCCGACTTCGGCTCGAACGCGACCGTTCGTTTCGGAAATGCCGCAGCGCAAGTCATCGCCAGCGGCAGCACTCGGCTTCGCGTCCTTGCGCCTCCCGGCTCGGCAGGACTCGCCGACGTCGTCGTCACCAACCCCTCGGGGCTCGAGGGGCGAAGAGTCGGAGCCTACCTGTACCGCGAGCCGCTCCGACTCGACGCGGCTTCACCCGCTTTCCTCAACCCGAAGGGTGGCAGCGTTCTCACCTTCCAGGGTGCAGGCCTGTTGCCGCCGTGGCTCGAGCCCACGGGCGCGCTCCGCGTACGCATCGGAGGGCTCGACGCGACGTCGGTCGCATGGAGCAGCACACAGAGCCTGACGGCAGTCGCGCCGCCGAACTCGTACGGCTCCGTCGTCGTGCAGGTGTCGACGGGTGACGGCTCGGAGCAGTTCACCATGCCGACCCGCCCCACCTACGGGCTGCCCTTCGTCGCGGAGGAGCTCACCGCCTCGATGGCGCCGCGCTCGCTCGTCGCTGACGACACGACGCCGGGGTTGCTGCACGCGGCGGCTGGGCCAACTGGCACCAATTCCTTCTTCCAGCCGTACTTCGGGCCGCTCACCGGGGCGCGGACGATTCGGCAGTCCTTCCGCGCGGCCTCGTTCGACGTGGTGCTGCCGACACGGCCGCGGTTGCAGGCAGGCTTCCCAGTCACTGTCACGAATACGCAGGCCGACGAGGCAGTCTGGGCGCTCAATCGCGGCCAGCCCGCGCCGTCGGGCGTCGAGTTCGCGCCTGACTCGCTGGACGTCAGCTTCAAAGAAGGTCGTCTCTACGTGGCGAACGGAGAGAGCGGCCTCTCAGTGATGTCTGGGCAGACGGATGGCGGCATCACCGGGCTCTTCGTTTCGCTGAAGGGTCGCCACGTTCCAGAGAAACCCTTCGTCACCCGCGCCGTGCCTGTCGGCAACGGAGCCTGGGCTTTGACAGCGACGTGGCAGAATGTTGTCCCGCAGCCGCCGCCCAACAACTGCGCCCCTGTCGTGCCGGCGGTGTCGACGGGCGGCCGGATGCTCTACGTCGACAGCCGCGTCGACACGGACCCTATCGAGGCGGGCGGTCTTGCAGTCGGGGCGGGCACACCAGTCGCGGTCGCCCTGTGGGGCGAGCGCATGGTGGTCGCCGAGGGCCACCTCGCCGGGGAGGGCTTCATCAAGTGTGATGCGCCGCTCCCGCCGCCGCCGGACTTCTCGCTGAAGGGTCCACGGACCTCCTTCGGCCCCTTGGTGCCTCGCAACCCGTCGGAAGGCATTCCTCCAAGCGACCCGACCAGCACGCTGTCGTTCTTCGACTCTCAAGCGCCGTCCGCCCAGCGGCTCGGGAGCTTCTCCGTCCCGTTCAACATCAGCGACGTCGTGATGAGTGGAAACACGGCCATTCTTGCGGCCCCATCCGTTGGGCTCGTCTTCGTCGACGCGAGCGACGCAGGGGCTCCCGCGGAAGTGGCGCGCATCGTCTTCAATCGGGAACTCTCGAATGCGCCTGGCACCCCGCTCAAGCTGAAGCTGTTCGCCAATACCCTCTTTGTCGCAGCCGGCTCGGGCGGCGCGGCGATGGTTGACGTCACGGACCCGCGCGCGCCTCGCGTGCTGAGCGCCGGCAATACCGAGCCAGCCCTCGACATCATTCCATTCCAGGACAGGCTGTACCTCGCGTCGGGGCGCGGGCTGACCGAGCTGGCCATGCCGTTCAGCTTCGTTCGGGAAGTCGCTCCGCCGCGGGACGCGAAGGTTCCTCCGGGCGCAGCGCCCATCCTGGTTCGGCTGTCGCGCCCTATCTCTGACGTCTCGGTGACGAGCAGCTCCGTTCGCCTCGTGGGCCCGCAGGGCGACGTGCCCATCGCGCTCCAGGTGAACAACGACTTCTCACGCCAGTCGTTCGAGATTCGCATCACGCCGCAGCAGCCACTCGCGGCGTCGTCGAGTTGGACGGTTCAGCTGACGAGCGCAGTGGCCGATCAACGTGGAGGCTCGCTCCTGGTTCCGTTCTCGAGCGGCTTCACCACGGCCAGGGCCGGTGCACGGCAGCCTGTGTTGGTGTCGTCGTCTCCCTCGTTCTTGCCAGTCGAAGGCGGCTCGCTCGTCATCTCAGGCCGCGAACTCGCTCAGGTGTCGCGCGTCAGGCTGGGTGGGGCCGTCATCACTCCGTCGGCGCTGTCCGACACTTCACTCACCGTTGCCGTCGGACCGCGAGACGCAGGCTTCTTCGATGTCGTGGTGGAGGACCCGAGCGGGTTGTCAGCGGTGCTTCCGGTTGCCGTGCAGCTCGTCGAGCCCATCGCAGGGCGCTCGACGGCGATGCCCGACCACGGCCCCGTCGAAGGTGGCACGAGGGTGACGGTCGAACTCGATGGCCGCAAGGCGCTCGTCGCAGGCTCGCAAGTGCTGGTGGGTGGACAGGCGGCTGCCCAGGTCGACGTTCGGTCTCCCTCGAGCGTCTCGTTCACGATTCCCGCGGCGACGGCTCCGGGCATCGTCCCGATTGCGCTGGCGCGGCCGGGCGAGTCTGCGGTGACGGTCGCGACCTTCAGCTACGAGGGGCCCGTCGGCGTGACGGTCGACCTGCCGGGCTTCCCGCCGCGTGTCATCTCCGAGCTGGATGTCTCAGGCGCCAACTGGTTCGTCGGAAGCAGAGAGGGGCCGGCGGGGCTCGAAGTGTTCGACGTGTCGGTGCCAGAGCGCCCGATTCGACTCGGTGGGGTGGCTTCGCAGAGTCCAGTGCGAGGGGTTGATGTCGAGGGCCAGGTCGCCTTCATCGCGCAGGAGGAGTTTGGCGTTGGCGTGCTTTCCGTCGCCGACCCGTCGCAGCCGTACGAGACAGGCCGCCTCGTCTCTGCGGGCCTCACGACGGATGTGCAGGTGGCAGGGCAGGACCTGTGGATTTCGACGGTTGACCCGACGGCGCTCTCAGGCTCGGTGCGGCGGCTCGCCGCGTTCGAGCCGGGCTTCACCCCGACGAGCGTGCTCCCCCTTGATGCCGACCCGTTGTCCATCGATGTCGTTGATGGGCGACTGTTCGCGCTCACCACTGACGTGACGACTGGTGGGGGAGGGCGCGCCGCGACGGCGCTAGAGCTGCGGGTGTACGACTTCGCCGGCACCCGCTTGGGGCGCGTCGTCGTCGAGGCCGGCGTCTCCACCTACGAGCAGCGCGTGAAGAGCCGCCTTGCGGTGCGTGGCGGGCGCGCGTGGGTGACTTCGGCCAACCGGGTCTTCGTCTACGACGTCACCTCGGCGACGCCCTCGCTGCTCCGCTCCTCCGACGTGGGCACTGCCGCGAGCGGCATCACCCTGATTGGAGGCACCGCGTGGGCGGGGCTCGAGAGCTCGACGTCAGGCACGACGCTGCAGGGACTGCCGCCGACGGAACTGCTCGTCACGCGACTGTCGCCCGAATCCGGATCCTTTGCGGCACCAGACGCCGTCGTGACGGCAGAACTCACCTTGCCAGTTGCCGAAGCCTCGGTGACGCAGACCACCTTCTCGGTGCTGGTGAATGGCCAGCCGGTTGCCGGTGAGCGGCGGGTGGAATTCACCACGACGGGCGCCAACCTCGTCTTCACCGCGCAGGGTGGATTCACGCCCGGAGCCGTGGTGCAGATTCGTATCGATGGCGTCACGGGCTTCGACGCGCGGCCGCTTGGCCGGGTCGCGACCTCGACGTTTACCGTTGGCGGAACGGGAGCGCTGCAACCGGCCATCAGCACGCTGGTGCCGTCGGTGGGCTTCGTCGACGCCACGACAACGGTAGTGATTCGAGGCAGCGGCTTCCGTGCGGGCACGACGGCTCGAATCGGTGGGGTGTCGTGTCCCGTCCTGGGCGCGACGTCGACGGAACTGACGGTTGCCGTTCCTCCGAGCCCCGGCTCCTTCGGTGGGCCTGCGATGGTCGAGGTGACGGACTCGGAAGGTCCGGTCGCGCGTAAGCCCGGAGGGTTCCTCTATGTCGAGCGACTCCGCCTCGTCTCTTTGAGCCCCGACACTGCTCCGCAGCGCGGCGGGGTAAGCGTCAACCTCATCGGCCGCGGCTTCAGGCCGGGGCTGGCTGTCGACTTCGGCGGCACCGCGAGCTTCTCCGTTCTGGCCAGCTCGACGACTGCTGCTGTGGCGGTCGCGCCGCCGCATGCACCCGGACGTATCGACGTCACCGTCGCCATCGGCGGACAGACCGTCACCTCGAGCGGCAGTTTCCTCTACGGCAGCGGCAGCGTCGCCGAGTTCCGCGTCGGCGCGGTCAGCGACGTCACCATCGACAACGGCGTTGCGTACGCAGGTCTGGGAGGCGCGAGCGACATCGTCGGCCGAGATGGCACCGTGTACCGCTCAGGCGTCACGTCCTCGCCCACTGGCATCGCCGTCATCGACCTCTCGGAACCAAACGCACTGCGGACGGTAAAGGTGTTGCCGCTGAATTCAGCGGTGCGACGCGTGAAGAAGGTCGGGAGCAAGCTGTACGCCGCCGCCGGAGCCGAAGGACTGCTCGAACTCGATGTCTCGCTGCCTGCCAACACCGCCGTCACGAGGTCGCGAGCTGTCCAGGGCCTCGCGCGTGACGTGGTCGTGGGCGATGGGTTGGCCTTCGTCGCCGACGACGGCGGCGTTGTCGTCATCGAGCTCTCGCGGTTCGTCATCGCTGGCCGCATCACCATCGCTGGAGGTGCGAATGCCGTCGCCCTTCGTGGCGGCCAACTCGTCGTGGCGAGCGCGTCAACGAGCGCCCCTGACGTGCGGGTGTACGACGTCCGCAACGCTAACTGGGCAGAGCTCGGCCGGGTGTCTGTGTCGGCTCCAGCGCAGCACCTGTCCATCGAGTCGGCGCGCGTCTTCGCGAGCCTCGGGCGCGCGCGTCAGGTGGCCATCATCGACATCTCGAGTCCTGCGAGCCCAGCGCCAGTGGGCACCATTCAGCTCGTCGATGCGCTTGGCGCCGGCTGGGTCTCGGCTGAGCAGACGCTCGTAGTTGGCGACACAGTTCAAATCGCCGCAGGTGGCGGAGACATCCAACGCTTCAGCGCACCCATTGGTCAGGCGGCTCAGTACGTCGACACGGCCGCAGTCTTCGGGGACGCGCGGGCTCTCGCCTTCGAAGGCCGAAACGCCTTCGCCGGCACACTCTTCCTTGATGACGGGCAGGCGCGCGAGCTGCCGGTAGCCACGGCAACTGACGCCAACGGCTCGCTCGTCGGCGCGCTGTCGACGGTGGCGCTCGACTTCATCCATGTCCGCGGTTCGCAGCCGGCGGGTGGTCGCAGAGTCGCGCTCACGGCAGCGCCAGACGTCTTCCTCAGCGAGTTGCCCGAGACCTCGACGCTGACGGCCATCACGCTCGAGTCGGCCGGGGGCGTTCCGGTGCCCATCGTGCGCTCGGTGGCGGCTGAGCCGCGCGGCGCCCGCGTTCAATTGACTCCGGCTGCTCCGCTCCTGCCGTCGGCGACGTACACCTTGAAGTCAGGCCCGATGCTCCGTGGGCTCTCTCAAGCGACGCTTGGGACGACCTGGCGTTCGTCGTTCAGCACCGCGTCGACTGCAGCGACCGAGCGCCCCTTCCTTGCTGGTGTCGTTCCATCAGCCGGCCTCGTGTCGGGTGGCGACTCGGTGGAACTCAACGGCGAAGACTTCGTTCCCGGCGTTCGCGTCGAGGTGGGCGGCGTCGCCGCGCAGGTGCTGACGGTTTCCACTGACGGCCGCCGAGTCACGGTGCGGCTGCCGTCAGGCACCCGTGGCCTTGCGGCCATCGAAGTCATCAACCCCAATGGCCTGGGGACGCTCGTGCTTGGCGCGTTCCGCTACCTCGTCGCTCCGCGCGTCGACAGCGTCTCGCCCTCCGTTGCCGAGTTCGACAGCCGAAGCACAGTCGCCATCATCGGTGATGGGTTGCATGCCCAGAGCCTCGTCACCTTCGGCGGCGTTCCGGCCAGGGCCGTGGTCGTCAATGACGACGACTCCTTGTCCGTCGTCGTGCCCGACGGAGTGACAGGCATCGTCGATGTCAGCGTCTCGACGGTAGGCGCGCCGACGTCCACGCGTACTCAAGGCTTCACCTTCCAGTTGCGGCGCCAGCGCCTGACGGCTGGCTCCTTCGGGCCGTCGGCGAGGACAGGCACGGCGTTGCTCGTCGCCGAAGGCAGTCAGTTGGTGCCCTTCGACGTGTCGGTGCCGGAGCAGCCGGTGCGCCTGATGTCGGTCGCAGGCACGACGTCCGCGAATGCGATGGCCATCGTCGGTCGCGAGTTGTTCGTCGCGGGCCTGGGCGAAGTCGTTCGGTACGACCTCGACACATGCGGAACCGCGCCAGGAGCGTTGTGCCTGCCGCAGGAGCTCCAGCGAATCGCGGTGTCGCCAGCGGTGCAGCTGAGCGCAATCGCTGCGCGCAACGGAGCGGCCTACGTCGCGGTGAGTGGCTCGAATGAAGTCGTGCTGCTCGGTCGCGTCTCCAGTCGCTGGGAGATCGTCGGCTCAACCACGCTCTCGACGGGCACTGTTCGCGACATCGCGCTGACGGATGACGCACTGGTGGTCGCTGTCGAGGCGGCGGGGGCCGGGCGGCTCGAGGTGCGCGACTTCACCTCGCCGACGCTTCCGCTGCTCGCGACCGTGTCGGGGCTGGCATCTTCCGTCTCGGCTTTGTCTGTCTCCGGGCGACGTCTCGCCGTCGCAACGAGTGACGGTGCGCGATTGCTCGACCTCTCCAACCGAGCGACGCCGATTCAAGTTGCGGCATGGGCAGCGACGTCGAATCCGCCGACGGCCATCAGGCTTGAGGGCGCCTTCGTTCTCGCGGCCGACGCCTCGCGTGTGTGGCTCCTCGACACGACGCAGGGCCTGACGGCCCGCACCTGGGGCGTATCGCCAGGGACGCCGCGGGGCATCGAGCTCGTCGACGGAGCGGTGATGGTGACGTCCACCTCAGGGCTGGCCACCTACCAGTTGCCGTACCCGTCACTGCGCGCGGTGAGCTCCGTCGTTCGCCCGGCCGAGCCTCTCTTTGTCGAGTTCCCCTCGACGACTCCTGGCGTCGTTCTCGCTGGGGCCACCATCTCGGCCAGCAGGTCCGGAGCTGCCATTCCTGGCGCGAGCGCGCTCCAAGGAGGCAGGCTCTCCTTCACGCCTTCGGCCGCTCTGACGGTTGGTGAAGTGGTGACGGTGCGCGTGACGGCGCCGTCCTGGCCTGCAGTCGGCGGAAGCTGGCTCGGCGCCTTCACCGCGCCTGTCCGCGTCGAGGCCGCAGCTTCAGGCCTCGTGGCCACATCCATCACTCCGACGTTCGGCCCGACTTCCGGGGGCACGCTCGTCATCATCGATGGCAGCGGCTTCGAGGCGACGACTGAGGTGCGGATCGCGGGCGTGGTGGTTCCGGTTCGGCCCGGATGGACGTCGACGCGGCTCGAGGTGCTGACACCTCCGGTTTCGCAGGCTGGCCCTGCAGTCGTCGAGCTGAGGAATCCATCGGGTGGTGCGGTTGAAGTGCCGACGGGCTTTTCCTTCATCGGAGCCCTGTCCATCGCGACCGTCACCCCTGCAGTGGTGCCCGAGCAGGGCGGGCTGGTGTCCATCGCGGGCTCCGGTTTCACGCGAGGCATCACCATTCGGCTGGGCGGCGCGCTCGCGGTCCCACAGACCTTCTCACCCACGGAAGTTCAGGCTCGTGTTCCCGCAGGCCCGGCCGGTGATGTCGCTGTCGAACTCACCCAGGCCGGGACGGCGCCAGTCACTCGCACTGGAGTCCTTCGCAGGGCCGACGCACTCGCCCCGAGCCTCATCTCGCTCTCGCCCGTTGCCGAAGATGGGCTGAACGACGTTCGGCTGCAGCCCGTCTTCGTCGCGCGGTTCTCGGAGCCCATCGACCCGACGACGTTCTCCACGGCGGTGCTGTCGGTCATCACCTCGGGTCAGCCCGTGCCTTCGGTTGTTGGTGCGGGAGGGGACAGCGCGTCGCTCACGCTCACGCCGTCTGGGCCGCTGTCCTCCACAACGCGCTACCGGCTCAACCTCTCCCAGGTTCGCGACCTGTCCGGCAATCTCGCGGGAGCGTCGGCGACAACAGAGTTCCGTACGCGCGACGTCGTCGCCCCGCAGGCCTCGCTCGTGTTGCCGAATGACGGGCGGCTGGTCGTCAACGGCCTGCAGCTCGCCGCGAACGTCCCGTGGCGTCTCCAGGTGGCAGCCACCGATGACAGCCAGCTGGCCATCTCGACTGGGGTGACGGTCGACGGTGTCGCCGCGACCCGCGAGTCAGGCAACTCAGACGTCTTCCTCTTCACGTGGCCGCTGAGCGCCGTTGGGACGACGTCGACGGTCGTCGCCTCGGCCCGCGACGCCTCGCAGAACCTCACGACGTTGAGCTTCTCGGTCGTCATCACCGACGACACGCCGCCCACCGTCATCTTCGGCACTCCGCTGACCGGGCTGTCGGCGGACGAGGGGCAGACGGTGCCAGTCAGCGTGACGGCGACGGACAACAACGGCGTCGCGCTGCTGCGCCTCTTCGTCGACGGGCGGCCCTGGAAGACGGTCTCCGGCTCCGCGACGACGCTGACGCTCAGCGACTCGTTGCGTCTGGGGCCGGCGTCGAGCCCGAGGGTGATGCAGCTGACCGCCGAGGCCATCGACAGCCGGGGAACGCGAGGGCTGAGCGCGCCGGTGCTCGTCACCGTCTCGCCGGATGCCACTGCGCCCGTCGTGAGCTTCCTGACGCCGGCGAGCGGCCTTCGTCTCCAGGGTGGCTCGAAAGTGCCACTTCGAGTCGATGTGCAGGAGTTGAACGAGCTGGCTCAGGTTGTCTTCCGCGCCAACGGAGTCGTCGTCGCGACGAGGAACGCCGCGCCGTGGTCTGCGACGTACCAGGCGCCCACGCCCTCGAGTGACCAACTCGTGACCCTCGCCGCCGAGGCCCGTGACGTCCGCGGCAACGTCGGCAACGCCTCGACGTCCGTCACCATCAGCTCCGACGCACGCACGCCTTCGGTTGCCATCATCACGCCGTCGTCGAACGGATTCGGTGCGGACGAGGGCTCGCCCGTGCCAGTGCAGTTGGCGCTGAGCCACAGCGAACAGATGGTCGAGGTGGCGGTCGAGTTTGGCGGCGTCACGCGCACCTTTGCCTCACCTCTGCCGAGCCTCAGTTTCACGATGACGGCGCCCCAGGTGACGCCGCCCGCTGACTTCGAGGGCGCATACCTGCAGACCGAGCCCTTCGTTGTTCGGTGGCGTGACGAAGGCGGCCTCACGCGCACCGCCCGCAGCATGGTTTCCGTCAGGGACGTGCCCGCGTTGCCAGTTCGCCTGGTTCTCTCGCAGACCCCACCGCCTCCCATCGTGCTCGGTGGCGGGCTCCTGGCGGTGCAAGCCGTCATCGACGCGGGCGTGCCGCTGGGCGGCAACACTGCCGACGCCACGACGCTCACCGTTGCGGGCGTGGACGTCAGAGGCCAGTCACCGAATCGCTTCCAGCTTCCGTCTGGCCCTGAGGGGGCGCCCGTCGAGGTCCGCGGCACCGCCGACGCGACGATCTTCGGGAGCGGAACTTCGTACCGTCTGACTTCCGGCTCGTCGTCGCTGCTTCGGGTGTTCGCCGGAGGTCCTGTGACGACCGCGCTGGCTGGGCGCGGGCCTGCTGTCGCGGTGGAGGTCGAGGGTGACCGGCTCTTTGTCGTGCGCGCAGTCCCGGGCGGCTTCACCAGCGTGGAGTCGTTGACGCTGGCGGGTGCGTCATTGGCGCAGCGACGCTTTGCAGGCGTGCCGCTTGCGGCAACCGTGTGGCGCGGCAAGGTGTGGGTTGCAGTTCGAAGTGGCGCCTCCGACTCGTTGCGTTCGCTCGATGGGGTTACGCTGACCGACAGTGCGCAGATGCCAGTCCGCTCTTTCGTGACGTCGCTCGAGGCGCGCGGCGACTCCCTCTACGTCGGCACTGAAGAAGGTCTCGAGGTTCGCGACGAGGCTGGCCTGGAAGTCACCCGGCTCGCGCTCGATGGCGTGCGCTCGCTGAGCTCGGCGCGGGGCGCGTTGTACGTGGCAACCAGGAGCCGAGTGCTGGCGTACGAGCTTCGCCGCTTGGGCGTGCCTGTGCTGCGCCGCACGTTGTCGGTGGCGGGGGTTCAACACCTCGCAGCGACAGTGCCTGCGGGCTTCTGCGTGGCAGGAGTTCGGCTCGAGTGCTTCGACGAGCAGATGGTGTCGCGTGGCAGCGCTGCGCTGCCGGGCACTCCCCAGTCGCTTCGAGCCCTTGGGACGTGGCTCGTCGCGGGCAGCTCGAGCGGGGCATGGGTCTACGACGTGAGTCAGGCTCCCGCAGTGCAGGGTCTGTTCGGCGCATCGGGAGTCGTCGGGGTGACTGCTTCCGGGCTTCGTGGCGTCAGCGCAGGTGGCCTGACGACCTGGCCTCTCGTTCGCGGTGTGACGGCGCCTCAGGTTTCGCTCGTCGCGCCTCCAGCAGCGGTGGCAGGCGCCGTGGTGAGCGTGACGGCCACCGTCACCGATGGTGTCGACCCCTTCAACGCATACGTTGCCGAGCTGCGTGTGGGAGGCGTTGTTGTCGAGCGGTTCGACTCTCAGGTTCCAGCCGAGGTTCGTCTACCATCGGGTGCCGGAACGGTGAGCGTCGAGCTCATCGTCCGAGACGTCGGCGGCCAGACGGCCTCGAGCACGGCAACCATCACCACGTCGGCGCCAGCAGCTGCGCCTGTGGTCAGCCTCATCGCGGCAAGTGAAGGTGTTTCCGCTGGCCGCCTGGCAGTGCGCGTGGAGACTTCACAGCCGGGCAACCTGGCGAGCGTCGAGTACTCCGTGGACGGAGCCCTCACGCAGGTGAGCTCGCCGGGCTTCATCACGAGCCTCCTGCTGCCCACAGTCGCGGTGGATAGTTCCGTCAGTGTTTCGGCGACCGGCATCGACGCTCTGGGCCGTCGCGGCGTCACCTCGTCGCAGACCGTCCTCGTCCGCGCGGTGCCGGTGTCGCTGCCAGTCGTGACGCCTGCCATTGCCGGCGGCGGGCCGTACGTTGAAGGCACGATTCGAACCGTTCGCGTCACGGCGACGCCGAGCCTCAGCGCGACTGACGTCGTTCGCGTCTCGGTTGACGGTGTCCTCGCAGGCGAGGCCGTCGCGCCCGACTTCGAGCTGTCAGTCCGCCTCCCGCAAGTCTCGGGCTCTCGCAGCGTTTCTGTCGAAGCGAGGCCAGTGGACGAGGCCGGTCGAGAAGGTCTCGCCGCTGCCATCGGCGTTGTCGTTGTGGATGACCTCTCAGTGCCTTCGGTCGCGGTCGCGGTGACTCCGCCCGGCTCGTTCGTCGCGCAGGGGAGCGCACTCGACGCGACCGTCATCGTCACCGACGTGTCGCTCGTCACCGTCACGACCTCGGTTCGCGTTGATGGTGTGGAAGTCGCGACCGACGGTGCGGCCATCAATTTCGTGGTTCCGCCGTCGACTCCCGTTGGCGCGGTCGTCGAGGTGCGGGCGACCGCAGTCGATGCGCAGGGCAACGTCGCGTCTGCGATTCAGCAACGTCGCGTCACGACGCAGGCGGTCTCCGGTGTCGCGACGCGCACGCCAGGCGCCTTCGTCCCGAGCGCCGGCATGGCCGCGTGGGGTGACATCGTTGCGGTGGGAACGCCTACCGGCGCCTCGCTGTACCGGGTGCAGTTCGCCCCGGCTGGGGTCACGCACCTGGCCGACTGGACTGTTGGTGAGGCACCGACCGCCATTGGGTTCGGAGGTGGGTTGCTCCTCGTCGGCCGCACCGGCGGCGCTGACGTCGTGTCTGTCAGCCCTGCTGGCGCGATGGCGCAGGTTGGCTTCGTTCCCGGTCGATGGGCTGGGTTCTCCAGCGCAGGCGACGTGTTCTGCGCCAGCGAGGCTTCGCTGAATGTGCCCGGTCAGTTCGAGAGCCGCTGGCTCGACGTCCGCGACCCTCGCGCGATTCGAAACCTCGCGACGAGTGGCTCGACCAGTCGCGCAGCGCGTCCAGAGGGCCGGGTTGGCGAGTGCCTCTTCGACTGGGGACCGTTCCACGTCGCGTTCGAGCGTTCGGCCCGCAACGAGCCTGTGCAGGCACAGCGCTTCCTCGGCTTGACCGGTCCGTCGTCATTGCCTCGCGCCTTCTTGACGACCAGCGGCGGCGTCAGCGTTGGCGGCACCACGCTTCGTTCGCACTCGACATCGTCTCAGGCTGTCGACGTCACCTTGCCCGCAGAGGCCGTCGACGCGATTCCTGCCGGCGACAACGTGCTGGTGACGACTGCTGACGGGCAACTGCACACCGTCGATGTGCGCGATTGGTCGCAGCCGGTCCTCCGAAGCTCCGTTCCGTTCGCCGGCGAGCGCTTGCTCGTGGTGGGGGGCGTGGTGGTGGGGGTTTCGTCGGCTGGGCTCGAGACGACCTCGATTGCTCTTCCGTCGAGCGACGAGACGTCTCTCCTCTCGACGTTCGCGACGACCGACCTTGCAACATCAGTCACTGGTGGTGGCGGGAAGGTCGCCATCGGAGCCGGACAGCAAGGGTTGCTGCGTGGTCGCTTCGACGCGCCTGGCATCTCGGGAGTCCTGACCAGGGCAGGAGCGCCCTCGCAGGTCCAACAACTCGGCTCGACCCTCTTCGCTCTGAATGGGTCCACGTTGGACTCGTTCTACGACTCGTCCGGAAGCTTCTTTGGGCCCACTCCCGTGACTGGCTTCTCATCGGTGAGCGCGTACTCGGCCACGTCACGTCGCGTCTGGGCAGTCTCGGGAGCCTCGCTCCTCACCTCGACGTGGCGATTCACGACTTCGCCGGCGTTCGACCAACCGGTCTCGATGACGCTTCCGGGCGCGGCCCTGGCCCTCGCTTCGGAAGACGACTTCGCCGTCGTGGCCGGCGGGACAACGTTCAGCGTCGTGGAGATGTCGTCCTCGGGAGTCCCGGCGGTGACGGCGACTATCCCCGCGCAGGCGACGAGTGTGGCCATCGAAGACGGGCTCCTCGCGGTCGCGGCAGACCGCTCGGTGCGGCTGTATTCCGTCTCAACTCCGGGCTCGCCGATACTCCTGGGCAGCGTCACGACGAGCGAGCCCGCACGCCGCGCTCGTTTCGGAGGCCGGCTCTTGATGGTGGCCGAAGTCGGAGGCGTTGAAACCTGGGACGTCGCGAACCCTGCCAGTCCAGTCTTCCGCGCGAAGTACCCGGCCACTCGGGCCGACGACGCCATGTTGCTGGATGGCTTCCCCGTCATTGCCGACGCGCCTGTCGGCGTGACGATGTTCCCACCGGTGGCAGCAGTGACGCCGGCGGTGGTGTGGCGCTCGGCGCTGCCGGAGACGGTCGAAGCCGGCGGGTTGGTTACGTTCGACGTCGAGGCGCGAGGGGCCGCTGTCGATGCGCTCGAGTTGGTCGTCGACGGCGCCAGGGTTGGGCAGGTGAGCGCCACGGGCACGGGCACCTTCCTCGTCCCCGCGGGTGCACTGCCGGGGACCATCGTGACTGTCGCGGTCCAGGCGCGTGCAGCTGGTGGGCGCGTCGGAGCGAGCACGACGCGTCGGCTGCAAGTTGTCTCGGCCACCTCGGCACTGCCGACCATCAGCGTGTCGAACCCGAACTTCCTCGTATCGGGGGCGAGGCACTCCTTCATCGTCGACTCTTCGAACGTCGCCGCACCTTTCACTGCCCACGTCGACATTGCCGGGGTGTCCGTGAGCGGCGGACCCGTGAGCATTCCGGCTGCCACGACGGGCCGGTTCGAGGTGTCGGTCGAGGTTCCCGTCTACGCCACCACCGCTCTGCGCACGGTGACTGTCCGCGTCGTGGACGACCGCGGACGCGTGGCGAGTGACTCGATTCAGGTGAACATCACTGGCGACGTCAATCCGCCCGCGGCCCCGTTCGGGTTCCCGAGCGCGCTCAAGGCCGAGCCCGCCATCAACCAGTTTACGGTTCGCGCTTCTGACGATGGCGCGGTTTGGCTGGAGCTCTTCGTCGACGGCGTCCTGCTCGCGAGTGGGTTCGACGCCGGGTCCGTCACGCTGCGCGACGTCGTGGTACGGATTCCCTCGAATCGGGTTGGCAGCACAGTCGTTCTTCGCGCCGTTGCAACCGATGCGGCCGGTCGAACGGCGGAGACGAGCCAGTCTTACGTCGTCCAGCCCGATGGCATTGCCCCTGTGGTGTCGATCTCGACGTTCGCCTCAGTCGCGGAAGGGCGTCGCTTCTTCCAGTTCGTGAGCGCGTTCGACTCGGACTCAGACCTGGTTCACCTCGAGCTCTTTGTCGACGGTGTTTCGGTGTTCTCGAGTTCGTCGGTGCCGACCTTCACCATGTCTCAGTCGGTTCTGGTCACCGCGCCTGTCGGAGCCACCTCGATGAGCCTCGAGGCTGTGGCTCGCGATCGCCGCGGTCGAGAGCATCGGTCGACGCGCATCGTCGCCGTCACCCAGGCTGCTCCCCCTACGATCTCGTTCAACCAGATGCCGGTGCCGCTCAATGCGCTTGAGGGCGACAACTTGAGCATCACCAACAGCGCCTGGGCCCGAATTGACGACCCCTCCGCGCGGGCCGCACGGCTCGAGGTCTTCCTGAACGGCACCTCCATCGGCGTGGCGAGCCGTTCAAGCAGCGAGGAGACTGCGAGCAGCGTCGACGTCTTCTTGAACGCCCCGCTCCCGCTGCTGACTCAATCGCCGACCGCAGTGTTCGAAGCCGTGGGTGTCGACGTCCTCGGTCGTGAAGTCAGGGCGACCTCCACCGTGACGCTGCTCCCGAATCCACCGCCGACTGTCACGTTCACCCGGACCATCGCGTCACCGCTCTTCGGAGAGTCGGTGACGTGGTGCGTGCGTGGCGAAGACAGCGACGGTCGTAGTCGGACGGGCTTCGCGATGACGGTCGCGGTCGATGGCGTGCCGCAGACGGCCTCTTCGTGTGGCACCCACTGTCGCGAGTTCTGCACGACGAGGACATCCCCGAGCGCCGCGTCGTTCGTCATGACGGCGTCCGCGACCGACATTCTCGGCAAGACGACCGCGGCTCAAGACACCTTGACCTTCTCGGCCAACCAGCCGCCCGTCCCCGTGTTGGTGGCGCCTGCGCAGGGCCCGGAAGGCGGCTCGGTCGCCGTGCGTGCCTCGGCGAGCGACGAGCGCGGGCTGGCCTGGCTCGAGGTCCGCGCCGATGGAACGCTGGTGCAGCGCATCTCGCCCGTCGTCATCGGCCAGCAGTACGTCGTCCAGGTGTCGACGCCTACGATTGGCTCGAGAGTCGTGACGCTCGAGGCCGAAGACATCGCCGGCTTGCGTGCTTCGACATCGGCCACGGTGGCCGTCGTCCCAGCAGCGCAGCTTGGGTACATCTCGGAGACGGACACCTCCCTCGACGACACCGACTTGCTCGTCTCGGGCCGTGAGCTGCGCATCGATGGGACGCACCGCTTCGCAAGCCTCACAATCGAAGATGGCGGCGTCGTCACGCATTCCGAGCAAGGCCTCACGGGGACGAAGTCGTTCGACCTGGAGGTCGCTGGCGCCGTCTCCATCTCGTCCGATAGCCGCATCGACGTCAGCGCGAAGGGCGGCCTCGGTGGATTGGTATCGCCAAACTCCGGTACGGGCGGCCGCACCTCACAGAACCTCGCTGGACCCGACAACGCGAGCGGAAGCCACGCGGGCGTGGGCGAGTCGCAGTCGTTGGCGCAACCGGCGGTCGGCGTCTTCGGCGATGCCACCTTCGTCGGTGGTGGCGCATCGAGCTCGGATGCCCCGCTTCGCCCCGGCACGTCGGGTGGTGGCCTGGCGCGGCTGCGGGCACAGACGCTCATCCTCAACGGACGCATTCTGGCCAACGGTGGGCCATCGGTGAGCGGCTCGCGCACCGGCGCAGGTGGTGGCATTCGTGTCGACGTCGCAACGCTGCAGGGTGCTGGCCGCATCGAAGCGAACGGTGGCATCGGTGGTGGAGGTGGCGGCGGTCGAGTGGTGGTTCGCTACCAGTCCCTCAACGGCTTCGTCCTCGCGAACGTCGAAGCGCGAGGCGCAGGGCAGGGCGGGGTCGGCACGGTGCTCTTCGAGCAGACGTCGGTTTCCGCTGACGGCGGCGTGGGCCAACTCGGGCGGCTCAGGCTGGACAACGGCGGAACCCCGGGAGGCATCGTCACCGAGGTTCCCGGAGCCTCGCTCGCTCGTCTCGACATCGCCCGTGGAGCGACGGTCTCCTTCACGGGGCCCGTCACCACCAACGAACTCACCATCGTCGACGCCCGCGCCACTTTCACGCAGGCGCTTTCCACGCCCGGCTTGCTGGCGATGTCGGTGCTCGGCTCTCAAGTCACGCTGGCGCAGGGGTGGCAACCGCCCGCAGGCCAGTCGCTCGCCCTGACAGACTCCACCTTCACGGCCTCGACAGTTGGCGCGGTCAGCCTCGGCGAGCTGCAGCTGGTGAACTCGACGTGGACGACGCCGCCTCCGACGCTTGCCCAGCCGCGCGCCATCGACTTCGTGACGACGGGAGTCGTGGTGGTCGACGCCACGAGTCGCATCGACGTCAGCGCGAAGGGCTCGCTCGGAGGATTGAGCGGGAACAACTTCGACCTCGCGGGGCGCACCTCGGCGGGGGCGCCAGGCGTCGCCTCAGCGGCGGGCAGCCACGCTGGCACGGGCTCGTACCTGCTATGGCCTCCGAACCTGGCGACGGGCTCGCTGACGAACCCCGTGCTCCCAGGCGGAGGTGGCGCGGCCGGAGACGCGAACGAGGCAGGCGGCAACGGTGGTGGCCTGCTGCGCTTCACGTCGGCCTCGCTGGTGTTGAACGGGGCGCTTCTTGCGAACGGTGGGCCTGCGCTTGGAACGGCCTGGGCCGGTGCTGGCGGCTCGGTGAACGTGAGTGTCACGGGTGCGTTGAGCGGTGCGGGAGCCATCGAAGCGAGGGGCGGGTTCGGCGCCGATCCTTCGCGTGGCGGTGGTGGTGGCCGGGTGAGCGTCGTGTACGGGGCTCTGGCGGGCTTCGACTTCACTCGCATCGACACCAGCTCCCAGGGGCAGGGTGCCGGGACCGGCAGCGGGCTGACGAGGCAGTCTCTCGCGACAGTTGCTTCACTCCGGTTGGACAATAGGGGCCGCTACGCAGGGTCCTACACGGACGTTGATGGCGGGACCTTCGCCTCGGTTGCAGTGGTCGGAGGCTCGCTGGCGAACTTCCAGGGGCAATTGACGACCTCGGCCGCCACGCTGTCGGACTGCGCAGTGAACACCTTCAGTGGCCTGACATCTCTCGGCCCGACGCCGTTGCTCGTCGAGCGATGCAGCCTCGCCCTGGCCGATGTTTCGTCACCCTCAGGCCTGCGGCTCTCGTTGTCGTATGTGGCCGCGTACGGGCAGGTCGGCTCGACGCAGTCACTCTCGCTCGAGAACTCGTACCTGTACGTCGTGAGCGGCACACACCTCGATGTGGTGGGCGACGTGATCATTGATTCTTCGAGCCTGGTGGAAGTGTCGTCGCAGGGTGGGAGCCTCTCTGGGCCGGAGGCGAACGGCAGCGGCGCGGGGCAGGGGGTTGGAGGACCGCCCCCGACTTCCGACAGCATCGCGCGGCCCGTTGTCGAAGGAAGCCTCGCAACGAGCGACTTCGCGACTGGGTACCCGGGAACCGCTGGCGGCTCGCTTCGCGTCACCGCTCAGCGACTGTTCCTCGACGGCGAGATTCGCGCGTCCGCGCAGAGCGGCTCCACGTTCTCCGGAACCGGGCCAACCGTTGCTGGTGGTGGCGGCAGCGTCCTGGTTGAGGTGGACGACGCGTTGAGTCCAGGCGGAACGGGGCGCGTCTTCGCCAATGGTGCCAGCGGCTCGGGTGGTGGGCGCGTCGCAGTTATCCACCGTGGCTCCAGCCCGCTCCCTTGGACGCTTCAGGCGCGAGGTGGACCCGAAGGCGGAGGCGCCGGCACCGTCTACGTCGAACGAGACGACGCGGCAGCAGGTCGGCTCATCCGAAGCCTTTCCATCGACAACGGCGGGCTGCAGTCTCCGCTCGTCGGCCTCACGCCAGTCTCAGGCGTGGTGTCGACGTCGCTCGACCCACTCGAGGCGGTGCTCGTTGGAGAGAACGTCGGCGTCGACTTCATTGGCCCGCTCTCTACCAACTCGCTCGAACTCCGGCCCGGGGCTGGTGGTGGCCGCACGCGAATCGGCTTCGACTTCGTTGAGACGCTCGGTGCAGCGTTCCCCTCGACGTTCACCAACGTCGACGTGTTGTTCCGCGCTGGTGAGTTGCCGCCGCTGACATCACTCGCTGCCGACAACGCCCGACTCTCGCTTCAGAACAACCTGGGCGCGAACCCCGTCGTGACCGGCTGCCCCTTGGAGTTCCGCAACGGCTCGATTCTCGAAGTCATTCGCGGCTCATCTCTGTCCGCAACGACGCTCGAAGTCTCGACCTGCTCACTCGTCATTGACGCCACCAGCCGCATCGATGTCTCGGGCGCGGGCTGGCCGTCAGACACCGGGCCTGGATCCCAGGCAGACGCGGCAGGCAGCTATGGCGGCCCAGGCCAGGGGGCGACGAGCTCACTGGAGTACGGCGACTTCATCAGCGGATTCGAACCCGGCAGCGGCGGCGCGTCGAACCCCGCGCTCACCGTCTCGGGCGGTGCTGGTGGCGGCGCTCTCGTGGTGAATAGCTCCGTCGTTCAACTCGACGGCCTGTTGAGGGCAAACGGAGGCGACGGGTACTTCGGTGGCTCTGGCGGACTCGTCCGCGTTTACGGCGAGCTTTCGGGCTCAGGCCGAGTCGAGGTTCTCGGCGGGCTGCCGGGCGGCGGTGCCGGCCGAATCGTCGTCGAACAGAGCTTTGGCCTGGCGCCCCTCGGGTGGACGCTCGATGCCTCTCGAAGAATCGGCGGAGGAGGTCCAGGCACCGTCTACTTCTCGGGCTCCATTCCGTCCTTCGTCACCAGCCTGACCATCGACGCTCGCGCCATCACGCCAGCCCCGCTTCTGAGGAACACGGTGCTGCCCCCTACGACCTTCGGCTCGTTCTCCGTCGACACGCTCACAGTGCTGGGCGGGGCGCAGGTCGAGACGACTGATTTCGTCTTTGCAGGTTCCACCAACGTCGACTCCACGTCGTCGTTCACGTCTCCAAATCTCAACCTGCCATGAATTCACGACTCGTCGTTCTCCCAGCGCTGATGTTCATCTCGGGCTGTGTGCCTGCTGATGTCGTCGCTGACGTCGCTGGGAGACGGATCACGCTCGCAGACGTGCGCGCGACCGCGAAGCTCGAGCAGAAGCCAGTCACCGCGAGCTTCGAAGGCATGCTCCAGACGGAAGTCCTCGCGGCAGAGGCGAGGCGTCGCAAGCTGCACGAGCGCGACGATGTCAAGGCGCGACTCATGGCCGCGGAGCGCGAGATTCTGGCATCGGCGCTGCTCGACACCGAGACCCAGTCAATCGACGAGAAGGCGCTCCGGGCGCGGTACGATGTCGCCGGGGTGGTGACGGTGCGACAGGTTGAGCTCGCGCACATCTTCGTGTCCGTTGCGCCGGGAGCAGACGCCGCGGCCGTGGCTCGCGCCGAGAACAAAGCCACCACTGCGTGGGCTCGGATTCTCGGTGGAGACGAGTTCGAGGTTGTCGCGAAGGAGGTCTCCGAAGACACGGCGACCGCAGCGAAGGGTGGGGTGATTGGGGTGGTTCGTGAAGGCGCCATCAGCAAGGAGCTGTTCGACGTCGCCGCGACGCTGGCTGAAGGCAAGTCGTCCAGGCCGATACAAACTCCGTTCGGTTTCTACCTAATCAAGGCCATCAAGCCCGTCACGGCCGTGAAGCTGCCGTGGGACGAGGCTCGAGGACGTCTCGCGGTCGAGGCTCGCGAAGCGATGCGCGTCGAGCTTTGGAAGAAGGCTGAGGCTGGAGTTCAGGTGAAGAAGTACGCCAAGGCGATTGCCGAGTTGGCTCCGGAGTCGCCGCGATGACGAGAGCGGCGCGCCATCTCCTGCTGATGGGCCTCACGCTGGCACTGTTGTCGTGGTGCGGGAAGGACCCCGCCGCTGGGACCGATGTTGGAGTTCGCCGCGACGCCGTCCGATGGAATGAGGACCGAAGCGACGACGAGGACGACGACGACGAACGGCATGATGAAGATGAGGAGGAGCGCGACTGCAGAACGGGTCGCTGCCGGCGTGTCGAGTTGGTGGCGAGGAAGAGCTACTCGCCAAGCCGGAATGTGGATGCCAATGCGTCGGTAGCTCCGCCGCTGCGGTTTCGGCTCCCGCGGCTCATTCGCGTCACGCAGGGCAATTCCGGCAATCACTGGGTGACGCTCAAGTACGGCGTTGGAACTCTGACGACTGAGTGCCGGTATCGAGGCGGAAGCAGCCAGGCGCACCCTTCGGGCGGGACGCAGATCGCTCTGGGCCGTCGGTATCTTTACCTCTGGTGCACGAACGGGGCGCGCCCGGGCGACTTGCAGACCGCAGACCGGTTCTTCCTGACGGTGAACAACGGCAGCAACCGCTTTGGGACGACGGAAGTTCGGTTGGTCATTCGTGAGAAGCAGCCGTGCGTTGGCGGTCTCGACGCCGGCTCGGGCGGAGGAACCGCGGGAGGGACGTCCGGGGGCGCGGCGGGCGGCGTTGCAGGTGGCGCGTCGGGCGGCGTTGCAGGTGGCGCGGCGGGCGGAGTCGCAGGTGGCGCGTCGGGCGGAGTCGCAGGCGGCGCATCCGGCGGAGTCGCAGGTGGCGCGTCGGGCGGCATCGCAGGCGGCGCATCCGGCGGAGTCGCGGGTGGCGCGGCGGGCGGCATCGCAGGTGGTGCGGCGGGCGGCGTTGCAGGTGGCGCGGCTGGCGGCATCGCAGGTGGCGCATCAGGCGGAGTCGCAGGTGGCGCATCGGGCGGCGTTGCAGGTGGCGCATCGGGCGGCATCGCAGGTGGCGCATCGGGCGGCGTTGCGGGTGGCGCGTCGGGCGGAGTCGCAGGCGGCGCGGCTGGAGGAAGTGCAGGAGGCGCCTCGGGCGGCATCGCAGGAGGCGCGGCTGGAGGAAGTGCAGGAGGCGCAGCGGGTGGCGTCGCAGGTGGCGCGGCAGGCGGAGTCGCGGGAGGCGCATCGGGTGGCATCGCAGGAGGCGCGGCTGGAGGAAGTGCAGGAGGCGCATCGGGTGGAATCGCAGGTGGTGCGGCGGGTGGCATCGCAGGTGGCGCGTCGGGCGGGCAGCCGACAGCCGGCGGGGCGTCGGGAGGTCAACCGACCGCGGGCGGGACGTCCGGCGGATCACCCACGGCGGGCGGTTCCCCTCAGTCCCTCTCCGTCGTCATCGACCTGCCCGTTCCCGGGACAGCAACGAGTGACACCTCCGTCACCGTGCTGGGCCGAGTGCTGTCTGGCACTCCGCCCTTCACAGCCACCGTCAACGGCACACCCATCGCGGTCGTCGGCGTGGACTTCACCGCAGTGCTTTCGCCGCCAGAGGGAGCCTTCACCATCACGGCAGTGGCTCAGGACTCGTCGGGAGCTTCAGGGCAGGCGCAGCGCACCATCGACATCGACCGGTCGCCCCCCGTCATCACAATGCTGCGGCCGACGACGAACCCCGCACAGGCGACAACCGCGCTCGTGACCATCGAAGGCGAAGCGGGAGACCCTCGCCTCGCCGAAGTCCGGGTTCGAGGTCAGGTGGTTCCGACGGTCGCGGGACGCTTCATCACCGACGTCACCTTGTCTGCTGGCCGAACTGACGTTCTCATCGATGCCGTCGACACCCTGGGCAATCGCGCCACCTTCACCCAGCGCTTCGACGCACCCGCATTGCCTCCGACCGTCACCATTCTTGCTCCGATCGACGGAGCATCGGTCGACGACGCCATCGTTCGGGTTCGCGCTCGCGTGAACGGCAGCGTCGCCATCAGCAGAGTCGATATCGGTACCGGCCAGGCCTTCGCGTCGCCGACCGGCGACTACGAAGCCGATGTTCCCCTCGCGTTGGGCCAGAACACGCTTGTCGTGCGTGCCGTCGACGTCGACGGGCGCGAGGGCTCGGCGCAGGTCCAGATTCGGTATCGAGACCCGGCGACCGAGCCGCTCAAGGTGACGGGCATCGACCCGGCGGCTGCTGCGACCGATGTCGAGCCCGACCGGCGAGTCTCGATCGCCTTCAACAAGGCCATTCAGCCGTCGGACCTGACGACCCAGTTCGTCGTGAAGGCGAACGGGACCATCCTCCAGGGTGGGTACTACGTCGTCCCCGGCAACCAGACGGTCTCGTTCTCGGCGACGCAGCCCCTGCCAGAAGGGCAGACCATCACCGTCGAAGTGCAAAACGTCTCGCCGCAGGTTGGGCCGGGGCTCACTGCTCCTTTCCGCTCGAGCTTCTCGGTTCGCCGCCCGCTCACCGAGATTCATGGCGTGGTGCTCGATGAGACGGCGACCCCCTTGTCGAATGTGCTCGTCGAGATTGAACAACTCGGCCTGTCGACGCGCACGTCCGGACAAGGAAATTGGAGTCTCTTCGTTCCTGGCGCTGGGCGATGGACCGTGAAGGCGTCGGGTGCACTGCGAAGCGACGGTCGGGAGCTTCCTTCGACGAAGCGCTTGGTGGTGTCGACGGACGGCACACGGGTGAACGAGCGAACCATCTTCTTGGTCGCTACAGACCCGACTGCAACGGCGCGACTGACGAACTCAGGACAGCCTGTGCAGGCTGGGGACGTCTCCTTGACGCTGCCTTCCGGGAGCTTCGCGTTCGAAGACGGTCGCCTCGCAGGAGGCCTCACGATGACGAGCGTTCCCGCTCCGCTCCGTTCGCCACCGTTGTCTGACCGCATCGGACCAACCCAGCTGTGGCAATCCGTCCCTACGGGTACCAGGGTTCTGGCGCCCATTTCAGCGGCGGTGCCAAACGTAGAGGGCGCGCCCGCTGGTCGGTTGGTGCTGTTCTACGGCTACGTCCCCGAGTCTCTGACGATTGCCCGAGCTGGATTTGGGCGTGTCACGAGCGATGGCAGTCGCATCGAAACGCTCGCCCCCTTCCAGCCTGTCTCGCTCGAGTGGTTCGGCTACCGCGTCCTCTCTCTGGATGAGTCGAATGCCGTCGGAGCCGCCCTGAACCCTCCTGCCCCTACAGGCAATGGTGGTGTCCCTGATGGCAGCCTCGGGTGGCTCAAGTGGGTCCCCGAGCGCTTCGATGACGTCGTGGATTGGGTGCTGCCTCGCGCCCACGCACAAGCCATCCTTTCGTTCACGAGAGAATTTGGTGCGCTGGATGCCATCGCCAACTCTTTCGTTCCTGCCCGTGTCTCTGGTCGGGTGCTGGCGTCGAGCTCATCCACGCGATTCGTTGCGATGACCGCAGGCGTCGCCGTGACTCAGCCTCCGGCCGGCATGCCCATCAATCCGCCCAATGTCGCAGCGCTCGGTGCCCTTACCGTTCTCGATGGTGGGGCGTACCGTCTGCCTCTCGATGCAGTAGCGCAGCAGACTGGCGTCGTCGCAACCAGTCAACTCAGCCTCGCCGTGACAGCGCGACGCGGCGACGGCTCGGCCATGACAGAGCCTGCAGACGCCGATTGGTTCAACGCCGGGGCGACGACGGTGGCCGTGAACTCGTTCGTCGATTTGGCGCCAGGCACAACGTTCCTCGTCTTCAGGCTCGTCGAAGGCACCCAGTCCAAGACGATCGAGCACCGAGTGGACCTCGCGCTGAACCCCGATGGCGGCCCGGGCTCTCTTGCTCTGACTGAGACGGCCAACACGGGGCAGAGCTCGCTCGACTCACTGGTTCGGTTCGCCGGCACGAGCGTGACTTTCAACGGGCCCATCGATACGGGAACCACCACCGGGCCGACTGGCGCGTTCTCGATTCCTGTTCTGTCAGTCGGTGGCCCTTCGGTTGGAATCGCCTGCGCTCAGGTACCAGCTGGCGTGCGGCTGGATGTCGCCAAACAAGTCGGGGCGTTCACCACGTTCCAGTACGTCACCACCTCCTACGACTTCTGCTCGCCCTTGGTTCCTGTCACGCCAGGGATGAACGCGAACGTCGACATCAACGTCGATGCTCGCCTCTTCTACGGCAACCTCACCTTCCGCGACCGCAAGGGTCGGCCGCTGCCGTTGCGATGTGACGAGTCTCTCGGCTGGAACGACACGGGCGACGTCGAGTTGGAGTCCATCTCCGCGCGTGACATCGCGACGACAGAGGTGTCCGTCTTCAGAGCCGACGACCTCTCGGAGCCCGTGGCCGTCGTCGCGCCGGGCCGGTTGATTGACCAGGCCTGCGCATCAGATGCGGGAGCGTCCGCCGCTTACTCCATGCTTCGGCTCGGGCCGCAGTCTCTCATCCGGAACAACCAGCTCGCTTTTTGTAGGGAACTCGACGCGCTCGATGCAGGCGTAGGCAATGCGTTCTTCGCAGCGAACTGCGGTGCCACTCGTCCCATCAACGCGACCCTTCGCGCCGGCGATCCGCTCGTCGTCGTCGCGGTGAACTACCGCACTGGCTACGCGGGGCTCACCCGCACGCGGGTGCCAACCATCAACCAACTCCAGGGCAGCTCGTTCGAAAGCGGAGTGTTGCCAGATGGTGGTGTCCTTCCCGGCACCATCCTCCCCGATGGAGGCTGCACGACGCCGCCCATCAACGTGGCCGGAGCCTTCGGCGGCATCGAGGCGCAGTTGCCGGCGTGCACCGTTCAGAACATCGGCATCCCGACCGACTTGTCGCTGTACCCACCCGAACTCCAGATTCGAGTCGGTCGGCGAATCAAGACAAGCGGAGTCAACTCGGTCGTCAGGGAGCCCAGCCTCGTTCGCACCGGAGGCATGGCGCTTGCCGGCGACTCGTACCTCTCTGTCGCGACGCGGTGGGGTGTCCGCACCGAGCCAGAGGCCTACCGACGGTGCATCGAGCAGCGAGGGACAGCATGCGCAGCACTGCTTCTCGAGGCGCTCAACGACGAACAGCGCGATGCGGGAACGCTCGCTGGTGAAGCTGATGCGGGTCGCCCAGACGCAGGTGCACTTGTGGATGTCGGTAGACGGGGTCTCCCGCTCGAGGTTCCGTGCGGGGACCTGCCTCCGGGAGCTCCCGATGCCTCCTGGAACGTCTGCCTTGGCAACGTGCCGCGCATCGTCGACATGCCGAAGGGCGTCGCGCCCATCTACGGCCAACTCGCGAGATGGACGGGCTCGGCCATCGAAGCGCCAGTCGTTGAGACCTTCCCAATCAGGCCCGGGCAGCAGAGCAACATCGTTCAAGTCTCACAGACGATTTTCGTGAGCGGTGCCGCTGTGACGCTCGCGAACTTGAGCGCGGCCTCGTACTACGTGCACGCCGTTGGGCAATCGCAGTTCGGTGAAGTTGCGCCAGGTGTCGGCAACCGCACGCTGTCCTCGCCGCCGCCTGCGCCGTTCTTCAGCGAAAAGCTCGATGGCGGTTCGATTCCAACACGCGGCATCGGCTTGAAGACGGTCTACCGCTCGTACGAGCCGGGAGCCGTCATCGTCGAGCGTTTCGACGCGACACGCGAACACGAGTTCCGCGTGGTCGAGCTCGATGCTGGGGCCGTGGCGACGACGTCATTTGGGACGAGAAGTCTCACCACGTCTACCGGCGACGGCACACCGCGAGCGGAGGAGGGTGACCTCGCCTACCGCTTCACCGCAGCCCTCGTCGGGCCCGTGACTCAGTCCCGAGCCCAGCAGCCTCTTCGCGACTTCAGAGTCCGGCTTGGGTCGGACGCCTTCGGGCAAGAATGCGACGTCCGCTACGACCCGGCAGGACAGACGATTCGAGGCCAGTGTGACGCTGACGCCGTTGAAGACGTGCTCGCGGCCAACGACATCGTCTACCTCGAGCTCTACCTCGCAGGGAACGCCGAGAACGTCTTGTGGAGGACCAACTTCTACGGGCTGACGCGACGGACCGACATTGTCGCGACGAACAGTCTGTACACTTTGAAGGAGTCGACAAACGTTGGTTCGACCAACGCAAAGAGTCGGCAAACGACGATCCGGCCCATTGCCTCGTTCCCGGTCCGGCAGGCCGAGATTCCCAACAACACCAACGCGACGGCGCGCCTCTGCAGCGACGCCACCTGCAGCCGGGTCTTCGCGAGCGCCGTCATTCGGCGCGAGGACCAACGCTTCAAGATTGTCTCGGTCGAGTCAGGCGCGTCGCTCAGCGCTGTTGGAATCGCAGCTCCGATGGGCCCTGATGGGACTGCAATCTTCGCGGCGCTCCTGCCGGAAGACTATGCGGTGCCTGAGTCCCACGACTCCGTCGCCCAGCCGGCGAAGCCAGTGTTTCGGCTCTTTCAGAACGCAAGTGCTGGTCCGCAACCGCCTCCTCTGCTTCTCGGTACCCCTCGAGGTCGGTTCGAGTCATTCGACTCCAGCGCGTGGGCTCAACCCGAGGTCGGGCCCGTCTCGGTGACGACCGGCCGCCTCGCCTTCGACCACACCGACCTCGCTGTCCCGTACTCCCCGTCCGTGATGGCTTTCACGCGCAGCTACAACAACCAGAACAACCTGCCTGGCGCTCTCGGTGTCGGCTGGCGACATCCCTTCGAAGCGGAGCTCTACGAAGAAGGACCCGGTCGCTATGTGGCGACGATTGGCATGACGGCGTACCAGTTCGTCGATTGCTCGTTCAGCTTGCCCTTCGGCGCGCCACGAACCGCGGGCCAGTGCTTCAACGACGGCACACACGGCGCCACCCTCCAGCGGTTCTCGCAGACGCCGACCGACGGTGGCGACACGTTGCGCGCATTCGTTCTCACCGATGTGTCAGGCCGAAGGCTGCTGTTCCGCCACCAGGTCGGTCTGGATGAAGGCACGCGAGAAGCCGTTGGCGCGCGCAAGGCCGAGTTCATCGACGGCGGGAGCGAAGTGCTTCAGCGGCGTTGGTTCCTCGCCGGGATTGATGACGGCGCAGGCGTCATGCCGAGTGCGACGGACGCTGTGTGGTTCGGAGAGCTCGCCGACAACTGGCAGACCATTACGTACGAGCGAGCGACCAGCCGGGTCGACCGGGTCTACCGACAGGGCGTCGACGGTGGCCTCGAATGGAAGTTCGAGTACGAGGCCATGGCCGACGGAGTCCCCTCGCAGGTGAAGGCTGCTGCTCGGGTCTGGGGCCTGAAGCCTTTGAAGCGGGTTGTTCTCAAGAGCGGGCAGGGTGATGTCGCGAGCGTGTCCTTTGCGCGAGACGCGGGCTCGTACTCGCTCACCGGAGCGACGCGGTCGACCGATGGCGCGAATGAGCAGGAGTGGTCCTACGGCTACCTGTCTCCGGCAAGTGCAGGCATTGCGGCCTTCGAAGAGTCAAACGAAGTGGTCAAGGCAGTGCTCCGGCTCGCCCCTTCCGACGGTGGGGCACGTCAGGACCAGTGGAAAGCTGCGTACGAGCGTACGAGCGTCGCATCTCCGCTGACGAACATGGCCCACGTCCGCGGCGCCGAGTTCGTCGCCAGATTCACCGAGCCGGGTCAGCAGGGCGTTCCTCACGTCCTGACACCAGGGCCAGTCCGTGAACTCCGCGCTGCGACTGGAGAGACGACGCTCTTCCAGTTGAGCGACTACGGGGCGTCAAAGGAGACGAAGACGGGACCGACGAAGGTCTTCGGGTTGTGGTCGAGCCAGAAGGACGGCGATGGGCTTGTTCGACCCGCTTTGCAGACTGACTCCACAAACGTTGCCACGAAACCGGGGTTCGACGCGCGACTGCGGTCGAACGAGCAATTCGTTGTTCCTCAGTATTCAGCTCCAGATCCGGACGTGGCAGTCATCGTGCAGGGCAACGCTTCAACGACCGACTACCTCGATGACCGGTTCGCGCATGCGCAACGAGTCACCGAACCCGTCGCGCCCGGAAGTACTCGCGAGGCGACCAGGTCGACCACGACAGTCGAGCCGAATTCAGGCGATGTGACTGAGGAGAAGGTCGAAGGCACGGGAGGGCCGTTCATCTCGTTCACGGCGAACGCGACGAGTGGGTACGACACGCAGCATCGCCTCAAGCAGTGGACAAACGACGAAGGCAGGGTGGTGTCAGTCACGGCCTTCGACACGCTCACGGGCCTCCCCACCGAACTGACGTTGACGTTGCCCGGGGCAAGCCCACAGGCGCTGACGACGCTGACCCGAAGGATGACCTACGACACCTACGGTCGAATGACCTCGAGCGTGGACCAGCAAACGGGTGCCGAAACCAGAATCACCTACGACGCGCTGGGCAGGGAACTGACGCGGACCACCAAGGGGGCTGGCCTCGCGGAAGGGAGCCCTGACGAAACGGTACGCACCGGCTACGAGCTTCGCGACAACGGGCTCACCGTCACGCGCACATACGACGGCATTGGCGCGGACGGTGGCTACCGGACCGCGACGACGACAGTCGATGGGTTGGTGACGCGCTCGGAATGGACGTTTGGCGCAACGAACGCGCTCGCCTTCGAGACCTACGCACACGACGCAGGTCGCGTTGTCGAGAAGCGCGACGCTCGCGGTGCGATTCATCAATTCGAGTACGAGTCGGGCACCGGCGCCTTCGTGGCAGAGCGTGTATCTTTTAGCGGCGGGCCCAGCATCACTGTCCGAGCGGTCAAGCGGGACGATATGCAGCGCGTGACCTCCGAGGTCGACGTCCTCGGAGCCGAGATGCGGATGGCGCGGGACCTAGCCGGTCGGAACTCGGGTGCCGAGGCCCCTGACGCAGGCGCCTCTTTCGTGAAGACCTCGACGGACCTCAGCGGCTACGCGACGAAGACATCCGTTGGCACGAAGGCGTACGAGGTGACATCGAACGCATTGGGCTTGCCGGACACCCTCAAGCGCAGCGGACCGTCTGGTGACGAGGTGAACGTGAAGCAAACGTTCGACTCCGCCGGTCGGCTCAAGACGAGGTTCGAGAGCGTCTCGGGTGTCACCGAGTCGTGGGAGTACAAGGACGTGCTCGGCCGACCGACGCGCTACGAGAGAGCGTTCCCCTCTGGAAGCAACACCATGCGTGTCGTCGAGACGCGTGGCTACACGGACGCGCCTTCGCGGAAGACGACGGTGACCGTCACTCGCATCGTCGATAACGGCACTCCTGAGACAGAGACCCTCGTCGTTGACGTTCGGGGCAGGTCGCTGTCGCGCACCGAGACCATCAGCGGAAACCCTGCCACGACGTCGTACGAGTACGACGCTCTTGGACGAATGGTGAAGCTCGTTCACCCCGACGGCGCGACGCGCACGTGGCGGTACGACGGCCCGGGCGCCCTGCTGTCGGAGACGGACGAAGCCGGCAACGTGACGACCTTCGTTCGCGACGAGCTCAACCTGAACACAACGGTGACGAAGCCGCTTGGCGCCCAGGTGGTGACGGAACACGACGCTGCAGGCCGGTTGGTGAAGCGCACCGAGGCGAACCTGAGCCCCCCTTCATCCGAGTGGACGTACGCCTACCCCGGAGACGGCTGGGTTCACGAGTTCGCACCGGCTCCGCTGGCGAGCGCAGATGCGCGCGTGACGAAGCGACGTTTCAACGGCCGAGGGCAAGTCGTCGAGGTGAGGCAACACGCTGGCTCAACCGAGCGCGTGACCTCCACGACGTACAACGGGAGCGGCGCGAATCGAGTCGAAGTCAGAGACGGGACGACCTGGCTGCAGGTGATTGAGCGCGACTGGGACGGGCAAGGAAGGCCAATCAGGGCTCGAGAGACGTGGCAGTCGGGGGCGCGCTCCTACGACTACTCGAATCAGACCGCATGGAGCGGACGGTCAGCCCTCGTGTCGCACTCCTGGTCTGAGGGCACGGCGCCGACCGAGGCATGGGACTACGACGGACTTGGGAACGCCATTCTCCATCGCGTTGGTGTGGTGGAGGACAGATGGAGTCGTGACGGCCTGGGCCGAATAAAGGTCGTCGACAGTGCAGATGCGCGCCCAGCAATTCGCGAGTTCTTCTACGGAATCGATGGGCGACTGATTGAGGAGCGCTTCGGAGTTCCGCTCGAGCGCACGTCGTACGTCTACAACGGCCGAGGCCTTGTCTCGTCGGTGGAGATGCCAGACGGGCGAACCGCCACAACAACCTACGAGTTTGAGTTGGGGGGAACGAAGAGGAGAAGCCTGCCCACGAGTCAGAAGCTGGCGGACACGAACGACGCAGCAGACTCGACGACGACAGAAACAACCTACGACGACCTTGGCCGACCGACGCTCATTCGCCTCGGAGCCGGGACGACCGACCAGACGGAGACGCAGCGGAGCTACGGACCGAGAGGCGAGCTGAGAAGCGTCACGCTGCCTGGAGGGCTGACTTCGACGTACGAGTACGACGGCCTCCTTCGCCTGACGAAGGTGTCCGTGCCGGGCCGGCCCGAGGAGACATTCGACTACGCCGACGGACTCGGGCGCATGACGAGCCACAAGTACGGCGCGAGAACCTGGACGTACGCCTACGGGGCTGGGGCGTCGCTTGAGACGCTGCCCAACCCTGGCGAAACGCGGACGACGCTGGTGGACGGACGCGGCCGAGCGGCGCACGTGCAGCACTTCCCGTCGGGATCGACCGGCCCTGGAATCACCGCCAAGACGATGCGTTGGGACGGCTGGGACTCGCTCGTCGGCGTCGATGAGGTGAGAAGTGCAGGGGCGCCACAGACGCAGGCCTTCGCATACGACCCCTCGCATCGGCTGACGGGAGTCGTGCGCGGGCTTGCAACGGTGGGGTACGGCTATGCGGTTGGCACCAGGCGAGTCCTTTCGAGGGGGGCGCTGACCTACGCCTACGACGGCAACGGACGACTCAGCGCAGTCAACAACGGGCCTTGGGGAAGCACGCTCGTGGAGTGGGAGCCGGGAGGTCAACGGCTCACCAAACTGGGCGGCGAGACGTTCAGCTACGACGGACGAGGGTGGCTGACTGCTGTTGCATCGCCGGGCAGAACGACGTCGTACGAATACGACAAACGAGGAAACCGGACGGAAGAACTGGTCACTGGGACGAGCGCTCTGGCCGGAACTCGACAGTTTGTCTACGACGACGCAGACCGACTCGTTGCAACCCTGGAGTGGGATGGGCACGTCGAGGGCTGGAAGCTGAAGGCTGATGGGACGAAGGATGAGGCGAAGGCCTGGCCTTCTGGGACGGCATGGCCAGTCACCTTCAACACCCCGAATCCAACGAAGTGGCAGCAATACCAGTACCGGCCTGATGACGGCACACTCGAGCGAGTGGTGGACCAGGTGTCGGGAGTTCCCGACGTCGCATACGTCCACGACGCTCGAGGACAGGTGACTTCGAGGACCGAGGGCGGAGTCACGACCGGGTATGGCTGGGATGTCGATGGACGCCTCGTGACGGCGAACTCGAGCGGCCCGGGACTGCCGACGCTGGCAGCGCAGTACGAATACGACGGCCTGGGCATGCGCCGCCGTGCGCAGGTGTCGATGACGCCGATTACCGGCCCACCCGTCGTCACGACGCGGAACTGGACGTGGGGAGGAAGCAACGGTGAGGACGAAGTTGCAGAGGACAACAATCTCACTGAGACAGTCGCAGGCTACCGAGTCGGAGACGGGCCCAACGTCTTCGCGCACGACGGCCTTGGCAGTGTCGTCAGTCAGACGAATGCCTCTGGCACCAACGACGCGCGCTTCTCTTCGTGGGGTGCGCGTTCTGCGCTGGGCACCAACTTTGGGCCGCTCGCCTCGAGTGTCGGTTTCACCGGGCACCGCGTCGAAGACGCCCTCAGCCTCTCCTACGCGAAGAGACGCTGGCTCGATTCAACCACGGGCACCTGGCTCTCCCGCGATGACGTCGGCGCCGCCAGCTACCTCCAGTCACCGAATGAGCTGAACCCCTGGCAGTATGCCGCTGGCAACCCCACTCGGTACACGGACCCGAGCGGCCGCTGCGCGTTCGGCCCAGATTCCGTCGAGTGCACCGAAGTGCTGTCAGCCTTCGCCCGAGAGAGTCTTGGGCAGAGCGTCGAGTACGACAGTCGCTGGCGACGCGCCGAGCGTGGGCTCTGGTCGATGTCGGTCTTCAACGAAGACACATGGAAGGCCAACGAAGAGGCACGCTGGCGAGCGGGCTGGGCCTCGTACATCACCGACATGCCCGCGCCGACGACGGGGGATGCCACAGCATGGAGGCGGAAGCGGGAGTGGGCGCGCGCGACGGAATTCTCGATGCAGGCAGTCGACACAAGCGCGCGCATGTATCTCGAGTACGTCGCAGTCCCGTACCTCACCGGTGAAGTCGGCGGGGTTGCGTTTGAGGGGCTTGGGCTTCTCTCGAAGGCGACGACTGAAGAGCTGGCGACGACGCGCAGCCTCGTGCAGCTCGAGACCATCACTGAGAAGGAGGTGCTGCAGGCGCAGGTGCGGCTTGCAGTCAACACGAGCCGGGCCGGCACGGCGGCGAGCAACTACTCTGCATTCCGAGCGAGCGTGCAGAACCGGGTCTGGTTGGAGTCGCAAGCTCAGATGTCGACTGTTGGCGACTACTACGCGGCCACTTACGGGCCTGGCGAGTACGCCGGAATGGGCGTCGAACTCGAAGCAGGAGGAGTCTCGACGGCTCCGCTCACTGATATCGCTCTCGGCTACCGGTTCTTCTTCCGCGCGAACGGGCGGGTTTCCACAACGCCAATTGGTTTACGAACTGGCTCGAACGTGAAGAACATCTCTGCACGTGTCGATCGCCTCGCCGAGTTTGCCGAAGAGGTGGGTGCGAAGCCATATTGGGAGTGGGGCACTGACTGGGTTGGTCTCAAGACCATGAAGGCGGTTGCCCGCGACCCTGATACACGAATTCACTTCAACTTGGATGGGTTCAGTCGAAAGGGTACGGACCTTAGGAACGCCGTGAGCGCCGGGACTCGAGTTACCGAGCAGGAACTGCAATTTATTCTGCGCACCAGAGCAGTCCGAGACCGCACAACGTTCTATCGAGCAGGAAAGAAGATCGACAATCCTCGAAAGTTCTTTGGTGGTCTCTGGGGGGACTGACATGACGGCGCATCGAATTCGAGACCTTGCTGGTCATTTCGAGAAGAACCAGTTCCAACCGAATGCGCGTGAGTTTGGCCAAATGGTGGAGCTGGTCACTTCTCGACTTCCCTCCTACGTCGACCTTTATCTCTCGATTTGGGAGGTCCACCTCGTTCACGAGGCTGACCAGCGGAGGGGAGATCGGTCTGTTGAGCTGGTGGTTGAACTCGACGAAGAGACAGTCCGTGTTGCACTCGTGCTTGAGCGTCGTCCGCTGCAATTGAGAAAGCAGTGGGCGGGCTCAATCAAGGAGGCATCCAGCATCATCGTTGATTGGACAACCGAGATGCTGGTTCTCCGAGAGAAGCGCGGGCAGCGGGTATCCTTCGAGATGGACCTCTGACTTACGCGGCGCGCCCAGGCCCACCGCGAGCAGCGACGAGGGCGTCGATGGTGCGGGCGACGGTTTCCTTGTCGCGCCTTGGGAGGGCGTTGAGGAGCGCGAAGCGCCGAGCGAGGCCCTTGTCGATGACGGGAGCGAGGGCAGTCGGCGCGCGAGCCTTGGTGTGAATGCCGAGCAACTCGTCGGATGAGACGCGGAGGATGCCGACGAGGGTGGCGATGAGCTCTCCGTGAAGGAGCAGGTCGCCTCTTTCGTAGCGAGAGATGACGGCCTGAGAGACGTCGAGGCGCTGGGCCAGCTCCACCTGGGTGATGCCTCGGGCCTTGCGGAACTCGGAGAGGCGGCGGCCGATGGCGGCTGCACCCTCGATGGTGGTGACGACTCTCTTCTTGGCCATGACGGACTCCTCCTTGCCGACGTCGACAGTCGGCAGGGTACGTCCGGTTTCAGGGCGGGCTTCACTACGTCTTGTCGTAAATGCCATGGTGACATATTACATCAACCGCGCGCGACAAGCCGAAAACGGCTTCGGCGCGCTTGACACGTTTCCGGGAGGCACCGCGTGGCGCGTGTTTCGGACGTCGAGCTCGAGAAGCTGAAGCGGGACGTGAGTCTGGTGAGGCTGTGCGAGGCGAAGGGAGTCGAACTCCGCCGGCAGGGGCCGGACAACCTCGTGGGGCTGTGCCCGTTTCACGAGGAGACGACGGGCAGCTTCGTGGTGAGTCCGAAGAAGAACGTCTTCCACTGCCTGGGGTGTCGGGCTGGAGGCAGCGTCATCGACTTCGTGATGAAG
>JAUXRI010000135.1 GCA_030681895.1 Myxococcales bacterium | reverse complement strand
CGCCACCACCCGCTGCGCCACCACCCGCTGCGCCACCACCTGCGCCTGCGTCTGGCTCCATTCCCCCATTGCCGACCAACACGAACCGAATCACGGTGGACTTGATCATCGGGTCGAGCGCGGGCCACGCGATCGCGAGCTGCCCTGTCGGCGCCGCAGCGACGACGGGATCCCCAGTCAATTCGGTGGAAGTGAACGAGTTGACGCGCTCGGATGTCACGATCGTCCCTGTCGCGGGGTCGACGCGGTGGAGCTTGACCTCGGTGCCATCGCTCGTCACGACCGCGAAGTCCTGGTCGACAGTGCCCGTCGCGGCGAGCCCGCGGTTGGTGCCGGTCAGCTGCAGGACGTCAATTCCGAGTGGGCCTCCGTCGGCCCGAAAGGTGCGCACGTTCAGCGCAGAGATCGCAGCGGTGTCGAACCAGGCGAGCAGCCATCGCCAACCGTCCGGGGTCTCGACGGACGCGCTGGCGAGCGGTGCCGATCGGTCGGCCGGAATCGGAATCGTGACGGTGGTCGAGAACGAGACGGGCGGATCAGACACGAACCGCGCCGTCACGCCGTTCGTCGAGACGGCCGGGCGCTGAGGAATCCAGATTCCGCCGGGCACCACAGCGCCAGTCGTCGCGAGCACGCCCGCGTCCAACGTCGGCGTCTCGACACCGTTCACGTACGGGCCGCGTGAGGTCCACCAGAGCGGCCCCGCGTTCGTCACCGCACCGCCGCTGGCGCCCGGGCCGAGGGATCCTGCCATGGTGATCGCCAGCGGGGACGCGCCCGTCACCTGATGGAGCACGGCGCTGCCGGCTGACGTCGAGCTCAGAAACACGCCGCCGTCGGGCGCGGTGACGAGGCTCGGGGCAGAACCGGGCAACCCCATTCCGGTCTGGCTGATGATCGAGCCGCCTGCCGTGAACGCGATGCCTCGCGGCATCCACGTGGTTCCGTTCCATTCTTCGAAGACGATGAGCCAGCGATCGAACACCCACGCGATCGAGGGGGCGCGTTGGGGTGGCCGAGCCATGGCCGCCGCGATCGGCGTGCTGACCCCTCCGTCGGCGCCGATGATCCTGGTGGCGACCGCGCCACCCGAATTCCAGGCCAGGCGCGCAGACACGCCGTCGCTCGTCAGGGCCGACTCCGAGACCTGCCCCAGCGCGGTGGTGTGCGTGCCTCCGTCTGGCCAGATCGTCAGTGCCGCGGCGGTGCCGCTCTCCAGGACGACGATGGTGGTGTTCGACTGCGCCAGTGAGACGAGTTGAATGGGGCGAGTGGTGCCCGTGCTCTTCTGTCCTCCGGGCGTGACGACCTGCCAGTCGGCGTTGCCCTCGCGGAAGCCGGTCGACAGCGCGAAGGGGTCGACGACGACCTGGTCAGCGGTCCACGCCTCCATGCCGAAGACTCCGCCGAACGAGCCTTCGGGACTCCGCTTGAACCAGGGCGAGCCGGTGCCGACGCCGCGAAACTCGGCGGTGCCCGGCTGCGCGCCGGCCCCGAACGAGACGTCAGGGCTCGGGCGCACCCCGGCGATCGTCATGCTGGTTCCGCAGACGCCCATCGCAGAACACCAGGCCTGCTGGGCGCTCGTGGTGTTGCGCCAGCCAGCGAAGAACTGAGAGCCGGTCCACCCGAGGCTGAGCAGATCGGAGGGCCAGACGGTCAGCTGCCCGCTCGTGTTCGCGTTGCAGATCAGCGTGCCCGACTGCTCGAGCACACCGACCTGGAGCGCCGCCGCGCTGACCGAGCGCCGAACGAGCCAGCCGACATACGCCACGCCCGAGATGGGGTTCGCCGTCACCACGAACTGGCTCCCCTCGCCGCCAAGGCACCCGGGCTGACCGGTTCTGGGCTGTGAGCCACCGTCTGGCTGCACGCGCGTCCACCAGAATTGAGGGAGCGGCGTCGGCGTTCGTTCGACCGGGCTCAGCAGGGCCTCAGGCCGCCCGTCTTCCCAGATCAGCACGGTGGTGGCGCCTGCCCCGGCGAGGGCAGGGTGGTGGCTGGGGATCGGGACCTCCGCAGCAGCGGCGGGCAGATCGAAGGGGCCAGCGCCGACGAAACTCAGCAGCAGCAGAGGCAGCACCTGCGCACTGTACGGAAGCTGCCCCTCGCCGTCCCGCTGCTTGACTGATTGGCCCGGAACCGTGTAGGGCAAGCCTTCCAACGTCTTTTCAGGAGTTTGTCAGATGAGCGTCGTTCTCCGTCTTGCTCGCGCTGGTGCCAAGAAGCGTCCGTACTACCACGTCGTTGCCGCTGACTCGCGCATGCCCCGCGACGGTCGCTTCATCGAGAACATCGGCATGTACGATCCCAACGAGAGCCCCGCGAAGTTCGCGGTGAACGAAGACCGCTGGGCGCACTGGACGAAGATGGGCGCGCAGCCCTCCGAGACGCTCGGAAACCTCTACAAGAAGACGAAGAAGCCTGTCGCCAAGGCCTGAATCTCACCGTGAAAGACCTGATCGTCTTTCTCGCGAAGGCGCTCGTCGACAAGCCTGACGTGGTCGAGCTGACGGTGACCCCGGCAGCCGATCACTCGCTCTACGAGCTCAAAGTGGCGCCCGACGACGTCGGGAAGGTGATCGGCCGTGATGGCCGCACCATCAACGCGCTGCGCACCGTCGTCACCCATGCCGCCCAGAAGAAGGGTGAGAAGGTCAGGCTCGAGCTGGTCGATGACCGCCGAGCCGGGCAGCACGCCAACGGGACCGTCGCCGCGCCGTAAGCAAAGCCTCTGAAGGGCGCCCGTGACTGCGAAGACTCCTGCCGTGAACGAGTGGTTGGGCATCGGCTACGTGTCGCGCGCGCACGGGCTCAAGGGCGCCGTGATGATGAAGACGTTCGACCCCGCGTCGTCGGCGCTGGGGACGGTCGATCGCCTTCGCCTGACGCCGAAAGCTGGAGCCCCGCGCGAGTACGAGCTGCTGACCGTGCGTGACGCTGGCGGCGACCTGCTCGTGGAGCTCAAGGGGCTCTCGACCCGCGAAGCGGCGGACCTGCTGGTGGGCTCGACGGTCTCGGTGCACCGCGACGAAGTCGATCAGCCGGACGACGGAGAGTTCTTCCAGGGCGATCTGGTGGGGCTCGCTGCGTCGACGGAAGACGGCCGCTCCCTGGGCATCGTCGCCGAGGTGTGGAGCTCGGGCCCGGTGCCGAACCTGGTGCTCAAGAACGGCGAACACGAAGAGATGGTGCCGTTCGCCGACGACTTCGTGGTGAAGATCGATCTCGACGCGCGGACGATCGTCCTGAAGCCGCTCGTCTTCGACGACGACAAGTGAGCATGCGCTTCGAGGTCCTCACGCTCTTCCCGTCGATGATCACCGGCTACACGTCGGAGTCGATCCTCGGCAAAGCGCGCGACAAGGGCCTGCTGCACGTCACCGCCACCGACGTGCGCGACTTCGCCGCCAACAAGCACCGGAACACCGATGACACGCCCTACGGCGGCGGCGCGGGCATGGTGATGAAGGTGGAGTCGCTGGTCGGCGCCATCGAGGCGGCGAAAGCACGGCTCCCTGATGCCCGGGTGATCCTGATGAGCCCGCGAGGGCCGACGTTCGATCAGCCGAAGGCGCGCGCGCTCGCGGCGCAGGGCTCGGCGATTCTGGTGTGCGGCCGCTACGAGGGCGTCGACGAGCGCGCGCTGGCGTGGATCGACGAGGAGCTGTCGCTCGGCGACTTCGTGCTGACGGGCGGTGAGGTCGCCGCGCTGTGTGTCATCGACGCGGTCGCTCGGCTGGTGCCCGGCGTGCTGGGCAACGCCACCTCAGCCACCACCGAGAGCTTCGAGTCGAACCTGCTCGAGCACCCGCACTACACCCGCCCCGTCGAGTTCCGCGGCATGACGGTGCCCGAGGTGTTGCAGGGCGGCGATCACGCGCGCATCGAGCGATGGCGCCGCTGGCACGCGCTCCAGTTGACGAAGGCCCGCCGCCCCGATCTCTTCGCGAAGCTCGAGCTGAACAAGGCCGACGTGAAGCTCCTCTCGACCCCGCTGGAGAAGTTGTGATGCCCGCGTACCTGTGGCCGCTCGTGATGTACCTCGTGGTGTTCGTGCTCAACGCGGTGGTGCCGGGCCGGTGGGTCGACGGCTACATCACCAACCCCGCGACGGGCGCGAAGCTTCGCTACCGGCTCAACGGCCTGGTGGTGCTCTTCCTCTCGGTCGGCCTGTGGGCGCTCGCCTGCTCGCAGGGGCTGCTCGAGTGGAACGCGTTCTACGTGCACCGCTGGGAACTCGTGATCGGCGCGTGCGTGACCGGCCTCATCGCGTCGGCGGCGATCGTGCTGCCCGCGAAGCCGGTCGAAGGCTCCAACCTCTTCAAGGATCTCTTCCTCGGCCGCATCGAGCAGCCGCAGCTGTGGGGCGGGCGCATCGACGCGAAGATGTACCTGTACCTGGTCGGCGCGGTGATCCTCGAGCTCAACCTGCTCTCGTTCGCGGCCCACCACCTGACGTTGCACCGCGCCGATCCGAACCCGGGCGTCTTCCTCTACGTCGGGCTCTTCTCGTTCTTCCTGTGCGAGTACCTCTTCTTCGAAGAGGTGCACCTCTACACGTACGACTTCGTCGCCGAGCGCGTGGGTTTCAAGCTGACGTGGGGCTGCCTGGTCTTCTACCCGTACTTCTACGGCGTCGGCCTCTGGGCGCTCGCGGAGCAACCGAACCCGCACCTGCCCGCCGCCGTGCCTCCCGTGTTCGCGCTCGTCTTCTTCACCGGCTGGGCGTTCGCGCGCGGCGCCAACATGCAGAAGTTCTGGTTCAAGCGGGACCCCGAGAAGAAGGCGTTCGGCTTCATCACGCCCATCGCGCTCGAAGGCCGCGTGTTGGTGAGCGGCTTCTGGGGACTCTCGCGGCACGTGAACTACCTGGGCGAGCTGTTGATGGCCTCGGGGCTCGCGCTGTCGCTGGGGTACTTCACCGCGTGGCAGCCGTGGCTGTACCCGCTGTATTACGTCGCGCTCCTGTTCCCGCGGCAGTTCGATGACGATCGGCGCTGCGCGAAGAAGTACGGGCCGCTGTGGGATGCGTACGTGCAGCGGGTGCGGTGGCGCATCATTCCGTTCGTGTACTGAGCCTGACTTCGACCCTCACGGCGTCTTCGGAGTGAGCAGCTCGCAACGATCGTCGAAGGTGCCGAACGAGCCGCACACGACGATCGGATCTTCTCCGCCGCGCTTCGCCGCCTCGATGGCCCGCTTGAAGTAGTCGCGGGCACGAGCGAGGGCAGGGGAGTCTTCAGCGACTTCTTTCTTCGTCGTGGGCGCACCGTCAAACCGCTCACGGCGGCGATCGAGCTCGGCGAGCAGGGCGTCTGCGTCGAGGGCGGATGCTCCTCCGTCGGTGGTCTCTGCCCGGGCGAGCAGCTCGTCGATGGACTGCTCCCTCGCGAGGGGATCATCGTCGTAGCGGCCCTCGGCGCGCAGGACCCAGAGGAGCGCGAGGTTGGCCAGCACCTTGCGCTGCATCACCAGCTCGTTCGCGCGCTCGGCGGCCACGAGGGCTTCCTCCCACGTCAGCTGCGCCTCATCGGGCCGATGCACGTTCCAGAACGTGCCCGCGAGGTTGTTGGCGCTGGTGGCGAACGCTTTGGGATCGTCGCGGCGGTACGTCATCGCGATCGAGAACCAGCCGATCGCCTCGTCGAACTCGCAGCGGCGCGCCCAGAGCCCGAGGTCGTTCGCAGCCAGTCCGATCTTCGCGCGATCGCCGAGCCGTTGATGGACCGTCATCGCCTCGACGTAGCGGGCCCGTGATGGGCCGCAGCGATCTTGATCGAGCAGCGTGTCGCCGGCCCGGTGGAGCGCCCAGGCCTCTCCAGCGAGATCCTTCGCCGCCTTCGCGTGCGCGGCTGCGTCGAGCAACAACGTCGTCGCCAGCGGCGCGTTGCCCTGTTGTCGTTTCGCGAGCGCTGCGTCGATCTCGTTGAGGATGGCAGGCGTTGGCGTCGCGAGGGCCGGCCCCGCATCGATCGCCGACGACGACCGGCAGCCTGCGGCAAGCACGAGGAGTGCGACGGCGATGAGGCGGTGCATCCGGGCTGCGTAGCTCACCGGGTCCTCGTGGTGTAGGTCGCCCAGATGAACGTTCGACTCCTGCTGCTCGTTGTCGCGGTCTCGTCGGCGCTCGTCACCGTGTCCTGTGGAACCGCTGCTCGCTGCAGTCCGCAAACGTGCGCAGCGGGCTGCTGTGATCAATCGGGCCTGTGCCAGCCGGGGTCGGCCTCGGGAGCGTGCGGGGCGAAAGGCAACACGTGCTCCGTGTGTAGCCTGGGAGCGGCCTGCAGCTTCGGCACATGTCTCGGCAGCACGGGTGCAGGGACGAGCGGCGCTGGTGGCGGCACGTCGGGAGTCGGCGGGGGCACGTCAGGCGTCGGGGGCGGGACGTCAGGCGTCGGAGGCGGCACGTCAGGCGTCGGAGGCGGCACGTCAGGCGTCGGCGGCGGCTCGTCAGGCGTCGGTGGCGGCTCGTCAGGCGTCGGTGGCGGCACGTCAGGCGTCGGCGGTGGCTCGTCAGGCGTCGGCGGCGGCTCGTCAGGCGTCGGTGGCGGCACGTCGGGCGTCGGCGGCGGCTCGTCAGGCGTCGGTGGCGGCACGTCGGGCGTCGGCGGCGGCACGTCGGGCGTCGGCGGCGGCACCCCGGCACCGATGCCCTGCGACTACCTCGCACCGAGCTGTCCGACGGGCTCGGAGTGCGTCCTCAACGGCGTCAATGGGTCCGCGGGCACGTGTCTGCCGGGGTGCAGCCTGACGCTCCAGAACTGCAGCGCCCCCAACACCAAGTGCATCATCGCGCCGACCGCCGATGGCGGCATCGCGCGGCAGTGCACGCCGTTCTCGCTCGGGAGTGGTGGCGCGATCGAGGGCGGCTCCTGCGTCCAGGCGGTGGCCGACCCATGCCAGCGAGGCGCGCAATGCCTCGGCCTGAGCGGCTCGCAGCCGGCGTGCCGCCGCTTCTGCGGACAAGGAGCGGCGTGCGCCTCTGGCTCCGAGTGCAATCTGGGCATCAACTTCGCGGCGTCGGCAGGCGGGCCGGGGGAATTGCATGTGGTGTGTTCCGTCATCACGGCGTGCAACCCGTACACGCAGGCGCCGTGCCCTCAGGCCGAGGCGTGCCAGCTGTATCGCCAGGGAGCGCCTCCGGGCTGCCTGCCTGGTGGGAACGTCAGCAACGGTGGCCAGTGCAGCGCGCAGGCTCCGTGTGCACGCGGCTTCCAGTGCGTCGTCGGGAGCGGAGGCGCTGCGACCGGGAACTGCCGCTCGTTCTGCAACGTCGACGGTGGGTCGCCGTCCTGCGCGGCGGGCATGTGCCAGAACCTGATGGGCTCGGGCGTCGGCACCTGCACGATGTGAGGCTCGATCGATCGTGGCTGCGCAGCCGAGCCCGCGTCGAGGGCTGGCACCACGCGAGAGTCTGATTTCGCGCGCCGAACTCGAGCTGTGCGACATGCCACGCCGGACTCGCACGCGGAGCGGCAGGCACGAAGGGAGGGTGGACGTGGTGCCCGTCACGACGTCACAGGGCGCGTGGACCCGAACGCCATCTCCTCTCGTTCGCCGCCCACCACAGCTGCACCGAGAGCGTCTGGCGAGCAGCGGGGCATCCTCAGCAGAATCCGAACTCGGCGTGTTCCTCTCCTGTCCGTCGCAGAATCAACTGGTCGACCCAGCTCGGGATCCGCGCCTCTCGACGTCGCCCGCGATGGATCAGGAGTCGCGAGGAGACGATCGACTGATTCCTCGGCGGGTGCCGTCGGGCGCTTTTCGTTGAGCTGGCACTCTCGCCGCGGACCGAAACAACTCGGAGTGGCCTCACGCTCGGGCCAGCCTCAGTGGCCTCGTCCCGCCGAAGGCCCGGTGCTGACTTCGAGTGCGCGACCACCACGTCGACGCTTCACTCCACGGCGAATTGCTTCTTCAGCTCGGCAGGCACGTCCTTCGCCTTCGTGATCTGCAGGTACGTCCCCACCGCCGACCGCGGCGTGCGCGTCTTCTGGGCGTCGGCGCCCACCGCATAGAGCCCGAACTTCATCGCCATGCCGTGGTTCCACTCGTAGTTGTCGATCAGCGACCAATAGAAGAACCCGCGCACGTCGGCGCCGGCGTGAATCGCCTTCTGGGTCATCGCCAGGTACCGCACCAGCCAGCTCGCGGTCCGTTCGGCATCAGCGGCGCCGTCGACGCCCGTCTCACTGATGTAGATCGGCTTGCCGTAGCGCCCCTTCGCCCAGGTGATCGCGTCGAAGATGCCCTGCGGGGTGTCGTCCCAGAGTTCGAGCGAGAACGGGTCGAACGTCGAGAGCACCGAGAACTGCGGGAAGCTCGGCGTGTCGGTGCCGGTCACCTTCACGCGGGAGTAGTAGTTGATGCCGAGCCAGTCGCAGCGGCCGACGAGATCGTCGCGAGGCGGACCATCGGCCTTCCCGTCGATGTTCGCGTCCATCGTTCCGTTGAGCACGCCGTCGAGGAAGAGCTGGTTGTTCAGGTAGAAGACGTTCTCGGCGCCGCGTCTGTCGAGCGCGTTCGCAGGGTCCTTCGGCAGCGCGGGCGCGATGGGGAAGACGATACCGATCTCGGCGGGCTTCCCGTTGCCGTCGGCGTCGACCGTGTCGTTCGACTTCACCGCGTCGTACATGCGCGCGTGGCCTTCGATCATCGCGATCGCCACCTGACGCGCCTCTTCGAAGCGCAGCGACACCGCCGGAGGATTCACCCGGTCCTTCCCGGGCTGCAGGTACCCGGGGATGACGACGGCGAACGGCTCGTTCAGCGTCGCCCAGAGATCGACCTCGGCGCCGAACTCCTTCGCCACGAAGCCGGAGTACTTCGCGATCTCGCGGTGCATGCGCTCCTTGTCGAGCCAGCCACGGTTCGTGCACGTCGCCAGGTTCTGGTGACAGGCGAGCCCGTCGTGAATCCACACCGGGAGCGTGTAGTGGTTCAGCGTCACCAGCGGCGTGATGCCCTTTGCCTTCAACGAGGCGAACATCGCGTGGTACCGATCGATGGCGTCACGGTTCGCCACGGCCGCGAGCGCGGCGCCCTCGAGGCCGTCGGTCGCGGTGGGGAAGATGCGGCTCCACTCGATCGACAGGCGCAGGCCGTTGAGGCCGAGCTCGTCCTTCGCGCGGGTGAAGTCCTGCTCGAACAGCTCCCAGTGCCCGGGCGCGGTGGTCGGCGCATCCCACGTGAAGTTCGCGGCGACCGTCGGGTTCACCTGCGCCTTGCCGGTGATCAGCTGGTACCAGTCGCTGCGTCGATCTTCACACTGCTCGGCAGGGAGCGTCGGGCAGCCCATGTCGACTTGAAAGCCGGCGATCGAGGCGCCGAAGAGGAAGCCGTCGGGGAAAGGCTTCACCGGCGGGGTGCAGGACACCAGGACCGCAGCGGCGACGAGCGTGAGGCGCATGCGCCCCGCTTACACGACGCCTGGACGCGTTGCAGTGCCCGGCGGGAGCGGCGCGTTGGCCGGCGACCGTCGGTCAGACGAACAGGCTCGACAGCGACTCGGCGCGATAGATGCGCGCGATCGCCTCACCGAACAAACGCTCCGAGCCGACCGAGCGGATCTTGGCGCAGGCCTGCGCCGACTTGCTCAAGGGCACCGTGTCGGCCACCACGAGTTCTTCGAGCACCGACTCGTTCACGCGCGCGATCGCCGGGCCCGAGAGAATGGGGTGCACGATGTACGCGTACACGCTGCGGGCGCCCTTTTCCTTCAGCGCCACCGCTCCCTGCGTCAGCGTGCCGCCCGTGTCGATGATGTCGTCGATGATGATCGCGTCGCGGCCTTTCACGTCGCCGATGAGGTTCATCACCTCTGACGAGTTCGGACGGGGGCGCCGCTTGTCGATGATCGCGAGCGGGCAGTTGAGCCGCTTCGAGTACGCCCGCGCCCGCTCGACGCCACCTGCGTCGGGCGAGACGATCACCAGGTTCTCGGTGGTCGCGAACTTCTTTCGAAGATCGTCCAGGAACACCGGCGAGGCGTAGAGGTGATCGGTGGGGATGTTGAAGAACCCCTGAATCTGCCCGGCGTGCATGTCCATGGACACCACGCGCGTGACGCCAGCCGTCTCGAACAGGTCGGCCACCAGCTTGGCGGTGATGGGCGTGCGCGCCGCCACCTTCCGGTCCTGCCGCGCGTAGCCGTAGTAGGGCACCACTGCGGTGATCGACGCCGCGCTCGCGCGCTTGAGCGCGTCGCACATGATCAACAGCTCCATGATGTGGTCGTTCACCGGCGGGCACGTCGACTGAATGACGAAGACGTCGAAGCCGCGCACGTTCTCGCCGATCTCGACCTGAATCTCGCCGTCGCTGAACCGCCCGACGTCGCACTTCGAGAGCGGGCGCTTGAGGTACTCCGAGATGCGCTCGGCCAGGCCACGGTTCGAGTTGCCAGAGAAGACTTTGTAGTCGTGGCTGACGGGCATGCCTCGCGGAGTACCCGATCAGTTTGATCGCTTCAATGTGGGCCTGACCATCGAGCCGCGGAGGCCAGGGCGCGTTCCTCATGCCTCCGAATCGAGCCCATGGCGGCGCGCGCGGACGGAACGGTTGGCGCGCCTTGACTTGACGAGGCCGATCGCTAAGAAGCGCGCCTCTTTCACCTTCCTTTTGGAGACAGCGCCATCGCTACCGCACGCGACCAGAGAACAGACCGCCGCATCAAAGCCCGTGAAGTCCGTGTCGTCGGGGCGAACGGCGAACAGCTGGGCGTCATGCCCACTGACCAGGCGCTGGCGCGAGCTCAGGCCGAAGGCCTCAACCTCGTTGAAGTGAACCCCATGGCCCGTCCGCCGGTCTGCAAGATCATGGACTACGGCCGGTTCAAGTACGAAGAGAAGAAGAAGACCAACGAGGCCAAGAAGAAGCAGGTCGTGGTCAAGGTGAAGGAAGTGAAGCTCCGCCCGAAGACGGAGGAGCACGACTACGAGACCAAGCTTCGCCACGTCAAAGAGTTCATCGAAGAGGGCAACAAGGCGAAGATCACGATCATGTTCCGTGGCCGCGAGATCACCCACCGCGAGCTCGGCACGGCGATCCTCGACGACGTGATGAAGGACACCAAGGACATCGCGGTCGTCGATCAGCAGGTGCGCCTCGAAGGCAAGACGATGTTCATCATTCTCGGGCCGAACCCGAAGGTGGCGCAGCGCGCTCGCGATCTGCACCGCCAGTCGGTGCTCGAGGCCGAGAAGGAGAAGGCCGCGCGCAAGGGTGTCGCTCCGTCGTCGCCGCGTCCTCCGGTCAGCGCTGACGTCTCGGCGCCGCCCCCGGCCCCCGCGCCCGCTCCCTCGGCTGCACCCGAAGCCGCGCCTCCCGAGGCGGCTGCTGCGCCCGTCGCTGCGGCGGCCCCCAAGGCCTGATCGCCACGAGGTCTGCCACACCAGTTGACAGGCCAGGAGCGAGGCGGTAGTGCCGCCGTCCTTTTCCGATGTTTTCCAGGAATACGTCATGCCCAAATTGAAGACCCGCAGTGGGGCGAAGAAGCGGATGCAGGTGAAGAAGTCCGGCAAGGTGAAGCACGCCAAGGCCTTCGGCAAGCACCTGTTCACGCACGCCAAGTCGATGGATCAGCGCCGCCGTGCACGCGGCACCGGTCTCCTTCGCGACATGGACGCGAAGAAGGTCGTCAAGGAACTCTTTCCGTACGGAGCCAACTAAGTCATGCGCGTCAAAAAAGGCGTCAAGGCGCGTCGTCGCCGCAACTCAATCCTCAAGCTCGCCAAGGGCTACAGGGGCCGCAGGAAGAATTGCTACAAGCGCGCGAACCAGGCCGTCGAGCGTGCGCTCGATTACGCCTCGCGTGACCGTGCGCGCAAGAAGCGCGACTTCCGCGCTCTGTGGATCGTTCGCATCAACGCGGCGGCTCGCATGGTTGGCCTCTCGTACTCGCGTCTGATCGCCGGCCTCACCAAGGCGAAGGTTGCGATCGACCGCAAGATCCTTGCGGACCTCGCGGTTCACGATCCGGCCGGCTTCAACGCCGTCGCCGCGCTCGCGAAGGCGTAAGACCGGTTTTCGCTGGTCATCGAACGGGGCTGCTTCTCTTCTCGAGGGGCGGCCCCGAGTCGTTTTCGGAGAAGCCCTTGGCTCGCTACCGCACGATCGCTGCCCTGCTTGGAACCGCAGTGTGTGCCTGTCCAGCCGAGCTGCGGCCAGAGTTCGAGGTCGTCGCGGATCCGGCGACGATCAGTGCGTCGCGTGCGTCGACCGCGATTCTGCTGCGCGCACGCACGGAGCGGGGGAGCGCTGGCGTCGGCACCGTCGCGCTCACCGCCGCTTCGGGCCGCTTCGACGGTACCCTGGTGACGCTCGACCAGGACGGGGTGGCGCGGGTTGGCTTCCACTGCGATCCGACGACCGACGCGCAATGCCGTGGTGTCATCGTCATCCTCGCGAGATGGGTTGAACGTGAGCTCGAAGCGTCGACGACGATCACCGTCGAGCCGATGATCGATGCCAGCTTCGACGCCGGAGGCAGCGTGGATTCGGGCTCGGCTGACGCGAGCATTCCAGATGGTGGAAGGGACGCCGGGCTGGGCGATGCCGGGCTCGCTGACGCCGGGCCTCGGGACGCTGGTCAGCTCGATGGTGGAGTCGCCGATGCAGGCGCGCCGGTCGATGCAGGCCCACCGCTGCCTCCGACCTTCGATTTTCGCGACATGGTGCTGCTTGGGACGACCGACCCCGGGTACTTTGATCGTCAGGTTGTCTGCAACCTGAACACCCCATGGCTCGCTCACGCCGGTTTCAGCCGTTCCTCCGGGTATCCACCGCCCAGTCTGGCCTCGGGTCGGCCCACGGTTCGCCCGTCTGACGGCGCGCTCTACTATCTCGATGGAGACGTGGTTCGACGGTTCGTCGGCGATGAGCTCATCACCCAGAGGCCCTTCGCCTATCCGCAGATGCCGCAAGACAACGACCCTGCCGTTCAGACGCCGGGCTGTGGTGCTCAAGCCGTCACCTCCTTCGCCATTCGGCCTGACGGAGGGATCATTCACCGGTGTGGCATCACCGCGTGGCGCGACTCAGCGGGAGCGGTGGTGCGGAGTTGCCCGTTCCTCCTCGCCATGTCGAACGAGGGCGCCAGCTACTGCCGCGACTCCCTGGAGCAGGTGATCGACCCTTCAGGCGTGCTTCATCCGATGCCAGGCGTGCCTGCGTTCACCGTCGTCCGAAGTCGCCCGGACGGAGGCTTCTGGGCGACCCTTCGGTTTGGAAACTACGAACGGTGGAGCATTTCCCCCGTCGGGGTTGCGACGCGCGACGGCGTCTATGCCCCGGCACCCGCGGGAGCGCAGTTGGTGAACACGGACGGGCCTGGCTATGTCGGCCTGGACGGGCATGCGAACGCCTATCGTCTCTACTTCGAGGCGAGCGGAACGTCGGTCGAGACCATCGTCCAGTTCTCCGCGGACTTCTCCACGTCATCGGTCGTGTACAGCGAAGGGGATGCTGGCGTGATGTGCAAGTTCCACGGCTCGAGCCTGCTCACCGGGCCGTGAGTCGTTGCTCTCGAGCGTGGGGGCGTGTGCGCGAGGGTGTGTGGTTCTTTCTGGTGAATCCGTCTCCGGGCCGGAGTGCCAGCCGCCTACGCTCGCGCGATGCAAACACGCGTGGCGCTGCTGGTCGTCTGCCTGGGGGCCGTGAGCTGCAACACCGGAACTGATCTTCCCGACGGTGGGATGGCTGGAGGAACAGCAGGCGGTGGTGCGGTTGCAGGTGGTGGCTCGGCGGCAGGTGGATCGGCAGCGGGCGGTTCTGCAGCGGGCGGCTCAGCAGCAGGCGGTTCAGCAGCTGGCGGTTCCGCAGCGGGCGGCTCAGCAGCGGGCGGCTCAGCAGCAGGCGGCTCAGCAGCAGGCGGCTCAGCAGCAGGTGGCTCAGCGGCGGGTGGATCGGCCGCGGGTGGATCGGCAGCGGGTGGATCGGCCGCAGGTGGATCGGCCGCGGGTGGATCGGCCGCGGGCGGCTCAGCGGCAGGCGGCTCGGCAGCGGGTGGTTCAGCAGCGGGCGGCTCAGCGGCAGGCGGCTCGGCAGCGGGTGGTTCAGCAGCGGGTGGATCAGCATCGGGCGGCTCAGCGGCAGGCGGCTCAGCGGCAGGCGGCTCGGCAGCAGGTGGATCAGCCGCGGGTGGTTCCGCAGCAGGTGGTTCAGCAGCAGGAGGCTCAGCAGCAGGAGGCTCCGCAGGCGGGGCAGCGAACCTGCCGCCGGTCCCCACCCAGGTCCCGATGCTCACGGTCGCAGAAAACGCCACCAACATGGTGACGCTCACCGCGACCGATCCCGAAATGGGCGCGCTCACGTTCGCGATCACCTCGGCGCCTGCCTTCGTCACGCGAATCGGAGCAGTGCTCACCATCAACCCCGGCTTCACGGACGCGGGCATGTTCACCGTGTCGTGGACCGTCTCCGACGGCATCAACCCGGCGGTGCCCTCGAGCTTCGTCCTCATCATCACCAACACCAACCGAGCCCCCGTCTTCGACCCGATCGCCACGGTGACGATGACGGCGGGGACCACGAGAAACGTCCCCCTCGTCGCGACCGACCCCGACGGCGATGCGGTCACCTTCTCGAGCTCGAGCCTGCCGGCCTACGGATCCATCGTTGGCGCGACGCTCACCCTCACGCCCTCCGCGGCGGTCTCGGAGACGATCCTGGTGACCGTCTCGGCTCGCGACCCGGCGATGGCTTCTTCGCTGAGGACCTTCCAGCTGACGGTCTCTCCACCAGCCAACGTGGCTCCGACGCTCTCGGCGTTGAACATGGTCGACGGCGTTGGCGCTCCCGTGACCGCCGGCGCCGCCGTCACTGCGGCCCCGACGTTGCGAGCGACCGTCGATGACCCGGAGAACGCGACCGTCGCGCTCGAGATCGAGCTCCGCACGACCGCGACGATGTTCACGAACGTCGCGACGCACCAGACCGCGCTGTCAGCAGAAGGGCTGCTCAGCCTCTCGCTGCCGTCACTCGCCCCGGGCAGCTACAAGTGGCAGGCGCGCGCTCGCGATCAGGCCGGAGCCACGAGCGGCTGGAGCTCGTTCAGCGCAGGTGCGACCGCCTTCACCCTCGTGGGTGGTGCGGTGTCGGGCACCATCTCCATCGACGCCAACGCGGTCGCGACGGGCTCGACGGCCGTGACGCTGACCTTCACCTCGGCCACTGGAGTCGGCGCGACCATCACCGAGCTCTGCTTCTCGAACTCTGCGGTCTTCGCGCCCGGTGACTGTCAGGCCGCTCCCTCGAACGGCACCCGCCCGTGGACCCTCAGTGGCCCCGACGGCCAGCGGACCGTCTCACTGCGCATTCGCGACAACGCCGCGCGCGAGCTGATCATCAACGACACGATCATCCTCGACACCACGCCGCCTTCGACGGGCTCGGTGCTCGTGAACGGCACGGCGCTGTACACGAACGATCCCGCCGTCACGCTGACGTTCACGCACGACGACGGCACCGGGACGGGCGTCACCCACGCATGCGCTGTCTCGGTACCCGCGCCCGGCCCTCAGCCGGCCCCCGCAGCGACGAACCCGTGCTTCCTTCCGCTCGCGACGACGGGCCGTACCCTCGTGACGGGCGATCAGCAGAAGTGGGTCTACGTCTGGTACCGCGACGCCGTGAACAACGTGTCGGTGACGCCGGCGCTCGACACCATCACGCTCGACACGACCTCACCGTTCTTCGCCACGGGCGCGCTCTCGAACGGCGACACCTACGCGACCTCGATGACGGTCACATTCAACAACACCATGCAGCCCGACTTGAGCGGGCCGGCGCAGGTCTGCGTCGGAGAGCTCAACCCTCCGACGACGTGCATTCCGTACTCCACCTCGCCGACCATCACGTTCAGCCCTCCGGAAGGCCTGAAGACCGCGTACATCAGGGTGATCGACGCGGCGGGGAACTCGTCGACGGTCGTGCCCGACTCGATCACCATCGACACGATCGTGCCGGTGCTCACCGCGTTCACGCCGCCGGCCTTCACGCGCACCGTGTCGGTCACCGGCGCGACGGTCGCGGCCACCGATGTCGGCTCAGGCCTCGCCAGTACGAGAGTGACGAACGACGTGGCCGTGGTGACGACGTTTGCTCCCTTCGCCACCAACCTCGGCGCGTTCCCGGTCTCGGTCGGTGACGGTGTGAAGAACGTCACGGCGCGGGTGTTCGACGCGGCGGGGAACCCGAGCAACGCGATCGCGACGACGGTGCTGCTCGATACGGTGGCGCCAGCTGCGCCGACCGTCGTCATCGACTTCTTCCTCGCGACGACCCCCGACGCGACGGTCAACGTGGTGGTGACCCCCGCGGAGTCCGTGGCTCCGACGGCGACGACGTCGGGAATCGCAGCGCGCTGTGTTCGGCAACGACGCGCCGCAGATCCCATCGCGACCGCTCCCGGCCCGACCGACGGGTGCTTCAGCGCCTGGTCCTCGCCGTTCGACGTCGTGCTCCTCGCGCAAGGAGACCGGGCCATCGACGTCTACCTTCGTGACGGCGCGGGCAACGTCTCGGCGGTCGGCTCCGATACGATTCTGTTCGACACGGTGCCGCCGACGCCGCCGACCATCACGGGCGTCGTCGCGGGCCACCGTTCGATCACCCTGACGTGGACTGCCGCCTCCGACGGCCCCGACGGAACGGGCATCGCGAGCTACCTGATCTGGTCGTCGACGACGTCGGGCGGTCCGTATCACCCGGCCATCACCGTGCCCGGCAACGCGACGTCGTTCGTGGTGCCGCTCGCGAATGAGCTGACGCACTACCTCGTGGTGTCGGCGCTCGACGGCGTGGGCCAACAGGGCCAGGCGCCCGGCGAATCAGTCGGAACCCCGCACTTCCCGTACCAGTCGACGTTCAGGACTCCTGATCGGCTCACCGCTGCGGCCAGGGGCCCGGGTGGGGTGACAGCGCTCTTCATGGCCGGGCCCAACGGAGGTTCATGGCGAAACAGCACCCTCGGGGTGGGCGCCTTCACGCGCGTCGACATGATGACTGACCGACAGATCAACGCGCTCGCGAGCGACAACGACTTCATCTTCGCGGCTGGCGTCGGAGGTCACCTGGCGTGGAGCTCACAAGGCGTCGAGTTCCGCACTGTCGTGAACGCCGACCCGAGAGATCTGAACGACGTCGTGTACGCAGGCGCGAACGCGACCGATCGGTTCCGAGTTGCCGTTGGTGCGGGCGGGCTCATCTTGCGTTCGGTGCGTCCGCTCCCCACAGGCGCGCTGGTGCCGCCGACGTTCAACCCGGTGGCGTCGGGGACCAGCCAGAACCTCAACGGCGTGGCGTTCTGCATCACGTGCACCAACGTCGTGGTCGCCGTTGGCGCGGGCGGCACGATCATCCGCTCCACCGACTTTGGAGCGACCTGGGCGCCGGCCACGGTGCCGGCTGGCTACACCGGCGCGGGCACGAACTTCACTGAGGTCGTCCACGTGCCTGGCACCACGAACTTCATCGTGGGCGTCGGCGGGAGCTGGAGCGGAATGACGTCGTTGCTCCGGTCGACCGACTCGGGCGCGACGTTCAGCCAGCTGATCACGACTCCTGCGCTCAACTCGCCCATCACGGCGCTCCACGCAGAGTCGGCCGCCGTCGTCAGGGTCGCCGCTGGCACAGGCGCAGCGGCGACGCTCTGGCGGCTCAACGGCACCACGTTGACTTCCGATGCGCTCCCCACCGGGCCGTCGACGACGACTGGCCTGTTCTACGGGTTCGCCTCGAGCCTCGTCTCGTCGCAAGCGGCGGTCGTCGGCAACAGCGGCAACGTGTTCACGGCGCCGGCCGGCAGCGGCGTCTACACCCCGATCAACGGCGCCAACCTGACCGCGTTCAGCGAGCTCGCCACCTCGCGCACGTGCTCGTCGGCGTACGCGGTGAGCTTCAACAACGCGCTGTACCGCTCGCCCGACACGCTCAACCCGGTGTGGACGTCGATCACGCCGCCGTTCAATCAGATGACGGGCGCGGCGATGACGACCGCGTCAGAGCTCTTCATCGTCGGCACGGCGAGCGGGGGGACGGGGCGCATTTACCGGTCGCTCAACGCGAACACCGCCGCGCCCACGTTCACGCAGATGACCTCGAACACGACGAACGGCTTCAACGCGATTCGCTGCACGACGGCCAGCCGCTGCGTCGCGGTCGGCAGCAACGGCACGGTCGACGTGTGGAACGGCTCCAACTGGACGGTTCAGGCCCTCACGCCGGCGACGACGGCCACCCTCTCTTCCGTCGCGTTGTGGACGGACGGCGCCATCGAACGCACGATCGTCGGAGGCTTCGGCGGCATCGCCTACCGAATCGACCGTGACACCAGCCTGGGCACCACGACGGTCACGCAGCTCGACTTCTCGAGCGCGACGGCCCCTTCATCGCCGACCACCATCAACATCAGCGACGTCGTCGCGAAGCCCGGGGTCTTGATCGCTGCCGTGACGAGCAACCTCATTCTCTACGGGATCTATCGGTCGACCGACAACGGCACCACGTGGACGCGGGTGCTCACCAACTCCTCCATCGCGAGCGTCGAGAACATCAACGGCGGCACCGTGTTCCTGGCCGCGGGAACGGATCAGATCTTCCGCTCCACCGACGACGGCCTCACGTGGACGGGGTACCCCACCAGCCAGGCCCACTCGATTCAGCGCGTCCTGAGCTGCACGCCCGCGTCGGCCGGGAGCATCACCCGAATCCTCGGCGCTGCGGTGAACGGCACCTTGATCCACTCCTTGAATGGTGGGCGCGGCGGCTGACGGGGCGTCAGTGACGTAGAGGCGGGCCGTCGTTTCGGGTAATGCCCGACGTCATGCAAGACCGCTTGAAGGCCCTGGCCGAAGCTGCGCGCACCGAGATCTCGAAGGCCCAGACCGCGCAGGATCTCGAGGCGCTCAAAGGCCGCTTCCTGGGCAAGAAGGGCGAGCTGTCGGCGGTGCTCGGCTCCATGGGCAAGTTGGCGCCCGAGGAGCGCAAGGCCGTCGGTGAGATCGCCAACAAGGTGAAGGGCGAGGTCGAAGGCCTGCTGAGCGACGCGCAGAGTCGGCTGGAAGACGCCGCCCTCGAGCAGGAGCTCAAAGGCCAGAAGCTCGACATCACGCTCCCGGGTCGCGCTGCGGCGTTCGGCCGTCGTCACCCTGTCTCACAGACGCTCGAAGACATCGTGCGCGTGTTCTCGCGGCTCGGCTTCGAGGTCTACGCCGGGCCTGAGATCGAGCTCGACTGGTACAACTTCGAAGCGCTCAACGTGCCGGCCGATCACCCCGCGCGCGACATGCAGGACACGTTCTACGTCGACGCGCCGTGGCTCCCGAAGGGCGTGGGGCCGGTGGTGCTGCGCACGCACACGTCACCCGTGCAGATCCGCACCATGCTTGCGCACAAGCCGCCGCTGCGAGGCGTGATGCCGGGCCGCGTGTACCGCAAGGACAGCGATCAGACGCACACGCCGATGTTCCACCAGGTCGAAGGTCTGCTCGTCGACGAGAAGGTCACGTTCGCGGAGCTCAAGGGCACGCTCGCGGCGTTCGCGACGGCCTTCTTCGGAGCGTCGACGAAGACGCGCTTCCGGCCGAGCTTCTTTCCGTTCACCGAGCCTTCGGCCGAGGTCGACGTGTCGTGCGTGTTCTGCAGCGGCAAGGGCTGCCGTGTGTGTAAGCAGACCGGCTGGCTCGAGGTGTTGGGGAGCGGAATGGTGCACCCCAACGTCTTCAAGAGCGCCAAGTACGACGCCTCGAAGGTGACCGGCTTCGCGTTCGGAATGGGCGTGGAGCGACTGGCGATGCTCCGGTACGGCATCGACGATCTCCGCACGATGTTCGAGAACGACGCGCGCTTCCTCGCGCAGTTCTGAAAAGGCACACGACATGCGCATCTCGCTCAAGTGGCTCAAGGACTACGTCGCGCTTCCTGCGTCGGTCGATGAACTCGCCAGCCGGCTCACGATGGCCGGGTTGGAGATCGAAGGCATCGAGCGGCCCGCCGAGGCGCTCAGGGGCGTGGTGGTGGCGCAGATCGTCGCCAGCGACAAACACCCGAACGCGGACAAGCTGTCGGTGACGAAGATCGACTTCGGTGGAGGCGCGCAGCTGCAGGTCGTCTGCGGCGCGAAGAACTACAAGGTTGGCGACAAGGTGCCGCTCGCCACGGTGGGCACGAAGTTGCCGAACGGGACGGAGATCAAGCAGGCGGCGCTTCGCGGCGTCGACAGCTCCGGCATGCTCTGCAGCTCGAAGGAGCTCGGGATCACCGAAGACTCCGCGGGCCTGTTGATCCTCGACGCCAACGCGAAGCTCGGCCAGCCCATCGCCGAAGCGCTGGGCCTCGATGACGTGGTCTTCACGGTCAACGTCACGCCGAACCGCGCCGACGCGCTCTCACATCTCGGCATCGCGCGTGAAGTCGCGACGCTGTTCAACGTTCCGCTCCAGAAGCCCGAAGCGAAGCTGACGGAGTCGTCCACCGAGGCCTCGACGAAGGTGACGATTCGTATCGACGACGCCGAGCGCTGCTGGCGATACGCGGCGCGGGTGATCGAGGGCGTGACGGTGAAGCCGTCTCCGCAGTGGATGCAGGACCGCCTCAAGGCGGCCGGCATGCGCGGCATCAACAACCTCGTCGACATCACGAACTACGTGTTGCTCGAGTACGGCCAGCCGCTGCACGCGTTCGATCTCGATCGCATCGGTGGCGCGCAGATCGTCGTCCGCACGGCGAAGGGTGGCGAGAAGCTCACCACGCTCGATGGCAAGGAGCGTCCGCTCCACGCTGACGATCTGCTCATCTGTGATCGCGATACGCCGTTGGTGCTCGCCGGTGTGATGGGCGGCGCGTCGAGTGAAGTGACCGAGAAGACCACGCGCGTGCTGTTGGAGTGCGCGACCTTCCAGCCCACCACGGTGCGGCGGTCGTCGAAGCGTCACGCGCTCCACACCGAGTCGTCGCATCGCTTCGAGCGCGGCACGGATGTGAACGTGGTGCCCGAGGTGCTCGATCGAACTGCCGCGCTGATCGCCGAGCTGGGTGGCGGCACGGTGCTCAAAGGCCGCGTCGACATCTTCCCCGCGCCGAAGCCGAACCGTCAGGTGGCGCTGCGCACGCAGAAGGTCGCTGACCTGCTCGGCGTCGTCGTGCCTGCTGCCGATTGCCACCGGATTCTCTCCAGCCTCGGCTTCAAGAAGCTCTCGGGAGACGACGTGACGGCCACGTTCGAAGTGCCGTCGGTGCGCGTCGACGTGAGCATCGAAGAGGATCTGATCGAAGAGATCGCGCGCGTGCGTGGCTTCGACGCGATCCCCGAAGCGCTCCCGCGTGGGTTGTCCGAGCTCGAGCCCGAGCGTCCCGCGCTGCGTGTTGAGCGGCTCATCCGCGCCGCGATGGCAGGGCAGGGCGTCGACGAGGTGGTGAACTACTCGTTCGTCTCTCCGGCCGAGCTCGCGGCGTTCAGCGCTGAGAAGGACGCGATCGCCGTGGGCAATCCGCTCTCGGTCGAGCAGTCGGTGATGCGCACCACGCTGTTCCCGTCGCTCGTGCAGAACGTCAGCCGGGCCTCGCGGCATCAGACGCAGGGCGTGCGGTTCTACGAGTGGGCGCGTTCGTACCGTCCCGAGCAGTCGGGCGGGCAGGGCGCGGTGCCGGTCGCGAAGGAGACGCTCGAGGTCGCCGGCGTCGTGTGGGGCCTTCGTCATGGCCAGCGCACGTGGACGGCGAAGGACTCCGAGGCCGACTACTTCGACGCGCGCGCGATCGTCGAGGCGACGCTCAAGGCGCTCCACATCGAAGGCGTGACGGCCGAGACGTTCGAGTCGCCCTGGTACCACCCGCGTTCGGCCACCGTGCTGCGCAAGGGTGACAAGGTGCTCGGAACGATCGGAGAGCTCCACCCGCGCGTGATGAAGAAGCTCGACGCTCCGGCGGGCATCGTGTTGTTCCAGCTCGACGTCGAGGCGCTCCAGTCGGTCGCGCAGCTGATTCCGCAGGCGAAGCCGCTCTCGAAGTTCCCGGCGGTGCTGCGCGATCTCGCGGTCGTCGTGCCGGCCGAGATGCACAGCGAGTCGGTGCGCGCGGTGATCCTCGAGATCGGCCAGCCGCTCGTCGAAGACGCTCAGGTGTTCGACGTGTACTCAGGCCACCAGGTCGGCGCCGGACGGAAGAACGTCGCCTACGCGTTGCGGTACCGATCGCCCGAACGCACGCTCACCGACGGCGAGGTCACCGAAGCGCACGAGAGGATCGTGGCAGAGGTCACCAGACGCCTCGGCGGAGCACTTCGCACCTGATTTCGTGGGCTTCGCCGCGTGCTCCAGGGCCCGATTTGCCGCGGTTTTGGGGCCTCTGACGCAGGGTGGCAGAAAGTTCAGCAAAGTCGGCATGTTGACACCCCTGTGGTCGCGAGTACGATTCAGCCCATGACCAAGGCGGACATCATCGAGAACGTCTACGAACGGGTGGGCTTCTCGAAGAAGGACTCGGCGGAGCTGGTCGAGATGGTCTTCGACACGGTGAAGGAGACGCTCGAGCGCGGCGACAAGGTGAAGATCGTCGGCTTCGGGATCTTCCAGCCCCGCTTCAAGCGCTCCCGCCCGGGACGCAACCCGCAGTCGGGCCAGCCCATCGAGATCACCGCGCGACGCGTGGTGGTGTTCGTTCCATCGACGGGGCTCAAGGCCGACTTGAACGACGGCTTCGTGCCTGAAGGAGAGATCTCGGCGGAAGATCTCGACGACAACCCCGACGCCGAGCTCGAAGAAGACGACGAATGAGATCGTCGTTCGCGATGCTTGCTTGACGGTCACGAGTCAGACTGGCAGAAGGCGCGCGTCTCACCGAATGCTTCAGCAGTTTCCGGGGCGTAGCGCAGCCTGGTAGCGCACTTGCTTGGGGTGCAAGTGGTCGCAGGTTCAAATCCTGTCGCCCCGACCATTGAGGGCCCTGATTCTCGAGGCGAAAGCCAACGGAGTCAGGGCCTTTGTTTTTGAGTGGCCGTCGACTGTTCGTCCGGTGCCCACTCGAAGCGGCGCTGCTCCGCGGAGCGTGCGCCCTCTCTCTCCGCACTTCTCCTCGGCAGCGCTCGTCTCGCGACGACGCTCGAGCCCAGACGCGTACTTCGAGCATTAGAATTGTTCCTAATCTGAGGTGGCCACGGAATCTGAATGGCTGATAGCAGGTTTCTCGTGGTTCCACTCGTCGTCCTCGGAGAGCGGCCTTGAACAGAAACTCCCTTTTGAGCGCATGTGTCGTGGTGCTGTTTGGCTGTGGTGAGGCAGGTCAGGGACCTGCTGGCCCAGCAGGACCTGCTGGCGCGACAGGACCCGCCGGCGCGACAGGATCCGCCGGCGCGACGGGACCCGCCGGCGCGACGGGACCCGCAGGCGCGACAGGACCCGCAGGCGCGACAGGACCTGCTGGCGCGACAGGACCTGCAGGCGCAGCAGGACCTGCTGGCGCGACAGGGCCTGCTGGCGCGACCGGTGACGCTGGCGTCAGCTGGCCGGGCATCGTGCCTGCCGAGTACACCGCCGCGAACGGCATCACGGGCGGCTCGGCCTACTCCGAGTGGTTCAAGGTCGCAGGCGGCGGCCTCGGCGCCCTCACCATGTACAGCTACGCCGGCGCGCCCCTGACCGCTGGAGCGGAGTACGTGCGCTGCAAGACCTGCCACGCGTGGGACGGTCTCGGCAACGCGGGCTCCTATTCCAACCGCACGGGGGTCAGCACCGGAACCGCGGCACGCCCCGATATCTCCAGCGTCAATCTCTGGAGCACTGCGGCGTCGTCCACTCCCACTGAGTTGTTCGATCTCATCGCTCACCCGCAGGGGCGGCCGATCAATGCCGCGCTCGACAGCCGGCACCCTGACTACACCGGCTACCTGACGACCTCGCAGATCTGGAACATCGTCAAGTTCATGAAGGAAGAGTGGATCAACCCGAACGCGCTCTACGATCTCGCGGTGGCCGGGGCGCCTGTGCACAACGAGTATCCGGCCGGCGTGAAGACGGTCGTCCTCCCGACCCTGACGTATTCGAACCTCGGCAAAGGTGGCGTGGAGGCGGCCGGGCTCACCGCCTACGCGGCCAAGTGCCAGACCTGCCACGGAGCAACCGGTAAGGAGATGGGAATCCCGGCGGGGACGACGTCTCTCGGAAACTACATGCGAACCAAGCCCAACGAGGGGTGGTTCAAGATCAAGTTCGGTGGGCCAGTGGGCATGAACCCCGGCCTCGTCACCAGCACGCAGGAGATGAAGGACCTCTACAAGCTGATGGCGAACGTGACGCTCTTCCCGGACTGAGACGCCCGGCAGTTGCCTCATCCGCGCGGGCCCTGAGTCTCGAGGCGAAAGCCAACGGAGTCAGGGCCCTTGTTTTTCTCCCGCTCGAACCCGCACCACCGGCGCACCACGAGGAGCTTTGCCATGGTCGGCACGTCAGCCTCCGGCGACACTCGCCCGCATGGAAACCGGACCCTTCAAGCTCTCGTTCGCTCCGCCGACCTTCAACACAGTTCAAGAAGAGCGCCTTCACCGCAAACAACGCCTCGCCGCGACGTTCCGGCTCTTCGCGAAGTTCGGCTACGACGAAGGCGTCGCCGGTCACGTCACCGTGCGCGACCCGGAGCACACCGACTCGTTCTGGGTGAACCCGTTCGGCGTCGACTTCGGCCGTATCAGCGTCAGCGATCTCATCCGCGTCGATCATGAAGGCGAGACGGTCGAAGGCGAGCTCCCCGTCAACCGCGCGGCGTTCGTCATCCACTCGCGTGTGCACAAGGCCCGACCTGACGTCGTTGCGGCTGCCCACGCGCACTCGCTGCACGGGAAGGCGTTCTCGACGCTCAACCAGCTCCTCTCTCCGATCACTCAAGACAGCTGCGCCTTCTACGGAGACCACGCGCTCTTCGACGACTTCGGCGGTGTGGTGGTCGATCTCGACGAAGGCCAGCGCATCGGGAAAGCGCTCGGCACGAAGAAGGCGGTCATCCTCGGCAATCACGGCCTGCTGACCGTCGGAGAGACCATCGACGCCGCGGCCTGGTGGTTCATCACGATGGATCGCTCGTGCCGCGCCGAGCTGCTCGCGCGCGCCGCCGGAGAGCCCCGCCTGATCAAAGAAGACGCCGCAAAGCAGGCCTTTCAGATCACCGGCAACCCGCTCGCCGGGTGGTTCCAGTTCCAGCCGCTCTGGCAGCGCATCGTTCACGAGCAACCCGATCTGCTCGAGTAGCGCGTTCGCTTGATGAAGCCCAAAGACGCGCCGGAGCCCGCCGTGTACGCACTCGGTCATGAGACCTGCGCCACGTCCGGGAATCCTCCAGATCGCGAACTACGTCGCCGGTGACATGACGTTGCCGGGCGTGGCGAGCCCTGCGCTCCTCGCCGCCAACGAATCGCCTATCGGCCCGAGCCCACGCGCCGTCGAGGCTGCGCGCTCCGTCGCGTCGAGCGTTCACCTCTACCCGGACGCCGATACCCGCGCGCTCAACGAGGCGATCGCGCGCCACCATGGCCTCGATTCCGCGTGGCTGATGTGTGGCACGGGCTCCGAGTCGCTGATCGAAGTGCTCTGCCGCACCTTCGCCGGCCCGGGCGACGAGGTGCTCATGCCGAGGTTCAGCTTCCCGATGTTCTCCATCTTCGCGAACGCGGTGGGCGCGACGGTGGTGACGTCAGCTGCTCCGAACTTCACCGCCGACGTCGACGCGCTGCTGGCGTCGGTCACCGAGCGCACGCGGCTCGTCTTCATCGCCAACCCGAACAACCCGACCGGCACGTGGGTCGATCGGCACGCGATCGCCAGGCTCGTCGCCGGCCTCCCGGAGCGCGTGATGCTCGTGCTCGACTCGGCCTACGCGGAGTACCTCACCGACGCCGCGTACGATCCCGGCCACCAACACGTCACGGCGTTCCCCGGTCGCGTCGTCGTGTTGCGCACCTTCTCGAAGCTCTACGCGCTCGCGGGGCTGAGGATCGGTTGGCTCCACGCCGACCCCGAGACGATCACGCTGCTGAGGCGGGCGCGCTTCATCTTTCCCGTGACGTCTCCATCGCAGGCCGCCGCCATCGCCGCGCTCGATGATCGCGACCACGTGCGCAGATCCGTCGAGCACAACCAGCGCTGGCGTCCGTGGCTCGCGACGGAGCTGACGAAGGCGGGCATCGAGGTGCTCCCGTCGGGTGCGAACTTCGTCCTGGCGCGATTTCCCGGAGAAGGATGGAAGGCCGCCGACGCGAAGCTGCGTGCGCGTGGGGTGATCGTCAGGGCGATTCCTCCGCTCGAAGGGTTGCGGATCTCGGTCGGGCTCGAAGCCGACAATCGCGCCGTCGTCGAAGCCCTCAGTCAGTGAGCCACGCGCCGAGAGCGCGAAGGGCGTGGTCCCGCGACGAAAACGGCGGCGCCGCAGCATCGAGCGCGCGGCAAGTTGCTCGGAGAGTTGCCGTGTCGATCATCGCGGTGTCATCGAAGCGTTCAAGCCGTGCGCCAGGGCCGAGAGCCGGAACGGCTTCTTCGCCATCTCCAGAACGACTCCCGCCTGGAGCACCACGTCGTCGTGAAGCCTCGCTCAGACCGTGAGCCACGCGCCGAGAGCCCGAACGGCCTCGTCGCCGCGACGGAAGACGGGAACCCCGCCAGCCTCGAGCGCCGCGACGAGTGGATCGTAGAGCCGGCCTGCATCGACCACCGCGACCATCGGCTTCTTCGTCGCCCTGAACAGCGCGGGGAGCGTTCGCGCCAGACTGTCCGCCGACGCGATCGTCTCGGCGTCGTTCTCACTGGTGCCCAGCGACGCAAGTGCCGGCGACATCGGTACGACTCCGAGCACCAGCGCGTCGACACCATCGTCATCGAGCACGGCCTGCGCGATCTCGAGGTGCGCGGAGTCAGGCGCCGACGGTGTCACGTCGAGCGGGTTCTTCGCGTCGACCAGTTCGTCCACCTTGCAGCGGGCGAGGGCGGCGCGAACGCGGTCCTTCGTGAGTGAACTCAGCTTCGACAACTCGAGTGCATGCGACTCTCCGCGCAGGTGATCGGCCATGCCGACGACCTCGAACCCAGCGTTGCTCATCAACATCACGCGTGTTCCACGAGGCCTGCCGGCCAGCGCGCACGAGACCCGGACGAGCCCCTCGAACTCGGCGAACGACTCGGCGACGAGCACGCCCGCCGCGCGACAGAGGTGCCAACACGCGCGGTAGTCACCGGCGATCGCTGCGGTGTGTCCTGCCGCGGTGCCCTGACCTTCAGGTGAGCGCCCGCCCTTGTAGAGAATGACGCGCTTGCCGAGCGAGTGCGCGACGCGGGTCGCTTCGAGGAAACGGCTCCCATCGCCGGCCGTGAACCCTTCGACGTACGCGGCGATCACCTTTACCTCGGGATCCTTCGCCACGTACCCGACGAAGTCCGCGATGCCGAGGTCGGCCTGGTTGCCGGCGCTCACGAGGTAGCGGGGGACGAGCTGCTCCAGATGACTGCCGCGCGTGATCGTGAAGGCGCCGCTCTGGCTGATGAACGCGAGGTTGCGGACGCTCCCGGTTTTTCGCGGCAGCTTGTGCGCGGGAATGAAGGTCGTGTCGTAGCCGCCGGGCACCGACACCACGCCCATCGAGTTGGGCCCGCACACCACGGGGCCACGCCATGCCGTTGACCGCGATCGCGCGAGCACGTCTTCGAGCGCGCGTTGCTTCTCGGCGCCGCCTTCCTTCTCGGCCATGCCTCCGGGGATGACGATGATCGACTCGGCCTTCTGGTGCTCGACGAGCGACTGCATCAGCTCGGGCGCCGCGTTCGCAGAGACGGCGAGCACAGCGAGATCGACTGGCGCTTCGAGCTCGGTCGGAGTCGCGACACAGCGAACGCCATCGATCGCCGTATCTCCCGGCTTCAACACCGTGAGCTGGTCGGGCGTGAAGCCGTCACGCAGCAGGTTGCGCAAGATGATGCGGCCCATGTTGACGTGCTTCGACGAAACGCCAGCGACGGCGATCGACTTCGGCTCGAAGAACGCGCGCAGCTTGTCGATGGGCGATCGAGCTCGTTCGGCCGGAGCGGTCCCGACGCGTGCGAGCGCGTCGACCGGGACCAGCGCTCCGGCCTTCGTCACCACGAACGGGTTGAACTCGAGCTCCTCGAGCCCGGGCACGGTGGCGACGTCGCGGAGGAACTCGAGCAGCCCGAGCCAGGCGGCATCGTCGAGCAGCCGGTCGCTCCCGCGGAGCGTGCCCTCGAGATCTCGATAGACCAGGGTCTGCTTCAGCTCGCGCAACGCCACGGAGGGATCTGCAGGAGAGAAGATCGCCGTCGCCTCACGCCGCGGAAGCCGGCCGCCGAAGATCTCGGTCTTCACGCCGCCCAGGCCGATCATCCCCACCATGCCGAACTCGGGCGTGCGGCGCAGGCCGACGATCACTTCAGCGCCGAGTCTGGTGCGATCGAACTCCACCCGACGCATGACGAGCGCGCCGTCGAGCGAGGGCGTTCGTCCGTGAGCAGTCGACCAACGGGTGGACACGTCGGAGAGGAAGCTCGACACCACCGACGGCGTCACTTCCGACGCGTCCAGGAAGCGCACGCCACCGACGTCACTCTTGTGGAGCACGTCGCGCGAGACGACCTTCAGCACCACCGGTCCCTGCAGCGTGCAGCGCGCCGCTCCGGTCAGCACCTCGTGGTCGGGGACCGGAAGGCCGGCCGCAGCGAGCACGCGATACAGCTCCGGCTCCGTCAACACCGACGCGCCTTTCGCGATGGCGTCGCGCACCACACTGCCGAGCACCTCGCTCGTCATGCCAGCTTCGCCGGCAGCTGCGCCTCCAGCGGCAACGTGTCACCGGCCGCGAGCACCCGCTTCGAGAGCGCCTCAGCATCACTCCGCAGCAGCCGCTCGACCCAGGCGCTCACCACATCCTCTGCGACAGGCGTCGCGTCGAAGTCGAGCCGCGCCACCACGCGCGCAGCGATCGGAGCGCTGACGCCACGCGCGATCAGCGCTGCGCCGAACGCGCTCGCGGCCAGGCCCATGCGAAACGCCTTCAGGTTCGCCGTCACCACGTGCTCGCCCTTCACCTGAAACAACGCCCGCAGGTGCTTCTCGAGCAGCTCGACAGGGAAGGGGAGGTGGCTCGCAGCGGCGCCGAGCACCACCATGTTCTGGGCCTTGCTCGCGCCTGCCTTCGCCGCGAGCTTCGTCGCGTTCACCGCCACCACGTGCGGCAGGCTGAAGAGCACCTCGTAGAGCTTCGCGGTGTCGGGGTACCCCGCCATGTTCTTCAGCGGCGTGACGTCGGTGAACACCCAGCCGTCGCTCGAGAGCAGCGACAGGTAGCGCAGGCTCTCCATCGGCTCGACCGACAGCACCGCCTTCGCCTCGCCGGTCGAGATCAGATCGCTCGCGATGGGAGCGCTCCCCAACCGCACCTGCGCCGACACCGCGCCGCCCCGCTGCGACATGCCGTGGATCTCGGGTTGTTTGAAGTGCAGCCCCGCGTCGACCGCGGCGTGATCGATCACGTACGCGGTGGAGAGCACGCCCTGGCCACCGACTCCGCAGAGGACGAGATCGAAGTTCATCAGCAGTTCCCCGAGCAGTTCGCGCAGTCACCTTCGTGCGCATGCGCCGCGTCGCGCTCCCGTTTGTGTTCCTTGATCTCCTTCACGTAGCGAACGCACGCGCGCCTCGCGATGATCACCGACAGGCCCTGGTAGGCGAGCTCTTCACGGACGATCGCGAGGTTCTCGGCGTGCTTCTGCGGCACAGGGGTGATCGTCCGCACGTGGGCCTTCTTCACGCCGAGGCCTGCGACGAGCTCCTCGAGGTGCGCGTCGGACATGGTGGTGGGTTGCCCGCCCGTCATCGCGACGATGCTGTTGTCGAGGATGAAGACCTTGATGTTGGTGTTCTCGATCACCGCGTCGAGGAGCGCATTCATTCCAGTGTGCGTGAAGGTGCCGTCGCCGATCACGCAGAGCGACGGTGAGATGCCCGCGTGCGCCGCGCCGATCGCCATGCCGATCGACGAGCCCATGCAGAGGCACGAGTTGATGGCCTGGTAGGGCTTCGAGTAGCCGAGCGCGTAGCAGCCGATGTCGCCCATCACGCGCATCGAGCTGTCCAGCTCGCGACGGACCTCGTTGATGATGTTGTACGAGTCTCCGTGAGGGCAGGCGTCGCAGAGCCGTGGAGGTCGCGCCATCAGCACGTCCTCGAGGCCGGCGATCGCGAGCGACGTTTTCACGGGCAGGCCGAACGTCTTGCGGAGGAGGTCGGGGTTGAGCTCTCCGATGCGCGGCACGTGGCCGGTCAGCTTTCCCTTCACCGGCTTCTCGCGGAACAGGCCCAGCGCGCTGACGAAGCGCTCGATGAACGGGTAGCCCTCTTCGACGATCATCAGCTCACTGGAGTGATCGATCAGCTCCCGCACCTTGCCGATCGGCAGCGGATACACGCTGACGCGCAGCACGTTGAAGTCGTCGAGCTTCGGCCCGAGCGCCTCACGCAGGTACGTCCACGCGATGCCGGAGACGATGATGCCCGGCTTGCCCTCGCCGCGGATTGTCAGCGCGTTGAGGCGGTGCTCCTCAGAGAAGCGCTGGAGCGCGGGCTGTTTGTCGATCAACCCGGCGTACGCCCGCCGCGCGTTGCTGGGGATGAGGGTGTAGAGCCCGTCGTCCTCGACGTAGCGCAGCTCGTTCTGGGTGCGCCGTTCTCCGAGCGTCACCACTGCCCGGCTGTGCGCCAGCCGCGTCACCAGCCTCAGCACAACGGGGATTCGCAGCCGCTCGGAGACCTCGAACGCTTCTCGCGTCAGCTCGTACGCCTCCTGTTGATCGGCGGGCTCGACACAGAGCACCTGCGCGAAGTCGGCGAAGTAGCGCGAGTCCTGTTCGTTCTGCGAGCTGTGCATCGACGGATCGTCGGCGACGGCCAGCACCAGGCCTCCCCACGCGCCCGCGACCGCGACGTTCATGAACGGGTCGGCGGCCACGTTGAGCCCCACGTGCTTCATCGACACCATCACCCGCTTGCCGCAGTACGAGACGCCGATCGCCTCTTCGAGCGCGACCTTCTCGTTGGTCGACCAGAAGCCGCGGATCGGCAGGTGGTGCTGCTTCGTCAGCGAGTGGATCGTCTCGAAGATCTCCGTCGAGGGCGTCCCGGGGTAGGCATAGGCGGCGCTCAAGCCAGCATCGATGGCGCCGCGCGCGACGGCTTCATCGCCCAACAGGATCTCCTGAGTCATATGGAGGACGGGCAGTTGCACGCGCCGTGCTTCGCCTGTGCCGGGCGCACGGGTTGCCGGAGCGCGCATAACCTGCGTGACCGCGCAGATTCTTCAGCGATGGCGAGCGAGAAGACGCCGGACACGCAGAACGGCTTCTAGCGTTTGCCGCGCCCGCGCCCGCGAATGCGGCTCAACGCGACCGGTGTGATCCCGATGTAGGAGGCGATCTGGTGCTGCGGAATGTGCTGGAGCAGCTCCGGCAGGCTCGCGCAGAACTGCCGGTATCGCTCCTCGGCGGTGAGGAGCAGAAACTCGTATTCCCGCTGCTCCTTGGCGACGAACTGCACCTCGACGAAGCGGCGGAAGAGGCGTTGCAACTCGAGCGATGACTCTGCAGCGGCGTCGACCTCGGCGACCTCGAAGACGAAGAGCTCCGCAGGCGTGAGCGCTTCGATGAAGGTGCGCGACGGCCGGCCCTGGATGATCTCGGCGTACGGTCCGCTCAGCTCCATCGGCCCGCGGAACGCCTTGACCGACTCCTTGCCGGCGGCGTCGAGGTAGTAGTGACGCAAGAGCCCAGAGATCACCACCGCGAACCGGGTGGCCTTCTCGCCGGGCTGAGAAAAGTACTCTCCCTTCGCGAGCGACATGCGCGAGCCGAGCGCGACGATCGCTTTCCACGTCTTCGGAGAGATCGGCGCCAGCGCTCCGAGGCGATCGTGCAGCGCGCGTTCTTCGAGAGCGGTCAGCATCGGGCCTCGTTCTTAACCCGGGTTAACGCACGACGGAGCGGCTCCCGGTACGAGGCCGTCCATGCCGATCAACATCTACGCCGTCGCGACCCCCTTCGTGCTCGTGCTCATCGCGCTCGAGGTCTTCTTCTGCCTCAAGCGGGACAACGGGTACTACGAGTTCCAGGACTCCATCTCGAGCCTGGGCACCGCCATCATCAACCAGTGCGTGAACGTGCTGGTCGCGGTGATGTGGTACCCGGTGCTGGGCTGGCTCTCGGAGCACGGCCTCTTCAAGGTCGAAGCCAATCTCTGGACCGGCCTCGCGCTCTTCCTCGGCGTCGACTTCCTCTTCTACTGGTTCCACCGCTTCGGCCACCGCACCAACATCGGGTGGGCGGCCCACATGCCGCATCACTCGACCGAGGAGTTCAACTACGCGGTCGGCCTCCGCGCCTCGGTGACGCAGCGGTTCTTCTCGTTCTTCTTCTACTGGCCGCTGGCGTTCATCGGCTTCGACGCTCAGGCGGTGATCGCGATGGTGGCCTTCCACCTCGTGCTCCAGCTGATTCCGCACACGCGCGTGGTGCCGAAGCTGCCGGTCTGGATCGAGTCGTGGATGAACACGCCCAGCCATCACCGCGTGCACCACGCCCGCAACGAGCGCTACCTCGACAAGAACTACGGCGGCTTCTTGATCGTCTGGGACAAGCTCTTCGGCAGCTACGAGGACGAGACCGAGGAGTGCTCGTACGGCGTGACCAACCCGCCGAACACGTGGGACCCGACGTTCATCAACTTCCAGGTGTGGCGTGAGGTGCTTCGCGACGCGTGGGATGCGCCGTCGTACCTCGACAAGCTGCGCATCTGGTTCATGCCGACGGGATGGCGTCCCGCAGGCGTGCCGGAGCGGACGAGCGAGGCCGGGTGGAAGTCGAAGGATGGCAAGGAGATCAAGTTCCAGTCGAACGCGATCGCCGGGAGCAAGCCGTACCTCGTCGTGCAGGTGCTGCTCGGCTTCCCGATCATGCTGCTGGTGATCCACGGGGAGTCGCCGCTGGTGTGGTGGCAGAAGGTGATCGTCTCGCTCGTGATCTGGGCGGGTGCGACGTCGTGGAGCGGGATGCTCGAGTCGAAGTCGTGGGCGCTCAGGCTCGAGGTCGCGCGGCTCGTGGGGGCGGGCTTGGTGATCAGCGCGCTGGGGGCCGCGCAGGTTCTTTCGCTCGGGTGGGTGATCGGAGCCGACGTGATCGCCGCCGGGTCGGTGCTGTGGGCCGTGTCCCTTCGCCGGGCCGTTTCCGCCGCGCAGGTGCCCGAGCTGGCGTGAGTTTCGCCAGCCGAGAACAACGTTCACCACCGCCACGGTGGTCAAAGTTGTTTTCGGTGGGTGGCAGGCCCGATTCGATGTCAGCCCCGGCTGCTAGTGATGAGTCGGGGAGGACGGGGTGGACGAACGGGAACGCCGGGTGCTTCGAATCGCGGCGCGGCAGCAGGGGGTCGTGTCACGCGCGCAGGTGCTCGGTGAAGGCCTGTCGTCGCGGCAGATCGATGGGCGGCTCGCCCGCGGGGCATGGGTTCGACTCCGTCCTGGCGTCTACCGCGTGGAGGGCTCGCCGCGTGGGTGGCTGCAGCACGTGACAGCGACGATGCTCTGGGCAGGCAAGGGCGCAGTGCTCTCGCACCAGACGGCCGCTGCCCTGTGGGGGCTGGCTCGATTCGGTGAAGCGGAGCCGATTCACGTCACGGTCGGGTGTTTTCTGCCGCCGCCTCCGACGGTCGTGACCCACCAATCGCGGCTCTCATCCAACGAGGTCGCGATGCGTCGTGGGCTGAGAGTCACCTCGTTGCTCCGCACGGTGCTGGATCTCGCGGCGACCGAAAGCGAGCGTGATGTCGAGGCGGCGCTCGACTCGGCCCTGGCGCGCAAGCTCACGACTGCGGAAGACCTGCGCCGGTTCGTCGATCGCCACGCAGGGGAACGGGGAGTGGTGGTGCTCCGGCGCCTGCTCGAGCGGTACGAAGGAGGGGACGGACCTTCCGAGAGCGAACTCGAGTCGCGGGTGCTCGACCTCGTGGACGACGCCGGACTTCCGCGACCGGTTCGTCAGCAGTCGGTCAAGCTCGGAGGCCGGACGCGCCGGCTCGATTTCCGGTTCGCTGGATCGAACGTGGTGATCGAGGCCGATGGCTTCGCGTGGCATGCGAACCCGTTGAGCTTCGAGAAGGACAGGCAACGCGCGAACGCGCTGGCCGCGCGGGGCTTCGTCGTTCTGCATTGGACGTGGGCCGCGCTCGAGGAGCGCCCTGACGTGCTCGTTGCCGAGTTACAGCGGGCGCTGAGCACCAACCAACGAGCGGCCTGAGCGACACGCTTCGGGTGCGTCGTGCGCGGCGAACGAGTCGACCATCCCATCGGCGCTCATTGCGCGTCTGCGGTTCGCGCTCGCCGAGCCTGGGGCTTCCCGACTGAAATCACCCTCAACGAGGGGCGCATCAACCCGGCGGCCCTGCTGGCCATGAAGTGGTCATCGGCCTCTCACCTCGGTCGTGGGCGGGCTCGTCGTGCTGCTGCGCGACGAGTCCAACCCCAGCCGCATCGCGCAGTGGATCACCCGTGGCCTCCGCTCGCCTCCTTCGTCGACGGCAGGGTGGGGCTGCCGAGCGATGAGTTCGGAGTGCCGTGCACTCCCGCTCCGAGCCAGGTCGTGCAGCGCGCCTACAGCTCTGCACCCAGGGCCGCGAGATCCTCTTGCGAGATCGCCGGCATGTTCGTCTTGATCTTCTCGATCAGCGCGTCGTCGCCCGTGTATTCGGCCGCGCAGGCAGGGTGCAGGTACCCTGGCCCGGTCGTCGAGAACGAGCCCGTGTCCACCTCACGCTCCACCGCGACGCGCATCGTGCCCTTCTCGATCGCCTCGTCGCACTGCAGACACTTCGAGCGACTGGTCGAGGCACGCTCCGCGTACGGGAAGGCCGCTTTCGGGCCTCCCTTCGCGCTGGCCTTCGGAGGCGCGGCGAGGATGGCGTCGATCTTCTCGCGGTCTGGAATGGCTCCGCCGAAGTTCGCGATCGCGGTCTTCACCTTCGCGGGCACTTTGCCAGCCGCGCACTCGAGGTGGTGCCAGAAGTAGCTCGAGCCGCCGTCCGAGCTGAACGTGTTGACGGTCTCTTCTCCGAACCGCAGCACGCCCTTGTCGATCTTCTGCTTGCAGGTGCGGCACGTGGCGCGGTTCGACTTCGACTCTTCGATGGTGTCAGGCATGCGTGCTCCTCCGGGAAAGGGCGGCAGCGTAGGCGAAGGTCTGGTTCGAATCGATCGACGCGCGAGCGCGGTCGGCTCGTCTGCGAGGCTGCCACGAAGCCCGTCGTGTGGATGAGTCGGGAGCTCGCGTCCCGTGTCGGTGGCTCGAGAGACGACCAGCAGGGTAGGAAGTGAAGACTGATGCGGCTTCAACTTCGAGCGCTGGCGGTGACGGTGCTGATGGGCGGATGTCAGTGCTTCGTGCCCGTGACTGAGGACTCCGGAGTCCAACTTGATGGTGGCGCCGCGATCGTCGACGCGGGCGCAGACGCTGGGGTCATCGATGCCGGAATTGACGCTGGGTTGTTTGATGCCGGAGGAGATGTCGATGGCGGCGCGGGCGGTGGGCTCGTCGATGCAGGCAACCCGGACGCGGGCACACCTGATGGAGGCGGCCAGCCGAGCTGCGCGACGGTGCGGTGTTCTCCGTGGACCACGTGCTTCGAAGACGCCGGAGCCGTCTGCGTTCCCACGGTGATCGCCCTGCGATGGGTCGTTCCAGCCTCCGACGCTGCGGTTCCGATCGACACGATTCGGCTGGCCGTCGCGATCGACGTGATGGGCGTTGTTGAAGCGTCGATTCCCGTGACGGCGAGTGGGGCAGGGCAGAGCACGACGGTCGCGACCCGGAGCGATGCCGGCCTCGCTTTCGGCAGTCTGTCGTTCACGACGCTCGACGCAGGGCGGCTGCTCCTCTCGGCGGGCTGGGACGGAGGTCCTCAGACGACGACCGTGCTGAACGTGCTGCCGACGAGAGCGATCGAGATCGTGGGTGCGAATCCTCCGAGTCACGGTGTGAACACCGCCGACTTCGAGCCGAACGATCCCGAAGGCGACGCGTGGCGCCGCGATGACGTGGTGCCGTTCCGCGGCTGGCCCGGAGGTCTGGTGATTGCCCGTCACGATCACCCCGACGCGAGCGCCGCGATCATCGATGCAGGCGAGTCGTGTGATGGAGGGTGTTCGTCCTTCCGTCTGCAGGACGTCGAGTTCAACGCCTTCCGCGGTGACGTCGAGCTTCGGGTCGTGAGTGACGCCGGCTGGGAAGCTCGTGGAGAACGGCTCACCGTCACCCGTTGGCGTTGGAGGCGCGTCGTCGCCGGAGTTCCGAACCCCGTCAAGGTCCAGACGCCCGTGATGACCCGTTGCAGTTATTCGTCGTCGGAGGCTTGCGTCGTGGTGGGAACCGAAGACACGTTGGCTACGGGCCGGCTTGTTGCGCTGAGTGAGGACGGGGTTCCAATGACCTCGACGTGGCTTCCGCAGCGATGGACCGCGGCAGTGACGGCGCCCGTCGATGGTTGCCAGAAGATCCTGGCCGGCTTTGACGGAGACGCTGGGTTCTTGTGGTCCGGTCAGAGCTCACGTTTCGGCGCTGATCTACTCGGTGAGCGCTATGTGCTCCTGGGCGGCACCGATGCAACGACGGTCGCCGTGACTGATCAGGCTGGCGTCGTCGGTGTTCCGGATTTCACCGACATCTTCTCTGAGTTTCGCCCGGCATGGCCGTCAGGGAGATGTCGGTTTGACGCGGGCGTCCCTGCGTACCTCGGCACGGCGCGGTACTTCGCAGCCATCAGCAGTTCCTCTGGCGAACTCTGTCTTGCTCCCCAATTCCTGCCGTACGACGCGGGCATCACCACCATCGCTCGCGACCGTGTCTTCCCGTTCGCGATTGCCGGGGAATTGCCTTGGGGTGTCACGAGCGATGGCTATTTCTCTCGACTAGCGCCGCCCGCGCCCATCTTCGACGCTGGAGTCGTCGACACCATCGTCCAGGCAGGCTCCGACTGGTTCTATTTCACGCCCGCTCCATCGCTGGTGCGGGTGCGACTGCTGGGCCCCGCCCCGACGCCGACTGGCATTCAGGCATCGTCAGTTGCGACCGCAGCAGTTCGCGCGAGAGTCACGTCTCCGCCAATCTATCGGGCCCTTCGCCGTGAGCAGGCGGGGTGGTTCGAGGGAATGATCCATGCGGTTGGTGGTGACCAACGCCTCATGGCGATCTCCACGGACACCATGTCCGAAAGGTGGGGGTGGGCCCCGGACGGTGGCATCAACCTCTCTGCCCCGATGGGCTTCGCGCCCTCGCTCTCGCGGAACGGGAGCATCCTTCTGCCGACGCGTGGCGCGGTCGTGAGCGTGGTGGCAGACGGGGTATCGCTTCAGCTCTACGCTGGCTGGACTCAGGCGGGCGGAGACGCGGCCAACTGTGGTGGGGTCGGGGACTTCGTGACCTTCCCGTAGGCCTCGCTTCGCCCCGAATTCGCTCGGGAAACACCCAATTCACGATCTTTGTATTCACCCGCTTGACACTCTGACGAATCTCCGGGTATACGCGGCGCCCCTTCGTTGTTCGGCTCTGTGACAGCCCTCGGTTTTCCCCTGGGACGGTCGTATCCGTCAGCGTTGGTCAGATAGTCGCGAAACGGGGTTGACCGAGAATGGCAACACAGAAAATTCGCATTCGGCTGAAGGCTTACGACTCCAAGCTCTTGGACCAGAGCGCCACGGAGATCGTCGAGACGGCTCGTCGCACCGGCGCGCGAGTGTCGGGCCCGATTCCTCTTCCCACCCGCATCAACCGGTTTACGGTTCTGCGTTCGCCGCACGTGGACAAGAAGAGCCGTGAACAGTTCGAGATCCGCACGCATAAGCGGCTCCTGGACATTCTCGAGCCCACGCAGCAAACGCTCGACGCACTCATGAAGCTCGACTTGTCGGCTGGTGTCGACGTCGAGATCAAGAGCTGAGGACGCCATGGCCAAGTTCGATGTCGTCGATTTGTCGATGAAGAAGGTCTCCGAGATTGAACTCTCGGACGAGATCTTCGCTGCCTCGCCCAACAAACACCTCCTGTACGAGGCGGCGAAGATGCAGCAAATCAACCGCCGCCGCGGCACGCTGGGCGTGAAGAACAGCTCGCTCGTGTCGGGTGGTGGCAAGAAGCCCTGGAAGCAGAAGGGCACCGGCCGTGCGCGTCAGGGTTCGTCCCGCGCCTCGCACTGGGTCGGCGGCGGCAAGGCCATGGGGCCCAAGTCCCGTGACTACTCGTACCGCCCGCCCCGCACCGTGCGCCGCAACGCGATCGCCTCGGCGATCAGCCTGCGCGCTGGCGAGAAGAACCTCGTCATCGTCAACGAATTCCCCTCGGACGGGAAGACGAAGGCGACCGCCGAGAAGCTCGTCAAGGGCCTCAAGCTCGTCAACGCGCTCGTCATCGACGCGAAGGCGAACGCCGGCCTGCACCGCGCCATGCGCAACCTCGAGAAGTTCGATGTCCTCGCTCCTGAGGGCGTCAACGTCGAGTCCGTGCTCCGTCACAAGACGCTCGTCCTGACCGTCGCTGCCGCGAAGGCCATCAACGAGGCGCTCTCACGCGCTCGCGGTTCGAAGGTGGAGGCCTGACATGAAATTCTTCGACGTCATCAAAGGCCCGATCATCACCGAGAAGCTCGACCTCGCGCGAGAGAAGCACCGCCAGTACTCGTTCGTCGTCGACAAGAAGGCCACCAAGCACGACATCGCCAACGCAGTGACTTCGCAGTTCAAGGTCACCGTCACGGGCGTTCGCACGCTCATCATGCGCGGCAAGATCAAGCGCGTGGGCATGTCGATGGGCCAGCGTTCGAACTTCAAGAAGGCCTTCGTCACCCTGAAAGAGGGCGACAAGATCGAGCTCTTCGAAGGAGGGGCGGCTTAAATGGGTATCAAGAAATTCAAGCCGACGTCCGCCGCTCGCCGGCACACGACGGTCGCAGACTTCGCGGAGATCACTCGCGATCGCCCCGAGAAGAGCCTCACCCAGGCGATGAAGCGCTCGGGCGGCCGCAACGGTGATGGTCACATCACCCGCCGGCACCAGGGTGGCGGCCACAAGCGCCGCTTCCGCGTCATCGACTTCGTCCGTCGCGACAAGGACGGCGTGCCGGCCAAGGTCTTCTCGATCGAGTACGACCCGAACCGCACGGCGAACATCGCGCTGCTCCACTACGCGGACGGCGAGAAGCGCTACATCCTCGCGCCCACGGGCGTGAACGTCGGCGACACCCTGCACTCGGGCGCCAACGTCGACATCCGCGCCGGCAACAACCTGCCGCTGCAGAACATCCCCGTCGGCACCGTCATCCACAACATCGAGCTCAAGCCGGGCCGCGGTGCACAGATGATCCGCTCGGCCGGCTCGTGGGGCCAGCTGATGGCGAAGGAAGGCGACTACGCGCAGGTGCGCATGCCGTCTGGCACCGTTCGCCGCGTGCTCATCAACTGCCGCGCCGTCATCGGGCAGCTCGGCAACATCGATCACGAAATCATCCGCATCGGCAAGGCCGGCAAGAGCCGCTGGCTCGGCATTCGCCCGACCGTTCGTGGTCTCGCGATGAACCCGGTCGACCACCCGCACGGTGGTGGTGAAGGCAAGTCCGGTCAGGGTAACCCCCACCCGGTCTCGCCCTGGGGCAAGAAGACGAAGGGTCTCACCACGCGCGTGAACAAGCGCACTGACAAGTTCATCGTCACCGGGCGCCGTCAGGGCCCCCGAAGCACGTAAGGAGACTGATTCATGGCTCGCTCAACATGGAAAGGCCCCTTCATCGATCTCAGCCTTCAGAAGAAGGTCGACTCGATGAACAAGGCCCAAAAGAAGACGGTCATCAAGACCTGGTCGCGCCGGTCGACGATCATCCCCGACATGGTCGGTCACACGTTCGCGGTGCACAACGGGCGCAAGTTCATTCCCGTCTACGTCACCGAGAACATGGTCGGACACAAACTGGGCGAGTTCGCCCCAACGCGCACCTTCTCTGGCCACTCGGCTGAGAAGAAGGTCGCCCCTGCGGGCAAGAAGGGCTGATTCCCATGGAAGCGACTGCACACCTCCGACACTTCAGGATGGCGCCGCGCAAGATCTCGGTGGTCGCGGCCATCGTTCGCGGCATGCCTGTCGAGGCAGCGATCAACACGCTCACCTGGACCAAGCGCGCTGCTGCCCTGCCGATCAAGAAGCTCATCGAGAGCGCGATGGCGAACGCCACCGACCTGTCGAAGGGCGCCGTCGACATCGACAAGCTCTACGTCAAGTCGATTCACGTCGACCAGGGCCCCACCCAGCGCCGCTACCTGCCGCGCGCCATGGGCCGGGCCACGCCGGTGCACAAGAAGTCGAGCCACCTGCATGTCGTGCTGAGCGACGTGGCTGTGAAAAAGGCGAAGAAGTAACACCAACGGGAATCCAGGAGAGATCGTGGGACAGAAAGTTCATCCAGTTGGTTTCCGCCTCGGCGTCATTCGCACGTGGGACTCGAAGTGGTTCGAGGAGCGGAACTACGCGCAGTGGCTGCACGAGGACATCAAGATCCGCGCGCACGTCAAGAAGTCGCTCAACCACGCGGGCGTGTCTCGCGTCGAGATCGAGCGCGCCGCGAACAAGGTGAAGGTCAACGTGCACACCGCGCGTCCCGGCATCGTGATCGGCAAGCGTGGCGCCGGCATCGAGACGGTGAAGACGGAACGGCAGAAGTTCACCAAGAACGAGGTCTTC
>JAUXRI010000132.1 GCA_030681895.1 Myxococcales bacterium | reverse complement strand
GCCTCGCCGCCACCGCCCGCGCCGCCAGCCGAACCACCGGCCGAGCCGCCAGCCGAACCACCAGCCGAGCCGCCACCAGCCGCGCCGCCACCAGCCGCGCCGCCACCGGCCGCGCCGCCACCGGCGCCGCCCGCGTCAGGGCGCTCGAAGTCGCAGTAGCCGTCGGCGAGGCACGCACGAGCGCCGCCGTCGGTGTAGTTGCCGCACGCGCCACCCGGCAGATCGCAGCGACCTTCGCAGTAGCCGGTCGGCAGCAGGCCACCGTCGTTCTGACGGAGCTGCTCGCAGACGTAGCCGGCACGGCAGTTTGCCTGGCCCACGTTCGGGGCGTTGCAGCCCTTGAAGCAGATGGCCTGCGTCTGGGAGACGCCGAGGCAGAGACCGTCGTTGAAGTTCTCCGTGCCGTCAGCCGAGCAGTCCTCGTCGATGCGGCAGATGCGCGTGCACTGGCCGCCGGGGTTGCCGGTGTACTGAGGGCCACCATCGCGGCCGAGCGTGATGCCACCGTCAGCGCGACGGACGACCTCAGGCTGGCACGCACCACCTGCGGAAGGAGCACCAGGGGCCGGAGCACGGCAGTCGCTGTTGAACGTGCAGGGGTTGCCGATCGACGCGGCGGTGTCGAGCTCGAGATCCATGTTGTTGATGTCGGTGGGCAGGCAGCCCGTGGTGTTCGTGCCGAGGTTGAAGCAGCCGTAGCCCGAGCGGCAGGGAGCCATCGCGCCGCAGCCGCTCACGAAGCAGGCCGAGACCTCTTCGCCGTAGATGCGGGGCAGGGTGAGGCAGAGGCTGCCCATGGGGCAATCGTCGGTGCCGCTCGCGCCGCAGCCGGGGATCGTGCACATGCCGCCCGCGTACGTGATGCTGCCCTTCAGGTTCTGCTGCTTGCAGACGGCCGCCGGGCCGAGGGTGGCCTGGCAGTCGGCGTCAGCCGAGCACGAGTCGCCGACCTTCTTCGGAGGCGCGATGCACGAGCCGTTGTCGCACGCAGGCGTCGGAGCCGCGCAGGCCTTGCAGGTCTCGCCGTTGGCGCCACAGATGTTGTTGTTCTGGCGCGTGGTGCCGCGCGGCTGGCAGGTGCCGTTCGCGAGCCGGCAACCATCGCAGCCCGTCCCGCCGCCCGCCGTCCCGCCCGCCGTGCCGCCGCCGCCTGCGCCACCACCCGTGCCGCTGGTGCTGCACGTGAAGGTCGTCGAGTCACACGTGCTGGAGGTGGCCGCGCAGTCCTGGCACATGTTGCCCGACGTGCCGCAGGTGGTGTTGTTGGAGTTGAGCGGCTTGGCGACGCACGTCGTGCCTTTGCAGCAACCATCACAGTTGGCTGGAGTGCACTGGGTAGGTCCACACGAGGGGGCAATTGCCACGAGGAAACCGAGAGCGGCTCCAAGGGCGAGGGCTTGAATCTTCATTCGGTGAGACTCCTGCTGCATCCGTCGCCCTCCGGGCAAGGCGGCGGTGTGGTGAAAGGTAATGTCCGAAGGGCGGCGCTCAAAACAGAAGGCCGACCGCTTCGTCAAGTGCTGACTCGAAGCGACCGGCCCGTTTCTTCGCCCCGTTTGACGTCGCGCGTTCAAACGGTTTTTGCACCGTAGTGCGGATCAGAAGGGAATGTCATCTCCACCCGGAACGGAAGGAGGCGGACCGCCCATGTCGTCAGGGGGGCCACCGCCGAAGTCACTGCGGCCAGCGCCACCACCGCCGTCAGGACGACCCGCTCCGCCGCCAGCGCCGCCGCCGAGGAACTGAACCGACTGGGCGACGACTTCGGTCGTGTAGTTCTTCTTGCCCTCTTTGTCGGTCCACTCGCGCGTCTGGAGTCGACCCTCGACGTAACACTGGCGACCCTTCTTCAGGTACTCGCCGCACAGCTCCGCCAACTTCCCCCACACCACGATGCGGTGCCACTCGGTGCGTTCCTGCTTCTGGCCGCTCTTGTCGGTCCAGGACTCGTTGGTCGCGATGTTGAAATTCGAGACCGCCGCGCCTGAGGGCGTGAAGCGCACCTCGGGGTCTTTGCCGAGGTTGCCGATGAGAATGACCTTGTTCACTCCGCCTGCCATGTGTGCCTGCCTTTCGTTTCGAAAACCAACCCGTCACGGGTTTGGTGAACGAAGGCCTAGCACGGGGGGCTGACATCGGATCAACGAGGCGAACGACGCGTCGTGGTTTCGAGGACTTCTTTGATCACCCGCCAGGAGCGGTCGGCACGACGGGGCCGGGAGCGGCGGTGGGCTCCGTGGGCACGGCGGACGGCTCGGCTTTCGGGGCCTTCGCCTCTGCGATGCGCTGGCTGAGCAGCACCTCGAGGCTCTTCGAGAACGAGGCGACCGACGGGTCGACGCTGCCCTGCGAGGTCTTGATGGCAGCCCACAACGGCGCGTCGGCTTGAGACTGCTTCACGAGGCCCGTGACGAGCCCATCGAGCGCGGCTGAACGATCGGCCTCCGACGACGAGCGCAGCGCGGTCAACAGCTCCACCGGCGCGTCATGGGCGACGACGGCGAGCTGCTCGGCGAGGAACGCGGCGCCCAGCTCGTCGCTGGCGGTGAAGCGCACGAACTCGAACAAGCGCGCCACGGCCTCGACCTGGCCCGACGACGCGAGCTCCACCAGGCTCGAGAGCACGGGCACGTCGAGGCCCGCCTTCTTCGCGGCCTTCTGGAGCCGGCCGAACACCTCGTCACTGGCCACGGCGCTGTCGAGGAAGATGCGCACGTGCGCGGGCTCCTTCGGGTCCGAGAGGATGAGCGCGTCGGCGATGGCGGCGCGCACGGCGGGGTCCTTCTCGCTGCGCCACGCGATGCGCAGGAACGACGCGTTGCGCTTGTCGCCCTTCTGCCCCATCGCGACGTACGTCTTGAGGCGGGTCTCGAGCTCTGCCTGCGACGACACCACCGAGGCTGGCCGCATCATCGACGCGACGGCGCCCGAGGGCCCTTCCGAGGAACCGAGCGCGGCCACTGCGGCGCCGAGCGCGTCGATGTGCTGCACCACCGACGACGCGCGGCCCGGGAAGTCGTTCACCATCACCGAGAAGACGAAGCGCTCCCCGCCGACGGCCTGCACGTAGCCCGACAGCGCCGACACGTTCTCGAGCGTGCCCGTCTTGGCGCGCAGCCGGCCGACCGCCTCGCTGCCCTCGAAGCGGTACTTGAGCGTGCCGTCCTTCGCGGCGATGGCGAGCGCCGACAGGTACTCCGGCGCGATGGGGAACCGCTGGCCCATGTGCGCGAGGAGCGCGGTCGTCTGCGCCGCCGAGAACCGGTTGGCGTCGTTGAGGCCCGAGCCGTTCTTCATCACGTACGTGCCGCGGGGAATGCCGACGTCCCGCTCGAGAAAATCCTCCACGGCCTCGATGCCCTTCACGTGGCTGCCGGGCACGCCCTTCACCTCGGCGCCGATCGCCTTGATCAGCTGCTCCGCGACGAAGTTCGACGAGTTCTTGTTGAGGCGCTTCAAGACGATGTCGAGCGTGTCGCTCGCCGACGCGGTGAGCATCTTCGCGTTGAACGGCACGGTGCCGGCACGAATACGGCCCTTCACCTTGATGCCGCGCTGCGCGAGCAACTGCTTGAGCGTGAAGCCGAAGTAGAGCGCGGGTTGGTCGACCTTCTTCCACTGGCTCCACACGCCCTTGTCGATGGGCACCACGCCCTTCACTTCGATCTTCTGGCGAACCTTGTCTTTGTCGACGCCGCTGGTGACGGTGTAGCGGCGCTGCGTCTTCGAGCCGGTGGTGAGCTCGGACTCGACGACGAAGAAGTCGGACGCGGGTTCGACCTCGGTGACGGCGGGAGCGCCGACCGACTCGCCAGGCCGCAGGTACACGCCGACGGCGTTCCAGTTGAGCGAGAGCGCTCCGGTCGGCGCGAGGTAGGCCTTGTCGCCCGACTCCTGATCGAAGCCCGGCGCCGTGCGCTCACCATCGAAGTACGTGTCGTCGAGCACGATGCCGTCGGAGACCTCCTTGAGGCCGGCGTGCACGAGCTCCGACACCATGCCGTACAGGCGCTCGGTGTTGATGGTCGGGTCGCCGCGCCCACGCACGTAGAGCACCTTCGCCTTTCCTTCTTTGAAGTCGTGGTCGGTCAGGAAGTCCGTCTCGAAGCGGAAGTCGGGCCCCAGCGCGGTGAGCGCCGTGGCCGCGGTGAAGAGCTTCACGTTCGAGGCGGGATTGAGCAGCTCGTCGCCATCGCGGGAGAAGACGAGCGTGCCGTCATCGAGGCTGCGCACCTGCACGGTGACCCGCGCGCCTTTCAAGGTCGAGGTCTCGATGACCGAGGTCAACGCGCGCCTCAGCGCCTCTCGTTCCTTCTCTTTGAGCTTTGGATCTGGAGCGCCCCACGCCACCGCGCCACACGCGAAAATCGCCCCAACCACCCAAATCCCGATTCGTCTCACGATGCAGCCCAGTAAACTCCTGTTTCGGGTATTGCCGATAGTTCGTGGCGTCTTTCCACACACCAGACGAGGGGGTCGTTCATGGCTGAGAGCACTGAAGTCACGCGAGTCATCAAGGCGCCGGCGCGCCGCATCTACGAGGCGTGGCTGGACCCCGAGGAGCACGCGCTGATGACGGGCGCCGCCACCTCGGGAGGTGAGGACGGCAACTACACCGCGTGGGACGGCTACATCGAGGGCCGCACCGTGAAGGCCGAGCCGTACGCCCGCATCGTGCAGACATGGCGGACCAGCGAGTTCCCCGAGCGCGCGCCCGACAGCACGCTCACCATCGAATTGACCGAGGTCGCAGGCGGCACCGAGGTGAGGCTGACGCACACCAACATTCCCGACGGGCAGGCCGACGACTACGTCGCGGGGTGGAAGGAGTACTACTTCGATCCGATGGAGAAGTACTTCGCCAGCCCTCGCGAGAAGCTCAAAGAGGGCGTCGAGGCGATGGAGGACGCCGCCGAGAAGGCCGGCGAGGCCATCGAAGACGCCGTCGAGAAGGCGGGCCTGGCGCTCGAGCGCACCGCGAAGAACGTCGGCAAGGCGCTGCAGAACGCGAAGAAAGAGGCGCGCAAGCAGGCGGTGAAGGCCGTGAAGCAGGGCAAGAAGGTGCAGAAGTCGGTGGCGGCGCAGGCGAAGTCCTTCGGGAAGACGGTTCGTGGCCTCGTGAAACGCAAGAAGCCAGCCACGCCGAAGAAGGCCGCGAAGGCGGCTCCGAAGAAGAAGTCTGCGCCGGTGAAGAAGAAGGCCGCGCCGAAGAAGAAGTCGAAGCGCTGATTCGTGTGGGTCGGCGGCCGCGCCGTGAGGTTTTCGGCGTGGCTGCTCCGACGCGTCACTTCCCGTCGCGCAGCGCCTTGAGCGAGGCCTGCTTCTTCTTCCCCTGCGTCGTGAAGGCAGGCCCGAGATTGACGACGGTCGCCGGCATCAGGTTCGCGAGCCGGGCGATGAGGCCGCGCGTCATCGGAATCGTCACCTCGAGCGGGCGGTGGGGCAGCACCTCTTCGATGAAGACGCGCTCCAGGTCCTGCACGGTGAGCGCGCGCCCGCCCGAGAACGTCATCGCGGCCTCGGCGTAGTCGACCTGCAGATCGAGCATCGGCGTCTGCACGGCGTCGGGCATCACGAGCGAGACGTGCACGTTGAAGGGCGAGAGCTCCTGCGCGATGGCGAGCGTGAAGCCGCGCACCGCGAACTTCGACGCGACGTAGAGGCACAGCCCCGGCGCCGGAGCGAGTGAGGCGAGGCTGCCGACGTTGATGATGTGGCCAGACTTCTGCGCGGCGAAGTGACGGCCGACGACGCGGCACCCGTGGATGAGGCCCTTGGTGTTGATGTCGAGGTGCTTGTCGACCTCGCTCGCGTCGACCTCGTGGCCGAAGCCGGGCTTCAGGTAGCCAGCCACGTTCATCAGCACGTCGACGCGGCCGAAGTGCGCGAGCGCGACCCGCAGCGTCTCTTCCCACTCGCCCGCGTTGCGCACGTCGAGCTTGAGCGTCTTCACGCTCTCGATCGGCCAGGCGTCGTCTCTGGCGCACTGCTCGAGGCCCGAGACATTCACGTCGGTCGCGACGATGCGGTACGCGCCGGCGAGCGCCTTCGTCAGGTGCCGGCCGATGCCGCTGGCGCAGCCCGTCATGACGATCACCTGAGTGGTCTGCATGCGCGCCGCTCTACCCCGGGAGTTCCACCAAGCCCACGACTTGCGCGATGCGGCAATCAGCGCCCCTCCCGTGCGCTGTGAGGCGAGTGTCTGCTACACGCCCGCCCATGGTCCGGTTCGTCACCCGCTCGCCCTGGCTCGTACTCTTCGCGGTCTTCCTCGCCTGCGGCGGTGGTGGCGGCGGCTGTGGTGGTGGCTGTGGCGGCTTCCAGCAGTTGCCGCAGGGCACCTACCGCGGCCCGAAGCTCGACTCGGCTGGGAGCATTCGCGTCTCGTCGGCGGGCTTCGCGTACATCAACTCCGACGCGGGCATCAGCACCATCCTCTCGGTGCTCGCGCCCGGTGGAACGCTGCGGGTGCCGGTGCCGTGCTCGATTCAGACGACGAGCCTGTTGGGCATTCCGCTGCTCCAGCTCGCCATCGCCGACGAAGGCTCGCTGTTGTGCAACGCCGAGTCGTGCGGCCAGATGGATGGCCGGTGCACGGCGGCCGACCTGCCGCGCGAGGTGACCATCAACATCAACACGCTCCGACTCGCACCAAAGTCGCCTGACCTCGTCGAGGCCGTCATCGGCGCGACGGTGCAGACCGGAGAGCTCCACATCGGCTCGGTCAGCGGCAGCGCGTGTCTTTTGGGTGGTGGTGGACGCATCAAGTGCACCGTCGACTTCGACACCGCGCGCGCTCCGCCGGTGTTCACCGAGCTCGGGCTCAACATCAAGCTGACCATCGACACCAAGTGGGATCGGTTGCTCTCGCTCGAGGTGTCCGACATCGATGGCACGAGCACCTGTTCGGGAGCGACGCAGCCACCGGCGTGCATCGACGGCGCCGACATCACCCTCGCCCGCCCGCCGGGAGCGACGTGCTCCTTGTGCACCGCCGCCAACTTCGGGCCGGTGAAGAACCTGCTCATCGGGCAGCTCGCCAGCTCGTTGCAGAAGCAGCTCACCGAGGCGCTCAAAGACATCAACTGCGCTCCGTGCGCGCTCGGCGCGTGCCCGATGTCGACGCAAGCGGGCGTGACGGCCATGTGCGTGCCTGAGGACGGCGGGCCGGGGAAGTGTGTCGACTCGGCGACCGGCGCCTGCGTGCCCGGGCTGATCGGCGTCGAAGGGCGCCTTGATGTCTCGACCGCGTTGCAGGGCCTGGTGCCGGCGGGGAGCGAAATCGAGCTCGCGTTCGGCGCGGGTGGCCTGGTCGCGTCGAGCCCGATGGGCACCTCCATCGGCCTGCGCGGCGGCGTGCGTGAGGTGGCGCCTTCGACGTGCGTCGCGCCGAAGAACCGCCCTGCCCCGGTGATGTTGCCGCTGCCCGACCTCGACCGTGACGCGCCGGCGATGGGCTACGACCTCGCGTTCTCACTCTCGCAGCAGGTGATGGCGGACACGCTGTACCGCGTGCAGCAGTCCGGAGCCCTCTGCATCGAGCTCGGCAACGAGACGGTGTCGCAGCTGGAGTCGGGTGTGTTGGCGGCGGTGCTCCCGTCGCTGAACAAGTTCACCGATGGCAAGAGCGTGCCGCTGCGGGTGGTGATTCGGCCCGTCAACGCACCCACCATCGTCGTCGGCGAGGGCACCCTCGACATGGCAGGGAAGCCGCTCGACCCGCTGTTGCTCCTCGACTGGCCGCAGGTGGAGATCGATGTCTACGCGCTCATCGATGATCGCAACGCGCGGCTGTTCACCATTCAGGCCGACCTGAAGCTGCCGATGGGGCTCGACGTGCGCGGGTGCGACCAGCTGAGGCCGGTCGTCGGGAGCTTGATGACCGCGGTGACGAACGTGAGCGTGAAGAACAACGAGATGCTCGCCGAGAGCCCCGACGCGCTCGCGATGCTGGTGCCCGTGCTGCTGTCTCAGGCCGAGCCGGCGCTGGCCATGGGCTTCCCTTCCGTCACGCTGCCGGACCTGGCGGGCTTCGCGTTCAAGATTCAGCTGCTGCGCGCGCGTGGCGTGGGGCAGATCACCGGAACGTCGACGTACAACCACCTGGGCATCTACGCGCGGCTCTACCCACGCACCGAGATGTGCCCGGTGCCGCTGCAGGCCGAAGAAGCAGCGCTGTGGCTGGCGTCGCGTGAAGACGCCACCGTGCGCATCATGGGCCTCGGCACGCAGGAGATTTCGTTCCGCGTCGACGAGGGCTTCTGGTCGATGTGGCAGCCGGCCGATGCGTTTGGGCAGGCGATCGTTCAGCACCCGCGGCTGCGGCTCGGCGGCAAACATGTCGTCGAGGTGCGCGGGGCTGATGGGCGTGAAGGCCGGCTCGAGCTGCGCTGAGTCAGCGCGCCCACTCCTTGCCACGCTGGAGCACGTGCTGCCTCGCGCTGCCCAGACACGCACGAACGCGATGAAGCGCGGCGACGTGTGGCCGATCGTCGATCCTCGAGTACCGGTCGACGTCGAGGAGCGCGAGCTGCAGCTGCCGCAGTGACTTGAGGTGAACGGAGCCGAGCTCCTTGGGCGCGTACGGCGAGAGGTAGCCGACGAGCCGCTCGACGGTCGCCCACGCCTTGAGGTCGACGTGATCACCCATGAGCCGCACCGCGCCCTCGACGACGAAGCCGTGACGCCAGACGTCGGAGCCGGTGATCAGCACGCCCGCGAGGCTGCCGAGGAAGTGACGGCGGTGACGATCGAGCAGCTTCTGCGCCCGCTTCCGCGCACGCGCTGAGGTCTCGAACTGCAGCGCGATGAACTCTCCGCGCGGGTCGCCGACCTCGAGCAGCGCATCGGCCAGCACGC
>JAUXRI010000131.1 GCA_030681895.1 Myxococcales bacterium | reverse complement strand
TCCTCGCCGCGCTGGCCACCCCGCTCGTCCTGAGCGTCCACTCGGTCGTCAGTTTCGATTTCGCAGTCGCGCAGATCCCCGGCTGGCACACGACGATCTTCCCGCCGTACTTCGTCGCCGGCGCCATCTTCTCGGGCTTCGCGATGGTGCTGACCCTCGCCATTCCTGCGCGCGAGTGGCTCGGCCTGAAGGACATGATCACGATTCGGCACATCGAGAACATGAACAAGATCATCCTGCTGACCGGCTCGCTCGTCGGGTACGCGTACGGCATGGAGTTCTTCATGGCTGCCTACTCGGGCAACCAATACGAGGGCTTCACGTTCCTCAACCGCATGGGTGGGCCGTACTGGTGGGCCTACTGGATCATGATGAGCTGCAACGTGATCACGCCGCAGCTGTACTGGTTCAAGAAGATCCGCACGAACGTGAAGATCACCTTCGTGCTCTCGATCTTCGTGAACATCGGCATGTGGTTCGAGCGCTTCGTCATCACGGTGACGTCGCTCCACCGCGACGCGCTGCCCTCGAGCTGGGACTACTTCGTGCCGGTCACCGAGGTGCTCTTCCTGCTCGGCACGTTCGGCCTCTTCTTCTTCCTCTTCCTGCTCTTCGTGCGCTTCTTCCCCGTCATCGCGATGAGCGAAGTGAAGGGCGTGATGCCGCAGGCCAACCCGCACTGGGAAGGCTACGGCCACATCGCGCACGGCTCGGCTGACGAGAAGTCGCACGGCCACAGCGAGGCTCCGGCCATCGGCGGCGCCATTCCCTCGACGGCAGTCGCCACCACGGGAGGCCACTCATGAGTGACAAGAAGCTCTGGGGCGTGCTCGCCCAGTACGAGAACCCCGCGACCGTCACCCACGCCGCCGCACGCGTGAAGGCGGCCGGCTACGAGAAGTGGGACGTCTGCGCGCCTTTCCCGGTGCACGGCCTCGAGAAGGTGATGGGCGTGCCTCCGTCGAAGCTGCCCTGGGCGGTGCTCGCGGTCGGTCTCTGCGGCTCGACCTTCATGCTGTTCTTCCAGGCGTGGGCGATGGGCTGGGCCTACCCGATGATCGTCGGCGGCAAGCCCCTGTTCTCGATGCCCGCGTTCGTGCCCGTCTGGTACGAGGTGACGGTTCTCTCGAGCTGCGTGACCGCGTTCCTCGCGAACTGGATCATGAACGGCCTGCCGCAGCCCAACCACCCCGCGTTCGCCTCGAAGGCCTTCGAGCGCGTCACGGACGACAAGTTCTTCATCATGATCGAAGCCGAAGACCCGCGCTTCGACGGCGAGAAGACCAAGACGCTCCTCACGGAGTCCGGTGCCACGCTCGTCGAAGAGCTGGAGGACTAAAGTTCCCATGCGAAACCTTTTGTGGAGCGGAGTGGTGTGCCTGGTGGGCCTCGTCGGCTGCCGCGGCTGGGAGTCCGACAAGCCGCCGGTGCACCTCATTCCCAACATGGACACGCAGGAGAAGGTGAAGTCGTACCGCAAGGACACGACCGGCCTCTTCGAAGATGGCCGCACGATGCGAGCGCCCGTGGAGGGCACCGTCGCGCTGGGCCAGCTCGACGAAGACGACACGTTCTTCAAGGGCACGGACGAGAAGGGCGAGTACGTGCTCGCGCTCCCCGCCACCGTGAAGGGTGACGATGGCGCGCCGAAGGCCGACGTGATCGCGCGAGGCAAAGAGCGCTTCAAGATCTACTGCACCCCGTGCCACGGCCCGAACGGCGACGGCGACGGCCTGGTGAACACCACCAAGGGCCTGATCGTGCCGCCACCCTCGATGCACAGCGACCGCGTCAAGGAGCTGAAGAACGGCAGGCTCTACGCGGCGATCGCGGTCGGCGTGAACAACGGCAACATGGCGTCGTACGCGGCGCAGATTCCCGTCGAAGACCGCTGGGCCATCGTCGCGTTCGTGCGCGACCTCGAGCGCCAGAAGGACCCGAACGTCTCGTGGGAGCCGGGCGGCGACGTGGGCCCGCCGGTCGACCTCACCAAGGCGAGCGCCGACCTCGGCAAGAAGCTCTACAAGGACAAGGGCTGCAACGCGTGCCACTCGCTCGACGGCTCCAAGCTCGTCGGCCCGTCGTTCAAGGGCCTCTGGGGCCGCACCGAGAAGACCAGCGCAGGCGACGTCACCGTCGACCTGGCGTACGTCGCCGAGTCGATTCGTGCCCCGATGGCGAAGATCGTCGAAGGGTACCCGCCGGCGATGCCTGCGGCGAACCTGACCGATCTCGAGATCGAGAGCATCACCAAGTACTTCGAGACGCTGAAGTGAGGACCTCGTGAGCCACGCCATCGAAAAGCCGACTGACATCACGATTCCCTCCACGAGCCTCTGGGCGAAGCTGCCGATGCTCGGTGGCGCCATGGCCGTCATCGGGCTCGGCGCGACGCTGGCCTCGGCCGGCGGCGACAACAAGGCGCGCGCGATGTTCGCCTACCTCTGGGCCTTCGAGTGCGTGCTCGCGCTCGCGCTGGGCGCCCTGGGCTGGGTGCTCATCAACCACGCGGTCAAGGCCGGCTGGCATGTCGTGCTGCGCCGCATCGCCGAGACGGTGGCGGTGACGCTGCCGGTCTTCGCGTTCCTCTTCATTCCCATCGCGACGGTGGGCTTCCACGAGCTGTACCCGTGGACGCACGCGGACCACATCGACGAGATTCTCGCGCGCAAGACCTGGTTCCTCTCGTCGGGCGCCTTCTTCGGCCGCGCGGCGATCTATTTCGGCATCTGGACCGCGCTCGCGTGGGTGCTCCACAGCACCTCGACGAAGATGGACTCGGAGACCAACCCGGCTGTGCGTGACAGCATGACGAAGCGCCTGGTGATGGTCAGCACGCCGGGCATCGCGCTCTACGGCTTCTCGCTGAGCTTCCAGTCGATCGACTGGATGATGTCGCTCCAGCCGCACTGGTACTCGACCATCTTCGGCGTCTACTACTTCGCGGCGTCGATCCTCGCGTTCAACGCGTTCCTCGCGCTGGTGGCGATGGGGCTGCAGCGGGCGGGCGTGCTGACGAAGGCCATCACGACCGAGCACTTCCACGACCTCGGCAAGTACGTCTACGGCTACGGCGTCTTCTGGGCGTACATCGCGTTCAGCCAGTTCATCCTCATCTGGTACGCGAACATTCCCGAAGAGACCGAGTTCTACATGGTGCGCGTCGAGGGCGGCTGGCAGTACCTCTCGTACGGGCTGCCGCTGCTGCACTTCTTCGTGCCCTTCTTCTACTTCGTCTCGCGGCACGTGAAGCGCAACCGCATGGCCCTCGCGGTCGGCTGCGTGTGGATGCTCCTCATGCACCTCGTCGACATGTACTGGCTCATCATGCCGAACTTCGGCGCGCACACCGGCGGGCACCACGAGCCGCACCTCGCGGTCTCGTACCTCGACGTCACCGCCCTCATCGGCATGTTCGGCGCGTTCATCGCGGTGTTCGGCTTCTTCCTGAACAAGAACAAGGTCGTTCCCATCAACGACCCCCGCCTGCCCGACTCGCTCGCTCACGAGAACTACTGACGCGGGTTGGTCACGCCCGGCCCTGCGCGCTCCCCTGGAGTCGCAGGGCCCTCGTGTTTCTGGAGGCTGCCCATGTCGCCGCTGCTGCTCATCGCGCTGTCGCTCGCACAGGCCGAGGCGCCCACGCTGCGGTTTCGCGCCGTCGGTGACGTGATGCTCGGCACCTCGGTGCCCGAAGGCGTGCTGCCTCCCGACGACGGGGCGCACCTGCTCGACGACGTCGCACCGCTGCTGCAGGACGCCGACGTCACCATCGCCAACCTCGAGGGCCCACTCTGCGACTCCGGCACCTCGGCCAAGTGCCGCAAGGGCGGCAACTGCTACGCGTTCCGTTCGCCGACCCGCTACGCGAAGTACCTGAAGGCGGCGGGCGTCGATCTCGGCTCGACGGCCAACAACCACTCCGGCGACTTCGGAGAGGCGTGCCGGCGTGAGACCGAAGCCGCGCTCGACGGCCAGGGCCTCGTCTGGAGCGGCCCGCCGGGTTCCATCGGGACCCTCACCGCGAAGGGGAAGAAGATAGCGCTCCTCGCCTTCCACACCTCGGGCGCGACCAACGACGTGAACGACCTCGCCACCGCGAAGAAGCTCGTCGCGCAGGCGGCCACGACGCACGAGCTCGTCGTCGTCAGCTTTCATGGCGGAGCCGAAGGGCTCGGAGCCGACCGCGTGAAGGACGGCGCCGAGCGGTACCTCGGTGAGAACCGCGGCGACCTGAAGGCCTTCACCCACGCCGTCATCGACGCTGGTGCCGACGTCGTCTTCGGGCACGGCCCGCACGTGCTGCGCGCGATGGAGCTCTACCAGGGCCGCCTCATCGCCTACTCGCTCGGCAACTTCGCGACGTACGGGCGCTTCAGTCTGATCGGTGCCCTCGGCGTGTCGGTCATTCTCGAGGTCGAGCTCGCCGACGACGGGCGTTTCGTGAAAGGCCGGCTGCTGTCGACGAAGCAGGAAGGGAAGGGCGTGCCGATGCGCGACGAGACGAAGCGGGGGCAGAAGACGATCGCCGAGCTCTCGGCGCGCGACTTCCCGAAGACGGGCGTGCGCGTGGCTGACGATGGCGCGCTGTCGGCGCCCTGACGTCGCTACCCCTTCTTCACGAACTCCGCCTTGAGCGCCATCGCGCTGCCGTCGATGCGGCAGTCGATCTCGTGGTCGCCGTCGACGATCCGAATGCCCTTCACCTTGGTGCCTTGCTTGAGCACCTCGGAGGAGCCGCGCAGCTTGAGGTCCTTGATCAGGACGACCGTGTCACCATCGGCCAGCACCTGACCGTGCGCGTCCTTCACCACGCGCGCCACGGGAGCAGCTGCCTCGCGAGGCCACTCGTGGCCGCAGGTCGCGCACTCCCATCGATCCGCGTGCGTGAGGACGTCTTCCATCGTGCACACCGGGCAGGGCTGGCCGCTCATGCCGCGGTGGTTATCAGGCACGGCGGGGTGTTGCGCGCTCGAACGCTGACGAAGCGAACGGCGCTCATCCACCGAATCGATGGTTCCCAGCAGGCGATCTCTCTACACGCGAGACATGGCCCACGTTCCGATGACTCGTCTCGAAGCGCTGACGCAGCTCGAGGCGAGAGGGATTCGCGGGTCGATGGTGTACCTGCTCGACGCGCTGCCGCTGGTGGAGATGGCGTGGGCGGACGGCGAGGTGCATCCAGCCGAGCGGGCCATGATTCTCTCGTTCGTCGATCAGCACCTCGCCGCGCTCGAGAGGCAGGCCGCGGCCGTGGCGGTGCCGCGACGTCAGGCGCTGGAGTTCATCAACCAGTACCTCGTCGAACGACCGACGGCGGCCGAGTTCGCCACGCTCCGCGAGCTGATCCTGGTGATGCGGCTGACGGGCGAGAACACAGACGCGCAGGCGCAGCGCATTCTCGATTGGGCGAGCAGCGTCGCGGGTGCGGCGCCGAGCCCGACGAAGCCCCTCCAGTCGTGGGACAAGGAGGAGCTGGTGACGTTGTGGAACCTCGAGGGCGACCTTCGCCGACGGTGAGCCCGTCACTCGCGGGGGAGCACCGGCACCGCGACCTCGACGGGCGCCGAGAACGTCTTCATCAGCTCGATGAGGTCCTGCTCGTCCTGCGGTGACAGCGACAAGGGCGTGAGGTCGGCAGACAGGCTCGGCCGCTTCACGATCCCTCCGACGTCGTACAGCTGAATCACCTCTTCGAGCGTCTTCGCCGAGCCGTCGTGCATCCACGGCCCACGCCGCGCGGTGTCGCGAAGTGACGGCGTCTTGAACGCATGCTGGAGCACCGTGAACTTCGTGAACTCAGGCAGCGCTCCCCGGCCGAGGTCGGCATCCGCCACGCCGATGTCGTGGAAGCTCTCGTCGGTGAAGCGCCAGCCCGAGTGGCACTTCGAGCACTTCGCGCGTGTGTTGAAGAGCACGAAGCCACGCCTGGCGGCGTCGCTGATGGCGCTGCGCTCACCGTCGACCCACCGGTCGAACGGAGCCTTGCCCGACACCACGGTGCGCTCGAACGAGGCCAGCGCCTTCGCGATGGTCGTCGTCGACACGCCCGCGTCGGGGAAGGCGCGCTCGAAGCCCTGACGATAGCGGCCGACTGCCGCGACTCTCGGCGCGAGGAGCGGCTCGGGCAGGTTCATCTCGTCGACCGACGTCACGGGGCTCAGCGCTTGCGCTTCCAGCGTCTCGAACCGGCCGTCCCACATGAACGTCTGGCCCCACGCGACGTCGAGCACGGTCGGCGTGCGGCGCGCCAACGCCTTGCCGCCAGCGCCGACGCCTCGCGCCAGCCCATCACCCCAGCTCAGCGACGGGTTGTGACAGCTCGCGCACGACATCGTTCCCGAGCCGCTCAGCCGTGGGTCGAAGAAGAGCAACCGGCCGAGCTCGACCTGCTCACGAGGCGCAGGCGGGAGCGGCGCCGGACGACGGTAGGCCGCGGCAAAGGCACGGGCTTCGCTCTCGAGCGTCGCGCGCGGAGAACCCGTCAGCGCGACGAGTATCAGCAGCGTCGCGGGTGTCATCGCGTCGCCTCAGCCGTGCGCTTCGCGTGCCGGTCGTTCGCGCTCTGGACTCGTGTTGCGCCGTTCAGAACGACGAGCACCAGCCGCGTCGCGGGTGTCATCGCGTCGCCTCAGCCCGGCGGTTGAACGCCGGGTGGCGGGCGCACTCCCCTTTGAGCGCGCTCAAACGCCGAAGCAGTCGCGTCGAAGGCGTCATCACTTCACCTTCACCTTGAGCTTCATGCCCGGGTGAATCGCGCACTTCACCTCGTACGTGCCTGGCACCTCGAGCGTCACCGGGCTGCGTTCCCCCGGCTGCTGCACGGCGAGGGTGAACTTCCCCTCCTTGCTGAAGGCGTTGTGCGCGACGTCGTCGTCGTTCACGAAGACGAGCGTGCCGCCGCGAGCAACCGTCACCTCGGCAGGCGCGAAGCGTTGGCCCTTCTGACGGACCTCGACGGGCGCAGGCGCGGGGGGCGGTGGCTCGACCTTCACCTCGAGCCGCATCGACGGGTGAATCGCGCACCCGAAGCGCATCGCGCCGGGGGTCGAGAGCTCGACCCGGTCCCACTGACGGGGCTTCTGACTCTGAATGGTCAGGCCCGCGTCCGTCGCCATCGAGTGCACCTCGTGCTCCACCTCATCTTCGTTCACGAAGACGAGGGTGTCGCCGACGCGCGCGGTGACGGTGGTGGGCGTGAAGGCCTTGTTGCGCTGGTGGATGAGGAAGACCCGGCTCGTCGACGAGCGCGCGGTGGGCGTCTTCGCGGCCCGCTTCTTCGACTCGGGAGGGATGAGCGACCAGACGTACGCCGCGACCTGGTTGACCTCTTGCGCGGTGAGGACCTCGTCGAAGTTCGGCATGACGCCTTGGCGGCCGCGCGTCACCGTCTCGACGACGCTGCGCTGCGAGTTGCCCCACTGGAGCGGCTCGTGGCGAAAGTCGCGTGGCTTCAGCGGCAGGGTGGCGCCGACCGGGCCGGTGCCATCGCCGTCTTCGCCGTGGCAGATCGCGCACCGCTCGAGGAAGAGCCTTCTCCCGGGGTCTGCCGGCCAGGCCGCGGAGGCGGTGAGCACGACGATGACGGTCAGGCGGCGCACGAAGGGTCCTCTCACGGCTCATTAGCAGGACCTGCCCGACGCGGGGAGGATGGCAGCCCTTCACGGCGCACGGGCGGAAGCGAACTGGCGCTACGCTCCGCGCGTCGTTCCACGAGCGGAGTCCACGATGTCGGCAGTTCAGCAGTCCCTCACGAAGAAGTCCGCGGCGGGGAAGGGCACAGGCCCGGTGCTGCTCCTTGGCGGCGGCCGTGGTGAGGCGACCTGCGGCATCTTGTACCTGGCCGGCTTCCTGCGCCGGAACGGCGTCGAGGCGTACGTCAGGCTCTGCGACTGGGACCAGAACGAAGAAGAGCTGACCCGCTCCGTCAAGCGCCTCATGACGCGCGTGAAGCCGAGCGTCGTGGGCATCAGCCTCAAGTGGTACCTGCACGTGCACCGCTCGCTGCTCATCGCGCGAATCATCAAGCGCATCGACCCGAAGGTGCGGGTGGTGCTCGGCGGGAACTCGGCGGCGCTGTGGTGGCGTGAACTCCTGGGGCACGAGTGCATCGATGACGTCGTGATGGGTGACGGTGAGGTGCCCTTCCTCGCGCTCTGCCGTGGTGACACCGACGCACCGAACCGCGCGCACCGCGGCGCCGATGGAGCGCCCGCCAAAGTGCCCTTCGGCTACGTGCAGACCGAAGCGAGCGACGACGTCTTCTATTCGCACTTCGACGATATTTTCCTCTCGCAGCTCGACCTCAGCGGCTTCTCGGGGTGGATCGCTCCGGGCAAAGGCTGCGACCAGTCGTGCGTGTATTGCGGAGGCCGGCGCGCGGCGCAGCGGCTCTCGTTCGGTCGGCCGATGCCCTTCCTCCGTGCGCCCGAATCGGTGCGCCGCGACCACCGGGAGCTCGGGGCCCGCGTCTGGCAATACCGCTACGACTTCCCCGGTGGCTCGACGGAGTACCTCTGCAATGTCTGGCCGGGGCTCGACCTCTCGAGACAATCGACGACGTACTTCCTCTGGGGCGTGCCGGCGCCGGGCCTGGTGGCGAGCCTCTCGAAGACGTTCCACCGCGCGGCGCTGGTGCTCGACATCGGCTGCTTCTCGCAGACGCAGCGGCTCGCCCTGATGGGCGCGGGCCTCTTGAAGCCGTGCCCGACCGACGAGGCGCTCTTCGCCACCATCGACGACTGTTTGCGGTACCCGAACCTCGAGCTCGAGGTGAGCGGCATCGCGGGGCTCCCGATGGCGACGCCCGCCGCGCTCGACGAAGAGCAGCGCCTGATGGAGCAGGTCATCGCGAAGGGCTGCAAGGTCAGCTACCAGCGCCTGCAGTCCCAGCCTGGCGCCCTCGTCACGTCGCACGCCGAGCGCTTCGGCATGGTGTCGGAGTCGGTCACCTTCGACGACTTCCTCGGCTTCTTCGGCAAGCGCAAACCGGGCGGCGCGATTCCGATGGTGCGCTTTCGAGACCCGGCGCTCGAGAAGGCCGTCAGCCGCAATTGCTTGAAGCTCGACGAGCTGGTCGCGGCGCACCTGGCGGCACAGGAGCCCGCGCTCACCGGACGAACGAAGCTCGCGGCCTCGACCGTCAGTCGCAACGTCCCGCTCGGAGAGTGGCTCGGCCAGCACGTCGTGCCCGCGAAGGTCGCGAACGTGCCGGTCACGGTGCTCCGCTCCAGCAACGGCGCTGGCATGGCCTGCGCGCCCACGCTCGACCCGCGCGCCTTCGACGACTCGATGGTGCAGCACGGTGAAGCGGCGACCGCGGTGCTCGAGACCCTCGAAGCCTGCGCGCGGCCCACCACGCTCGACGCGGCGACGTCGCGGTTGATGAAGCGGCTCTCGGTCGACGCGGGCTCGGCGCACGAGGTCATCGAGCACCTCGTCTCGAAACACTTCGTCTCACGCGTGTGAATGAAACTCCCGGCGACGCCGTGTCATGAAGCAGCCATGCGAACTGCTCTGTTGACCCTCTGTGTTCTTGGCGTCGCCGCCTGCCCCGACCCTGCGAAGGACAAGACGAAGGCAACCGTGACGCCTGCGAAGGAGGCCGTCGCCGCCGACGTCGCGCCGCTGGCCAACGCCGTGCGCTACCCCTTCAGTCAGGCCGACTCGAAGGTGGGCTTCGTCGGCGCGAAGGTGACGGGCAAACACGAGGGCGGCTTCAAGACGTTCACCGGCGTGGTGGAGCTCGTCGATGGCGACCTCACGAAGAGCCGCGTGCAGGCCAGCATCGACGTGGCGTCGGTCTTCACCGACAGCGCGAAGCTCGACGGCCACCTGAAGAGCCCCGACTTCTTCGCGGCCGACCAGTTCCCGCAGGCGCGTTTCCTCTCGACCAGCTTCAAGAAGCTCGACGGCACGCGCGTGGAGGTGACGGGCTCCCTGACGCTGCATGGCGTGACGAAGACCCTCTCGTTCCCCGCCGACATCACCCTCGCGGCCGACCAGGTCGACGTGAAGGCCGAGTTCGCGCTCAACCGGAAGGACTTCGGCATCGTGTACCCCGGCAAGCCGGACGACCTCATCGCCGACAACGTGCTGCTGACGCTCGACGTGCACGCGAAGAAGCAGTGACGTTTGGTCGCGCGCCTTCGTGGCGCGGTGTAGGGCTCGCCTCTCGTGTCCCGGCCGGCGTTTCGACAGCTCCTCGTGGTTCAGGTGATGGGCTTCGTCGCGCTCTGGGCCCTCTGCGTCGGCTCCTTCGTCACGCAGTCGGCCGAGGTGGCGGAGCGGTTCGCCGCGCTGGCCCGGGGCCCGTACCTGTCGTTCGCGGTGGTGGCGCAGCTGAGGGCGCTCCCGGCGTACCTGGTGCTGGCGTTGGTCTCGGCGGTGCTCGTGCGGCCCTGGCTGGGCGTCGCGACAGGGCTGCGGCTGTGGGGGCGGGTGCTGCTGCTCGATCTCGTCGTGCTGCTGGCCGCGCTCGGACCTGCGCTTCGGGTGAGCCCGGGGTTCTTCGATAGCGTCGAGCGGAAGCTGCGCGTCGACCTCTCGGTCGTGGAGCGCGTGCACGGGCTCGAGCTGCTGACGGTGCTGTTCCTGGGGCTCGTGGCGGTGGCGTTCTTCTTCTGGATCACCGGGCTGCGCCGTCGCGTCGCCGCGCTGCTGGTGTGTGGTGGCGTGATGGCCGCCGCAGCGCACCGGCCCACGCCGCCTCGTGCGGAGCAGCTGACGAAGCCGAACGTGCTCGTCATCGCCGCGGACTCGTGGCGCTTCGATCGCCTCGGGGTGCACGGCGCCGCGCGCAAAGACCTCACGCCCAACCTCGACGCCTTCGCCGCGACGGCGCTCGATCTCCAGAACCACCACGTCTCGACGGCCAGCACGCTCGAGTCGTGGACGACGGTGTTGACGGGCCAGTTCCCACCACGGCACGGCCTGCGCAGCATGTACCCGTCGCGTGACGAGGTCGCCGCCGTCGAGGCCAGCCCCGCGCTGCTCCCGAAGCTGCTCGCCGCGCAGGGCTACGACACCTTCGTCTCGTCCGACTGGGTGGGGAACTGCTTCGACCTGGTCGACTTCGGCTTCGCCTCGAAGCACGTCGGCCCCATTCAGAACTTCGAGGCGTTGTTGCTCGAGGCGACGATGCGCTCACACGTGCTGGTGTCGTTGTTCTTCAGCGCGACGCCTTCGCCGGTGGGAGACCTGCTCGTCCCCGGCCGGGCCTCGATGGCGTGGGCCGCACGGCCGCAGGTGCTCACCGACCAGCTCTTCGACGACATCGACGCGAGCGTTCGTGCGAAGCGGCCCTTCTTCGGCCTGCTCTTCGCGAGCCCGACGCACCTGCCGTACAACGCCCGTCACCCGTTCAATTCGAAGTACGCCGCGAAGGGCTACGACGGTCCGCACCGCTACCAGGTCGAGGTCCGCGCGCACGAGCTCATCACCACGGGCTTCTCACCGACGCTCCCGCCCGAGACGATTGCGCACGTGCGCGATCTCTACGACGGCGCGGTGAGTGACTTCGACGACACCGCGGGCGACGTGCTGCGGCGCCTCGACGAGCGCGGGCTGGCCGCGTCGACCATCGTCATCGTCACCAGCGATCACGGAGAGGACCTGTACGACCCGGGCTCGACGCTGGGGCACGGGACCAACTTCTTCGGTGGCGATCAGAGCACGCGCATTCCGATGTTGATGCGGGTGCCGGGAGGTCCGACGGGCCGGGTTGATGCCCTCACGCGCACCGCCGACGTCGCGCCCACGCTGTTGTCGGTGCTGGGCCTGCCGGTGCCGGCCACGATGCAGGGCGTCGATCTCACGCCGCTATTGACCCGCCAGGTCGCCGACCTCGAGCTCACCGCCTTCGCCGAGACCTGCTACCTGTTCTTCCCGAAGTCGAAGGCGATGACGGGCCTCACCGATGCAGAGCGCGCCGAGGTGGTCGATCTCGCCGGCGCCGCCGACACCCTCGAGGTCGACGCCACGTTTCGTCACAACCTCGTCTTGCGCCCCGCCTACCGACAGGCCGTCATCGACGCGAAGGACCGCATGGTTCGCGACGCCCGCTACAAGCTGGTGGTGATTCCCGGGAAGCGCCGCGAGCTGGTGCGCCTGTTCGACATGCAGGAGGACCCGCAGCAGCGCGTCGACCTCTCCGGGCAGGGCCTCGCCATCGAAGCCGAACTCCGCGCGCGCCTCGACACCTGGGAGCCGCGAGCTGCCGGGTCTGCGACAGTGGCGCCATGACCGAAGGCCCGTACACCACCGTCGCGCGAAGCCTGGTCGCGGTGGCCGAGAACCTGACGAAGACGTTCGCGACCCGCCCGGTCGGCTCGGGCCGGCGCGTGCTCGAGGTGAAGGAGCCGCTTGGCCCCAGCACCGAGGCCGGCAAACGCTCGCGGCAGGTGCTCACGCTGACGGCTGGCGCGTCGGTCGTCGCCATCGGGTGGCTCGACGTGGTGAACGCCGCGTGCGGCCTCAAGGAATACCCGACCCTCAAGCTCGCTCATGAGCTGCGCGGCGCGGGCCTGCTCGATTTCACGGAAGACGACTACGCGCGCTTCACGGCGTTGCTCACCGCCGAGCTCGCTGCGATGGGCGTCACGCTGCGGGTCGACGTCCTCGACATCAGCGAGCTGCGCACCGAGAAGACGTTGCTCCCGGCCGGGAAGGGCACGAAGCGCGATCCGATCTTCCTCGCGGTCGTCGGGGTGTTGGTTCTCCTCGGGGCGCTGGCCGCCGTCCTCGCGTTCCGTTGACCCGCCCGTCGTTTCGATGGGCCCGGCGAGTCGTTTGAATGGCCTTCCGATGCGCCGAAACACCTCAACCGTCTTGAACTGCGTCGGCGCGCAGAGGGCACGCGTGATGCTCACGCTCACAGGCATGGCTACCCTTCCTGTCACCGCGCCGACGACGCAGTCCCCTCTCAAGCCATGGCCCCTCGTTGCTGGCTTCGCCGCCTCGGCGATCGGACTCGGGCTCGCGGTGAGTTCCCATTGGTCGACCCCCCGCACCAGCCTGCGCCTCGCCTTCGGGCTGGTGATCGTCTGGGGGCTGCTCGAGCTGGCGAGCGGCGCGGCCTTGATGAAGCGCCGCGAGGTGGGCACGGCGCACATGGTCGGCGGCGCGCTGACCCTCGCGCTCGCTGCCTTGTTGTCCTTCCTCTCGGTGATTCCCGCGTTCGCGCTCTCGGCCGAGCCCATCGTCCTGCTGATCGGCGTCTCGTGCGCGGTGAACGCCACCTTCCGCTACCTCGACGTGCTGTTGCTCAGGCCAGTGCTCGCGCTGCCTGATGCGCTGGCAGGTGCCGTGTTGTTCGCGGTCGCCGGCGTCGCGCTCTCGTCGTGGCGAGACGCGACGCCCGCGATGGTCGAGCTGCTCGCTGGAACGGTGGTCTTCGCCAGCGCCCTGGCGCTCGCAGGCAGCGCAAACCAGACGTCTCCAGCCGCTGTCGAGAAGGCCAGGCCCGGGCGTCTGACCTCGTGACGAACGACGGCCCGGGTGGAGGTTCGCTCCGCCCGGGCCGCATGACTTGGGGACTGACTCAGCGGCTCAGCGACAGACGCCGGCGATGCACGACTGACCCTGCGCGCACTGCATGGAGTTGCTGCAGCACTGGCCGTTCATGCAGGCCGGGCCGCCGTCGGTGACCCCGGTCGGACACGCGGGGAAGGTGCACATCGGGCCGGTGCGGGTGACGAAGCTGCCGTTCGGGCACATCATCGCGTCGGCTGGGCACGCCACGCCGGCGTCGACCGCGGGCCCCGGGCACATCGGGAACGAGCAGTTCGGGCCGGTGCGGCTGACGAAGCCACCGTTCTGGCACTGCTGCACGTCGGCCGGGCACGCCATGCCGCCGTCCGTCGTCCCGGGACAGGCAGGGAACGTGCACATCGGGCCGGTGCGGGTGACGTAGCCGCCGTTCGGGCACATGAGCGCGTCAGCCGGGCACGCGATGCCACCATCGGTCGCCGGGCAGGCGGGGAAGCTGCAGTTCGGGCCGGTGCGGCTGACGTAGCCACCGTTCGGGCACTGGAGCACGTCAGCGGGGCACGCCATGCCGCCGTCCCTCAACGTCGGGCACGCGGGGAACGTGCACATCGGGCCAGTGCGGCTCACGTAGCTGCCGTCAGCGCAGCGCAGCACGTCAGCGGTGCACGTCATTCCACCATCCGTCGGGCCCGGGCAGGCCGGGAAGGTGCAGTTCGGCCCCGTGCGGCCGACGTAGCTGCCATCAGGGCACATCAGCGCGTCAGCCGGGCACGC
>JAUXRI010000124.1 GCA_030681895.1 Myxococcales bacterium | reverse complement strand
CGGCTCGCGCGGCCCGAAGCGTGCCTGTCGGTGCGTGGTGAAGGCGTGAAGGGCAGCGCGCGCGGGGCGAACTTCAAAGGCAAGAAGCGGTGGACCGAGGTCGACCGCTGGGTGCCTCAGCCCGTCAAGGAGCACACCTACGAGCTCGAGCGCTGCGACCTCTGCGTGCGCGAGTGTCCCATCAAGGGCGCCATCAGCATCGAAGACGTCGAAGGCAAACCCACGCCCGTCGTGCATGACGCCTGCGTCGGCTGCGGCGTGTGCGAGATGATGTGTCCTGCCGAGCCCGCCGCCATCGTCATCGACGCGCGCAAGCCGTGGAGCGCGTCATGAAGCGCCGCCTCGACCAGCTGCGCCTGATGTTCGGTGGAGAGCCGAAGAAGGCCGAGCCCGACGACTTCACGCCCGGCGCGAAGCACCTGCACGCGACCAAGAAGTTCACGAAGAAGGACTACGTCGAGCTGCAGGCCGCCGAGGCGCTGCATCGCAAACAGGCGAAGTGGAAGAAGCGGCGCTGGGCAGTGCTCATCACCATCAACCTGCTCTTCGTCCTCTCGTATTGGGTCGACGTGCAGCTCGTCGAAGGCTCGCTCACCGGCAGCCGGCTGCTGGGCTTTCACTTCATCGACCTGAACGCCGCGCTTGGGCTGATGCTCGCGCACAAGCACATCATCGTGAACCTTCTCATCGGCACCGCGACGGTCGGGGCGGTGTGGTTCCTGCTCGGTGGGCGCAGCTTCTGTGCGTGGGTCTGCCCGTACCATCTGCTCTCGGAGTGGGCGGAGCAGCTGCACCTGTTCCTCGCGAAGAAGAAGCTCGTGAAGGACCACCCGTTGCACCGCGGCATGCGCACGGTCATCTGGGTCTCGTTCGCGTTGCTCGCGTATGGCACCGGCTACACCGTCTACGAGACCATCTCGCCGACCGGCATCCTCTCTCGTGCGCTCATCTACGGCCCCGGCATCGCGCTCGGCTGGATCGCGGCGCTGCTGGCCTTTGAGGTGCTGTATTCGCGGCGCGCGTGGTGCCGGTACATGTGTCCGATTGGGCTGACGTACGGCGTCGTCGGCACCTTCTCGCCGGTCACGGTGCACTACGACCTCGAGAAGTGCGTGCACGAAGGCGAGTGCCGCAAGGTGTGCCTCGTGCCGCACGTGCTCGACCACATCATCAAGGGCCGCGCGACGGCCGAGCACCTCGACATCGGCCCCGACTGCACCCGCTGCGGCATGTGCATCGACGTCTGCCAGGGCGGCGCGCTCTCGTTCTCCATCGCGGGTGTCACGCGAAAGCCGCCGCCGACGAAGCTGGTGCCACTGAAGACGCCAGCGCCCGCCGAACCGACCCCCGGAGCGCCGTCATGATTCTCCTCAAAGCCCTCACCAAGCGGTTCAAGAAGCTCACCGTGCTCGACGCGCTCGAGCTCGACATCGCCCAGGGCGAGCGCATCGCGTTGGTCGGCTCCAACGGCGCCGGCAAGACGACGATGATTCGCTGCATCCTCGGCGAGTACACGTTCTCGGGCACGGTGGAGATCGGCGGCAAGAGCCCACGCGCGCACCGCAGCGAGGTGCTCAAGCGGGTCGGTTTCGTGCCGCAGCTGCCGCCGCCGCTGAAGATGCCGGTGAAAGAGTTGCTGCGCTTCTCCGCGGCCGTCTCGGGCACGAAGGTTTCTTCCATCGAAGCCATCGCGACGCGCCTCGGCCTCGACGTGAAGCAGTTCGCGCACCAGCCCTTCTTCAAGCTGTCGGGTGGGCAGAAGCAGAAGCTCCTCATCGCCATCGCGCTGGGCCGTGACGCCGAGCTGCTCATCATGGACGAGCCCGCTGCCAACCTGGACCCGGAGGCCCGGCACGTCTTCTTCTCGCTGCTGGCCGAGCGCGCCGCGAAGGCGACGATGATCATCTCGAGTCACCGCCTCGACGAAGTGGCCGCGCTGGTGAACCGCGTCATCGAGCTCGACCGCGGCAAGGTGGTGCTCGACGACCGCGTGGCCGACGCGCCGCTCACCGGAGTCCTCCAGTGCGCCGTCACGCTCCGCCGCCCCGACGCCGCCATCGCGAAGGCGCTCGGTGAGTGGGGCTTCGTCGGCAGCGCGGAGTCCGTCGAGTGGAGCGGCGTCGTCGCTGGCGCCGACCGGTTGCGCTTCATGGGCATGCTCTCGCGGTACGTGGGCCTCCTGGCGAAGCTCTCGCTCGAAGAGCAGCCGGCGTCGCCCTCGCTCCGGGTGGTGTCATGAGAGCGGCAGCGCTCCTCGTCATGCTGATGCTCGGCTGCACGCGTGGCGACAGCGACGGTCCGGCCGCCATCACGTGGGACCGCGACGTCTGCAAGTCGTGCAGCATGGTCATCTCGGACCGTCACTTCGCAGCGCAGGTGCGCGGTGGGCCGAAGAACGCCGTCGCGAAGTTCGACGACGTGGGCTGCGCCATGAAGTGGCTCGACCAGCAGCCGTGGGCCGACGAGCCGGCAACCAAGGTGTGGGTCGCGCGCGTGTCGGACGGCGCGTGGCTCGACGCACGGACGGCCCGCTACGTGAGCGGCAAGACCTCTCCCATGGGCTTCAACGTCGGCGCAGTCGACCCGGGCGCTGAAGGCAACGACTTCTCGACGCAGCGGGCCGCCGTGCGCGCGTTCGCGCAGCAGCACTGAAGGAGCATCGAATGGGACACCTCGCACTCACCGCCCGCCTCGACGTCGCAGAGTCGATTCGCGCGAAGTGGTTCTTCGTCTACTCGCTCATCTTCGGCGGCATCGTCGCGGCCTTCTTCGCGTTCGGCGTCACCGAGTCGCGCGTGCTGGGCTTCATGGGGCTCTCGCGCTTGCTGGTGACGTACATCCAGCTCGCGATGGCCATCATGCCCATCTTCATTCTGCTCACCACCGTGCGCAGCGTGGCCGGAGACCGCGAGGCGGGCGTCTTCGAGTACCTGCTGTCGCTGCCGGTGTCGTTGTCGAGCTGGTACTGGGGCCGCCTCATCGGGCGCTTCCTCACCGTCTTCCTGCCGGTGTTCCTCGCCATGCTGGGCGCGGCCTTGTGGGCCACCTTCAAGGACATCGAGGTGCCGTGGCGAATGTTCGCCATCTACACGGGCCAGCTCGCCGCGATGTCGTGGTGCTTCCTCGGCCTGGGCATGTTGCTGTCGACGTTCGCGCGCTCCACCGACGTCGCGCAGGGCTCGGCCTTCGTGTTGTGGCTGACGTGCCTGTTGTTCCTCGACCTCATCCTGCTCGGCGTCCTCATTCAGGGCCGCATGCCGGCCGAAGGTGTCGTGGCCATCGCGCTGGTGAACCCGCTGCAGGTGTTCCGCACCGGCGCGCTGATGCTGTTCGATCCACAGTTGGTGGTGTTCGGCCCCGCGGCCTTCGTCATCTACGACTGGTTCGGCGGGCCGAAGTTCATCATCTACTCGATGGTGTACCCGGCGTTCCTCGGCACGCTGACGGCGGCCATCGGGTACTTCAACTTCCGTCGCGGCGACCTCGTCTGAGGCATGCGCGCGCTCCTCGTCATGGCGCTGTGCACCGCCTGCGGCGCGGAGCCACGAGCCGTGACTGTGACCGTCCACGGAGCCCGGCGACTCCAACAACTCGTCGACGCCGCGCCCGCGGGCTCCGTGCTCCTGGTGCCGGCTGGGACGTGGTCGGGCCCCGTGCTCATCGAGAAGGCGTTGACGCTCGAGGGCGCCGGCGCGGCGGTGGTGACGGGCAACGGGAGAGGGACCGTCATCACCGTCCGCGCGTCGGGCGTCACCCTCAGGGGTCTGCGCGTGACGGGCAGCGGAGAGAGCCACGACGCGATGGACGCGGCGCTCCTGATTGAAGCCGACGACTCGCGCATCGAGAACAACTCGCTGGATGACGTCTTGTTCGGCGTCTTCGTCAAAGGCGTTCACCGCGCGCTCATCTGCGGCAACGTCATCACCTCGAAGCTCGAGGACCACAGCCTGCGCGGCGACGGCGTGCGCGTGTGGAACGGCAGCGGCAACCGGGTGTTCGGCAACGACGTGGTGAACGCGCGCGACGTGACGCTGGCCAACGCGCGCGACAACCTCGTGGCGCACAACCGCATTCGGGGTGGCCGCTACGGGCTGCAGTTGGTCTTCGCGCCCGGCAACGTCATCGAAGACAACGTGCTCGACGGCAACCTCACCGGCATCGCGGTGCTGTACTCGAACGGCGTCGCCATTCGCCGCAACGTGGTGCAGCACTCACGCGGAGTGTCGGGCGCAGGCCTCGTCTTCAAAGAGAGCGGCCAGGCCATCGTCGAAGACAACGACGTCATTCACTGTGCCGTCGGCGCGCGCACCAACTCGCCGACGTCTCCTGACGCCATCATCTCGTTCAGCCGCAACCGCTTCGCGCACAACCTCGCCGGCATGGACTTCTACGGAGAGAACGGCGGCCACGTCATTCACGACAACCGCTTCGAGCGGAACCTGGCGCAGGTGACGGTGAGCGCGGCGATGAGCGCACGGGGCAACGACTGGCTCGGCAACACGTGGGACGACTACGAGGGCTTCGACCGCGACGGCGACCGCGTTGGAGACACGCCTCACGACATCTACGCCTTCGCCGACCGCATCTGGCAGGAGACGCCCCAGGCCACGTTCTTCCGCAACGCGCCCGCGCTCGAGCTCATCGACTTTCTGGAGCGCCTGGCGCCGTTCGCCTCGCCTGAGTTGACGCTGTCGGACCCGAAGCCGCGCATCGCGCCCGTCGTGCCCGCGCCCTGGTCCCTGCCTGCGTTTCACCCGTCGTGTCCGCCCCGCTGAAAGAGAGCCCTCATGTTCCGTCTTGCTGCCTTCGTCGTCCTCACTGCGTCCGTCGCGCTCGCGCAGAACATGCCGGCGCTCGACATCACGCAGGGCAACAGCCTGGTGCACGACCTCGCGAAGACAGGCCACGGCGCCGAGCTGAAGGCGCTGCTGGCGAAGGAGCCCTCGCAGCTCAACGTGAAGAACATCCGCGGGGCGACGCCGCTGCACCTCGCGGCCATCAACCCCGACCCGACCGTCATCGAGGTGCTGCTCGCGGCTGGCGCCGAGGTGAGCGTGGCCGATGATGACGGCTTCACGCCGCTGCACATGGCCGCGTTTCACCGGCAGGCCGACTACGCGCTGCTGCTGCTCGAGGCCGGCGCCGACGTCAACGCGAAGACGGTGTCGGGCCGCACGCCGCTGTCGATGGCCGAGAAGGCGCGCGCCGATGAGACGTCGGGTGTCATCTCGTTGTGGGTGCTCAAGGGCTGCAAGCCGAAGCAGGGCTGCGGCATCGGCACCACGCGCGCGGTGAAGAAGTTGGTGAAGTGAGATGACTCAGGCGCGACTCGCCGGCTTCGCTCCATACCGGGCCCGGAGCTGCGCCTCTCGCTTCTCGCCCCGCGCCTTCGCGCGCAGCGCTTCGTCTTCACGCGACAGCGGCTCACTGTGCACCTCGAGCGCGTCGAAGAGTGTCTGCGTCACCTTGACGACCTGCTTCACCGCGCGCTCGAACGCGGCCTCGTTGTGCTTCGCCGGCTTGTTCATGCCGGTGAGCTTGCGAACGTACTGGAGCGCGGACGCCTCGATCTCCTCCTGCGTCGCGGGGGGCTCGAAGTGATGCAGACGGCGAATGTTGCGGCACATGGGCGACCTCCGGAAAGCCCGGGTTGTGCCAGATCAAGCGTCACGACGCGACGGCCGCCGTATGCTGTCGTGGTGCTTCGCGGGCTGATCAGTCTCATGCTGGTGAGCGGGTGTGGCCAGGCGATGCCACCGCCCGTGGTGCCCGACGCGGGCCACTGGTTCGACGACGACCTCGCGCCCTGCCGCATCGGTGGAGAGCCGCCGCACACCGTCGACGACGTCATCGCGCGCATCAACGCCCTGCCGATGCCAGTCACTGTGCCGTGTTTCACCGCGAGCCTGCCGAGGCCGTTGTCCATCGTTGCCACCACCAGCCGCTTCAGCGCCCAGCCGGCCGGCGGCCCCGAGGACCCGAGAGTCTTCATCTTCACCGCGGGCTCGTTGCTCAGCATCGTCACCGATGGCCAGGGCCGGAACCTGCTCGAGGTCGGCGAGCTGGTGACGACGAGCCGCACGCTCAAGGCCGAGATTGCCTTCCCCGTCACCGCGCCCATCACGCGCGAGCAGGCGTACGCGCACCTCGACTACGTGCCCGCGTCCACCTCATGCGGGCTGTGTCACACCACCGAAGAGGCGCACCCGGCGCATCCGTTTGCGCGCGTGTCCATCGCGTTCCGGCCGCCCGCGCGCACCCTCATGTCGCTCGAGCGCGCGCGTACCTTCGCTGCGGCGTGTGATCCGGCCGTGCAGCGCGAGCGGTGCCTGGCCTGGGCGAGCATTCTGGAGTTCGGCGAGGTGGTCGAAGGGGCGTTCCCGGCATCGTTCGCCGACTTCATCAGGTAGCCTGTGGTCCAGAAGGCGGGGGCGACATGCGGCGTGACCAACTGGTGGCCGAGCTCGACGGGTACTTCCACGTGGCAGACGTGCAGGGCGACGAGTGGGAATCGCTCTTCAACCTCGTCTACGACGCTCCGTACTGGCGCGACTACGTCGAGTCATCGTGGCTGACGTCGTTCAACGGGCTGATGGTGCGCGGCAGCGACGAGGTGACGCACGTCGCGACGTGTGTCTTCCCGAGCGACGCCATCTTGCGCAGGGTGCCCGCCGGCTCGTTCGTCTTCGCCGAGCACCCTGTCGATGACGCTCCCGGTGACGTGTTCGCGCCGTGGTCGAAGGCCACCTTCGCGCGGCTGCGCGCCGACCGCATCAGCGTGTACTCGGTGCACGCGCCACTCGACCACCACCCCGAGGTCTCGCCGTCGGTGTTGCTCGCGCGCGCTCTCTCGCTGAAGGCGCCGAAGGCGTTCCTTCCGATGGCGCGCGGGCTCGCGGGCGGCGGCGCCATCATCGGAGACAGTGACGTCACCGTGGCCGAGCTCCACCGTCAGCTGCAGGCCGTCCTCGGGCCAGAGGTGCGGGTCGCGCTCGGACCTGGCCTCTCGGCTGAGGCCGCCGACAGCCGCGCGGCGGGCAGGGTGGCGGTGGTGGCGGGTGGTGGCGCGTCGGTCGAGTCGCTCGAGGCCGCGCTGGCGCTGGGCTGCACCACGTACGTGACGGGCAACGCGCTCTCGCCGTGCACCATCGCCTTCGTCAGGCAGATTCACGACGCGTTCCGTACGCGCGCGAAGACCGCCGACGTCGCCATCATCGACGGCACCCACTACGGCACCGAGAAGCTGGCGCAGCTGGCGATGGTCGACTGGTTCAAGGCCCGCGGCCTCGAGGCTCGCTTCGAGGTGGGCGTCCCGGAGCGCCGCTGAGCGAGCTCCCGCTTCCTTTCTGAAACAGTGGAAGCTGGAAGCCGGCGTCGCGGTGTTTCAAATCGAGACACGCCACGCGGAGGAGCCATGGCACAGCGGGTGCTGGGGCTCCCCTCATGTTCACGCGCAGTCAGGCCGTCGCCGACGTCGTGTTGTCCTCGCCGGGGTGCGCGCAGGTGTTCCAGCGGTACCGCATCGACTTCTGTTGTCGCGGTGAGCAGACCGTCGAGGCGGCGGCGCAGCGGCGACGGCTCGACGTCGACGCACTCCTTCTGGAGCTCGAGGTCGCCGCGAAAGAGCGCACGGCCGACGCGCCGGACGTCAGGCAGCTGTCGATGCGCGAGGTGGTGGCCTTCACGGTGTCGCATCATCACGAGCCGTTGCTGCGAACGCTCCCGCTCGTTGCTGCGCTCGCCACGAAGGTGCGGAGCGTTCATTCAGCGCACGCGCCGGGCCTGCTTCGGCTCGAGGCTCGAGTCGAGGAGCTGGCCGCGTCGCTCAGGGCGCACCTCTGGGACGAAGCGACGCAGCTCTTCCCGTCGCTGGCCGAAGGCAAGCTCGATGCGCAGGTGCAGACGCTGCTCCAGGCGTCCATCAGTGACCACCTCTCGGTGGTTGGGCTGCTCGAGGAGATTCGCGCGTCGGCTGACGACTTCGTCGCGCCCGAGTGGGCCTGCACCAGCTTCCGCGCGCTGTACTCCCAGCTGCAGTGGCTCGAGCACGACGTCTTCGCGCTGATTCATCTCGAGAACTACGTCCTGTGGCCACGACTCGCGGCGACGGGGGCCTCGTGACGACCTCTTCCTCGACGCAGCTACAGCACGCGGCGTTCGAGGCGCTCCGAGACGTCATCGACCCCGAGGTGGGCCTCAACATCGTCGACCTCGGGCTCGTCTACGGCGTCGAGGTGGTCGGCGCCGACGTGCAGGTGCGCCTCACGATGACGACGCCTGCGTGTCCACTCGGGGAGCAGATCGTCCGCGACGCCGAGGAGCGCCTGCGCGCCGTCGAGGGCCTGGGCGAGGTGACCGTCGAGCTCGTCTGGGAGCCTGCGTGGAGCCCGGACCGTCTCTCGGCTGCCGGCAAGGAGCAGCTCGGATGGAATCGCTGAGCGCGAACGTCTGGGTGCGACGCGGCCTGTTGCTGGTCGCTGCAGCGACGGCAGTGACGGCGCTCCTCGGAGGGCTGGCGCGTCTTGGCGTGGCGCTCGGTTGGGGCCCCTCGGTGGCGGTGCAGCACGGCCCGTTGTTGGTGGTGGGCGTCTTCGGCACCGTCATCAGCCTCGAGCGCGCGGTCGCGCTGGCCAGGCCGTGGGCGTTCGCGGCGCCGGGCTTCAGTGCGCTGGGCGCCGTGGCGATGATGGCTGGGCTCCCTTTCGCGCCGTGGCTCTCGGTCGCGTCGTGCGTCGTCGTGGTGCTCGTCAACGCCGTCATCATCCGCCGGCAGGCAGCAGCTTTCACGTGGCTGATGCTGCTGGGCTCGCTCACGTTACTGGGCGGCACGGTGTGGTGGGCGCGCGGCGCGGCAGTGTTCGAAGTGGTGCCCATGTGGATGGGCTTCTTCGTGTTGACCATCGTCGCGGAGCGCCTCGAGCTGTCACGCCTCGCGCCGACGCCACGCTGGGCCTCGCTTGCGCTGGTTGGCGTCTCGGTCTTCTGCGCGGCGTCAGCGCTCGTGCAGCCGTGGTGGCCTCGTGTCGCGACGCCAGGGTTCGGCGTCTCGCTCGTCCTGCTCGGGGTGTGGCAGCTGTCGTTCGACCTCGCGCGTCGCACGGTGCGTCTGCCGGGGCTCCCGCGCTTCACGGCGCTCGGGGTGCTCGTCGGCGCCGCGTGGTTGACCTTCACCGGAGCCCTCATCGTCCTCGAAGGCCGCTTGCCTGCGGGCCCGCTCGCCGACGCCGCGTTGCACGGTGTCTTCGTCGGCTACGTGCTCTCGATGGTGTTCGCGCACGCGCCCATCATTCTTCCCGCGGTCGCGCGCGTGGCCGTGCCGTTTCACGTCGTGCTCTTCGTGCCGCTGACGGTGCTTCACGTCGGACTCGCCCTGCGCATCGGTGGAGATCTGACGAGCCACCTCGTTCTTCGACAGACAGGAGGCGTGTTGAACGTGGTCGCGCTGCTCCTCTTCGGTGCCGCGGTGGTCGTCGCGCGGCTCGTCACGGGGCCGAAGGCTCCACGTCGGAGTGCTGGAGAGCGGGCGGCTGCGCGATGATCAGGTCCGACGCCGCCGCTCCGACGTTCTTCGGGCAGCGGGATGGACGGACGATGAACCGGATTCGGTGGCTCCTCTCGGCCGCCTTGCTCGCGACGCTCGGGTTGGGCGTGTGGATGCGCGCGTCGCTCGCTGGCGCCTGGTCGATGGGCCTCGACTTCGCGCACCTGCGCCACGCGCACTCTCACCTCGGAGCCTACGGCGTGCTGTTCCCGCTCGCGTTCCTCGCGTGGCGCAGTCGAGGCGCGCCAGTGCCCGGGCGCCGCACTCTCTTCGCGTACGGTGCCGCCACCGCGCTCGCCGTCATCGGATTTCTTCGCGCTGGCTACGGGCCTGAAGCCATCGTCGGCAGCACGGTCGTCGGCGCCGTCTGGCTGTCGAGCGCGTTTCAGCTCCGCGGACTGATGCGGCGCCTCGACGAGCCGCTCGCGCTGGTGCCACCGGGCATCGTCGCGGCGATGGTGTGTGTGCCCTTCATCGCGCTGACGCTCCGGAAAGACCCGGTGTTCGCGCAGCACCTCGTCGCCACCTTCCTCGGCACGTTGTTGCTCGTGGTGGTGACGCCCTCTGCGCTCTCGGCCATCGGGGCGCGCGCGTTTCCCAGTCCGGCGCTGACGCTCGCTGGGCTCTCTGGGGCGCTCGCGCTCGGCGTGTGGCCGAACGTCATCACGCGCGTCGGGCTCGCGGGCTACGGCCTCTGGCTGGCGTCGGTGGCGCTGCAGCGCTCGGTCGCGTGGCCACTCCGCGCGGCATGGGGACTCGTGGGCGTGGGGTTGATGGCGATGGCCGCGGGCCTGGTGCCGAACGTCCGCCCCTCCGTCATCGGAGCGCTGCACTTCCTCGTGCTGGGCCCGGTGTTGCTGAGCCTGTTGCCGCTGCTGTGGCCGTCACCGCCGCGAGCGCTCGAGGTGTTCCTCCTCGCGACCGCAGGCCTCGTCTCAGCGCCGCTCGTCGCGCAGGCGCTCGGCTTCTTCGCGTGGACGATGCAGCTGGCAGCGCTCGGAGGCGCGCTCGTCTTCCTCGGCTGGCTCGGCGTGTTGCTTCGGAGACCTCACGTCGACCCACGACCTCCGGCGTGACGGCTCGCGCCGCTCACGACTGATCAGCTCTCCCACGTCGCGTCGAGGCGATACCCACCGGGCTCGAGCGTCACCATCACGCGAGGTGCGCGGGCCTTCGAGTACAGCAGCGCCCCCTCGATGACGCCCGCGAAGAAGGACGCCAGCGGCTGCAGGTCCGCGAAGTGCAGCGTGGCCGACGTCGCGCCAGTCACGAGCACCGACACCGTCGCGTCGCTGCGCAGCGAGCCCAGTCGGCCCGGCACGCGAGGCAGGAACCGGGCAGGCCCCAGAATCGGCAGCGCCGTCGTCACCACGCGCCCCAGAATCGTCTCCCGAAAGCCGCGCACGAAGGAGCGGCCGAGCTCGCGCTGACCCTCGTCGGGGCTCTTCGTCGGATGAAGGTTGCGTCGAGCTGCTTCGACGCACGCTGAGAACACGGCGCCCGAGGCACCTGCGTCGGGGTTCGCCACGTCGTAGCCGCAGGCCTTCAGCTCACGAGCGAGCTCGGCCGACACCGTCACCGCACGGGCGAACAAGCCTTCGAACATCGCGTGACTGACTTCGTGCGTGAGCGTCATAGCTGCGTGCGCAGGTACACGAAGGCCCACGTCGACGGCGACGTGCCGCGGCCAACGCCTGTCGAGCCCGGGTCGGCCATCGCTCCGGGAAGGAACACGCTGAACGCCCCCGAGAGCGCGACCGAGCCGTGCAGCGGCACCGTCACCGAGAGGTCCAGCTCGTTGCCCATCACACCGTCGGTACGCGCGGCCGACGCCGGCACGAAGACGCTCCCGTTCGCGGCGTACCAGGTGCCTCGCGAGTCCCACGCGCGCAGGTGATGAAAGTCGAGCCACACGTGCACGAAGGGTTGCTTGATGCCCAGCGTGCCGCGCACGCCCACCACGTTCTGCCACGCGACGTAGTCGATGAAGCCGAGGTGCACATGGCCCGTGGGGAAGAGCTGGTTGAAGGTCGAGTCGGTGCCGTCGCCCGGCGTGCCGTCGCCCGTCGCAGCCGACACATCGCCCATCACATAGAGGCCTGCGACCGGGAGCGTCCACGTCGCGCGGCCCGCGAACGCGCCCGCGAGAATGCGCTCCTTCGCCGAGGTGGTGCCGAGCTGGAGCGCGCCTTCACCCACCAGCGCCACCGGCCCGAGCGGAAGCAGCCCGCGGGCGCCCAGCGTGAGCCTGTTGTGGTCTGGCCTGAAGCCCGTCACCGCGGTGGATGGGTCGTCGAGCAACCCGAGCACGTATGCGTCGACGCCCGCCTTGCCCTTGCGCCACCGCGCATACGCTCCAGTGAAGTACGTGCCCGAGTTCTGAAAGCGCCCGCCGCCCGTGTCGGTGAGGAAAGCCGGCGGCTTCACCAGCATTCCGAACGCGTCGATGGTCAGGCCCTCGGCAGGTGACGCGCGCACGAAGACGCCGTCGAACGCGCGCGCCGTCATCGCCCAGTCGAGGTTTCCGATGAGGCGGTCTTCTCCGTAGGAGAGCTCCTGTCGGCCGACGCGCACGTCGAGCCACGAGGTGGCCTTCAAGTCGACGAAGCCCTGATGGAGCGCCGTCGCAGGCAGGAGCGCGACCGTCGACGCCTCCGTTCCCCAGCCGCGAATGTCTTGAAGCTCGAGTACGGCGCCGACGCGACCGAACGCCGACACCTTGCCTGTCACGCGGGCCCGGTGCTCGATGGACATCGCGAAGTCGCGCGCCGCCGCGCTCAGGTCTGCGTTGTCTCGCGCCTCCGCGCGCGCGAAGTACTGCAGGCCAACTGCCGCCGAGACGTCCTTCCATTTCCATCGGAGCGGGCCGTCATCCACCGTCGTCGCCGCGCTCTTGAACGCCTCGCCCGACGACTTTCGGCCCGGGCCCCACGGCGACGCGACGACGTCGAAGCTCGTCACGGGTGCTGCGATGCCCGCATCGACGACTGGCGCCACCGGTGGAGCCACGAGCATCACGCCCGCGTCTTCGACCGCCGAGACGGCCTCGCCGCCATCCTCCTGGGCCGCAACGGCGTGCCCCACGCACACGACCCACGCGACGACGAGTCTTCGCATGGGGCGTGAACGAGCATCGTGTGTGCCAGCGAGGTCGATGCGTCAGCGCGCGACGGGCGCCCAGTGTTTCAACGACAGCACTCCGGTGAGCGCCACCGACGCCGTCATCGCAACCGCGCCCAGCAACACGAAAATCGGAGAGAGGCCCAGGTACACCTCGCCCAGAATTCCCGCCGGCATCAGCAGGCCGACGAGGCCGAGCGTGCCCGCCACGGTTCGCACCCGGTCGCCCGCCTGTTCCAGACGTACCAAAACGAAACCGAGCCCCAGGTTGAGGAAGGAGAAGAGCGCGCCGTGGACATGTGCCAGCCGCGACTCGAAGTGCTTCCCTTCGGAGTAGCACGCCACCCACGCGGCTTTGTCGGGCGCGAAGTCACGCAGGTAGATGAGGAGAAAGCCGTAGAGCATGAAGCCCGCCATCACCAGCAGGCCTGCTCCAACGT
>JAUXRI010000122.1 GCA_030681895.1 Myxococcales bacterium | reverse complement strand
GGGCTCGGAAAGCCAGGCGGCGGGTTTCATCGGCTCATCGAGCGCAACACCCCGCTGCCGGCGACGAAGTCGTTCGGGTTGTCGACGCACGAGGACAACCAGACCGAGCTCGAGGTGATGGTCTTCCAGGGTGAAGACTCGAACGTGGCGGGCAACGAATTCCTCGGCGCGATGAAGATCGAAGGGCTGCCGAAGGGGCCGAAGGGCTCGGTGCAGATCGCGATTACCGTCAGCCTCGATGCCGAGTGCGTGCTCAAGGTCGAGGCGCGCGAGTTCCGAACCCGCAAGGTGGTGCGAACGACCATGGCGACGCGCTACACGAGCGATGAGGTCGCGAAGCGGCTGAACATCACCGCCGAGAAGCGGGCGCAGACCGATCAGAAGCGCTCCGAGGAGCTGGGCGGCCGGGCGGGTGGGTTCTGGAGCAAGCTGAAGCGCGTGTTCTCTCGCGGCTGACGTTCACCACAGCACGCTGCGGAGCTCGGCCGCGCGATCGAGCTGGGCCTTCGTCGGCACCTCGACCCCGGCCTGTGCCCAGGCGTTGCGTTGGTCGACGACCCGCACGCCGTTCACCACGGCGAAGATCCGGTTCAGCACCGCTGCAGTGATCGCGTAGCTGGCGAAGAGCCATCGATCGAACGGGCCGCGCACGTCCGAGAGCGCCAGCCACGTCATCTCTGCGGCCACCACGTCCAGGATGAGGTGAAACGCGAGCATCGTGCCGAACGGCAGGCCCATCGAGGCCCCGACGGGGTCGGAGGCGCCGAGGTACAGCGTCGAGGTGAAGGGGAGGACCGCACCGAGCACCACCACGAGCGGGCCGGAGCGCGTCGAGAGCGTCTCGCCGTGTCTCCCGGTGAGCTGGTTCTCGACGGCAGCCGTGAGGAGGGCGCTCTCGGCGAGGTCCGAGCGCTGCGTCGTGACGCGCAAGGCGTGGTCTTCGGGCCTGAGGGTCATCGTGCCGTTGGCGGTCGTGACGAGCAGGAACTGGCCAGAGTCGGCGAGGTGCGCCTCCCAGCCGAGCCGCTGCGCCGACTGAAGCGCTGCCTCGCTGATGACGGCCTGCGATCCTTCGAGGGGAAAGCTCGTTCGCACGGTCTGACAGCCAGCCGAGCCAATCGCCACGACACAGCATGTGAGCCGGAAGAGCATGCGCCCCGCAGACGGAAGCCTCGTCGCCCTATTCACCTGGGCCCATTCTTCGTCTGGAGACTGCTGCTGCGTTGGCGTCTCGGAGCCCTGGCCGGGCCGCGTTACCGCTTCTTCAGCGCCTCGTGGAGCGCCTTCGCCTCGGAGCGCGTGCCGTACGACACAGGCCACTGCTGGAGTGCGTCTTCGATCAGCGCCAGTGAACGCGCCCGCTGCGCGGTGCCGAGCGCCTTCGCGAGCAGGAACGCAGCGTCGCCGTGCTCGATCGACTTCGGCGTGGCGAGCACGAGCGCCTGCTCCAGATAGCCGCGCGCCGCTCCGGTGTTGCCTTCGCTGAGCTTCGTGGCGCCGAGGCCGGTGAGGTTCCTCGCGAGCTCCGGGCTCGCCGCGCCCAGCGCCGTCTTGCGAATCTCGAGCGCCCGGCTGTCTGACGCGAAGGCCTCGGCAAACGCGTTCGCGCGCCGCTGCGCCGTCGCGAGGTTGGTCAGCGTGACGGCGACGGTCAGCGCGTTCGGTCCAGCGGTCTTTTCTTTGATCGCCAGCGCCCGCGTCAGCACGGTGAGCGCTTCCTTCGGCTTGTCGGTGTCGAGCCACACTGCGCCCAGGTTCGACAGCGACTGCGCCACCTTCGGGCTGTCCGTGCCGTAGGCCCGCTCGCGAATGCTCAAAGAGCGCTCGAGCGCCGAGACCGCCGCGTCATCTGCGCCGTCGTCGTGGAGCGCGTTGGCGAGGTTGTTGAGGGTGTCAGCGACGGCGGGGTGATCGGGCGCGAGCACTTTCTCTTCGATCGACAACGCGCGCTTGAACTCGGCGATCGCCTCCGAGCGCCGGCCCATGGTGCGCAGGGTGATGCCGCAGTTGTTGTGGCTGCGGGCGGCGAGCGGCGACTCGGGTCCGAACACGGCCTCGCGGAGTCCCAGCGCCTTCTGGTGTCCGGCGAGCGCTTCGTCGTGTCGGCCCTGACGGCTGCGCAGCACGGCTTCGTTGTTCGCCAGCGACGCCTCGAGCTCACGGGGCGCGCCGAACCGATTGACCGCGACGCGCGCGTACCGGGCCCAGCGCTCGGCGTCCTGCAGATCGAGGTTGCTGGCGCCGGCGAAGCCCACCCGATCGACCCAGGCCCGCGCGGCCACCTCGTCGGACTGGTGCTGCTGCGCGAGGAGGATCGCGTCTTCGGACAGCTGGTCGGCCTTCGCGAAGTCGAGCTCGGCGGCGGCGAGCTTTGCCTTCAGCCAGGTTGCCTCGGCGAGCGCGTCGGAGGCGTCTTGCGAGGTCGCCTGCGCCATCACCTGCGAGACACGTTCTTTCGCGTCGCGCAGCTTGCCGGCGTCGATCAGCGCCCTGACGCCTGCGAGCCCTTTGCGGAGCTCGTCACCTTCGTCCGTCGAGCGCACCGGCGCTGCATGTTCACACGCGCTCAACGTGGGGAGCGCCGCAGCGAGGGAAACGGCACGCTCCACGATCTCGTCGTCTGCGTTCTTGAACAGCTGCGCCGTCGCGTCGAAGTCGGCGAGCCGTCGGGACAGACAGACGATCGACTGACCAAGCTGCTCGTCGGCGCGCCCGTCGGACGCCTCGCACGCAGCCCGTCGTCGATCGACCCAGCGTCGGCCCCAGCCGTCCATCAGACGTTCACTCTCGCTCCACGCAGCCATCGCCCACGGACGACTCGAGCGTTCGAACGCGGCGCGCGCTTCCAGCTTCGTCTTCTCGTCCCAGACGCCGATCAGGCGCGAGGAGACGCCGGCACAGCGCTGCGCTTCGCGGCGTGAGAGCACGACGACCAGGACGAGCGAGATGGCTGACAGCACCGCCACTGCGACCGTCGCGAGCTGCCGCTCCCTCGACGATCGGCGGCGACCGAGCTGAACCAGCAGCGCACGCAGCGTCTGAAAACGCTCATCGGGGTTCGCGCGCAGGGCCTTCTGGAGCAGCTGGTAGATGCGCCGCGGCACCGACGTCTTCCGCGGGGCCTGGCGAATCCGGTTGAGCTGAATTTCGGCGGCGACGCCGGGCGCGGTGGTGCCCTCGAACGGACGGAACCCGTACAGCGCCTCGAACAGCGCGATCGCGAAGCTGAACTCGTCGCTCCGCGGGTCGGTCTTCTGCCCGTACATCGCCTCGGGCGACATGTACGCCGGCGTGCCGAGCATGATGCCGGGCAGGGTGATGCGCCGGCGCATGGAGCCCGTCGGTGTGTCGGTCAGCGGAACCGTCGGCGCAGGTTGCGGCTGATTCTCGTGAGCGTGCGCGAGCCCGAAGTCCATCACGCGCGCGCGGCCATCACGGCTGATGACGACGTTGTCGGGTTTGAAGTCGCGGTGCGTGACGCCAGCGTCGTGCGCGGCCGAGAGCCCTTCACCGGCATCGAGGAAGACGCCGAGAATCTCGCGCCAGCCACGAGGCTTCTCCGCGAGCCACTTCGTCAGCGTCAGACCCTCGACGAACTCCATCGCGAGGTAGACCTGGCCCTCGACGACGCCGACGTCGTGCACGGTGACGACGTTCGGGTGTGTCATTCTCGCGAGCGCCTGGGCCTCTCGCATGAGGCGCAGTCGCAGCTCGTCGGCGATGCCGCTCGCCTGGTGTTCAGCCTTCAGGAGCTTGATCGCGATCTTGCGATCGAGCACGGGATCCCACGCGGCGTAGACCTCGCCCATGCCGCCCTGTCCGAGGCGATCGAGCACGACGTAGCGATCGAGCGGTTCTCCCTTCGCGAGGGACGGCGGCTGCTGCGCGACTGGATCGAGGTGTTCGCCCGAGTGATGCGTCGCTTCGAACGCCGGGTCCGTACGCGGGCCGCGCGCAGGCGTCAGCGTATCGCCGAGGAGCGGATCGTCTTTTGGGTGCGAGTCGGCCACGCGCTCGAGGGTGTAGGGTGTCAGCGACCGGGCTCGCTGAACGGGCCGGTTCAACCATGAAGCAGGGAAGGCCACCACCGCCGTTCGTCGCTGCTGTCCTGGTCGTGTGCGCGTGCGTCGCGGCGCCAGTCCGCCCGGGCAGTCCGCTCGTGGAGCGTGGGTCGCAACTCGAGCGTGAGGTCGCGAATCGACTCTCGTTGGCCCGCCGAGGGTGGCTCGAGTTCGGGTCGTGCTCAGTACACAGCCTCGGCCGCTGCGGAGCCGAGAGCCCATGGCTCTTCCTGCGAGACGACCAGGGATTGACTCGTCGACGGCGTACTTCAGTGAACGCGGTGACCAGGTTGCGTCTGAGTTTCGCGGGTGTGTCGGTGGAGCGACTTCGGGGATCATTCCGCCGTGTCCTCTTCACGAAGGGCCAGTACTTCGCGACCTCTGTGCCGAGGCGTTGCAGGGCCTCGAGCGTCGAGGCGTCACGGTGCGGGCGAACTGCCTTGGCAACGTGATGAAGCGCGAGCTTGCGCTGGGGCGCTCCAGTGTCGAATTGCTCGCCGACGAGGGGCAACTCACGCTGACGGTCGAGGTGCCTCGCTCTCTCGAACAACAGATCTCCGTCCACGTGCTGCGTCTTGCCTCCGATATCGTTCTTCGCCAGTGCGACGTGACCGAGGGCTGCGTCACGACTCGCGCCGGCAATGACCTTGAGTCTCTCGACCTGGAACTCAGTTGGAACGGGAAGACCAGCCGGTGCCGCGTCGAGCTCGAGCATCGACTCCAACAAGCCGACGCGGGCGTTCCGCGTTAGGTATTGCGCGCCATGTCCGACGTGAAGACCCTGCGCCTCGTGTCCGCCCAACTCACCGCCGAGTCCCTCGACGCGTTCATCACCTACGAACGCACCGTCATCGGCGCACTCGCGAGCACCTCGACGCCGACTGAGCTCACCTGGGCTGGCCGCTTCGCCTTCGCGCACGGCAAGGCCCTCGCCGAGTGCGGCCTCGACCCGCTCACCCAGCAACGCATCAAGGTGCCCGTCAGCGAGTTCTGCGGAAAACGCTCTGCCTGGCTCACGGTAAAACAACGCGCCGCCGACGCCGAAGCAGCGCTCCACCTCGCGAAGAGCCACGGAAAGCCCGAGTCCCCGAAGGAGCAGGCGCTCCTCGCCCGCGCCACCAAAGAGCTCGACCGCCTCTCGAGTTTCAAGGACTTCATCGATCGCTACGGCCAGGCGGCCTTCGATCTGCTCCTCGCCCGCGAGCTCGAGCTCGTCACCTTGCACCGCGAGCTCAGCCGTCTCGAAGGCACCGGCGGCCACGTGCACTCAACCTGAGTTTTCCGGAATCATTGTCAGAGGTTGACAGCTCGGGCGAGGGGCGTCAGAAGCCCCGGCCGACATGACGACCAAGAAAGAGCTGAAGGAAATGAAGGCGCCGGACGAGCTGCAGAGGCTCGGCGCGCAAGCGGTGCCCTTCCTCGAGCTTCACGGCAGGAACATCGTCCTCGGCGTGCTCGCCTTCGTGGGCATCGGCGGCGGCGTCGCGCTGGTCGGCCACATCAAGAAGCGCAGCAACGAGGCGTCGATGTACCAGTACGGCGCGGCCCTCAAAGTGCTCGACCGTGAGGTGAACGCCAACGCGGCCGCTCCGACGAAGCCCGACGACGAGCCGCCCTTCAAGACCGAGAAGGAGAAGGACGAGGCGATCATCGCCAGGCTCACCGCCTTCCGCGCCGATCACAAGGGCGCGCCGACCAGCACCAACGCCGCGCTGCCGCTCGCGCAGGCGCTGCTCCGTCAGGGCAAGGCTGAAGACGCGCTCAAGCTCGCCGAGGAGTTCCTCAAGGACGGCGATCAGAACGACGCGCTCCGGCCCGTCGCGTTCGAGACGCGTGGCTATGCGCTCGAGTCGCTCGGCAAGCTCGACGAGGCCACCGCGGCGTTCGAGAAGCTCGCCCAGGAGAACAAGACCGAGTTCATGAAGGGCATGGGGCTGTACCACCACGCTCGTCTGCTCGAGAAGAAGGCCGACCTCACGGGCGCCATGAAGCGCTACAGCGAAGTCACCACGGCCGCTGCTGACTCGTCGGCCGCTCGCCTCGCCAAGGAGCGCATGACGCTGCTCGCGGCGAAGGGCGTGGCCGTGCCGACCCCGATGGCTGCTCCTGCCGCTGCCGTCGACGCAGGCAAGTGACGATGACGCTGCGCTCGCTTTCGATGGTGGCGCTCCTCGTGGGTGCCGCCGGATGCAAGGCGATCCCGCTCTCCAATGATCCCACCATGCCGGTCGTGGTGTCGCAGGTCAGTCCTCCTGCGCTGTGGGAGGTCGACTGGTCGAAGCCGCTCGTGAAGCTCGAGCTGCTCGAGTACCAGCCGCGAGAGACGGCGAAGCCGGCGATCGATCCCGACACCGAGCGCATCATCGTCACCACGCGTGACGGCGCGATCCGCTGTCTCTCGCCGGTCGACGGCAACGTGATCTGGGAGAAGAAGACGCTGGGCCGTTTCTTCTCGGGCGCCGGCATCGCGCAGGGCGTGGCCTACGTGCCCGGCGGCGATGGAATGCTGTACGCGATTCGGGTGCTCTCGGGCGAGGTGGTCTGGGAGTTCAAGGCGAGCGAGGAGTTGATCACGACGCCGGTGCTCTCCGAGGGCCGCGTGCTGGTGATGTCGTCGCAGGACACGCTGTTCGCGGTCGACGCGACCACCGGCAAGTGGGTGTGGCAGTACAAGCGCGACATGCCGCAAGGCTTCTCGGTGCGTGGCGCCTCGACGCCGGTCGCCCAGGACGGCCTCGTGTACGCGGGCTTCGCCGACGGCTTCCTCGCGGCGGTGGGGCTCGACGATGGCGTCGCGCGGTGGGAGCGCAAGCTGACGATCTCGGGCGGCCAGCAGTTCAAGGACGTCGACTCGACGCCGGTGCTCGACGACGACGGTCACCTCTACGCGGCCAGCTACAAGGACGGCGTGTTCGCCCTCGACGCGAAGACGGGCGACATCCTCTGGGCCTCGGCGCGCAGTGGCGTCACCTCGCTCATCCTTCGCGGCGCGGTGTTGTTCGCGACGGGTGACGGCACGTTGACGGCGATCGACAGCCGTGGCGGCAAGGCGCTCTGGAGCCTCGACCTCTCGGACCGCACCTCGAAGGGCAAGCTCAACAACTCGGGCCGCGATCCGGTGATGACGCGCGGCTACATCGTGGTTCCGACCTCGACCGCGCTGGCCTTCGTCGACCCGACGGTTGGCAAGGTGCGGGCGGCGTGGAACCCGGGCCGAGGCGTGACGGCGACGCCCACCCGCTTCGTCTCGGCGCGTGGTGGAAACCGGCTCTACGTGTTGACCAACCTCGGCACCCTGTTCGCGCTCCAGATGGTCGGGAGCGGTGGATGAAACGCATCCGGGTGGTCGCCGGTCTCATCGCCGACCCGAAGGATGCGAGCCGGTTCCTGGTGCAGCAGCGGCTCCCGAACGCGAGCCGCGCCAACCTCTGGGAGTTCCCCGGCGGGAAGATCGAGCCTGGCGAGACCGAAGCCCAGGCGCTCGTTCGTGAGTGCCGCGAGGAGCTCGACGTCGGCCTCGTGGTCGGCCGCAAGCTCTGGAGCACGGTGCACGCGTACGCCGATCTCACCGTCGAGCTCGAGCTCTTCGCCGCCGACATCACCGAGGGCCAGCCGAAGCCGCTGGGCGCGCAGGCGCTGCAGTTCGCCACCGTGACCGAGATGAAGCAGCTGCCGTTCTGTGAGGCCGATCTGCCGCTGCTCGACTCGCTGGCGACCGGTGACGTTCCCACGCGATGAGCGGCTTCCTCGAGCGCACGTTTCAGCTCTCGAAGGGCGTGGGGCCGTACCGCGAGCGCGACCTCTGGGCCCGCGGCTACGAGACCTGGGAGCAGTTCGAAGCGGCGGCGTCGAAGGGCGTCGTGATGTCGAAGACGATCGACGAGTCGACGCTGAGCAGCATCGCGCAGGCCCGCGTCGCGCTCGCGAAGAACGATCTCGCCACGCTCGCCGCGCTCGTGCCGCCCCGGGAACACTGGCGGCTGTACCCGCACTTCGTCGAGCAGGCCGCGTTCTTCGACATCGAGGCTGACGGCGACAACGTGCCGACGGTGGTGGGCGTGATGGACCGGCACGGCGTCGCCACGTTCAGGCGCGGCGTGTCGATGCACGAGCTGCCGGCGCGGCTCGCGTCGAGCCCGATCTGGGTGACGTTCAACGGCGCGGTGTTCGACGTGCCGGTGCTGGAGAAGGCGTTCGAAGAGACGGGCTTCCCGAAGCCGCTGGTGCACGTCGACCTGCGCTTCCTCGTGCGACGCACGGGCCTCAAGGGTGGACTCAAAGGCATCGAGGAGACTCTGAAGCTCCACCGCCCGCCGCACCTCAAAGGCGTGAAGGGCTTCGACGCCATTCGTCTCTGGCGCGAGTGGAACGATCAGAAGAACCTCACCGCCCTGCGAATTCTCATCGAGTACAACCTGTACGACGCGATCAACCTGCGCTCGGTGCTCGAGTGGTGCCAGTGGCGGTTGGCGGAGCAGTTCGCGTGGCAGCTCGAGCGCCGATCGATCTTCGAGCGCGGCGAGATCCTCTACGACGTCACGAAGCTCGTGATGAGCGCGGGCTGATTCTCCGACTCAGGCGGCGCCGAGCCTGGATCACTTCTTCCGCTTCTTCTTCCTGGGCGCTCCTGGCTCGGGCTGCACGTCGCCCGCCACCCGGAAGGGGATTCGCAGCTCGTCGTACTGGTGGCCGCGCGTGTCGGCGAACGTGTCGTTCGTCTCGGCGTCGATCAACAACGAGTAGCCACGGCCGGTCTTGAGCGGCTGCACGAAGACGATGCGGTACGTGAGCCCGCCGTCCACCGTCGACTCGTCGTCGCTCGGCACCACCGAGTCGGTCCAGTCCATGACGCGGAAGCGGACGTCGTCGAGCGCCGTGGGGAAGGTGAGGGTGATCGCCCGGAGCGGCTCGATCGTCGCGCCCGCGTCGAGGCCCATGATGACGCCCGCGTCCGTCGTCTCGAGTTCGATTTCGAAGCCCAACGGCGCCGTGCCCGCGTCCACTCCAGCGTCGACGCCCGCGTCGAGCTCGGCGACCGAGGCGTCGATCGGCTCGACCACCGGCGGCTTCGGACAGCCCGCGAGCACCAGGGCGCTCAGCCACCACGCGCGGCCGTTCACGGTGCCACCGGCTTCTTCTTCGCCAGCCGCTTCCGCTTTCGCTCGTCGTCTTTGAGATCTTCGGTGAGCTCATCGAGGCCGACCGAGAGCGCGACCCGCACCAGCTCGTCGAAGGTCGCCGTGCGCCCGTCCGTGGCCTGCAGCGAGCTCTGTTCCAGCGCCTTCGCGAGGGGCTTCGAGATCACCAGCGTCGTCGCCTCGAGTGCTTTCGCCGGACAGGCCGCGAGCGCAGTGGCCGGGAACTTCCACGGGGTCGATCTCGCCGTCGCCGCCTGAAGCACCCACGCCCGCTGGACCGCGTACTTCGTCGCGAGGCGTTCGGCTTTGGTGAGCAGCGCCGCGGGGAGCTGCACGAGCTGAGGCTCCCCGAGCTGCAGCGTGCGGTTCATCACGGCCGCCGCGTCAGCGTCTCGCTGAGAGAGCGCCACCCGAACGCGCTCCTCACGCAGCGCCTGGTCCTCTTCGGCCTGGGCCAGGAGCCGCAATTGATGGGCGCTGAAGATCGCGCGCAGCGGCGGAGACGAGGCCGCCGGCGTCCGGGCCTCGATGCGGGTGGTCGCGATCGTCTTCCACTCGGGCGCTTCCAGATCGAGCGCGGGGCTGAGCCCGAGGCCGATCAGATCGCGCGCTGGCCGCGTCGTCAGCTCGGCCATCATTCTCCAGTACGGCCAGTCGATCGGCTCGACGCCACGCGCCTGTCCGAGCGCTTTCCGCATCGCCGAGCGCTCCTTGACCGTGATCTCGTCTCGCGTCTCGTCGTGCCAGACCTCGGTGCCGTTCGAGGCGAACGCAGTCACCGACATCCACTGCGCGGTGCCCGTCATCGACGAGAGCGACCACGTCGGCTGACCCAGCGTTTTCGAGAGCGAGGCCGCGACGTGGTCGAGCAGGCCGATGCCTTCGTCGTCGAGCTGGGCCACCACGGCCGTCAGATCTGCCCGGCGGCTCTCGAAGTGCACCACGTCGACGGCGTCACCAGGCTCGAGGTTCTTCGAGATGGCCGAAGACACGACGTCGGGGTCGACACCCGTGCCCTCCACGAAGACCGCGACGGCGTGACTCATCGACATGGCTTTGGTTCTAAGCCCGTCGTCGCCCGCAGGTGTTCGAGATTCGTCCGTTCGGCTAGCAGCCGCAGGTGAGATCGTCTGCCGTCGGCGTGAGGCACTGCAGCCGGCAGGCGCTCATGGGCGTGAAGCGCACACGGCGGGTCGAGGAGCAGTCGCGCTCGGGCAGGTGCGCGTACATCTCGGGGCAGCCGACGTCGATCTCCTGCCAGACCTGCTTGAGCTCGAGCAGTCGTGTTCCGCCGTCGGTGCCGAGATCGGTCCACCGGGAGCGAAGGCGCGCGCAGCGGCGGGTCGGCTCTCCACCGAGAATGAGCTCGAGATCGGTCCCGTTGGCGAAGTCGGTGCGGGAGCCAGCGATCAGCGTTCCGGCGTCTTCCCGCGCGGGTCCCCAGAAGGCCACGAGGGACGAGGTGACCACGAGACGTCCCGTCGAGGTCGCGCCAACGAAGAGCGAGCCTGTCGAACCGGTGAACCGATTGGGGCGGCAGTCATCGTCGGCGGTCTCGAAGACCATCGGGCCGAGCTCACCGGTGGCGTCTTCGGCGACAGGCTCCTGGCACGCCGCCAGCGCCATCACCACCAGCGCCAGGTTGCGTTTCGTCACGTGCAGAACCCCTGAAAATGAAGAAGGGAACCGGCCTTTCGACCGATTCCCTTCAAGTGCCCAGGAGAGGACTCGAACCTCCACACCGTTGCCGGTACTAGACCCTGAATCTAGCGCGTCTACCAATTCCGCCACCTGGGCGAGGCGCGGGGCTTGTACGAGTACAGCCCCGGTGTGTCAACGACGACCAGCAGACGCGGCGCCTGACCGTCAGCTGAACTTGGCGGGCGGCCACTTGCCTTGCGCTTCGAGCGCTTTCCGCTCGTCGGGGTTCTCGTCCATGTACGCCTTCAGCGACTCCTCGGTGATCCACACCTCGACGTCCTCGGTGCCGACCTTCGCCTGACAGCCGAGCCGGGACGACGCGCGTACGTCGAAGGCGAGATCGAGGCGGTCCATCTCGAGGTCGTCCTGCTCCGAGAGCGAGGTGAGGCCCTTGCGCACGAAGACGTGGCAGGTGGAGCAGGCACAGACGCCGCCGCACGAGTGGCCGACCTGCGCGTGGACTTCTTCGGCGGCGTCGAGCAGCGACGTGCCCTCGGCGACCTCGACGGTCAGATCCTGCAGCGGACTGATGAAGTGGACCCGTGGCATGGCGCTCTCAGAACGTCTGAATGCTGTGGCCGACCGCGGCCTTGCCGATCGCGCGGTTCATGATGCGCTCCACGAAGGGCCGGGCCTGCTCGTCGAGCTCGTGAATGGCGTTCTTGAGCGCGCTGTGATCGTCGGTCGTCTTCGACAGGGTCTCGAGCGCATCGACGCCCAGCTCGAAGCTCTTTCGCTCCTCGACCGAGAGCAGGTCGCCGTTCTCGGTGAGCTGTTTGCGCGCGTCGACCAGCACGCGCGTCGCTTCGACCTGTTGTTCGACCAGCAGGCGGCGCTGCATGTCTTCTTCACCATGCTCGATCGAGTCGAGGAGCATCTGCTCGACCTCTTCGTCGCTCAGCCCGTGGGTCGGCTTGACGGTGATCGCCTGCTCGATGCCGGTCGTCTGCTCCTTCGCCTTCACCGAGAGAATGCCGTCAGCGTCGATCGCGAACGTCACCTGCACGCGGCCCATGCCGGCGGGCATCGACGGAATTCCCGAAAGTCGGAAGCGCGCGAGCGAGCGGCTGTCTTGCACCAGCTCGCGCTCGCCCTGCACCACGTGGATGTCCATGCCGGTCTGGCCGTCCTGGAACGTGGTGAACACCTGGGCCTGCGCGGTGGGGATCGCGCTGTTGCGGTGAATGACCTTCTCGACCACGCCGCCCATCGTCTCGAGCCCAAGCGAGAGCGGAATGACGTCGAGCAGGAGCACCTCGTCCTGGCGCTCGGCGTTGGTGAGGATGTCGGCCTGAATCGCAGCGCCGAGCGCGACGACTTGATCGGGATCGATGTCGGCGAGCGGCGGCTTGCCGAAGATCGACTCGACGTAGCTCCGAACGGCCGGCACGCGGGTGGAGCCGCCGACCAGCACGACGCCTTTGATGTCGGCCGTGGTGAGCCCGGCGTCCTTGATCGCACGCCGCACTGCCACGCCCGTCTTCTGCAGCAGCGGCTGAATCCACGCGTCGAAGTCGGCGCGAGTGACGGGCAGCGTCTGACCGTCGAGCTCGAGCGTCGTCTCCGAAAGGTCGGTGAGGCGCTCCTTCGCGTCGCGCGCGAGCTGGAGCAGCTGGGCGATCTGCGTCGGGGAAGGCGAGGTGATGCCGAACGCGTCGAGCGCCTTCTGCACGATGGTGCGATCGAAGTCGTCGCCACCGAGCGCCGAGTCTCCGCCGACCGACTTCACCTGGAACACACCCTCGACGAGCTCGAGCACCGAGATGTCGAAGGTGCCTCCGCCGAGATCGTAGACGGCGAACGTGCCCTGCGCGTTCTTGTCGAGCCCGTACGCCAGGGCGGCCGCGGTCGGCTCGTTGAGCAGCCGCAGCACCTCGAGGCCTGCGAGGCGTCCCGCGTCCTTGGTCGCCTGGCGTTGCGCGTCGTCGAAGTAGGCGGGCACGGTGATGACGGCCTGCTCGACCTTGCCTGCGAAGGCCGACTCGGCGCGGCGCTTGAGGGTGCGGAGAATTTCTCCGCTCACCTCGATCGGCGTCACCGGTTGGCCGCCCGCGACCTGAAACCGCACCACGCCGGCGCCCTCGACGAACTGGTACGCGCCGAGCTTCTTCGTCTCGAGGTCGCCCAGCGACTTGCCCATGAAGCGCTTCACCGACTTGATGGTGTCGGTCGGCGCCACCGCGAGCAGTTCGACCGCGCGTTTGCCGACCACCACGCCACCGCTCTTCGCATAGTGCACGACCGACGGGAGCAGCCGCGCGTCACCCTCATCGGCCGGCAGACACGACGCCTTGCCGTTGATGACCGAGGCGACCAGCGAGTTGGTGGTGCCGAGATCGATACCGACGACGTGGCCCTTCGGCTTCAGGGGATCGTGGATCTGCAGGAAGCCCTTCACGACACTGCCTCCTCTTCGAGTGCTTCGACCTCTTCGATGAAGCGCGAGTAGTAGCGCACGCGGCCGAGCTGGTGGGTCGCCTCGGTCACGTCATCGCGGCCCAGCGCGGTCTTCGCCAGCACGAGCGCCGACGACTTCTCTTGTTCGATCTCGTCCGCCATGACGCGGGCCCTGGTGACGTCGCGCTTCGCCTTGAGGGCCTCGAGCTGCTCGCGGCGCTCCATCACCTCTTCGAGGAACGTCATCGGCATCTTCGCCTGCGCAGCGCTGGCTTCGTTGTCGAGGTCGACGCCCTTGAGCTTGAGCACGTAGAACGCGCGCTTTACCGGGTCTCGCAGCACCTTGAACGCGTCGTTGAGCGTGGTCGTCTTCTCGAGCGCAGACAGGCGCGTGCGCGCGTCGGCCTGGACGAACCGGTCGGGATGAAACTCCAGTGACAGCTCCCGGTGCCGCTGCTCGAGCGCCTTGACGTCCACGTCGAGGGCAGGGGCGAGTCCGAAGACCTCGAAGTGCGTCATTCGATCAGACCGAGAAGCTGTCGCCACACCCGCACGCCGACTTCTCGTTGGGGTTTCGCAGCTTGAAGCCCGAGGCCATGATCGTCTCTTCGAAGATCAGCTCGGTGCCCATGAGGTACAGGTAGCTCTTCGGGTCGATGAAGACGCGCACGCCTTCGCGCTCGAACGTCTTGTCGCGGGGCCTGGCCTCTTCGGCCCACTCCATGTGGTACGCGAGCCCGGAGCAGCCTCCGCCCTTCACAGCGATGCGCAGGCCGGCGTTCGGGGTGTTGCGCTCGGTGAGCAGCTTCTTCAGGCGCACGACGGCGCTGTCGTCGAGACCGATGCCCTTGCCCGTCGGCTTGCCGGTCGGCAGCGCGTTGGGGTTCGGCGCGATGAAGGTGGCGCTGGCCTCGGCGGTCATGGCGGCTCCGGTCACGGCTGGGTGGTGGGCGACGGCTGGGCGGCAGCAGCGGCGGTGGCCTGGCGCTTGGCGCGCTTGTCCTGGAAGTCCTTGATGGCGGCCTTGATGGCGTCTTCAGCGAGCACCGAGCAGTGGATCTTCACGGGCGGGAGCGACAGCTCCTTCGCGATCTCCTTGTTGGTGATCGTCACCGCGTCTTCGATCGACTTGCCCTTCACCCACTCCGTGACGAGTGAAGACGAAGCGATGGCCGAGCCGCAGCCGAACGTCTTGAACTTCGCGTCCTGGATCATCCCGTCATCGGAGATCTTCAGCTGCAGGCGCATCACGTCGCCGCACGCAGGCGCGCCGACCAGGCCGGTGCCGACGTTCGGATCTTCCTTGTCGAGGGTGCCGACGTTGTGGGGGTTCTCGTAGTGCTCGATGACTTTGTCGCTGTAGGCCATGGGGTCTCCTCGGGGGATTTCAGTGAGCGGTCCAGGCGATCGACTTCAGGTCGATGCCTTCTTTTGCCATCTCGTACAGCGGCGACATGTCTCGAAGCTTCTTCACGGCTCGGGTGACGAGGGCGATCACGAAGTCGACCTCTTCTTCGGTGCTGAAGCGGCCCAGACCGAAGCGGATCGACGAGTGCGCCATGTCTTCTTCGACGCCGAGCGCGCGCAGCACGTAGCTGGGCTCGAGTGACGCCGAGGTGCACGCCGAGCCGGAGCTGACCGCGACGTCCTTGATGGCCATCATCATCGCTTCGCCTTCGACGTAGGCGAACGAGACGTTCAGGTTGCCGGGCAGGCGGTGCTCCGACGAGCCGTTCACCGTGAGCAGATCGAGGTTCTTCTGCAGGCCGGCCCAGAGACGATCGCGCAGACCACCGACGCGCTGGGCCTCGGCCGCCATCTCGTTCTTCGCGAGCTCGGCTGCGGCGCCGAAGCCGACGATGCCGGCGACGTTGAGCGTGCCCGAACGCATGCCGCGCTCATGGCCACCACCATCGATCAGCGGAGCGATGCGCACGCGGGGCTTGCGACGCACGTACAGCGCGCCGACGCCCTTGGGTCCGTACATCTTGTGCGCGGTGAGCGAGACGAGATCGGCCTTCACCTGCTCGACATCGAACGGCAGCTTGCCCACGCCCTGCACCGCGTCGGTGTGGAAGAGCACGCCCTTCTCGCGGCAGATCTTTCCGATTTCGGCGACTGGCTGCACGACGCCGATCTCGTTGTTGGCGAACATCACGCTGACCAGAATCGTCTTGTCGGTGATCGCCGCACGGAGCTGCTCGAGATCGATCAGCCCGTCTTTCTTCGGCGAGAGGTACGTGACGCGCGCGCCGACCCGGACCTTGTCGATCCACCGCTTCAGCAGCGCGTCGTTCTCGAGCTCGTGCTTGATCTCGAGGGTCGCGAGCTCGTCGGTCGAGACGTCGCGGCCGGTGAGCTCCATCAGCCGCTGGATCTTCAGTTCGTCGATGCGATCGAGGCGCTGGCGCTCGAGGCGTTTGCAGGTGTCGAGCACCGCCTTGTGCTCGGTGGACAGGGTGATGATGTGGTCGCCCTTGTCCTTGTAGAACTCGACGACGCCCTTGATCGCGAGGTTGTTCGACTCGGTCGCGCCAGAGGTGAAGACGATCTCTTTGTCCGACGCTCCGATGAGCGCGCCGATCTGCTTGCGCGCCTTCTCGACCGCGGCCTCGGCCTTCCAACCGAACGCGTGGTTGCGCGAGGCGGCGTTCCCGAAGTCCTCCACGAAATACGGCTTCATCGCCTCGAGGACCCGGGGGTCCATCGGAGTGGTGGAGTGGTAATCCATGAAGATCGGCAGCTTCATTTCAACGCCCGCTTTCAATGTGGACCAATTCAGTCCAGTTGCGCTGTTTCGTTAGTAACTTCTGGCATGTGGACTCGTCAAGTCCACGATTGGAGCGGTTTCAACTCGTTGAAGTGACAGCGGAACCTGGCGCTGCACCACTCTGGCCCGACGACCTGCCCGCGATGGGGCACTGGCCGGAACTGGTTGCCCGAAGACGTGGGGTTGAGGTTGGGCATGACGCTCGCTCCGTCGTCGGTCCGTCCCCCAACCCGGAGCGCTCCATGTCCCGCCCACCGTCCAAAGACGTCAACCTCGCCATCGCCGGTGAAGTCGAGCCGACCCGCTACGCGCAGGGCTGGCGCCGCGGAAAGCCCGAGGAGGATCCCGACAAGGTGAAGCGGTGGGGCGTGATCTCGGCGCGGCCGAGCGAGTTTCTGATCCGCATGCGCGGTGGCAGCGTGCGCACGAGCGGGCAGGGCGCGACGATCTTCAAGTGGCCGTGGGACTCGGTGGCGATCGTCCCCACCACCGTGCAGCGCCTGCAATTCACGGCCGATCAGATCACCCAGGAGAAGGTCGGCGTGAAGGTGACCGGCATCGTCGTCTACCGCATCGCCGAGCCGCTCATCGCGTTCCGCATGCTCAACTTCAGCTACCCCGAGCGCGCACAAGAGAAGCTCGCCACCATGATGGAGGAGATGTGCATCGGCGCCACGCGTCGGCTCGTCGCCAACCTCACCATCGAAGAGTGCCTCACCCGCCGCAAAGACGCGCTCGCCGCTGAGTTGGTGCGCGAGGTGGCTCCGGTCGTCTCAGGCAGCGGCCAGCTCGAAGACACGACCAACCGCGGCTGGGGCGTGGTCGTCGACACCATCGAGATTCAAGACGTGCGCGTCACCTCGGCGCAGGTGTTCGCGAACATGCAGGCGCGGTTCCGTCAGGAGCAGGAGCGCGTCGCCCGTGAGGCCGAGCTCGAGAAGGAGCGCTCGATCAAGCTGAACGAGGCTTCGACCGAGCAGGAGATCGAACTCTCGCGCGTCGCCTCGCAGACCGAGATTCGCCGCAAGCGCTTCGCGGCTGAAGAAGAGGCCAAGCTCGAGAAGATCACCGGTGACGCGAAGGTCGAAGAGCAACGGCTCGCTCAGGAACGCTTGAACCGCGCCAATCAGGTCGCCGCCGAGCGTGAGTTCCAGCTCGCGAAGATCCAGGCGGAGCAGGACGTGCGCCAGCGCAAGCAGATCGCCGAAGAGTCCGCCGCCGTCGAGCAGCAGCAGGTGCAGGCCCGCCTCGCCGAAGGGAAACAGGCCGCCGACGCGCGCCTGCAGCAGGACCGCCTGCGCAACGAGGTCGAGGTCGCGCGGCTCGAAGCCGAGGCCGAGCAGGCTCGTCATGCGGCGCGCGTCGCAGAAGAGCTCCAGCAGGCCGAGGTGCTCCGGGT
>JAUXRI010000121.1 GCA_030681895.1 Myxococcales bacterium | reverse complement strand
ATGGCCGCCCGCCGCCACCCGTGACGCGCAACCCGGGCACTTTGTCGTCTCCACGCTGAGGCCTCACGATGAGCGCATGCGAACGACGCTCACGATTGACGACGACGTGATGGTTCGTCTTCGGGACGAGGCGCGCCGTCTTCACATGCCGCGGCCGGCCTTCACGGCCCGCTGAACCGATTCGACGTACTTCGCGTTCTTCGGGGCCAGCTTCACCGCCTGCCGATACGCGCCTTCTGCCTCCGACGCGCGGCCGAGCACCATCGCCAGGTCGCCGCGCCAGACGTTCGCCTCTTCACACGCCGGCGTCTGCTCACAGGCCCGCGCGAGCTGCTCCAGACACGCGGCCGCGTTGCCAGGCTCGAGCTGGTAGCGGGTCCACGCGTGCCAGGCGAGGAACTGCCCACGTGGCTCGATGTCGAGCGCGAACTGGAAGTGCTCCAGGGCTGACGCGGCGTTGCCTGCGGCCAGCCGACGCCGGCCTTCGTCGAACTGTGACTGGGCGTCGAGCAGGTCGGTGCGAATCTTCACCGCCTCCACCGCGGCCTTCTGACGAAGCGCCTGAGGGGTCTTCGAGTCGCGCGCAGCCCGACGCGCGCGGTGCTGTTGCCACGTCTCGGTCTCACTCAACGCGCCGAAGGCCTTCGCGTACGCGAGCTGCAGAGACTCGGCGCGCGCGCGGGCGTCGACGCTCTTGAACCGGGCCGGCACGAGCGCGGACGACTTCGCGAGGAACGCGCGCTGCAACGCGACGCCCTGTGTGTCGACGTCGACGCCGAGCAGCTCGAACGCGTCTTTGGTCCTGAACGAGAGGAACTCGCTCACCAGCAGGTTCTGCGACGGCGCGTCGTCATCGAGGAACGGCAGGCCCTGGGCCGCGGGCGTCGCAACCGGCTCGAGCTGCTGCGGCACCGGCGTCGGTCTCGAGCGCACGGGCATGGCGGCGATGGCGTCCACCGTGTCGATGAACTCGAGCAGCCGCAGGGCGTAGAGCCGGCGGTGCACGTCGTCCGCCGACAGCCCCGGCACGGCGCTCAGCTCGGCCAGCGTCGCTTTGCGCTTGATGGCCTGCAGCAGCCGCGTCTCTTTCGGCGAGAGCTTGAGCTCGTCGTGCACGGCTGGCGCGTCGGGGAGCAGGCCGAACACGGTGGTGGCCGGCGTGGTGAGTTGCTCGCCCAGCGCGCTCACCGGCAGCTGCTGACAGCCCGTGTAGATGAGCTGCAGCGGGTTGATGCGCACGGGCGCGTCGAGGTCCTCCGGCGGAGCCAGCTTCCACGTCGCGTCCGTCCATCGGAAGGCGTCGAGCAGACTCCGGCCCAGCGTCGCCTGCAGGTGTTTGAAGAGCTCGAACGGCGAGACGAGCTGCTTCTCGAGCAACCAGCCCTGCAACGACTTGCCCGCGGCCGCGCTCTCCGCGAGCGCCGAGTGGTGCTGCGCGTCGGTCAGCTTTCCCTTCTCGACGAGCGAGCGCCCGAGCGTCTCGTGCAGCAGGTTCGACTCACACCCCGTCGGCGCGCCGCCTTCGAAGAACACCCGCTTCTCCAGGTTGCGAAGTCGCAGCTCGAGCGTGGCGCTGCGCTCCTCGACGAGCAAAGCGTGGAGCAGCAGCGGCAGCGGCGTCTGTGCGAGCGTGCCCGATTTCTGGCGGAGCACCTCGCGGCGGGCAGGGAACATGTGGCGTGCGTCACCAAACCGCGAAAGCCCACACGGGTCGAGGAACGGGACGCGCGTCACAGTCCCGGCGGAATCGTGAGGCCGAACTCGGCGGCGAACGCGCGCGCGGCGTCAGCGTCTTTGTTGAACTTGGCGCGCCACACCACCTCGTCGGAGCACACCGGCACGCCGTCACACGACGTCGCTCCACGCAGCGCCGCCTCGAGGTCGAGGAAGGTCTCGAACGTCGCGTCGAGCTGCAGGCCATCGAGCGACGCGCGCACGTAGTAGCGGCCCGTCACGTCGAGCTCGGGAGTCCACGGCTGGCCCCAGGCGGTGACGGTGCCTGCTCGTGCGTGAATGAACGCAGCGAACGCCGGGAGCGAGTCACGCGGGAGCAAGAGGTCTGCGTCGCGCAGGTGGTGCTTCGCGCGGAGCGTCGGGTACCGCAACAGCAGCGCCGCCGAGCCGAACACCGCGAACCGGACGGGCGTCGTCGTCAGCGCCTTCAGCACCTCGAGGTAACGGTCGTTGGATGGCGGAGCGCTCACGGTGAGAAGTAGTTCCCCACCACCTGCGCGTTGGGCACCCAGTCTCCGCAGAGGTCGCCCGTCGAGTGGAAGACGAGCTTCTGCATTACCCCGCGCTGCACGCCTTCGTGATGGGCGACGTAGCTGGCGCTCTCGATGACGACCTCGATGCCGCCGCGCCGGTAGACCTCGTTCGAATAGTAGTAGCCGGCCGTCATGCCGACGAAGGTCCAGCCTGCGCGGGTGACGAGCTGATCCGTCATCACCTCGTCGAGCAGCGCGCGCGTGTTCACCCGGTTTCGCGCAATCCATCGGGTCTCACGGGTGTCTCGATAGACGTCGCCGAGCTCGCTCAAGGAGCGGAACACCACCTGCGTCACGCCCAGCGCCTCGGCCTCATCGAGGTATGCCTCGACCTGCGCGAGCGTCGAGACCGCCTGCGTGTTGAGAATGCAGACCAGCTTGAGGCCGAGCCTGGACTTTAGAATCCGATGAACCGTCTCCTCGAACGCCGCGCGGTGCCGAATCGGTTGCCCGTTGTCGAAGCGCATCACGCGGTGGTTGATCACCTCGTCGAAGTGACAGCGCGACAGCTCGACGCGGGTGAACGCCGCTGCTGCCAGCGCGGGGACGAGGCGCAGATCGGTACAGAGCCCGGAGCCATTCGTGTACAGGACGCGCTCCGGGAAGAGGGCGCCGTGCGTCTGCACGAGGGTCAGCAGTCGCAACAGCCACTCCGGATGCGCGGTCGCCTCGAGGCCGCTCAGGCTCAGGCCCATCGGAAACCCGGCGAGCTCGCTCCATGCGCGTGACAGCCCATCGAAGTAGCGGTCGAAGTCGCCGATGACGGTCTTCGCGCTCAAGCGGTCGGCGTCGAGGCGCATCAGCTCTTCACTGCAGAAGGAACAATGCGCGTTGCACGGCGCCGGGTTCGCGTACGGCGTGAACGTCAACCCGGGCCGGAGCAGGAAGCGCTTCCCACGCAGCTCACGCTCGACCGGCGCGACGGGCTCGAACGTTCGCCAGCGTCCATCGCGCAGCTCGCCTGGCTCCCGAATGGACGACGCGAGTCGAAACTGGTTCGGCCGCACCGTCATTGGATTGGCCCCAGTGTCACGCTCCCGGCCATCGCGACGGCCAGCGACCTCGGCCCCTCGAACGCCTCCCGCGAATGCCCGTAGCGGAGGTTGTCGACGAGGAGCAGGTCTCCTGCGCTCCAGCTGACGCCTTCGCGCGTGTCGAGGAAGGCGTGGAGCAGCAGGTCGACCTCGTCTGGGGAGAACTCGACGCCGTCACCGCGTGGATAGCGTCGATGCCCGTTCTGAAGCGAGGGCGCGTCGAGCGCGATGCGTGGGAACAGCAGGTGCCCGTCGTGAAAGGCCGGCACCCGCACACGCGTCATCAAGGTGAAGTGTCCGCCGCCTTCGTCCTTCCACCAGCACTCGTCGAATTGATGCGTTGCTTCACCGCAGCGTCGGGCTGCTTCGTCGCGGTCGTCGGTGCCGAAGCGCTCCTGCCAGGAGCGGAAGTAGTTCGAGGCGCGCTCCGGGTGGCGCTCGTCGATGAAGCCCATCTCGATGAGAAGGCCGTGTCGACGCAGCCCCTCGAGGAACGTCGTGCCGCCATGGTCGACGAGGTGTCGCTCGAGCAGCGCGGCGGAGTGCACGAAAGTGCGGCCGCCGTTGTTCGCGTCGACGGCCCGCGCCGAAAAGAACAGCAGCCGCGCAGGCACGGAGCGTTGGTACAGCACCTCGTTGTGCGGCAGCAGCCACAGGTGCTGCGGGTAGTCGTCGGTCGCGCGCAGCTCTGGGCTCAACGCACGGCGGGTGGTGCGCCCGCTGCTCTGGCCACCCCACGGGAACGCGTCGTCGCGACCGAAGCCGAGCGCGTCGAGGATGGCTGTCGGCAGCGCGCCACCTGCGTCGACGCTGATACCGGTGTTCTGAAGGACGAGCGCGCCGTGGGTCGCGAACTCGCGGCGAATCACGTCGATGGTCCCAGCATCGAGCGCGCCACCTGCGTCGAAGGTGCGGGCGCTGAAGCGGGTCTGTCGAGAGACGAGCGACGGTGGAAACGTGTAGGCGACCGGGCCTTCACTCGAGAGTCGTGGCCGTGCAGTGGGAGCCGGGCGTTCGACGGGCACACGACGCGCCGGGTCCCACACCTCGCCAGCCATGCCGACCAGCACCTCGCGCTCGCCGCTGAAGGACTCGCGGGAGTGACCGAAGCGCAGGTTGTCGAACAGCACGAGGTCTCCGCGCTGGAGCCTCACACCCTCACGCGTCGAGAGCAGCGCCGCGCGCACCGCGTCTTCTTCACTCGGCGTGAGCACGTCTCCGTTCCCGAGCGGAAAGCGCCGGAAGCCATTCACCGCCGACGGCCCATCGAGCGCGACACGTGGAAAGCGCAAGAAGGCGTCGCCTCGTTCATCGCACAACGACGCCGTCAGCGTGATGCGCGTCATCAGCGTGTCGTCGGGGCCCCACCACGCCGTGTCGTACTCGTCGGTCTGCGCCGTCGCGCGCGCCAGGGCCTGCGCACGGTCCTTCGTCTCGAAGCGCTCCTGCCACGACTGGAAGGAGTTCTTCGCCTTCGCGGGGTGGGCCTCGTCGAGGAAACCGGTCTCGATGGAGAGCCCGTGCTCGAGCATTCGTGCGAGCAGGTCGGGCGCGAGACGTTCGAGTTGTCGCTGCACCGCCGTCGCCGAGTGGAGGAACACGCGCCCGCCGTCGGTCGGCGCCACCAGACACGCGAAGAGCACCCACCGTGGGCTCGAACGCCGGTACTGCACCTCGTTGTTGGCGAGCAGGTGCAGGTGGGGCGGGTAGAAGTCCATCCTCCGCAGGCCAGGCGCCGCCCACTTCTGTTGCGTCTGCTGGCTGGTGCGGCCGCCGAGCGAGAACTGCTGCGCCGGGCCGAAGCCGAGAGCCGGCATCACCTCGACGAGCGCTGCGACGTCTTCGAGGTTCGTGTGGCTGACGTGCACTGCGCCGTGCAGCTCGAGCGCGTCACGAATCGACCGGAGTGTCCGAGCGTCGAGCCGCCCACCTGCGTCGAGGACACGGCCGCTGAAGCGCTCGGAGCGCATCTGCAGCGACCGCTGGCGCCAGTGCTCCACGTCCATCACGAAGAGCGTACCGCGGTCGCGTCTCTGCTGTGTCGGACTCAGCGTGAGCGGAACGACGAGTTGCATGCAGCGGGCGTGGCGCACCCGGCCTCAGTGACGGCGCCAACCCACAGCTGGATGTACGGCTTGCCGGCGTTGTTCAGGGGCGCGGCCCACGCGCTCGCGCGCCAGGTGCAGCCTGCTGACGAGAGGCCGGCCTGGTTCGCGCCGCAGACGACGGTGGTGTCTTCCTGGGTCTTGACGCACGGGAACGGGAGCGCCGCTCCAGCCACGCTCACCTTGCCGCCCGACCAGGTGATGGTGGGCTCGGCGTCGGCGCCAATGAAGGGCTTGACCAGCTCTGGTGGGCAGGCGCCGAACCCCACCGCGGGGCCGAGCTTGCCCTCGATGTCTTTCGGCGGTGGTTGACCGCCACAGGTCGCCTCGGTGCCGACCCTGAACCGTGAGCTGCACTCGGTGAAGACGTCGAACTTCACGTCGTACGTGAGGCCCGAGCTGCCGTTGGGTTGGGAGTGGCCGGCCAGATGAAACGGCGCGTTCGCGTCGCCAGTGAAGCGCCACTCATCCATCCAGATGAGCATCTGTGCCGCGGTGATTTTCCCGCCACCCTTCGGCTCGAAATACACCGTCGCGTTCATCGGGCCGAGACCCCAGACCTCGGAATCCTGGGTGGGGCCTGAGGGCGTGATGACCTGCCGTGTCGAGAGGTGAATGTTCATCGTCGGTTGGTCGCCGACCGCCACGCTCTTCTGCGACGAGAAGTAGGGCAGGTCGATGACCGGGCCCGAGCCCGACGCCACATAGAGGGGTTTGCCATTGGCACCCGTCGTGCCGAACTGAAGCGTCTCGTCCACGGGGGTGTTGGCGACCGGGGTGCTCTGGAAGCGAACCGTCGCGGTGCCCCCCGAACCTGCGCACGCCACTGACGCCAGGACGCCGACGACGCCGAGGGCTCGGGTGACGGAATGCGGGTGCGGCCGTGACTGGACGTTCATCTCGCACTCCTACTCGATCGGAGCGCCCGCAGCGACTGGCTCAGCGCGTGACGCCGCCCACTGGCAGACCGCTCGGGAGGCTCGAGGGCACCGTCGTCTCGAACGCTCCGTCGCTCAGCGCCTCGAGGAAGGCCTTGAGGTCGGCCGCTTCGGTCGGGCTGAAGCCGCGCACTCCGCCGAGCGCCGGGTCGAGCCGCCGGTCCACGCGCCCGTAGAACTGGAGCACGGCGTCGAGGTTGGGGAGCGAGCCGTCATGCATGTACGGCCCGGTCTTCGTCACGCCTCGCAGCGACGGTGCGCGCACGCCGGTGGTGAGCCCCGACACGCCCAGCCGGTGCAGCCGGTAGTCCGAGAACATCGGACCGTTGTGGCAGCCAGGGCAGCCGTGGCGCGCGAACTCGTCTCGCCCACGCTGCTGCTGCGCGGTGAGCGCGTTGCGGTCGAACGACGAGTCGCGCTCGACGAGGGTGCGCTCGAACGACGCGATGGCCCGGGTGATGGTGTCTCGCGAAATCGGCTGCGCGCCGAAGGCTGCCGAGAAGCGCGTCACGTAGTCGGGGACTGCGCGCAGCCGGCCTTCGACCTCGGGGAAGATGGTGTCTTCGGTGAACCGCGAGCCGCGCATCTCGTCGAGCGCGAGGATGGGCTGGGCCGCCTGGGTCTCGAGGGAGCGCACGCGGTGGTCCCAGAACATGGGCGCCGTCGCGGGGTCGGGTCCGCGGTCTCGAGCGGTGACGCCGTTGAGCCCGACGTTCAGCACCGTCATCGAGTTGCGCGTCGTGACGTGCGGTGACGTGCTCGATGCCACGCGCGCGGGACCGAGCCCCGTGCCTCCCGTGCCGACCGAGAGCCTGCGACCGTCACCCCACGCGAAAGCCGGGTGGTGGCAGGTGCTGCACGAGATGTCGCGGTCGCCCGAGAGCACGGGGTCGAAGAAGAGGAGTCGGCCCAGCTCGATGGCGGCGGCGTTGGCAGCGCCAGTCGCGGGTTGCTGGACGATGGGTGCAGGACCTTCGGGCGGAGCGGCCGGTGTTGCGACGTCCGTGGGTTCGGTGTCGCGGTCCTGCAGGTCCTGCCCGCAGCCCAGCCACAGCAAGCCGCAGAGGAAAATCGTCCGCTTCGCAGTCATGAACACTCCGGGGTGGTGAGGCGCTTCCCGGTGGTGTCACGCCGCTCGCAAAAGCGATCACCTCAGCGAGGCACGCCGTAGGTGTGCTCGAGGTAGCGCTCGATGTCCTGGCTCTCGAAGCCCTGCCAGCCGGTGTTCGGGTCGTGCAGCCACGGCACCTGCATCTTCCCGCTGCGCGCGATGAAGGCCTCTCGACGAGGACTGCCCTTGGCGACGTTGTGAAGCGTGTAGGGGAGCTCGAGCTCGCACAGCGTGAAGCGCACCATGCGACACGGTGGTGACGACTCGAAGGAGTACAGCTCGAGCGGCTTCTCGGGGGCTCGAGAGGGTCTCGCGCGTGCGCCGCGGCCGCCCGTCACCAGCCGCACGCCGAAGCCCGTGACGACGCGCACCGGAGTCCAGTTGATCAGCAGCGGTGGCCGGCCTGCGCCGTACTTCGCGTAGAGGTGCGCGACGATGGTGGTGGATCCGGTGAGCACGTCTCCCGTGTTCGGATCTTCGAGCCTCGGCGCGGTGGCGCCTTCGAGCGCGGGGCGAAAGCGGGTTCCTCCGCGAGGGCAGGGCAGAATGTCGGCGTCGAGGTCGAGGGTGCTCAAGGCTTCGCGGACGATGCGGCAGTGTGGGCAGCGCTCGAAGTCCCAGAGCCGGAGCGTCTTCTCGGGCCTCGCGCCCAGCTTTCCGATGACGGTGGCGTGCGCGAAACGGAAACCCGAGCCGGTGAAGCCGCCGATGAGCGCGAGCTTTCGCGAGAGGCTGGTCGACGGGTCGGTGGCCGTCGCGGCGAGCGCTCGCACGGTCTGCCCGGTCACGACGAGAGGGGACGGTTTCATGGGCCGCTCTCTAGCGCGGTCCATTGCGCCTTTCGCGAGGCTCTCGATGGAGAAGCACGGCCCTTGAGCGTGCGGACTGGTGGTGGGCGCTCCGAAGCCTCGAGTGTCGGTGGTGGCGAACGAATTGGCGTGCGGTCCGTGATCGTTCCAACGCTCAGGTCGAGGGAGCCGGTCGTTTACAGCCCCTGGAAAACGGCCTCGGCCCTCGCCTGCGTCGGCCACGGACTACGCCAATTCCTGCTGGCCCTTGTGCCTCGGGCTTTGGAGGCTCCATCAAGACCCGCCTCCCTCAAGGAGCCGCCCGCACGCTCAGCCGCCTTACAGCCCCCTGCGACGTCGTCGCGTGAGCACGGCAGTGATCACCTCAGGCCCGCACCCAGTCTTTCCGCGGACGCCGACGAGCAGACTCGCTGGCACGCTGAGTGCTGAACCCGTGGTGTGCGCTTCTTCGCTGTTCTCTCGCTGCTCTCGACCGCTGCCTTCGCCAACCAGCTCGGCGTCGTTGGCTACGCCGGCAATTCCGCCGAGACGTGCAACACCTGCCACTCCGGCGGCGCCATGCCGACGGTCTCGCTCACCGGCCCCACGACGCTGCAAGCAGGACAGACAGGCGACTATCGGCTGACGGTGACTGGTGGCGCTGGCTCGCGCGCGGGCATGAACGTGGCGGTCGACTCTCCCGCAGCCCAGCTGCTCGGCGTCGCGGGAGACTCGGTCAGCTTCGGGAACGAAGTGCACCACGCCGCTTCACGCGCGTTCACCTCGGGCCGAGCGACGTTCGCCTTCAAGCTCCTCGCGCCGCCGTTCGCGGGACCCGTGCGGCTCTTCGGTGCTGGCAACTCATGCAACGGAAATGGCAGCACCTCGGGCGATCGCGCGGGCTTCACCACGCTGACCATCAGCATCACCGGAGGCACCACCGCGCCACGCATCGTCACGGCGCCGACCGCAACGCCCGAGACCGTCACCACGGCCACGACTCGCATCTCCGTCGTCGGTGCAGATGATCAACCCGAAGCCGCGCTCACCTACACGTGGAGCCTCGCCTCAGGCCCCGGCGCCGTCACCTTCGCTCCCAACGGCACCAACACCGCGAAGCAGACGACCGCGACGTTCGCCCGCGCCGGCGAACACGTCGTGCGGGTGCTGGCCACCGATGCACAGGGACAGAGTGCCGCGTCGACAGTGCGGATCGTCGTGCAGTCCACGCTCACGGGCATCGCTGTCACGCCGCAGATTGGCGAGGTGAAACCAGGAGACGTGCTCCAGTTCTCGGCGCGCGCGCAAGATCAATTCGGCAGCACGCTGATGACGCCGTCCACCTTCACGTGGAGCGTCACGGGCGGTGGCGCCATCGCCTCCACCGGCCGCTTTGTCGCGGGCATGAGACTCGGCGGCCCTCACGTCGTGCAGGCGGTCGCGGCGGGGCGCTCGGGCGCAGGTCAGGTGCGCGTCGTGCAGCAGGTGACCGTCGCCGACCTGACACCGCCGTCGGTCACGCTGATCTCGCCACGCGCGGGAGAGAAGAAGGCTGGCCGGTTTCTCGTCGAGGTGAAGGTCGATGACGACGTCGGCGTCGCGCGCGCTGAGGTGATGATCAACGATGTCTCCGCCGCGGTCGCCACTGCCGCGCCGTGGAGGCTCGAGGTCGATGTCGCCACACTCCAGAAGGGGACCGCCCTGGTGAAGGTGCTCGCCTTCGACGCCGCAGGAAATCGCGCCGAGAGCGCCGCCATCGAGGTGACGCTCGACGACCCGACGACGCCAGGCCCCGCCGGCTGCTCGTCGGCGCCGGGTGGCTTCAGCGTCATCGTGCTGTCCGTGCTGGTGCGACGCCGGAGCGCGCGAGCCATTGCCGTGCGCCGCCCGTGACGGCCCACTTCTTGATGTTTCCGACTCGCCCATGAGTCGTCAGCCCGGCGCCACGCCCTTGTCACATCGGGTGTCGAGTCTGGCGGCATGCGAAATCCAATTCCGATGCAGTGGAACGTGCCGCAGCGAATCCGCGCTCGCATGGGTGAAGGCGCCGGCAAGCAGCGCGCGATGATCGAAGAGGGGCACCTGTTGCTGGTGCTCCACGAGGTGCCGAAGGCGGGCGTCGCCGAGCGCGTCGCGCGGCTGTTCTGGCGAGACCCCAGCGGCACCTGGAAGACGCAGGGCCAGGGCGCAGGCGTCGGCGCGCTGCGAGAGCACGTCACGTCGTTCGAGCTGGCCGTCGACGGGCTGGAGGAACGGCTTCGCACCGCCGAGCGCGCGCGAGACTGGTTCGACGTCTTGCGGGAGGCCACGCCGCTCCAGCGCACCGCGCATCACCTCGCGCATGCGCTGCAGACCGCGCGTGAGGGCATCGACGACCGCGAGGTGCTCAACCTGCGCGACCGCGCCGTCGAGCTCGAGCGCGCCATCGACCTCGTCACCCTCGAGGCCCGCGACGCCATCGACTTCATCACCGCGCAGAAGGCCGAAGCGCAGGCCTCCGTCAGCCTCGAGCTCGCGCGTGAGGGTCACAAGTTGAACGTCATCGCCGCCGTGTTCCTCCCCATCACCGCGCTCGCGTCGGTCTTCAGCATGACGCTGCGCAGCGGCCTCGAGACGTGGGGCGCGCCGTGGGTCTTCTGGGGCATCGTCGCTGGTGGCGTCGCGCTGGCGCTCTTCATGCGCAGCAGGCTGTCGACGCCCGCGCCGTCAGCGCCGGTGAAGCAGCAGGTCGAGCCCGCCGCCTGGAGCACGATTCCTGTCGCCGAGTGACTGTCAGTTCTCGTACGCGCCGAGGTCGATGATGCCGTTCGCGCGTGGGTTGCCCGCGTAGTCGGCCGTTCCCTGCAGGTCCGCGCCCCACACCGCTGGGCACGTCCATCCCGCCGGGCAGGTGAGCAACGCCGTGCCCCGGTTCACGACGCTCGACGCGAGCGCGCCGACGGTGTGCAGGTCGACGGCGATGGCGCCGTTTCGCGGAGTCCCCGGAGTCACGAAGGTCGACGACGCCGCGCCCATTCGTTCGAGGTTGGTCGTGAACGTCACGCCGCTCGACGAGCCGCCGCGGAAGTTGCCCGCGATGTTGTGCGCGACGTTGTTCTGAAAGACGGTCGTGGTGATGTGGAACTGCAGCTGAAGCTCCACCTCGTTCTCGTACAGCGTGTTGTTGATGACGATGGTGTGGTCGGTGTTGCCGACCGCGTTCGAGTAGCCACCGACCGACACGCCGGCCTGCGGCGAGTAGTAGACGAGGTTGTCGCGCACGAGCACGTACGACGACGACCTGCCCGCGTGCTCGCTGGCCACCTCGATGCCGAGGTCGGCGTTGTGCACGAGGTTGCGCTCGATGAGCACGTTCTTCCCACCATCGACGTAGATGCCATCGGCGGCCTGCTCGCCCATGTACGCCGGGTTGTTCAGCGAGGTGATGTTCCACACCTGATTGAGGCGCACGATGCCGTTGCGGGCCTGGTCGACCGCTGGAGAGGACGCCGTGCCCTCGAAGCCGATGAGGTCGATGCCGATGTTGTCGTTGTCGTGAACGCGGTTGTTCTCGACGAGGAACCCATCGACGTTGCCGTTGAGCGTCACCGACTCGCTGCAGCCCGTCCTGAGGTGGTCGACCTCGTTGTTCATGAGCACCAGGTTGCTGATGCTGGTCGCGTTGTCGTCGCCGTAGACCGCGATGCCCAGCGCGTTGCCGGTGTTGCCGCTGCAGGTCTCGATGGTGGTGACGATGTCGTGCACGTGGTTGCCGCTGAGCGTGACGTTCGTCATGCCGCCCGTCAGTTGAATGCCAACCGGCACGTTGCTGTTCGACGTGCGGAAGTTGCGAACCTCGAGCCCTTCGATGCGCACGTTGCTGCGATTGGCGATGTCGACGAGGCCCTCCTGGCCCGAGGCGGTGAGCCCGGTGCCGTCGATGATGGCCTGCTCGCCAGGGAAGCTGCGGAGCACGACCAGCGCCGCCGTCGCCGACGAGTTGCCGGTGAAGTGCACCTTCTCTCCGTACGTGCCGGCGCGCAGCGAGATGGTGGTGGAGACGCTCGCGCCGGCGACCATCACCGCTTTGCCGATGGTGCGAAACGGCTGCGCCATCGTGCCGGGGTTGGTGTCGGCGCCCGTCGTCGCGACGAAGAGCTCGCGGCTGGTCGCCACGCCGCCGCCTGCGGAGCCGCCACCGCCTGCCGTGGTTCCTCCCGAGCTGCCGCCAGCCGCGCCGCCACCGGTCACACCACCAGCACTGCCGCCCGATGCTCCGCCGCCGCCGGAGCCTCCACCCGATGATCCGCCAGCCGAGCCTCCGCCACCCGTTGCGCTTCCGCCCGACGCGCCGCCGCCGGAGCCGCCCGCCGTGAGTCCACCCGCTGCGCCCCCACCGGAGCCGCCGGCCGTGAGTCCACCCGCTGCGCCGCCACCAGAGACGCCGCCTCCGGTCGTGGTCGAGCCACCGCCACTCGAGCCGCCAGCTCCGGCGTCCGGTGCACTCACCGGAGCTCCACACGCGACGAGACAGCCCAACGTGGCGACGACGAGCATGGTCTTCATGGGAGCGCGAACTCTGTTCCCTCCCACAGCGTCAGTTCAAGCTCGACGCGGCTTCACCCTCCTTCGCGTGGCGGCGAGGAATCGAGTGATGCGCGGAGTAGACTGATCCAATGGCCACGCTGCGAATCCGATGGGCGACGATGCTGCCGGTGTCCCTCGTCGCGGCGATCGCGATGGCCGGTCCTCCCGCGAAGTCCTCGCCGGTCCTCGACGCGGTCCTTCGGGTGGGCGGCTGCGCGCCGACCGATCGCATCATCACCGACGACAGCACCCTCGAGTTGCCCGCGCCGAAATGCACGCGTGCGCCGTGTGCTCCGGCAGTCTTCGTTCAGCTCGAGAAGGGAGTCGCGACCAGATGTACGGCACCGGGAAAGTGTCTCACCGGCACGGCAACGGTCACCTTCGACCCCGCGCCGGAGTCAGCCCCCTCCGACGGACTGGGGCCGAAGAACGGCGAGGTTCGGTCGGGTGAGGTCTCGCTCACGTTCGGCAAGGCCGCGGCGACCCGTCACCGCTTCCGCGCCGTGGTCGTCACCCCCGTGTGCGGCTAACGCCTGGTCAGCGCTCGAGCGAGAACGAGTACACCGCGCCCGCGCCTGGCGCCGAGTCGTTGAAGGGCGTGCCGCCGACGCCGACCGCCGCGCTCGCTTCTCCCGGAGCGCCCACCACCAGCACCGTGCCGTCGTCCGAGAGGCCCACGCTCGAGCCGAACGCGTCACCTGCACCGGTGTTGACGGGTTTGACGTAGGCGTGGGGTTCCATCACCCCGCGACGGCGAACGAAGACGCGCACCGCGCCGCTCCGAGGCCTCGACGTGTCGGACTGATCACCATCGACGCCCGTCGCGCGACTGGCGTCTCCCGGGTGTCCGACGACCAGTACCTGCCCGTCAGCTGACATCGCGAGCGCGGCGCCGAACTCTGGACCCGCCGGCACCGGCAACGACTCGTCGACCCGCCACGGAGGGCCTCGTTGATACAGCGTCACGCGGCCGAAGACGTCGGCGAACTCGGAGCTCGCGACCAGCCCTCCATCAGCGTCGATGGCCGCGCTCGCGAAGCCCTTCTGCGTTTGCGTCGAGCCCTGTTCGTCCAACATCGCCATGCCCACCGCGACGATGACGCCTGCGTCGCCTGCGCTCTGCACCACGAGCGTCGACGCGTTGGCCGAGAGCGCGAGCGAGAACCCGAAGCCCGTCACGTCGGCGGAGCGTGACTTCAGGTAGCCCGTCTGCGCCCACTTCAGCTCACGTCGGAACACGTAGACCGCGCCACGAGCCGGCGCGCGGTCGTTGAACTGATTGCCGCCTGGCCCGACGGCGTCGCTCGCCTCTCCCGGAGCCCCCACCACCAGCACCGTCCCGTCGGCTGACAGACTCAACGCCGCTCCGAACGCGTCGGCGGCGCCGGTGTTCGAGGCCTTCAGGTATGCCGTCTGCTCCCACGTCCGGCCGGTGCGCGTGAAGACGAACACCGCTCCGCTCGACGGCGCGCGTGCGTTCACCTGTGGCAGGTCGATGCCGACCGAGTCGCTCGACTCGTCGACGGCGCCGACGGCGAGGGTGTTGCCATCACGCGACAACGCGAGGCGATGGCCGAAGTGGTCGCCCTGTCTCGGCGTGGCGGCCTTGAGGAAGGCCTGAGGCGTCCACACCCCTTCGCGGCGAACGAAGACCGAGACGGCGCCCGACGCGCTCGCGCGATTGTCGAACGGGTTGCCCTGCGAACGGCTGTCTTCACCCGGAGCGCCCACCGCCAGCGTGTTGCCGTCGCCCGACAACGCGAGCGCCTCGCCGAACGCGTCACCCGCTTCGGTGTTCTGTGACTTCAGGTAGGCGACCTGCGCCGCGAAGCCCCCGTCACGTGCAGGTGGAGCGCTCCCCGCGTCGACCAGCTCGGCCAACACGCAGGCCTCGTCACGACACAGCGGGAACGTTCGCGCACAGCCGAGAATCAGGACGACCAGGCACCACGCCGCGCGCATGAAAGCGCTCGTAGCCGAGCGGGCCCGCGCCCGGAAGGACGGCCATGAATGGAAACCGGGGCGCGGGTACTCAACCGACGACGCGCCGGTGGGGTTGGTCGGCCGCGTTCACCCTCGTCGTTCTTCACGCTCACCCGTTCACGCGCCCCATCGCCTCGCCCGGGGTGCGCCTGGAGTTCTCATGGACACGCTCATCGCTCCGCCGCCGTCTCGTCTCGCTGCTGCCCTCGGCGCCGTCGTCGCGCTCTGTGTGCTGACCGCACCGTTGCTGGCGTACCTCTGGGCCGTCAGCTGAGGAGTCGTCAGCCCAGGCGACACGACCTTCAGTTCGCGGAGCTACAAGCACTGCATCTGTGTCGTTGCCTCGAAGACGTAGAGGGCGCCCGAGTCCCCGAGGTTCAATTCGCCGATCGCGTCGGAGAGCTGCATCACGAAACCCTCGACGCCCTCGAGGCCATCCTGAAGAGAGATCGGCGCTCCGAGCACGCGCCCGGGAGCGTTCAACACGAGACGGCGGATCTCGTCGGTCAACGCGTCCGCTTTGGCGTCGAAGATCGTCGCGGGCACTTCGACGGGCGTCACCACGAGCGCCTGTCCGGAAGCGGGTGCGGTGGCCGTCGCCGGGACGGGCACGAGCCTCGCGTCCTCCCACGGCTCACCGGACTCGATCGCTGCTTTTGGCGCAAAGAGCGAGAGCGCCCGGGCGCCGGGATAACGCTTCGAGAGCTCGGGGATTTCCTGAAGATCAATCGTGAGGACATGCGCTTCATCTCGGCCTGGCTCACTTGCGCGCTTGAGGGCGAGGATCTCGGGCAGCGAGTAGAACTTCCCCGGGTCGGGCTTTCGCGCGGGGGCCCGTCGGTCCCAGGTCCCGGGTCCATCGCCCCAGCTCGACGAGAAGCTCCCCGGCGCCGCGGGTCCTGACTCGAGAATGTAGAGACGCACCCTCTCGCTCCGAGGGTGCTCGGCAAAGTACGCAGTTGTCACTCGCAGCAGCTCACGCGACGAGCCGTGGTCTTCAGACATGGTCACTCCCTCGAAGGCTCGGTGACGAGCCAGCTTCTCTACCCAGCGGCGACCTTACGACCGGTCGCTGGGCATCGGGGCACGGTTTCGCGGTACTGGCGCACCTCCGGGTCTCCGCTTCACTTGATGATGGTGACGAGCTCCGTCGCCGTGACGAGCAGCCGCCCATCGACGCCCCACAGCTCGCGCGTCTCTTGCGAGTAGCCGTGGCGCAGCACATGTGACGCTCCGCGATGGAGCAGCGGCGCTTCGGCGTCGAGCCCCTCGAACGGCGCGTGGAATTCGGCGTTGAGCGTCAGTGTCGCGGCAGGCCGCAGGTCCTCCAGGCGCGTGATGCAGGCGAGCCACCACACATCGACGAGACAGGTAAGCCACGCACCATCGCGCACCTGACACGGAACCACCGGCCGCACGTACCCGAGCGATTCGTCCTTCGAGCCGGAGTACGGCACGGGGCCGATGCTCCTGAACTCGAAGTGCTTCGTGAACTCAGGCGCGAAGCTCATGTCGAGCGCTTCCACCTCACGCCACGGCGGCGCAACGGGAGCCGTCAGCGTCTGCCACCCCAGGTCCACCGGCCGGTCCGCCGCGAAGACGCCCACCACGTGCGTCATCACCAGGCCGTTCTGTTCGAGGTCGGCGGTGAAGGTCGAGACCGTTCCACTCGCCCGGAGCAGCCGAATGCGAATCGTCACCTCGCCCGGCGCCGGCGCCCCGATGAGCTGCGCCGAGACCGACCGCAGCCTGCGCTTCTCGTCGCCCACGCGCGCCTGCATCGAGCGCACGCACGCGCCGACGACGAGCCCTCCGAACGTCGCCTTGCCCTGCCCGAAGCCCGGCGGCACCGTCAGCACATCGGTCGTCTCGTCGACCCGGCGAGCGGTCAACACCTGGTCGAGCGACAGGTCGGTCATGGCGCGCTGCTAACGCGGGAGCCCGGAAAACGCACCGCCGTGGGTTGGATCTCCACCGGGTGGTCGGCTAAGCGTTCGCCCCATGCCCACCTCCATTCCGCGTCTCGCCACCAACGCTGCCGCCGACCGCCGCATCACGAAGGAAGAGGCGCAGGCCATCGTCAGCAAGGCCACGACGGACGGCAAGGTGACGGCGTACGAGAAGGCGCAGCTGCGCAAGGTGCTCACCCAGCACACCGACCTGTTTGCGCCCGACGCGAAGAAGCTGATCGAAGACCTGCTCGCGCCGCGGCCGCCGCCTCCCGCGGGCCAGGCCATTCCCCTCGACCCGACGCCGTCGCAGCGCCCGGTGTTCCTCGCGGCCGACGGCAGCTTCACGGTGAGCTCGAACGGCACGCCGCCGCGCACCGCGCTCGAGAAGGGCGACGCGCTCTTCCGCGCCGGTGAGCTCGTCGACAACGCGCGCGACAACGTCTTCGGTGCGCTCCCGAAAGAGACGCGGAGCAAGGTCTTCGAGCAGCTGAAGGCCACCCTCGGAACGCCGCCGCAGGGCCTCGACGCGAAGCAGTCGCTCCAGCTGCGCGCGTCGGCCGGCGCCGTGCTCCTTCACCTCATGGAAGGCACGAAGGAGCCCGAGCTGCTCAAGCCGATGCTCGCCACCTACGAGGGCCTGGTGAAGGGCGAGAAGGACAAGCGCCTGCAGGAGAACCTCGTGTTCCACCTCTCGAACTCGCCCATCGCGAAGTCGGGTGAAGCCAAGGCCATCGCGGACGCGCTGCTGCCCGCGCTCACGCCCATCACGCCGCCGTACGAGAAGTGGTTCGCCAACGGCAACACCACCGTGAAGATGGACTGGCAGGTCGGCGACGAGTTCCTCGCCGGCTTCCAGCGCAAGCTCGCCAACGATGGCTGGAAAGAGAAGACGGCCGGCAGCGGCGTCTACACCAAGACGTTCAACGAGCCCGGCGTCGGCGAGACGAAGTTCGAGATTCGCACGCGCCTGGGTGGCGGCTCGAACCTGCTCGAGAAGATCAACGACCCCGCGGTGAACATCATCGGGTACGACGGCCACTCGAACTGGGGCAAGAACCAGGTCGGCTCGCTCAAGCGCGCGCCTTCGCTCCCCGACGGCGGCGACGGCAAGCTGTACTTCTCGAACTTGTGCGTCGGGAAGTCGCAGATCGACGCCTTCAAGGAGAAGTTCCCCAACCTGCAGGTGACCACCACCTACGGAAGCTCGGCCGTCGACACCGACATCGACGGGCTCGCGCAGCTGATGTCGAAGCGGGCAGGGTGGCAGGAGATCACCCCGTTCCTCGACCGCGCCGACGGCCACTGGGGCCGCAACAACTTCGTCACGCCGGCCAGCACGCTGGTGCGCGAGCAGGTGCTCGACCGCGACAACGACGGCCAGGCCGACTACCTCGACAAACACTTCAACGTCTCGACGTTCAACATCGCGGCCGACACGCAGCGTGAGTTCCGCCCCGTGAAGCAGGACCGGCCGCCCGAGCTGCTCGACGGCACCAAGATTCTCATCTCGGCGCAGGTCATCAACACCGCCTCCGAGTTCTCGGGAATCCTGAAGAGCGTGAACGAGCACTCCCGCGTGGTGCCCAACGGCTGGTTCGAGCCGAAGGCCGGCGAGGCCGAGGTGGTGAAGTTCGAGAAGGTGAAGGGCCCGACCGGTCAGCCCGAGTACCGCATGCAGGTGAACGCGCGGTACTCGCACATGAGCGAAGAGGGCCTTCGCGCGACGTGCGTGTACGAGTTCAACCGCTGGCTGCAGAGCTCCGGTGAGCAGCGCATGGACCCGGTGGACCGGAAGATCGCCGCCGTCATCAGCTTCGCGCAGTCACTCGACATCGATGAGAGCTTCCGTGACGACGAGGTCTTCACGAACTTCCTCTCTCGCTACAACCTGCCGCCCATCTCACGGAACGACATTCAGGCGCTGCTCGACGCCGAACACCACGACTACGGCGGGAGCCAGGCGATGGTCGATGCCATCAAGGCGAAGCTCCCCGCGTCGGCGCTGGCTGAGCTGAAGAAGCCCGAAGTCGGCGAGCCGATTCGATACCTCTGAGTTCGGCGATACATCCCTCCAGGCGCATCGACTCTTTTGCTTTCCAGAAGGGTCGCGCCTGCAGTTTCAGGTGGTTGAGTCGTGTGTGCCGTAAAGACACATCGGCACACAACTCCTGGACTCATCCGTCCGAAACTCTTCATACTTTCACACCTTCCCTCTGAGGATCAGCCCCATGCCCATGCGCATCGCCGACACCCGAATCCGCAACTTCGTCGACACCCAGAAGACCGCGACGACGCCGAAGATCTCCGACGCGAACGTCATCGAGCTGCTCGCCGCCATCGGTGATGGAAGCCGCCTCTCGTTCGAGAAGGCGAAGACGGAGCTGACGAAGCCCGGCATCACGCGCGGCCAGCAGTTCGAGCTCGCGAAGGCGGGCCTGTCGAAGTCCGAGAAGAGCGACATCGGCCAGCTGCTCGACAAGTCGGGCCTCGCGATGGACCCGGGCGCGAAGAACTTCCTCGAGGCGCTCATCGGCCGCGCGCCGCTGCAAGAGACGTTCGGTCCGCTCACCATCACGGGCGACCAGAAGAATGGCATCGCGGGCATCGCGAAGGCTGGCGAGACCATCGAGGCCATCAACCTCTCGACGGCGCCTGCAGGCCGGCTTCACCTGACGGACACGCAGGTCATCGGCACTGCCGACGCCAGCGGCAAGTTCCTCGGCACGCTCCCCGACGTTCGTGAAGGCGACATGATTCGCCTGCGCACGCGCGCCGCTGACGGCAGCACCAGCGACTGGCTCACCATTCAGGCCAAAGGCATCGAGACGGGCGACACGCGCAACGCCGTCGTGAACCTCGAACGGATGGACCTCGCCGCCACGCCGGCCGGCATCACCGTCACGCACAACACCGGCCGCCCGCTGTCCGAGCCCGGCGCGCAGCTGCGCTTCGTCAACGCCCGCACCGGTGAGAAGGTCGACGTCACCGCGACCGACGTCGGCTCGATTCCGGCCGGCCTCACGCTGCCCGGCAAGGCCGGCGACGAGTTCAAGGTGTCGGTGTCTGACGGCAAGAACAACCTCACCCACGCCACCGTCGCTGGCACGCTCAAGGTTCCGGGCGGCACGGGTGGCATCACGGGCGTCGACCTGCCCGACCCGAAGATGCACGCGCACGAGATGAACGCCGACGGCACCGCGAAGTACAAGCTCGAGCGCTTCACCGGCCCGCTCTTCGTCAACGAGCCCACCCCCGGCGACGTGCGCCAGGGCGCCATCGGCAACTGCTACTTCCCGGCCGCGATGGCGGCGGTCGCGCACACCAGCCCGCAGGCGCTGAAGGACATGATCAAGCAGAACTCCGACGGTACGTACTCGGTGCGGTTCTACGAGAACGGCAACAAGAGCCGGCCGGTCGACATCAAGATCGACTCCGACCTCTATGTGCGCTCGTTCGGCGGCCCCATCTACGGCGGCTCGCTCGGCGGCCCCACCACGAAAGACGGCATGGAGCTGTGGTTCCCGCTCATCGAGAAGGCCTACGCGCAGTGGAAGGGCAGCTACGACACCATCGGCAACGGCGGCAGCGCCGGCAGGGTGATGAGCGAAGTGCTCGGTCGCAGCCAGGGCTACGAGTGGGTGAGCGCCGGGAGCGAGCAGCGCCTGTTCGACCGCATCAAGCGCGACATCGCCAATGGCGTGCCGATGGCGGCGGGAACGCACGGCTCTGATCAGGCCGCGCTCTACACGAACACCGGCGTCTACGCGAACCACGCCTACTCGGTGCTCGGCGTCGAAGAGAAGAACGGCGAGAAGTTCGTGAAGCTGCGCAACCCCTGGGGCCAGTCGGAAGCCGGGAACGATGGGAAGAACGACGGCTTCTTCAGCCTGCCGATGAACAAGTTCACCCAGCTCTATTCGAGCCTCTACGTCCTCAACTGAAGCGAGCGAACCATGGCCCTGCCTCCTGAACCGATTGACGAAGTGATGCCTGGCGCCGACGGCGCGGTGCTGGCGGTGGTGACCCGCGTGGTCGAGCAGGCGCCGCAGAAGGCGTACGAGCGCACGCTCGAGACGAGCGTGCCCACCACGGCGGCGCGGCAGGTCGTCGAGCTGAAGGTGACGAAGGTGCTCTTCGGCGGGCTGTCGGCCGGAGCCCTGGTGCAGGTCGTGAAGCCCGAAGGCGACTACGCGCTGCGCGAAGGGAACCAGGGCCCGTTCCTGTTGGGCAAGAACGAGAGCGCCGTCGAGATTCTCGGGCGCTACGGCCCTGACACGTGGAGCGAAGCCACGGTGAAGCAGGCCGCGGCGCAGCTCGGCAAGCGCTGATCAACCCGACTCAGGCGCCCGCCTTCCGGAACACGCGCAGGCGGTCGAGGTACATGCTGCCGGCGAAGACGTACTCGCCGACTCGAATCGCGTGCGACGAGTGCCAGTCGAGCGCGGGGTCTCCGATGATCTCCGTCTCGCGGACCACCGGCTTGAGCGGGTCCGTGAAGTCGAGGGTGGCGACCATCAGGTCTCCAGTGCGGCGCAGGTGCGAGCCCGCGATGAAGGCCTCGGTCTCGTTGACCCGACACAGCGGGCCGTCGATGTCGAGACCAGCCAACTTGCATGACTTCTGAAGCGCAGCCTTCTCGGGCGGCGAGACGTTGACCGAGATGACGTCTTCGTTGCCGGTCAGCACCAGCACGCCCGGCGCCCACCAGGTGCACGTCGTCGGCGCGTACCCTCGCTTCGTCGACCGAACGAGGGCGAACTCGGAGCGGCTCTTCCGCCGGTACACGTGCAGGCCCGCGTGCCGGCCCACCACGTAGAGCTCCTGACCGGACGCGGTGAGCGCCGTCGGGTAGCTGCCGAAGTGGGCGTCGTCGGGAACGTCGAAGAGGTGCTCGGGTTTTCCTGACTGCGGGTTCAACCAGGCGACGCCGTTCTGGTGCGTCACGTACAGGTCCTGGTCGATCGAGGCGACCGCGCGCTCGTGACCGATGTCGTACTCGAAGAGGAGACGACGAGTCGGCCGCCGCGGCTCCGCCACGTCGAGCAGCTCGAGCGACTGCTCCGAGAACACCGCCAGGAGCGGCCACTCTGGCAGGTACTGCAGTCGGAACGGCCGCGCGTGCAGCTTCGGCACCGAGAGCGTGGTGGGCTTCCCCGAGACGCTCGTCTCGAGGAGCGCGAGCGAGACGAAGTCGACGTTGACCGCAAAGACCTGCCCCTCGAGCGGGAGCAGTGAGCCAATCTTCTTCCACCAGACCTCGTCGGGCGCATCGAGGGGAACCTCGGCCCATGCGGTGGAGCGGGGCTTTTGTCGTCGAGCAGCCATTCATTCCCCCTGCGCGAAGACGATCGCGTGAGTACCAGCGTGAGAACATCACGAGGGCTCGGATTCTCGCAGCGTCGCGTGACTTGCACCGGGGCCGGCCATACACGGGCGCCCATGATGAAGAACCCTGTTCGTCACGGTGGTGACCTCGTCGCCGCGGTGCTCTCGAAGTGGAACATCCCCGCCATCTTCACGCTGTGTGGCGGGCACATCTCGCCCATCCTCGTCGGGTGCGAAGACCGGAAGATCAAGGTCGTCGACTGCCGTGACGAGCGCAACGCGGTGTTCGCGGCCGATGCCTTCTCGCGCATGACAGGACTGCCAGGCGTCGCGGCCGTCACCGCAGGCCCGGGCGTCACCAACGCCATCACTGCGCTCAAGAACGCGCAGCTCGCGCAGTCGCCGCTGGTGCTCATCGGCGGCGCCACCGCGACCGTGCTCAAGGGCCGCGGCGCGCTGCAGGACATCGATCAGATCGCGCTGATCCACTCGGCCGTGAAGTGGGCGACCAAGTGCAGCACCGTGAAACAGCTCGGCCCCACCATGGAGCGCGCGCTCAAAGAAGCCCGCAGCGGCGTGCCCGGCCCCGTCTTCGTCGAGCTGCCCGTCGACGTGCTGTACCCCGAGGCGCTGGTGACCGAGTGGTTCATCAAGGAGACCGGCGTCGAGCACCCGAAGACGCTCGGCCAGCGCGCGCTCAAGCTGTACCTGCAGGGCCACCTGCTCCGGCAGTTCCACGCGCCGCACGTCGACGTGAAGCAGTTCATGCCCGAGGCGCCGAAGCAGAACACGAAGGCGCTGCTGGACGACGCGGTGAAGCTGCTCTCGACGGCGAAGCGGCCCGCGCTGGTCATCGGCAGCCAGACGATGGTGAACGTGCGTGACGCCGATGCGCTCGCCCGCGCGGTCGAGGCGCTCGGCATGCCGGTGTGGCTCGGTGGCACGGCGCGCGGACTCCTCGGACGCTCGAGCCCGACGCAGTTCCGCCACGCGCGTGGCAAGGCCCTCAAAGACGCCGACGTGGTGGTGGTGTGCGGCTTCCCGTTCGACTTCCGCATGAAGTACGGCTTCGGCATCGGCAAGAAGACGAAGGTCATCGCCGCCAACCTGTCGCACGAAGAGCTGGTGAAGAACCGCAAGGCCGACATCGGGCTGCGCATGCACGCTGGAGAGTTTCTGCAGAAGCTCGCGACCCGCGTTCGTCCCAGCCCGTCGTGGCAGCCGTTCATCGACGAGTGCAAGAAGCGCGAAGACGCACGTGACGACGAGATTCGGAGCAAGGCGAAGCCGAAGGGCGAGAAGGTCGACCCGATTCACTTCTTCCAGCGCCTCGAGGAGCAGCTCGCCGACGACTCGGTGCTGGTGGTCGATGGTGGAGACTTCGTCGCGACCGCCGCCTACGTGCTGCGTCCCCGCAAGCCGCTGTCGTGGCTCGACCCCGGCGTGTTCGGGACACTCGGCGTCGGTGGTGGCTTCGCGGTCGGCGCGGCGACGGTGCGCCCGAAGGCTGAGATCTGGATCATCTACGGCGACGGCTCGAGCGCGTACTCGCTGGCCGAGTTCGACACCTTCGTGCGCCACGGCTACGCGCCCATCGCCGTCATCGGCAACGACGCGTCCTGGCAGCAGATCGCGCGAGATCAGATCAGCATTCTCGGCTCGGCCGTCGGCACCGGGCTGCGGCAGACCTCGTACGAGAAGGTCGCAGAAGGTTACGGCGGCAAGGGCCTGTTGCTCACCGACCCCGCGAAGGTCGACGAGACCATCGCCGAGGCGAAGCGGCTCTCGAAGTCGGGCGTGCCCGTCTGCATCAACGTGCACATCGCGAAGACCGACTTCCGCGAGGGCAGCATCAGCATTTGACGGTCAGTCGGCCTTGCCGACGACCTCTTCGAGCAAGCGGGCGAAGTCATCATCGGAGAGCTCGCCCTTCGCGCGGCGAGCGGCGAGCCCTTCGACCTTGGCCTGCGTGTCGGAGTCCGTCGTCTTCGATGTCTCGAAGTCCTCGCGCGCCTTCGCCACCGTCGCGGTGAAGACCTGCCGAAGCTCTTCCGCGGGGATCTGCATCTGGCGCTTGAACCAGAGGTTGGCGGCTTCTCCCAGCGCGACCGTTCCTGCGAACGCGACGCTGGCGCTCACGGCAGAGCCGACTCCGGGGATCAGCTTGACCAGCTGCCGAGCGGCTTCCCGAAGGCCGTACGCGGCGCCGAGGACGCTGAGCAATTCGAGGACCCGCTCTTTGGTGACGGCGACGCCGTGGAAGTAGCCGATGGCCGTCACCATCGCGACCTGCATCGGGGTCAAGATGACGATGTCGGCGACTGGAATCGGAATCAGGGCCACGGCTCCTGCGATCGCCGCCTTGCTGTAGATGAGGGTGCGGATCCGCTTCTCCTTGAGCGAAATGTCGGCGCGCTGCTGCCCGATGAAGGCGTCCTGCATGGCGTCGGGGAGGATGTCGGCGATGTGGCGAACGAGCCTGTCGATGCCCTCGCGCTTTTTGGCCGACACGAAGAAGAAGTCGCGGTCTCGAACGGAGAGGCCGAGCTTCTCCATGAGACTCTCGGCGTATTCCCGCTGTTCGCGCTCGTCGAGGATGTCGACCTTGTTGATGGCCGTGACTCGCCGCGCGGTCGAGCGCTCGATGAGCGCATGAAGCTTCTCGTCTTCTGCCGAGATGGCGCTCGACCCGTTGAGCACGTGAATGACGACGTGTTGGCGATCGAAGACGGCCATCTGATCGACCTTCTCGAGCGAGAACTTCCCCGTTCCGATTCCCGGCGTATCGGTGAAGTTGATGCCGAACCGGCTCTCGGTCTGGGTCGACTGCGTCTCGTCGGTCCGCATGCTGACGGCCGCGACCTGCTGACCGTAGATGGCGTTGAACAGCGACGACTTTCCGGCCTTGCCGAAGCCAGCGATGGCCACCTTTGGAGTCATCTCGAACTTCCTCCTGACGCTGTTGAGCGCTTCATCGATGGGTGTTTCCGAGACACTGAAGGTCGTCATGGCCGTGCCTTTTTCGGTGATTCGCGGAGCATCGCAGCAATGGACGGCCTCGACGGAAGCATCCGCACCTCGAGGTCAGCATCACGGATGCTACAACTCACGAGCCATGGCCTCTGAGGGTGACGAGCTTGCCGCGCGGGTCGCGCTCCTCCAGAGCCGCGTCGATGAGCACGAATCGCACGAGCAGCAGACGGCGCTCGCCGAAGAGTCCCGGCTGATGAAGGAGCGGCAGGACGCAGAGGTCGAGCTCGAGCGCCTGGTGCAGAGGGTCGACGCGGCGAGGCGACGCGTGCACGAGGTCGAAGCCGAGGCCGACGCCTTGTCGCTGGGCACTGGCGCCGGCAGTCTCACCACCCTCGCACTTCGACGCTCGCTCGCGGTGACGCTCACCACGTGTGGCACCGTGATGCTCGTGCGGGTTCAGCCGTGGTGGTGGGCAGGCTTCGTGCTCGCCGGCGCTGCATGGCTCGCCGGCAGACTCCTCCGGAGGCGCGCGTGACCGACGAACGCAGCCTGCGCGATCGCATGGAGGTCCTTCAGGTCCGGCTTCGTGAACTCGAAGCGAGCCCGGTCGACCGTGCCGCCGTTGAGCTCCAGACACGCCACCAACAGATGCTGGCCCGCATGGCCGAGCGGCAACACACGCTCTCCATCGAACTGCTGGCACTCGAAGAGAAGCTCCAACACGCCGAGGCGATGAGAGACCGGTTGGGCGCCGAAAGGGGCGCGGCCCTCACTGCCGCCTCAGGGAAGGGTGGTTGGCGTGCGCCGACGGACGACCAGCATGCGGTGAACGCAGGAAACCTCGCCGGCGCGCTCCTCGGGCTCTGCGTTTCCGGACTTCCGTTTCTGTTCATGGCCGGGCCCCAGGAGAAGACGACGCTCGCGCTCGTGTTGTTTGCGGTGAGCGGCATCGTTGCGTTCCAGCTCGGCCGCACGCGCGGCTGAAAGCCGTTGAACGAAGTGCTCCGCGAGAGACGCTGAGAGCCCGTACAGTGCGCCGGTGTTCGCGCTCCTGCTCAGCTGTTCCCTCGCCGCCGCGCCTGCCGCACCTCCGCAGCGTGTCTACGTCGGCGTCTTCCTCTCTGACGTCTCGGACTTCGACCTGAAGGCCGGCCGCTTCAAGGCCGACCTGCACGTGTGGCTGAAGTGGCAAGGCGACGCGCCGGTGCCGAAGCTCTCGTTCGAGAACGCTGAAATCGACTCGAAAGACGAGCTCGGCACGGAAGAAGAGGCCGGCTGGCACTCGGTGCAGTGGCGCGTGCAGGGCACCTTCCGCGGAGAGTTCCCGGTGCACGCGTTCCCCTTCGACCGGCAGACGCTCCCGCTGGTGTTCGGCCTCGACGTGATTGACGGCGTGCTGGTGCCCGACCTCGGCGCGAGCGGCATGAGCCCGTCGTTCTCGGTCACCGGGTGGGAATACTCACCCTTCTTCGAGGCGCGGTCCTTCGAGCGCACCGTCGGCTCCGACCTCGGCAGCGTCGCGCACGAGGGCCTCAACGCGAAACAACGGCTGACGACGTTCTCGGTCGAGGTCTCTCGGCCCTTCGGCCCGTACCTCATCAAGTTCGCGCTGCCGCTCGCGCTCATTCTGCTGGTCGCGCTCCTCGCGCTCTTCCTCCCTGCAGAGCGGCTCGACGTTCGTTCGGCGATGGGCATCACCGGGCTCCTCTCGTGCATCGCGTTCCACTACACGCAGGCCGACACGCTCCCGGCGGTCACCTACCTCGTCGCGGCCGACAAGCTCTTCCTCGCGGCGTACGTCTTCGTGACGGTGACGTTGGTGCTCAGCGTGGTGTCGTTCCGGTTGAGTCATGGCCGCGCCGCGCTCGCGCTCCGGGCAGACCGGCTCGGCACGTGGCTGCTCCCGCTGGCGACGGCCTCGGGCCTGGCGTGGATGGTGGCCGGTGCCTTCGCGCGCGAGGCCGACGTGGAGCCCGTCGTTCCAGCGAACCCGCATCGAAGCCAGCCGGCGCTCCGCGTGGCCGTGGCGGCGCTCGAGACGATGGGTGGCGGCCTGCCCCCTCGCCGCGGAGCGCTCGTCACCCGCCGCGCCGACGGCACGTTCCGGCCCGACCTCGTGACCGAGGCACCCGCGATGACGAACGCCCTCGTGAGGCTGCTCCCTGACGGCGGCATGCGCGTTCGCTGGCAGCTGCGCTCGACGGCGACGTGGAACGACGGCGCCCGCATCACCGCCGACGACCTGCTCTTCTCGTTGACCGTTCAGCCTGACCCGCTCCGCACGCAGGTGGAGCGCGTCGACGACCGCACCGTCGACGTCACCTACAGCGACCGTCGCGCCGAGTTCCTCGCGGGCTTCACGGTGTACCCGAAGAGCGCCGAGCGCCTCCGCCTCGACGGTGGCCGTGACGCGCTCACCCTCGCGCACAACGAAGCGAAGCTGGCGATGAGCGGGCCGTTCGTCGCGGGCGAGTTCGTCGCTGGAAAGTCCTTCGTGCTCCTGCGCAACGAGCGAGCGCCGATGCTGAAGCCGGCCTTCGAGCGGGTCGAGGTGAAGGTGTTGCCGCCGCTCGACGCGGCGAAGGCGCTCCTCGCTGGGGAAGTGGACGTCCTTCCGTCACTCACCGCCGACGCGTACGAGCTGCTCAAAGGCGCGAAGGGCGTGAAGGTGCTCGAGCAGCCGGGCGACCTGCTGTGGGTGCTGGTGCCCCCGCTCTCCTCGCCGCCATGGAACTCCCTCGAAGCGCGGCGGGCTTTGTTGTCGGCCATTCGTCGCGACGAGCTCGTCACTGCCCTCGCGCCCGCACCCACGCAGGTCGCCTCTGGCTGGCTCGCGGAGCCGGCTCGTCCCATTCCTGAGTCGCGGTCATTCGAAGCCCTCGGCCTGAGTGGAACCCCGGTGACGCTCTTCGTGCAGACGATTCGGTCGAAGGACGCGACGCACGCCCTGCTCGCGCAGCGCCTGGTGGACGACCTCACGAAGGCCGGCCTCGTGGTGCAGCTCGTCGAGAAGAACCCGACCGAGCTGCGGCAGCAGGTGAACGCGGGCACCCTGCCCGGGCTCGCGCTCCTCAGCCGCGACGCTGCCGACCCGTTACGCTTCATGAACATTCCTGGAGACGCTGGGCGCATGGCCGTCGACAAGCCGTACGGCGAGCACTTCGACGAGGTGATGGTGGAGAAGGTCTCGCGCGCCAAGGGCACGCTCTACCTGGAGCGCCAGCGCGGCTTCGGGCTCGAGCTGCAGGCTGCGTGGTTCGAGCGGCTGCCGATGCTCCCGTTGGTGCTGACGTCGCGGCTCGCCGCGGTGCGCGAAGGCCTCGAGGGGCCCGACTGGGGTATCGCCGATTCGTTGTGGTGGAACGTCGCGGAGTGGCGCTTCGCCGAGCCGCCGCCCTGACTCACTGGGTGACGAAGACGCCGCCGACGCACATCTCGTCTTCCGTGCGCGCGCCCCAGTTGCGGTCCTTCGGCGTCACCCGCGCCCCGTTCACCACCGGCTGGTTCTCGGCGGTGTTGTCGAACGTGCACGACACCGAGACCTGGTCGCCCGGGTTGATGGTGATGGGCGTCTTCAACGTGTACGCGAGCTGCCAGTGGAAATCCCACGTCGGGATGTCGACCGCGCAGGTGCGGCTGCCGTCGGCCCGAATCACCTCGAGCTTCGTCGACTGCCCGAGTTGATGCATGTGCATCGTCGTCGCGTAGAGCTTCAGCGGCCGCCCATCGACGAAATCCTCGCTGATGATGCTCGCGAGCGGCGTCGGGTCGATGTCGAAGGTGTGCGTGACGTCCTTCTTGCCCGCGGGAATCCGCATCTGCCGTGACAACCACTTCGGGTCACTGAGCGCCTGCACGCCGGCGATGTGTTTGACGCGCGTCTCGAGGCGCAGGTCGAGCGTCGACAGGTCGGGCCCCACTTCGCCGCCGCCCGAGTTGTAGTGCATCTGGATGTAGACCTTCGCGCCGGGCGGAACGCGCAGGCCCGTGCCCTCGGGGAAGTCGACGCCGCGCATGCCGGGCACGTACGTGCCAATCCACGAGCCCTCGCGGCCGAACGGAATGTCGTAACACTCCCAGCCCGGGCCCGGGTCGGCGGCGTCGCGGCGCTCCCACTCGGCCACGAAGGACGGGCTCAGGAAGAACAAGTCGGCGTGATGCACGAGCGCCTTCTGCCCGGGCCGCAGCTCGTAGCCGGTGATGTAGCGCGGCTCTGTGAAGGGCCAGTCGATGAGGAAGCAGCGGTACTCGTCAGGCGACTTCGTCGGCGTGAAGGGCGTCTTCATGGGCAACGACACGTCGACGCGGGTGAGCTTGTCTGGCGGCTGCGGGAGCGGTGTGAAGTCGTCCTTGCTGCCCTCGAGTCTTCCCTCCGCCAGCCAGCGCTCGATGACGGCGCGTTGGTCGGGGAGCAGCGCCTGCGTCGGCGCGTACTCCGCGCAGTCCTGACGGGCGGGGAAGGGCGGCATGCGGCCTTCCCGAATCGCGCTCAGCGACGCAGCCTCGTAGGTGCTCCAGTCGGCCAGCGTCTTCAGCGTGAAGGGCGCGACGCCGCCGGCTTCGTGGCAGGTGCCGCACTTGCGCTCGACGATGGGCGCGACGTCGCGGTGCCAGGTGAGTGTGCCCGCCGTCGGGTCAGGCGCGCAGGCAGCGAGGAGGAGCAGCGGAAGGGCTCGGCGCATCGCCACCTGCTACCGGAGGCGCGTGTTGGAAATCAAGACCGGTCGGTCACTGTTTGTTTGCAGCGGTGGACGCTGGGAGATTGGTTGCACGACAATGGCTCGCCCATGGCTGCCCAACCTCACCTGCAATGACCTACGCCGACTACCTGGAGTTCGAGCGAAAGGCGGAGCGGAAGCACGAGTTCTTGCGTGGCGAAGTCTGGGCGATGGCTGGGGGAACGCCTGAGCACGCGCTCATCGCGGCGAATGCAGGGGCTGAGCTCAAGGCGGCGCTTCGCGGCAAGCCGTGCGATGTTTTCAACGCAGACCTTCGTGTGCGGATCGAATCGACGGAGCGCTCGACCTACCCCGACGTCACCGTCGTGTGCGGCAAGCGGGAAGTCGCGAGCGACGTGTTGTCAGAGGGTACCGAGGCGAGCGACCGCGGGGAAAAGTTCGCGAACTACCAGCGGATCCCGTCGCTGCGGGAGTACGTGCTGATCAGCCAGAAGACTCGACGGGTCGAGGTCTTCAGTCGCACCGATGACAACGTCTGGCGCTACTCAGCCTACGGCAAGGGCAGCACCGTCGTGCTCGGCGCGCTCGGCGTGTCCTTGCAGGTCGACGGCCTGTACGCCCAATCAACCGCGTAAACGCGCCCTACTTCTTCGACATCGCCCGCTTCGACAGCACGGCCTTCAGGTTCTTCTCGTAGACCTCGTTCTCGGGGGCGAGCTCGACGGCCTTCTGCAGCATCTGCTCCGCGCGGCGCATGTCACCACGCTCACGCATCAAGATGATGGCGAGGCGATTGTAGAGCGACGGCGCGTCGGGGCTCTTCGAGATGGAGTTCTCGAGGAACCGGATGGCCTCGTCGAGCCGCCCGCTCTGCTCCATCCGAATGGCGACCTGGAGCGAGCCCGCTGCCAGCCGGTCGGCCATGTTCTCGGCTGCGGCGTCTTCGGCTTTGGCTGGCGGTGGCGCCTCGCTCGTCTGCGCGTCGCGGCGCTTCACCTGCTTGAGCGCGTCGAGCACCTTCTGGTTCACGCGGCCGCGGTTGATGATGCGCGGGTCGGTGCTCTCGCGTGGCTCGTCAGCTGGGTCAGCGGTCATGCCCGAAGGCGAACCCGCGGCTGGCGTGGAGGCGATGACTCGCGCCGGTTCTGGAGCCCGGAGGCCCGACGGAGACGAGCCGACGGGAGGGGTGGAGACGATGACCTTCGCGGCCTCTGGTGCCCGCACGCCAGCGGGAGAGGAGCCGTTGGGCGGCGTCGTGCTGCCCTGCGCCGCGTCGAGCTTGAGCGGCGGCGCGGCCCTCGAGCCGGTGATTCGCGAGCCCGAGGGGAGTGTTCGCCGGGGCCGTGACGGAATCGGCGCCGGCGCCAGCGCGAGGTCGGGCACCTCGGGTGGCGTCGATGGTGGCGACGGGAGCAGTGCCTCGGAGACCACCACCGACGCGACGGGCTCGATGATGACCGACGCCTCGATGACCGGCGGCGGTGGCGACGGCGGGCGGAGCACCGCAGGCGCGATTCGAGGCGGTGGCGTTGGTGGCGCAGGCGGGGTCGGGGGCGGGCGGACCACCGACGGTGGGAGCGTCGGCGCAGGCGGCGGGGTCGGCGCGGGCGGCGGAGTCGGCGCAGTGGACGCCAGCTTTCGCTGAGAAGGGGCCGCTCGAGGACGCGCCACGGGAGGCGGCAGCGGTGCCTCGGGAGGAGGCGTCGGCGCCGGCTCTGGAATCGGGAGCCGAATCGGCTCCATGCGAATCGTCGGAGAATCGCGCGGGCCCATCGGAGGAGGAGGCGGCGTCTCCAACCGCTTCATCATCACGGTCGCGGGCTCGGCTGGCTCGGGCGTCTCTCCATCCGCGGTGATGCCGGGGGCCGGCGCGGGCTGGTCGTCGGCAAAGTCGATGACCATCTTGTCGTTGAGCGTCTGCAGCACGACGCCCATCTCCATCTCACCGATGCGGGTCTTCAGCGCGAGCGCCTTCACGTCGCGCTCCCCGTCGATGAACGACACCACGAAGGCCTCGAGCTCGCTGAGCGACAGGGCCTTCTTCGTCAGCGACGCCACCACCATCGGCACGCCCGTGTTGCGGCCGAGCGCGAAGACGCGGGTTGGTCCATCGCCGCCGTCTGCGCCCAGCGACATGGGCTCCATCGGCCGTGAGGGCCGGTCGGTCGGCACGCCGCGCTGGGGCATCTCGAGCATGCGCCGCACCACGCTGAACTCGGCACTCTCGTTGGGCCGGTCGGGCAGCTGGTTCACGTCGAGGATGAGTTCGCAGTTCGCGCACAGCAGGTCGTCGGGCGAAACGGCCGACCCGCACGACGGGCATGTGTCCCTCACGCGCATGAACCACGAGAGCGGACCACAGGCCGCGCCGGTCGTCACCGGTCAATCGAGCGAGGCCGTCGAGCTCGACGTGAAGACGGACCGCGAGCTCGGGTTCTCCGATTGGACTCGCTGGCCCTCACTCGCGCAGACGGCCCGCAGCCAGCGGTCCCGCGTCCATCGCCTGGGGATCGCCGCGGCCCGGGTCTCCCCACGCGCCGAACACGTCGTAGATGCGCCCTTCGACGACGACCGCGTCGCTGCCGTACCGGTAGCCGTCAGTCATTGGCCGGCCAGGGTGGTTCACCACGCGGTGGGCGTCGAAGCCGTTCGCGCGGAGCGCTCCGATGACCCACGTCATCATCTCGAACGCGACGGCGCGGTTGTCACCCTTGTCGAAGAACTCGGGCTTGTTCGCGCGCACCCACTTCGCCGCAGACAGCGCCGCCGCCGAGCCGTTGCTCCGGTCGATGGGAATGTCGAGGTACTCGGGCCGGGGCGGAACGGTCGACAGCGCCGGTCCGGGTTCCTGGTAGCTCCTGGGAGCCGGAGTCGGCGCCGGAGCCGCAGGCACGGGAACACTCGGCGGAGTCGCGGGGACGACGGGAGTCGCAGTCCTGGCGCGATACTCGTCGCTGGTGAGGAAGACCTCGCGCAGCTGCTCGCGCGTGGTGCCGCCCTCGAGGCCCTTCAGGTGCGCGAGCATGCCGTCGGCGTCAGGCTCGCGGCCGAGCAGCTCGCGGTACAGGCCCACGACGTGGTCAGCGTTCGACGCCTTCTGCTCGGGCGTGAGGCGGCCCTGGGCGCGCGGTGCCTCGAAGCGGTCGGCCCACCGGCTGACGCCGCCGTCGATGGCGCGGGTGAGCGCGGTCTCGACCTGCTGCTTCGTGTCGCGCAGCGCCCGCTGAACCTCGGGGTCGCGCTTGAGGGTGGTGACGGCGTTGCGGAAGAACTGCGTGAGCCTGGTCTGCATGGGGTGAGCTCCGTCGAGAGGTGAACAGCGTGACGGGAGCCCAATGCACCTCGCTGGCCAGCCCCGGCCGGTTGACGTTCGCGGCCAACAGCGCGCCATCGCTCGTGAAGGGCGCCACCTGTGGGGAAGAACTCCGGCTGGTGGATGGCGCGTGGCCACTCCAGTCGCAGCGACAGGCTCTTTGCGTTGGCGTCCATTTCTCGGCGAATGAGAGCCGCTCCGAGGGTGCAGCCCATCCGACGAAGGTGCTCGACACGAGGCGAGTCAACAGCGGCCGCACCGGCAGAGTTGCGTTGATGCGGCCTGCGGGCGATCACTCACGGCGGTCGATGATCAGCGCCTGGTTGGTGGCGCGACCCCCCTCGAAAAGCGGCCCCCGAGGGCGACCGATGTTGCCCCGACTCGCAGTGGTGTGGATCACCGCGGGCCAGGAGCGTGATCACGCGCCGGCCGCTGCCCGCATTGGCGGCGGCGTTCACCATCGCCCGACCGTCGCGTCTGGCCAGCCGCAGGTGATGCGGCTTCGAGCTCGGTTGTGAGGTGCTGCGCAGCTCGAGCCGCCGCAGAGCCCGCTCGAAGCCCCGCAGACCTCGCTCGCATCTGCTTCGCCTGAGCCCACCCGGCGAAGCTGAGGCGTCCACTGGCGCTCGATAGCCGGACCAGCGGCACGAAGCACCGTTCGCTGCACCGAGACTGGCCTTCGATGGTGCAGCCGCTGCACACTGTCCGTCATGCACGTCACCCTCGACCAGGCCCGCGCGCTCGACGCTTTCGCCCGCACCGGGACGTTTCAGGCCGCCGCGAAGGAGCTGCACAAGGTGCACACCGCGGTCCTCTACGCGCTCAAGCAGCTCGAAGCGCAGACCGGGCTCGAGCTCTTCGACCGCCGCGGGTACCGCACGAAGCTCACCCCCAGCGGAGAGCAGGTGCTCAGCCGCGCGCGCAAGCTCCTCGACGCCGAGCGGGAGCTGGTCGCCACCTGCGCCGAGCTCAAGAGCGGCTGGGAGCCGGTGCTGAAGGTCGTCGTCGACGCCATCTTCCCCATCACGCCCGTGCTCGAGGTGGTGCGGAAGCTCAAGCAGCAGAAGGCGCCGACGCGCGTGTTGATCAGCGTCGACTCGTTGAGCGCCGTCGAGCAGCGCTTCGAGGCGGAGCAGGCCACGGTGATGGTGACGGTGCTGCCGCCGACGTTGCCGGACCTCACCACGCAGGCGTTACCGCGACTCAAGGCCCGGCTGGTGGTGCACCGGAGCCACGCGCTCGCGAAGCGCGAGAAGGTCTCGACGAACGACCTCGCTGATCAAGTGATGCTCACGGTGCGTGGGAGTGATCCGCGCCTCCAACTCGCCACGCGCGCGCTCGACCAACAATCCACCGTGCACCTGCCCGACTTCCACTCGAAGAAGGCCGCCATCCTCGCGGGCCTCGGGTTCGGCTGGCTGCCCGAGTGGCTCATCGCCGACGAGCTGTCGCGCGGCACGCTGGTGGCTCTCGCGCTCAAGGAAGGCGCCTCGCACGCGTTCACGCCCATCCTCGCGACGAGGGGCGCGCTGGGGCCGGCAGGCCGCGAGTTGGTGGACCTCGTGACCAGACAGTGAGAAACCTTGCGGCCGTCATGACCGATGAAACCGCCGTACCCGCCGACACCCTCGTTGCCCGACTGCTCGACGACAAGTCGAAGCGCCCCCGAATCCTCACCGACTGTGAGCGCCTCATCGAGGACGAGGTGGGGAGCAAGGGCGGCTTCTCGGGCCTCGCCATCAAGGCCGCCTACGCGGTGGTCTGCAAGGTGAAGCCGGGCATCATCCGCGAGTCGCTCGACATGCTCCTCGACGACTTCGTGAAGCGCCTCGAGCCGTTCTACGCCGACCACCGCAAGGCTGGCGCGAGCCCGGCGCAGTTTGGCGACACCCTGACCCGCCGGCCCGGTGACGTCGCCGACGCGCTGCTGGGCATCACCGACGACCGCGCGAAGAAGGCGAAGAACGCCACGCTCAAGGGCGCGTACGAGAAGCTGCGCCCGCAGGCGAAGAAGCACGTCGAAGAGGCCGTGCCGCGCGTCGGCCGCACGCTCTCGCCCCACCTCGGGAGCTGACGACAGATGGCCGCGCTCCGTGCCAGGCGCTTCACCAGCGCGCTCGTTCCCTGGGTGCTCGCGTACGTGCGAGCGAAGGGGAAGGACCCGAAGCCTCTCGAGAAGAAGTACCTGCACGTGCGCACCGCTGACGGCAACGCGACGCCCGAGGTGAGCCTCGACGAGCTCGGCGCGCTGCTGGGTGACGCGGCGAAGCTGCTGGGAGACCCGCTCTTCGGGCTGCACGCCGCTGCTGCGATGAGCCGCGGTTCGTATGGGTTGCTGGAGTTCGGACTGCGCAGCGCGCCCACGGGCCGCCTCGCCATCGAGCAGCTTGCGACCTACGGCGCGTTGATCAACCCGCTCGTGCGCTGGAGTCTCGAGGTCGACGGCGACGAGGTCTCGCTGCACCACCGCGCGCCGAAGAAGGGTGGCGTGGGGCGCAACGGCAACGTCTTCACCGTCTGCCGCATCGTGCGCATCGCGCGAGAGATGATGGGCGAAGACGTGAAGCCGGTGCGCGCGTGGTTCGCGCATGACGAGAAGGCCTGCCCGCCCGAGCTGCTCGCGTTCCTCGGGACGAGCGAGGTGGCGTTCGGCCGCGCGTCGAACGGCGTGTCGTTCTCGAAGGCCACGCTCGACCGGCCCACCGCTGAAGCCGACGCCGAGCTGAACCGCGCGCTCGAGCTCCACGGGAAGGCGGTGCTCACGCAATGCGGTGACCTCGATGATGCGTACGAGCGTGCACGTGGCGCCGTCATCGAATTGCTCCCCGACGGCAAGGCGACGTTGACGGGCGCGGCGAAGCGCCTGCACGTGACGCCGCGTACGCTGCAGCGAAGGCTCGCGGAGCACGGCATCTCGTTCGCGGCGCTGCTCCACGAGGTGCGTCGCGCCCAGGCCGAGCGGTTGTTGCTGCGCTCCGACGCGCCGCTCGCCGAGGTGGCCGAGCAGGTTGGCTACCGCGACGCCGCGACGTTCGTGCGCGCGTTCCGTGGGTGGACGGGCACGACGCCCGGCAGGTTCCGCGACGCCAGCGCTGGCTCCTGACGCGCTCGTCGTCCCGACGAGCCCGTGCGCGATGACGCTGTTCGGGAGCCGGGCCGCTGCGTGCGTCGAGTGTTCTCTGATTGCCCGCTGTCGCACGTTCGACGAGCTGGGCTCCAGCGGGCGGGTGACCTCGCCGCGTTCACCGAGGACCATGACACCGTGTTCGCCTCGGCGCGCGCCGCTCACGGTGAGGGCGCCGTTGGCGTGAGGTGCACACGACTTTGTCGTCGCCTGCTGATGGACGAATCGGCGCGTTCGCCGACACTGTCTGCATATGGCAACCCGCATCGACCGACCCCTCACGCCGCGCACTGCCGCTCCTCTTCAGACCAGGCCTGCGCCTGCTGCAGCGCCACAGGCTCCTGCTGCTGCTCCCGCGAAGGCGACCGGCTGGGCCCCGAAGACGGCTGCGCGCCCGAACCCGTTCGAGCGGCTCAAGGACAAGCTGACGCCCGAGCCGTTCCGTCAGGGCCCCGGCCCGAAGATCGACCCGTTCAACGCCAGCAAGGATTGGATGTCGGACCGCGTCTTCAACAAGCTGCGCCCCAACGGCCCGCCCGAGAAGCTCACCGGTCCGCAGCGCGTCGCCTACGGCCCGCTCGACGCGCCGCCCACGCTCAAGCGCCCGGTCGTGATGATCCCCGGCCTCACCATGCCCGCGCAGAGCTTCGACAAGCTCGGCGACCAGCTCGCCACCAACAAGGCCAACGGCCCGGTCGTCGTCTACGTCGCCTCGCAGGACAAATTCCGCCTGAACGATTCGCAGGGTCGCGAGGTGACCGGCGAGGAGCTGAAGAACGCGAAGCTGTTCGAGCTCGAGTACAAGGACCCGTGGGCGTCGCCGACGCTGAAGGCGCCGCAGATCGCCCGCGCCATGGAGCGCATCGCCTCGGCCACCAAGCAGCCCGGCCTCGACGTGGTGGCGCACTCGGCGGGCGGCACCGACTTCCGGCTCTACCTCGACCAGCGTGACGCCTCGAAGGGCCCGAAGGTCGAGCGTGCGGTGCTCATCGGGCCCGCGTCACACGGCACATACGTCGGCAACATCGGCGGCGTGGTGGGCAACCCTGTGAAGAACGTCGACGACGCCGCGCGTGAGCTCGCGGTGGGCTCGAAGATGATTGGCGACCTCAACACGAACTGGGAACGGCAGCGCTCGCAGGTCGCCGGCGGCGTCACCATCGTCGGCACCAGCGGCACCCCGACGCTGGGCCCGAAGAAGGGCGTCTTCGAAGACGGCGACGGCTACATGCCGACCGCCGGGCTTGCGATGCCGGGCGCGAAGACGGTGGTGATGGAAGGCCCGCACAACACCCCGCTCGCGCACCTCTGGCAGGTTCAGTACTCGGGCGTCGTGAACTCCGCGATGGGCGTGCTCGGCCGCTGACGTCAGGCCGGCAGTGTCTTCACGTACGCCACCAACTGCGTCAGCACCGTGCCCCAGCCATCAGCGAAGCCCATCGCTGCGTGCGCATCGCGGCTCGCGGCGTCGCCGTGTTTCACCACCGCGACGTACTTCGTGCCGGTGCCGTGCGGCTCGAGCGTGATGATGGCGGTGAACCGGAAGCCGAGGTGTGCAGCAGCGCGCGCCGGCCTGAAGCCTGCTTCCAGCGCGTCGGTCCACACCAGGCGCTGCTGCGGCACGACCTCGAGGTAGCAGCCGACGTTCGGGTGCTCGGTGCCGTCAGGGTCGCGCATGACGGTGCGGAACACGCCGCCGGGTCGCAGGTCGATTTCACACTCAGGCGTCGTCCACGGCGCGGGCGTGAACCAGTGCTTGAGGTGCTCCGGCTGCGTCCACGCCTGCCACACCAGCTTCGGCGAGACGTCGACGACGCGTTCGAGCACCAGGTCGAGCTTCGGGTCGATGGTCATTTGTGTTCCTTCTGTGCGAGTCGGGAGAGGTAGTCATCGAGGGAGTCGAGGCGTCGGGCCCACTGGGCACGCTGCGCCGACACCCACTTCTCGGCAGCACTGAGGGGCGCTGGCGTGAGCTCGTAGGTGCGCACCCGGCCGCTCTTCTTCGACCGCACCAGCTTGCAGTCCTCGAGCAACTGCAGGTGCTGCATGAACGACGGCAACGCCATGTCGAAGGGCTCGGCGAGCTCGGTGACCGACGCCGGCTTTCGACCCAGCCGTTGAATCACCGCGCGCCGTGTCGGGTCAGCGAGCGCGTGGAAGATGCCGTCGAGGTTTTGTGATTGCTGAGGCATCTGCCTGAGTATTGGTCACGCGCGATACTCAGGTCAATGCCTTTGTGTTGGCGCCTGCTCGTCACGGCGCGCCGGCGTCGGCCCCGCAGGTCTCTGGCCAGTCTTCGATGCGATACGAGCCCGGCTTCGAGAGGTACAACTGCGCCTCGAGCAGCCAGACCGTTCCCTTCTGTCGCAGGGCGGTGGTGAGCGTCACGCAGCCCTCGAGCGGGTAGTTCGGGTACGGCACCGGCTTCTTTCGAATCTTCTCGTTCATCTGGTCTCTGAAGCGCTGCTCGACGCCGAGCTCGGCGGCAAGGCGCAGCGACGCGTCGAGCGCGAGGTCCCACGAGGGGTACTCCGCCAGTGGAATGTGAATCGACTCGAGGCTCGGCACGCGGGTCTCGGGTGGCTCGTTCATCGTCGGCCAGTGGTGGTCGTCAGTCGTGCCCATCGCCTTCGGAGTGGGCGTTCGCCACGTTCGCCCGCTGGGGAAGACGACGGTCAGCTCGAGCGGGCCCTTCAGCTCATGCATGCTCGCGGTGCGCTTCGCGCTTCGTGGCCAGAGGTCGCCCTTCGACGCGGTGACGGGTTGGCCAAGGAAGACCGTCACCACGCGAGGGCCAGCATCGGTGGGCTCCTGTGCCGGCTCGTGTCGGGCCCGGCACCCCACCACCATGAGCAGCAGCCACGCAGACGTGCGCATTGATGACGACGGTAGCAGCGCTTCGCGGTCAGAACCTGAGCTTCAACCGCACCTCGCTCTGCCCGCCCGCGAAGAACACGCGAAACCCCGAGTCGGGTTGGTTGGGAATGACCTCGACGTCGAAGCACGTCTTGTCCTGCTCGCGCTCGGCGAGGCCGGTCGCCACGTCCAGGCGGGCGCGGAGCGGCGTCACCGGGCCTCCGTTGAACGGCGCCGCGAACCGGACCGCGGGGCTCGACGAGACGTCGACGGGCGTCGCGGTGCCCCAGGTGGCCATGACACGCACGGCGAGGCAGAGCCGCTGTTGACCGAACACCCCGGTGCGCAGGTCATCAGGCGTGACGGTCGCCACTACGGTTGGTGCGCGGGTCTGCGCTGGCACCACCACCGTCGCGAGCACGCCACAGCGGCCCGCGTGGCAGGCCCGCACCGCGCCTTCGCCTTCGGCCACCGCGCAGAAGCGCAGCCCGCCGGGAGCGCTCAGGCCGTTCCCCACGAGGCTCACGGTCGCGACCTGGTCGAGGCTGCGCAGCGCGACCGAGCTCGTCGTCTCGATGGCTCCCCACACCGACGTCGTGAAGCACTGGCCGACCTCGAGCTGCTCGAGGGTGCGGCTGGTGTCAGGCAGGAAGAACCCGCGGTCGTCGAGCGGGAGTCCGAAGACGATTCGGCTCGGCGTCTGCTCGTCCGTCACGGTGAAGGCCTGTGACGTCGGGTTGGTGGACGAACCCATGAAGCGGTACCCGGCCGTCACCGTCGCCACGCCCGCACGAACGCCACGCACCCGCGCCGAGCGCACCGCCACAATCGACTCGTCGCTCGACGTCAACGTCAGCGCGTCGGGAATCGGGAAAGCCACCAACCCCGCGGGGGTGCCTGGCGGGAGCGTGAAGTCGAACGAGACGACGAGGCTGCGCTCTTCTCCGACGGCGAGGGCTGACTCGGTGCGCCCGAGGGATGGGAAGGTGTCGGGGCCGCGAAGCGCGAGGTACTGCGGGCGCACCGTGATGCCCGCGGCCGAGACGACCTCGACCGCGACGTTGCCGATGAGGGCCGAGGCGCCGGCTGCGTTGGTGACCCGGAGGGACGCGGTCGAGCGGCCGGGCGCGAGGCCGGTGAGGGCGCCCTGGCACGACGGCAGCGCGGCGGTTCCCGTCTTCCCATCCATCGACTGCCAGTCGACGGTGAAGCCGGCGCTCGCGAGGTGAAGGGCGTTGCGCACCGGCACCGCGTACTCGGGGTCGAGCAGGAGCTTTGCGCTCCGTCCGTCACGCCACGCGACGGTGATGCTGGGGCAGGCCGCGAAGCCTTCGAGCACGGTCACGGCGTCGACGGTGGCTGAGACGGGGAGTTCGGCGCTGCCTCCATCGAGCGCGCTCCCAGCGTCGAGCTGCGAGATGGTGCAGAGCCCGTCGACGAGCGAGGTACCGGGACCGCAGCGCGTGGGTTCAGCGCACGAGGCAACCAGAACGAAAAAAAGAGCGGGACCGAGGGCGCGCATGGGCTCCTCAGTCGCCGCTCGGCGCCTACCCATTCATCTGCGGGCGCTCAGCTCGCGAGGCGAATGTGGCCGTTCTGACAGACGAGCGAGTTGTCGTTCGCCTGCTTCATGGTGCGACCGCACACGCGGCACGACGGCAACATGCCCGCGGTCGCAGGCGAGGTGAGCGGACGTGCTGGAGTGGCCCGTGCAGCAGCAGGCGCCGCCGTCGCAGCCGTGGTGACGGGTCGCGCTGGGGTCGCCCGAGCCGCCGGTGCCGAACGAACTGACGAGACGGTGCCGTTGCGCGTGGGCTTGAGCTTCTCGAACTCTTCGCGCACCTTCGCGAGCAGCTCGCCGCGCACGCCTTTGTACTTCGCCTGGAGCTGCGACAGCTGCTCCATCATTTCCTGAAACTGCGCCTCGCGGCCTTCGAATGAGTCCTTCATGTCGTTCACCTTCTTCACGTGTGAGCTCACTGAATGGCCACAGTGCGCATGAAGAACGCGCGCCGCAACCCCCTGTATTCCCCTCTGATCCACGGGAAACAGGAAGCGCGGAGGTCTTCGGTGGTTGGGCGATTGGGCTGATCGACGCAGATCGCAAAAAAGCGCGCGAGGCGGCAAATCGGCCCCTGGCGCACGTCTTTCAGTCCACGAGCGAGGCCGTCACCGGGTCTTCGCCACGCGCCGTCATCGCGTCGAGCGCTGCGCTGCGCGCGGTCATGCGTGCGTCTCGCCTGGCGCCGAGCTCCTTCGCCGTCGCGATGCCTTTGTCCATCACGGCCTGCACCGCCATGCGCAGCTTCGTGGCCTTGAAGAAGTGCGAGCCGAAGCGGCGCAGCTGCCGCGCGTCGAGCTCGAAGCCCAGCCCGGGCTTCGTCGGCAACGGGAGCCGGCCGCGCTGGTGAAGAAAGGGCTCCGCGAGCAGCCCGTCTCGCGCCTGCGGCACCCACGGCGCGTCGTCGGGGTACTCGAGCTTCGAGTCGGCGCGCCACGGTGACGCCGCGTACAGCTGCAGGTTGATGGCGAAGCCGATGCCGTTGGTCCACGTGTGCGGCGTGTAGCGGGCGCCGGCGGCCTTCACGCGTTGGATGATCTTCCACGTCTCGGCGATGCCACCGGTGAAGACGGCGTCAGGTTGGTACACGTCGTAGCAGCGCCGCTCGAGCATCACGCCGAACTCGGGCAGGCCCTGGTTGTTGAGCTCGCCGCCGGTCAGGTCGACCTCGACGGCCTCGCGCAGCTTCGAGAGCCCGGCGTAGTCGTCCATCGCGAGCGGCTCCTCCACCCAGTCGAAGCGCAGCTGGTGCATCTCGTTGCAGAAGGTGAGGGCGCGCTCGTAGCTCCACGCCGCGATGTCGGTGACGACGCCGACGCGCCAGGCCTGGTTGGCGTCGACGCCGAGGTGAACGGCGTCGCCTCCGAGCCGGCGGGCGTCACGCATCTGCGTGACGTCTTCTTCCAGCGTCGGCGAGTGCACGCGCAGCTTCACGGTGTCGAAGCCCTGCGCGAGCGCCGACTCGATGACGCGCGCGTGCTCTGGGCCAGCGCGCACCTGCCCGGTCGAGAGGTACAGCTTCACGTCACCCGTCGTCGGCGCGTCTGGTGCGAGCAGCCGCCACACCGGCAGCTTTCGCGCCTTCCCGATGAGGTCCCAGCAGGCCGCTTCGATCCACCCCAGGCGCACGCCGAGGTAGCCCATCTCGCGCACGCGCTGCCGAATGGTGACGAGGTCGTCGGCGCGCTCTCCCAGCAGATACGGCCCGAGCAGACTGCCGAGGCCCTGCCGCTCGTGTCCCATCGCCGGGCCCGCGCTGAAGCCCTCGAGCCCGTCGTCGGTGCGCAGGCGAATGAGCGTGAAGCGGTTCTCGGTCTGCGGAAAACCGGGAATCCACGAGGGGTAGAACGTGCCGTGCAGCGGCACCTGCACGTGCCAGAGGTCGATCTGCGAGATGCGCATGGAGACCTTCTTGGACTCGTGAACGCGTCGCACGCAAGCCCACGCGAACCGTGCGCAGGCGGCCCGACAGGCGCGCAGCGATTTCGCGCGGGGACGCTGATCTCCGCCGGCCCCTCGTGGACGGAGAAATGCACGGGAGCGTCTGCATGCGCTGGCTCAAACAAATCGGCCTCGGGGTGCTCGGTGTGACTGCGCTCCTCGCGGTGGCGTACCCCCTCGGTCTGCGGCGCTGGCAGATGACGTGGGGCGCGACGGCGGAGGAAGTGTCGATGCCGCTCGCGGGCGACGACGCGATTGCCGCGCCGCAACGGCAGACGACGCGCGCCATCACCATCGGCGTACCGCCTGAGCAGGTCTTCCCCTGGGTCGCGCAGCTCGGCGCCGGCCGCGCCGCGTTCTACAGCTACGATTGGCTCGAGCAGCTCATCGGCTGTCCGCTCACCAACGGCGAGCGCGTCACTCCCGAGTGGCAGGTGCGAGTCGGAGACGTCGTGCGCATGTGCCCCGAAGGCAAGGGCCCACCCTTCGCGTACGTGGTGAAGGCGCTGACCCCTCCCACCGCGCTGGTGTTGGCGGTCGAAGACGAGGGGCGGCCGGCCACCACGTGGGCCTTCGCGTTGCTGCCACGCGAGGGTGGCACCCGGCTCGTCGTGCGCAACCGCACCGCCGTGGAGCAGGGCTGGCAGGAGGTCATCGAGCCGGGCGTGATGATGATGGAGCGCGGCATGCTTCGCGGGCTCAAGGCACGCGCGGAGCGGAGCGTTCGTTAACGCAACAGCGGCTCGACGGCGGCCAGCAGCTGCTCGGGCTTGAAGGGCTTCGAGAGGAACGCGGTGACGCGGTCGAGCTGATCCGACTCACCGACGGCGAGGTCGCCCGAGATGAGAATGAACGGAATGCCCGCGGGCAGGCGCGCGAGCACCTCGAGGCCCGTCAGCTCTGGCATGCGGTAGTCGCAGATGACGACGGCCGGGCGCTCCGAGGTCGCGAGGTGCGCGACGGCCTCACGGGGGTCGGTGAAGGTCAGCACCACGCGGCCCAGGCGCCTCAAGGTGAGCGTCAACGCGCGGCACAGCAGCGGCTCGTCGTCGACGAAGACGATGGGCGCGCTCACGACGGTGCTCCGGCGGGCGTCATCCGCGGGAGGCGGACCATGAAGCGGGTGCGGTCGCCGACGCGGTCCCACGTCAGTGTGCCGTGCATCGACTGCACGATGTCACGGCTGATGGACAAGCCCAGGCCGGTGCCCTCATCGGGCTCCTTCGTGGTGAAGAAGCGGTCGAACAACCGCCCGGCGTGCTCAGGCGCGATGCCCGGCCCGGTGTCTTCCACGATGACTTCGGCGAACGCGCCCTCGTCCCTCGCGCGCACGGCGAGCTGACGAATGGCCGCGCCCTTCACCGCGTCGACCGCGTTGTTCACCAGGTTGAGGAGCACCTGCAGCAGCTGAACGCCGTTGCCCTGCACCATCGCGGTCGTCTTCAGGTCGAGCTCGAGCACGAGGCCCTCGGCCCGGGTGCGCGCGGCTGCCAGCCCCATGGCTTCGGTGATGACGGTCTTCAGCTCGACGGGCTCGAACGCCGACTTCGCGGTGCCCCGCGACAACCGGCGCAGCCCGGCCGTGATGGCACCAGCGCGCTCGACGGCTCTCTGAATCTCGGTGAGGGCTTCGGTGATGAGCGCCTGATCTCCCGCGGCGATGGACCCAGGCAACGTGAAGGCGAAGGCCGAGATGATGGCGAGCGGGGTGTTGATTTCATGCGCGATCGACGCGGCCATCTCGCCGAGCGCCGCCAGCTTGGAGCCGTGAATCGCCTTGAGCCGCTCGGTCTCGAGCTCGCGTTGCGACGAGAGGTCTTCGATGAACGACCAGATCATCTTCTCGCCGCCGACCTCGATGACGAAGCCGTTGAGGCGAACCGGCACGAGCGAGCCGTCTTTGCGGATGAACTCCTTTTCATAGGGGCCGTACTTGCCGGTGGCCGAGAGGCGGGCGAGTTGTTCGGCCTCCTGCGCGTCGTACTTGCGGGGCGTGAGCTGCCAGTAGGTGAGCTTGCCGTCGTCGGCCTCGTCGGCGGCGTAGCCGATGATGTCGAGGAACGCGCGGTTGCTCTCGAGCCAGTGCCCGTCCATGCGGCAGAGGTTCAGGCCGACGCTCGACTCCTCGAAGAAGGCGCGAACGAAGCGCTCCTGCGCCAGCAGCGCGGCGTACTGCGAGTTTTCCGAGCCCCGGCTCATGCACGCACGATGGATGCCGAGAGAGAGGCTGGCAACTCACTTCTGAAAAGACCGCAGCGACGTGAAAGATTCAGGCAGTGATGGAACGGCCTGCCTTTCGAGCGCGTCAGCTCCCGGTGCTCTCGCTCGCTGCGTTCGTGCTGTCGGTTCCCGTGCTCGCGGCGCCGACGTACCCGTGGCGCGACCAGCCGGTCGACGCGGCCTCGACGCTCGCCGCGCGCGTGGCTGCGCCGAAGGGCTTCCAGCGGGCGCCCGCCGCGGGGGGCAGCTTCGCGGAGTGGCTCCGGGGCCTGCCGCTCAAGCCCGACGGCGCGCCGGTGTTGCTCTACACGGGTGAGGCGAAGGCCCGGCAGGACGTGCACGTGGCGGTCGTCGACGTCGACGTGGGAAACCGCGACCTGCAGCAATGCGCCGACGCGGTGATGCGGCTGCGCGCCGAGTGGCTGTACTCGTCGGGCCGCGCGCGCGAGGTGGCCTTCAACGACACCGCCGGCAAACGGCTGCGCTTCTCGGCCTCGGCGCAGCAGGACTACGCGGCCTTCCGGAAGTTCATGGTGAACGTCTTCGCCTTCGCCGGCACCGCCTCGCTCGAGCGTGAGCTGAAGGTCGTCGAGCCACAGGCCATCGCGGTCGGAGACGTCTTCATCAAGGGCGGCTTCCCCGGCCACGCGGTGCTGGTCGCCGACGTGGTGGTGAACGCCGAGGGCCAGCCGCGCTTCCTGCTCCTGCAGAGCTACATGCCGGCGCAGGAGGTCCACGTGCTGAAGAACCCGAAGTCGGAAGACGGCTCGCCCTGGTACGGCCTCGACTTCGGGCCGCAGCTCGTCACGCCGGAGTGGAACTTCGGGCGCACCGCCTTGCGCCGCTGGCCGTGAGCAGTCGTCGGGCGACCCGCGCCTGGCGTCAACGGCTGAGCGGGCTGCTGGCCTCCGGAATCGGTGCGGCATCAACTCCCGCTCCACCTCGCACAGGACGACGGGCGTGCTCGTGACGTCACGGGCCGGACAGATGACGAGCAGCGCCATCGAGACGGTGTTGACGGTCGCTTCGCGGCGCGCCGGGAATATGAAGCCCGCATGGTCCAGGTCAGCTCGTCGATGGTGGGGCTCGTATTCCTGCTCGCCGCGTGCAGCCCACCCATCGTGACGCCAGCGCCGCTCGCCTTCACCGCCGTGACGTTCAACACGGGCACCTCGGAGCAGCAGCTCTGGACGCCAGACGGCGGCTACGGTGCTCCCCAGGCCGCGTTGTCCGACCAGTTCTACGGAGACGGGCTCGCGTGGACGCCCTTCATCGACGACACGCGGCGCTTCTTCGCCGAGGTGCAGCCCGAGCTCGTCGGCTTCCAGGAGGTCTTCCACAGCCCCGACTGCGCCACCGTGCCCGCGACGGCGAAGGCCGGCTGGGTGTGTGAGCGGTGGATGCCGGGAGAGCCGACGGTCGCGCAGGTCGTCGTCGGCGCTGGCTACCAGGTCGCGTGCAACCTCGGGAAGCCCGACAAGTGCATCGCGGTGAAGAAGTCGTTCGGGAAGCTCCGCGGCTGCGAGCAGGACCTGTGCCTCGATGGGCTGGCGGGCTCGCGCGTCGTCGGGTGCGGCCAGGGCTCGCGCGTCGGGCGCGGCGTCGTCGACCTCGTCGCAGGCGGCTCCTTCACCGTGGTGCACGTGCACGGCACCTCGGGCGTCTCGATGGACGACGCGAACTGCCGCAAGCAGCAGGTCGACCAGGTGTTCGTCGACTTCGGGCTCGGTGACGGCCCCGCCGCGAACGACACGCGCAACCTCATCCTCGGAGACCTCAACACCGACCCGGGCCGCTTCGTCGCGGGTGACCCGAGCGCCGCGCGCTGGCGCGACTTCGCCGGACCCGGAGCGCGCTTTCGCTTCGTCACCGCCATGGGGCCCGAGGTGCCGGCGACGTACGGAGACGTGGTGAACATCGACCACGTGGTGTCTGACGCCTTTTCGGGCACGTGCTGGGTGGCCGGCGTCACGCCGGGCCGGCCCCCCGTGGTGGCGGAGCGCTACTTCGACCACACGCCTCACGTCTGCGCCGTCACCGAGGCGAAGTGAGGCGCGGCCTCGACTCGACAACGAACGGGCGGTGGCCTACCTCTGGTGCCGTGCGAGGCGCCTTCGTCATCGTCCTGTCTGCTCTCAGCGTGGGCTGCACCAACGCCACCTTCCCGCCCGAGACGCTCGTCGGTGACCTGCGCGTGTTGTCCATCGCGTCGGAGCCGCCCGAGGTGGGGCCGGGCGAAGTCTCACGGCTCTCGGTGCTCAAGACCGACCCCGCGAAGGCCGGCTCTCCCACCACCGTCATCTGGGTGGGCTGTGAGCCCGACCCGCAGGACCTCGGCCGCAGCGCCTGCAACGACGCCGCGATTCTGTTGAAGCCGACCGAGATTACGAACTACCCGCCAGGGCTTCAGCTGCTCGGCTTCGGGCTCTCGGCGCAGTACCGCTCGACGACGACGGTGTTCGACGTGCTCCCCGCCGACAGCGCGATTCGCCGCGCCGGCTCGGTGGGCCAGGTGCTCGGCCTCGTCATCGGTGAAGAGGTCGACCCGCTCGCGACCGGCGACCAGCTGCGCGAGTACTTCGCCCGCATCGAGCGCAAAGAGACGCCCGTCGTCGTGTCACTCACTCGCGTGTTGGTGAGCGAGAAGCCGGCCGACCAACGCAACCAGAACCCGGGCATCGTCGACCTCTTCGTCGGCGGCGCGCGGCACCCGAAGAACGGCCGCATTCCCGTCAACGCCGGCGCCCGCGTCGCGCTCACGGTGTCGGTGCCAGCCGATGTCCGTCAGACGTACGTCGAGCCGCAGCCGTCGGGAGACGTGACGAAGACCGAGACGGTGGTGGGCGCGTGGTACTCGAGCTCGGGCCGCTTCAGCCGAGAGCGCTTCGACGTCACCAGTGACGACGCGACGAACTTCATCGCGCCCGGTTCCGCCGAGTTCCCCGACGACGTGGTGCCCGAGCGGCGCACCGGCACCATCTGGCTGGTGGTGCGCGACGACCGCGGAGGCCAGGCGTTCGACCGCTACCCCTTCTTCGTGTGCGACCCGGCGCTGCCCAACCCGACCGTCACGTCCATCACGCCGCCCGCGACGCCCGATGGCCAGGTGGTGGTGACGGGAGAGAACCTGAGCGCGGTGCTCGACGTGGTGGTGGGCGACGTCGCGCTCGGCCGCGGCAGCTTCAACTCGGGCCTCGGCACCTTCGTCGGTGATGTGCCGGTGCTCGCGGCCGGCAGCTACGCCGTGAAGGTACGCGGCCGGAACTGCAACGACGCGGACACCGGCCTTCGCTACGTCGTGCCCTGAGGGCGGAGCGCGACCGGCTGTCCTTCGAGATCCTTCCCCTGACTACGGGCAGAGGCAGGAGTCAGACGGTGTCGACTGAGCCCTTCGCGTCGGGCTGCCCACGTCGATCCAGTCAGCCGCGGTGTCGGTGTCGACACAGCCCCTGAGGTCGAAGCGGCGATAGGAGCCGCCCGGGGCGGCCGCCGGAAGCAGCGCGGCTCCTGGACATGGGTTGCTCCCGAAGGAGACCACGTCGGTCCCCGCGGGCTGGGCGCAGTTCTGGGAGATGTTCGGACCGACGGCGAGCCAGGTTCCGTTCGCAGTGATGCTGAGCGAAGTTGTCAGGTCTGCCAGGGGCATGCTGCTGGCGTTGCTGATGAGGAAGTACTGGCCTGCAGCCAGCATGGTGGGTGGCAGATTGATGCTGGTTGGGCCAAGTGAGGTCCGTATGACCAGGCGCCAGCCGTTCAAGGAAATGGAGTTCGCCGTTCGATTGTGAAGCTCGATGTACGGGCTCGCGCCGAAAGGCTCGATCGTCGAGATGGCGATCGGCGCGGTGTTCGTGCAGCCACCCGCGACGAAGGGCAGCACTGGCAGGTTCAGCGCGGGACTGCCGCGGGTGTCGCGAGGCCCGCCAGTGCTGACAGCAGACACCTCGTACTCGACGCCGCGAATCCACAGCCCATTGAGGATGAAGCGCTGGGGGGCGGCGAGCACGACGGGGAACGGAGGAAAAGGCGGAGGCGAAGGTACGCCCCGTCCCCTGTACACAACCCGGAACTCGGCGGGGCTGGCGCCTGCGGCCATGAACCGGTCGGTCGCGATGATGAGGACCCCGGCGTCGGGGCTGGTGGCCTGAACGAAGGCGGGCGGCTGACACGTCGTCCCCGCGAGCTGCGCGCTCGTCCAGACGTGGAGTTGGTCACGCGGCTCCATCGTCCGCCACCAGGGGCCTTCGGCGGTGAGGGTGCAGCCGCCACGAAGGTCTTCGGTCGCGTTCAACGTCGCGGGCAAACGCACGACCCCGATGCCCGAGCCGAAGGCGACGTCTCCGTAGCCGGTGCCCGCGTCGAAGCCAGCCGTGACGCTCTGCATGTTGACGCGCACGAGCGTGCTCTCTGCGGCCGCTCGAAGCTGTGGGGTGTTCAGCGTCGAGAGCCCGACCGGCGATGGCAGCGTGCCGGACACCATCAGCCGCGAGTAGTTCGAGATGGTCTTCGCGCGGCGTTGGCCCTGCTCCTTCGCGACGCTCGTCACCCGGAACGAGACGACGTTGCCGATGGCGGGCGGAGGCATGGCCGTCGACACCTCGACGAAGAGCCCTGCGCTGCCGGCTTGCACGAAGAACCCCGGAGCGTCGGTCACCGGGTCTGCGCCAGTGACGACGGGCTTCACGGCGGTGACGATTATGCCGTCGACGGGGAGGTCGATGGTGGCGGAACCTCCGCCCAGGATGCCATCGGCCGCCGCCTGAATGTCGCGCACTTGCTGCTCGGGGTTGGCCGGCACACACGTGAACGTCGACGAGCACGTCATCGGCGTGATGCAGGTGCCGCACGAGGGACGCAGACCACCGCAGCCATCGGGCGGACGGCCGCACATCGCGTTCAACGACACGCAGGTGGCCACCACACAGGCTCCTCCTCCACCACCCGTCGCGGAGCCGCCGCCGCCACCGCCGACGCCACCACCGCCGACGCCACCACCGACGACGCCACCGCCCGTTGCGGAGCCACCTGCGGGCCCACCACCGACGATGCCACCGCCCGTGGCCGAGCCGCCTGCCGTTCCACCACCGACGATGCCGCCGCCCGTCGCCGAGCCACCTGCCGTTCCACCACCGACGATGCCGCCGCCCGTCGCCGAGCCACCTGCCGTTCCACCACAGACGATGCCGCCGCCCGTCGCCGAGCCG
>JAUXRI010000117.1 GCA_030681895.1 Myxococcales bacterium | reverse complement strand
AGCCACCTGCTGCCGAGCCACCTGCTGCCGAGCCACCTGCTGCCGAGCCACCTGCTGCCGAGCCACCTGCTGCCGAGCCGCCCGCTGCGGAGCCACCTGCTGCCGAGCCACCTGCTGCCGAGCCACCTGCTGCCGAGCCACCTGCTGCCGAGCCACCTGCTGCCGAGCCACCTGCGGAGCCGCCCGCGGCCGAACCGCCCGCCGCGGAGCCTCCTGCCGCGGAGCCACCCGCACGACCTCCGGCCGAGCCGCCCGCAGCGCCTCCATCCATGTTCGAGGCCATCGGTCCGCACGCCACCAGCGTCATCGCAGCAGCCATCAAAAGTCGTCGGTTCATGAGCTCCCCAGGTCGAGGGCGCAGACTACGCCGCCCGCCGCGCCGCGCCGAGAAACCTCTGGTTGATCGTCCACCCCACCTTGACGGTACGCGCTCCGTTCGCCCAAGAAGCGTTGCGCAGGACGTCGACCTCGCGTGTCGTCCTCCCACACCCGTCTCCAGGAGCTCAGCTGATGCCCACGACGAACCGCACGACCGGCGCAGGCCGCGTCATCATGAACCCGCCGCGCCCCGCACCCGCTGAGCTCAAGCTCGGCAAGTTCACCACCAACGCGCCTGGCGTCACCGTGAAGTCGAGCGCGCACTCGAGCAAGCCCAACAGTCCCGTCGACGTCACCATCAACCGCGCCGTGCGGCCGTTCTCCGAGGCAGGCTCACTCAGCGTCACGCTCAACGGCACGACCGTGAAGGTCCCGGTGAAGGGCACCGACCGCCCCGAGGCCATCGCCAAGAAGCTCGAGAAGGCGCTCGAGAAGTCGAACCCGAACATCGAAGTTCGCATCAAGCCCTCCGGCGCGTGGGGTAGCCAGCCCGTGGGCTCGTCGAAGACCGAGCTCGTCGTCGGCCTCAAGGAGCACTTCAAGCCGGGCGGTCTGCTGGGCCCGACCATCAACCCCGCCCCGCGCCCCGTCGCGCCGAAGCCGACCGTGAACCCCGCGCCGCCGCCGCCGACGAAGCCCAAGCCGACGGTGAACCCGGCGCCACCGCCGCCGACGAAGCCCAAGCCGACCGTGAACCCGGCTCCGCCGCCGCCGACGAAGCCCAAGCCCACCGTCAATCCCGCGCCGCCGCCGCCGACCACGCCGAAGCCCACCGTGAACCCGGCACCTCCGGGAAGCCGCAACATCCGCTGATGCGCTGATGCGACGCGACGTCTCACCACGGCTCGACCTGCGCCCCATCAACCGGGCGCTCGAGACGTTCGGGCGCCGCTCGCTCGACGCGTTGCTCCCCGAGGCGCTCCAGTCGGAGCGCTTCGTCGACTGGACGCCGAAGGCCGACGCCCCCACGCTCGCCATCGGCCGCGGCGCGTGGGAGCAGATGACGCTCAACGAGTACCGCTCGCAGGTCGGCTTCACGGACCTGCTCCACGCGATGACGCGGCTCGGGCTCTCTCGCGATTCCCTGCAGACGATGGAGCGCCTCACCCGCGACGAGGTCGTTCACGTCGAGCTGTGCCGGCGCATGGTGGTGGGGCTCGGCGGCTCCGACGTGATTCCCGGAGAGCCCGACTGGGTGGGCCTCGACACGTCGCTCGAGCCGCTCGACCAGGTCGTCGAGATGGTGACGACCTCGCTGTGCATCGGAGAGATGCTCTCCTGCGCGCTCCTCGGCGCCGCCGCGAAGGCCGCCACCGACCCGTTCGCGAAAGCCGTGCTCACCCGAATGACGGCCGACGAGTCGATTCACGGCCAGTCGGGGTTTCACTTCCTGACGTCGCTGCTGCCCGCAGTGACGAAGCGCAAACGCCGCTGGCTTCAGAAGCGCGCGACCGAAGCCGCCGTGCAGGCGTTCGGCATCTGCCTGTCTCCCTACGACGACGTCTCGCACCCGTTCGGCGCGCTGCCGTACTCGAAGCTCGAGCCCATCATGCGCGCGACGTGGAAGCGCTCCATCGCGCCGGGGTTCGTCAAGCTCGGGTTGTCAGTGCGCGAGCCTTGACGGAGTCAACTGGCGCAGCCGGTCGAGCGTCAGCGTGAGCTCGGCGACGTTCAACGGCTTCGTCAGGAAGGCGTCGAAGCCCGCGGCGAGGCAGCGGTCGCGCTCCACCACCGACGCGCTCGCCGTCAGCGCCGCCACCGGGATGAAGCGGCCGGCCGCGCGCAATCGCGTCAGCGTGTCGTAGCCGTCGAGCCCCGGCATCTGCAGGTCGAGCAGCACCACGTCGCACGGCCGCGCCTCCATCAACGCCAGCAGCTCGACGCCATCACGCGCACGCTCGACCTCGAACCCGAGCCGTTCGACCAGGCGCGCCGCGACCGTGAGGTTGACGTCGTTGTCGTCGCAGACCGCCACGCGCCCGGTCCGCGCGCCACCCTCGAGCGGCAGGCACGGGGCCGCCGCGGTCGCGCGAACCTCGAGCGGCACCGAGAACGAGAAGGTGGAGCCCCGGCCCTCGGCGCTGTCGACGGCGAGCGTGCCGCCCATCAACGTGACGAGCCGCTGGGAAATCGACAGCCCCAGCCCGCTGCCTCCGAACCGTCGGGCAATCGACGGCGCTGCTTGCGCGAAGGGCTGGAAGACGCGCGAGAGCTGCTCAGGCGTCATGCCGATGCCGGTGTCCTTCACGGCGAAGCGCGCCGTCACCTGCGTGGGTGTCGAGGCCTCCATCACCAGCTTCACCGAGACTTCGCCGGCCTCGGTGAACTTCAGCGCGTTGCCCACCAGGTTCACCAGCACCTGCCGCAACCGGAACCAGTCGCCCCAGAGGTTGGCCGGAACCGGGCCTTCGATGTCGATGGAGAAACCGAGTTCCTTCTCGCGGGCCCGCATGGCCAGCACGGCGCCCAGGGCGTGGAGCTCGCGCGTGAGGTCGAACGCCGCGGTGTCGAGCTCCAGCTTGCCGGCGTCGATTCTCGACAGGTCGAGCACGCCGTTGATGAGGCCCATCAACATCTCCGCCGAGGCGTGCGCTCCGGTGGCGAGCTGCTTCTGGTCGGCGTTCAGCTCGGTGTCGAGGAGCAGGGTCGTCAACCCGACGACGCCGTTGAGTGGAGTGCGCAGCTCGTGGCTCATCATCGAGACGAAGTCGCTGCGCGCGCGGGCGGCCGCCACCGCGGCGTCACGGGTCGCCTCGAGGTCGAGAGTCATCTGCTCCTGGGCGAGCATCAGCGCCGTCGTGCGCTCGAACTCGTCGTGCATGGTGCGCGTGGCGCGAAGCAACAGCGGCAACAGCACCACCGTCATGGCGGCCATGGCGAAGTCCGTCGTGGTCGACGCCGTTGACCACAGACTCGCGAGCAGGCCAGCCCACACCGGGGTGATGAAGCCGACGAAGGCGGGCCGGAGCGCGGCCAGGAGCGAGGCGACCGCCGCGAGCAGTCCTGAGAGAACGGCCACCACGAAGACGCGCTCGCGGTCATCGGCCAGCCGCCAGAGCAGGAACGTGCCCGGACCCCACACCAGGCCGCTGAGCGTCGCAGCGGCGATGGCGCGCTGACGCCAGCGCGGCGCCTCCGCCGACTGCTGCTGCGTGCTCTGCCGGGTGAACTCGCGGCCGAGCCACACGCGGCCCGCGTAGACGATGAAGAGCGCCACCGCCCACCCCAGGACGAGCCAGCTGCGGTGCGCTTTGCTCACCGCGGCCAGGAGCATCGCGGCGAGCACTGCGTTGCTGGCGCCAGCCCGGGCCGCCCCGCGCCAGAAGAGGTCGTTCACGCGCGTCGCCACCGCAAGCCGCCCAACGGCGTCGAGGGGAGTCGGGACGGTGCTGACGCGAGACATGGCGCCGGAGAATGCACCAGCTGCGCCCGCGCGTGGCTGATTGATCAGCGCTGGTTCCGCACGCCCGCGCCCCTCACCGGAGGTCCAACGTGACTTCAGCGGGTGCGACGGACCCCGGTTTTCAGGGAGTGACGGTCAACACGGGCACGCTCGAGAACTGGAACGACAGGCCGCTGTTCGAGCCCGCGCCGTCGACGTCGCAGACCGTCCAGCTGACGCCCTGGTCGAGGCTGACGCGGTACGCGTAGAGGTACGTGCCGACGGCAGGCGCCGTGAACGACGCCTGGTACTCGTCGTCGTTGCCGACCTGCACGTTGAAGGTGGCGTTCGTCCACGTCCACGGCTGGTACTGGGGGTTCACGTTGGCCGCGCCGTAGCCGAGCTGCGCACGAACGTTGGCGTTCGCTCCCCCGGCTTCGGTGGTGCCGAAGTCGAAGAGGCGGCCGTACACCGGAACGGTCGTCGTTCCAGTCGTCGCTGAGAGTGGGACCGGGAACTGCACGTTGCAGTAGTCGGTCTCGACGGTGGGCACCGACGTCTCGTTGTGCACGACGCACGCGCAGGCAGCGGCCGGGCTCGCCGAGTTCCTCGGGGCGGGCGCGCCGGCGGTGAAGTCGCTCGAGTTCATGTTGACGTCTGCGCACGTCGCGCCGACGCGCTGAATCGAGGTGATGTTCGACGGCGCCGGAGCGGTCGCACCCTCGCTGCAGTTCGCAGCGCCGAAGCCCACGAAGTCGACGACGGTCGCTCCGGTGGCGCAGGCGTTCGTCGGCAGCGCCGAGGTCGAGCTTACGAGCGCCACCTTGCCCGCGGTCCCGCTCAGGTTGATGGTGCCCGTCACGTCCGGCGCTGGAAGAGGAACTCCGTTCGCCCCGCTCGAGGCGAGCTGGACGAGGAAGTAGCCCCCGGCACCAATGCTCCCCGACAGGTTGGCCGTTCCCCACGAGGTGCCCGCCGCGCTGCCGTACTGAATCGACCAGCCCGCCAGGCTGACGGCAGTGGTTCCTCGATTGTGCAGCTCGACGAAGTCGTTGAGATAGGTCGCGCCGACGTTGCCGCCGCCACCGTAGACCTGGCTGATGACGACCGACCCTTCACACAGGTTCGGGCTCGACGTGGTGAAGCCCGTCGTCTGCGTGAAGGCCGTCGCGAGCGCGAGGCCGCTGCTCCCCGTCGCCCCAGTCGTCACGCGAAGCCGGTACGTGGTGTTCACCAGCAATCCCGGAGCCGGCGTCAGCGTCGCGATGGTGTTGCCCGCGCTCATCGTCGCGCTCGCTGCCGAGAACGCGATGCAGGTGGCGAAGTTGTCGACCGAGACCTGAATGGAACCGGAGCACGCTCCTGCCAACGTCTGGCCCGTCAACGTCGCGGCGTTCATCGCCACGTTGAAGGAGACCGCGACCGTCGTGCTCGCCGCGACGGTGGTGGCATCGGCAGGCGTGGTGGAGACGACGGCCGGAGGCGCCACGCAGACGCCCGCGCCGTCACACAAGGTGCCGCCGCTCTGGTTGCACGTGGCGCCGACGTTCAGCGGAGGGTTCGAGGGGACGCCCATCGTGCAGACGTCGTCGGTGCACTGGGCGCCGTCGACCGGCACGTCGGAGTCGAGGTTGGCGGCCGTCGTTCCGCCCGCGCCGTTGCACTGCACCTGTTTGCAGTCGCCGCTCAGTTGCAGGGAGACCGGTGTGCCGTTGCTCGTGTAGCTGAAGCCACAGGTGTTGCTCACGCACGTGCGCGTCTGGCAGTCGGTGTCGGCGCCCGTGCATTGCGAAGCGGTGTTGCAGGCGACGCAGGTGCCAGTGGCGTTGCAGACGGTGCCGCCGTTCTGGGCGCACGAGGTGTCGAGGTTCACGGGCGTGTTCGACGGCGTGCCGTTCGAGCAGAGGTCGTTGGTGCACTGGTTTCCGTCGACGGGCACGTCAGTGTTGTCGACCACGTTGGCGATGCCGCCCGTGCCGTTGCACTGCGCGACCCGGCAGTTCCCAACCGTCTGGGCGGTGAGCGCGGTGCCGCTCGGGGTGAAGTTCACGCCGCACGCGCCGGACGAGCAGGTGCGGGTTCGGCACTCGGTGTCGCTGCCGGTGCACTGCGTGGCGACGTTGCACGCGACGCACGCGCCGGTGCTGTTGCAGAACGCGCCGCCGTTCTGGGTGCACGACGTGTCGACCGGGAGCGGCGGGTTCGACGGAACGCCCGCGGTGCAGACATCACTCGTGCACTGGTTGTTGTCGACGGGCACGTCGAGGTTGGCGTTGACGACGATGGGCGTGCCGAAGCCGTCACACTCGTTGGACTTGCAGTCGCCAGCAGTCTGGGTGGCGACCGGAGTCATCGCTGCGGCGTAGGTGACGCCGCACACGCCGGCCGCGGAGCAGGTGCGCGTTCGGCACTCGGTGTCGGAGCCGGTGCACTGCGTGGCGACGTTGCAGCCGACGCACGCGCCCGTGGCGTTGCAGAAGGCGCCGCCGTTCTGGGTACACGCCGAGTTGATGGCGACGGCGGGATTCGACGGGACGCCGTTCGTGCAGACGTCGTTCGTGCACTGGTTGTTGTCGACCGGCACGTCGGCGTTCTGCGCGACGTTGGTGACGGCTCCGGCGCCGTTGCACTGCGCGACCTGACAGTCTCCCATCGTCTGCGCGGTGACCGCCGTGCCGCTGGCCGTGAAGGCGACGCCACAGGCGCCAGCGGAGGAGCACGTGCGCCTGCGGCACTCGGTGTCGGAGCCCGTGCACTGCGTGGCGAGGTTGCAGGCGACGCACGCGCCGGTGGCGTTGCAGAAGGCGCCGCCATTCTGGGTGCACGCCGTGTCGAGGGGGAGCGTCGGGTTCGACGGGACACCGTTCGTGCAGACGTCGCTCGTGCACTGGTTGTTGTCGTTGGGAAGGTCGGCGTTGGTGACGACGACGATTGGCGCGCCGAAGCCGTCGCACTCGTTCGTCTTGCAGTCGCCTGGAGTCTGCGACGCGATGGGCTGCATGGCAGGCGTGTTGGCGACGCCGCACACACCGGCCGCGCTGCACGTGCGAGCCCTGCACGCGGTGTCGGAGCCGGTGCACTGCGAGGCGACGTTGCAGGCGACGCACGCGCCGGTGGCGTTGCAGACGGCGCCGCCGTTCTGGGTGCACGCGAGGTTGATGGGGGCGGGTGGATTCGACGGCGCGCCGTTGGTGCAGACGTCGCTGGTGCACTGGTTGTTGTCGACGGGCACATCGGCGTTCTGCGCGACAATGGCGACGCCTCCCGCGCCGTTGCACTGCGCGACCTGGCAGTCGCCGGCCGTCTGCGTCGTGAGCAGGGTGCCGCCCGGCGTGAAGGACAAGCCACAGGCGCCAGCCGTGCACGTGCGCGCGCTGCACTCGGTGTCGCTGCCGGGACACTGCCACGCGGCGTTGCAGGCGACGCACTGCGCGGACGCGTTGCAGACCGAGCCGCCATTCTGCGCGCACGCGGTGTCGACAGGCACGGCCGGGAAGGTGGGCATGCCGGCGAGGCAGGACTGCGTGGTGCACGCGTTGCCGTCATCGGGCGGGAGGTCGGTGTTGTCGTTCATGACGACGAGGGCGCCGAGGCCGTCACAGCTGCGGACGCGGCAGTCTCCGGGCGTCTGAGTGGCGACGGGGCCGGCTGCGCGCGGCGTGACGACGCAGACGGATGAGAGGCAGGCGACCTGCTGACACTCCGCGACCGCGCCGCAATCGTTGACGGTCATGCACGTGCCAGCGGAGCCGCCAGCTGATCCGCCCGCTGCCGAGCCACCGGCCGTCGAACCGCCAGCGTCACCGCCTGCTGCCGAACCACCCGCCGTCGAACCGCCAGCGTCACCGCCTGCTGCCGCGCCACCGGCTGTCGAACCGCCAGCGTCACCGCCCGCTGCTGCGCCACCGGCTGTCGAACCACCGGCGTCACCGCCCGCTGCTGCGCCACCGGCCGTCGAGCCGCCGGCTGATCCTCCCGCCGCCGCACCACCAGCTGTCGAACCGCCGGCGTCTCCGCCCGCCGCTGAGCCACCCGCTGCTGAACCGCCCGCCGCTGAGCCACCTGCTGCTGAGCCACCCGCTGCCGAGCCACCTGCCGCTGAGCCACCTGCCGCTGAGCCACCTGCCGCTGAGCCACCGGCCGCTGAGCCACCCGCCGCTGAGCCACCCGCCGCTGAGCCACCCGCCGCTGAGCCACCCGCTCCACCATCCATGTTCGAGCCCGTCGGCCCACACGCCACGAGCGTCGTCACAGCGGCCATCAGCAATCGTCGGTTCATCGGATCTCCTCGAGAGCAGCTCACCGCGACATGAGCGACCCGCGAACTGGTGGGCCGGAACGCAGCAGGCCGGTCCGCGGCGCTCTAACACAGACGTCCGCTCCGCCGAGCAGGTGGGCCACGGCATTCAAGACCTCTGCACGAGACCTTCACCCAACTGCGTCATCGGCATCTCGGTCGAGCCCGCGGGGGCACGACAGCGCCCGGCGACCTAACGCCGCAGTGCCGAGACGACGCCTGCGGGGCTCTGGGCCCAGAGGCGGTCGCTGTCCGCGCGCGTCAGCACGCTGCGTGGCGGCGCCAGGAGGTAGCGCACCTCGATGACGCCCGCGTCGAGGTCTTCGACGGCGTGCAGCCACACCGAGCCTCGAGGGCTGCTGCCAATCCACACCAGCGGCGTGTCGTCGGTCGTCGAGGGGCTCGGCCCGGCTGTCACGACGTCACTGCCTTCGACGAGCTGATGGGGAACGTCCACCGAGAGCACTCCCGCGTCGGTTGCCAGCGTGATGCGCCCGCCTGAGAGTCGCCAGAGCCCAGCCGCGGAGTTCATGTTCAGCACATCTCGTCGGGCCGCGGACTGAAGGAGGAGTAAAGGGTCTGAGAGGCTCGCGAGGGGCACTGCGTCGGTCCGCTCCGCGCGGGCCACCAGCAGGACCGGTGGGACGACCCTCAGGGCCGTCGGAGGAAACGCCGAAGGCGGCCCCAGCGCCGTGAAGGGCGACATCCTCCCGACGCTCAGCTCCGTCACGCCCTCCGAGGCGCCGAGGAAGACGCGCTCTCCGAGGGTCGCGATGGAGTACGTCGTCGAGGCCAGCGGCCACCGAACGGGAGCGCCGCCGTCTCTGGGGTTCAGGGTGACCTCGCTGGCTGAGACGCTCCAGAGGCCCAACGGCGTGGTGGCGAGCGCGAAGGAGGGCGCTGACGGACCCAGGCCCCCATCGGCCTCGAGCACCGCGTACGCGTCGGAGCCGACACAGACTCGACGTCGGCCCTCGAACGGCATCATCGAGACGCACGACGCAGGTCCAGCGGTCGTGAAGGCAGGCTCGATGAACGTCGCGACGGCGATGCGGTGGCGAAGCACGCCGATGGTGGGTTCGGCCGTGAGCTCGACCGTCACCACCTTCGCCTCGCGGGGAAGGTCGAGCTGAAGGTCGACCTGATGCTCCTCGCCGGTTCCCAGCGAGATGTCGACGCGCTGCACGACGTCGACGCCTGCCTCGGTCGTCGCGCGTACCGTCACCGACTCCGGAGGAAACACGCCTGCACCACAGAGGCGCGCAGCGAACAGGTCGAACTGAAGACGTTGGAGCCCCGGCTCGACGACAGGGAACCGCGCGAGGTCTGCGGCCAGAAGGGGTGGGCACCGGACGAGGTCTGGTTGCGGCGGATTCTCGCGCTGGGACGCCGTGCAGGACACGAGCACCGTCAGGACGAAAGCAGTGGCCCCGCCCCTGCGCGGCGTGGACATCAGACGCACGTGCCCTGGGTCGTCACGGCGGCCATCAGCCCTTCACCCAGCCGGCGTACTCCGCGCGAGGCCAGTACCGCACCGGCGAGATGCCGTCGGCCTCGACCAACTCCACGCGGACCGCTTCGTAGTCGTAGCAGTTCAGCTCGTACCGGTTGCCCCACGGGTCAGCGAAGTCGAACGCCCAGCACAGGTCGAAGTCGATCACGTCGTTCGCCACGAGGGCTCGGCCGTCGCCTGTCTTGATCTCTCCCGGCAGTGAGCGCGCGAAGGCCGCGAACATCGCAGCCTCGACGCTGAACGCGACGCCGGTCTGCTGAGCCACCAGCGGGTGCCCGTCGCCGGCCTCGAACAACGCGAGCGTCGTCTTGCCGCCATCGGCAGAGATCTGCAGCGGCCCACCGTCGACGCCCTTCGCCCAGAACTCGAACTCACCGACCGGCTCGAAGCCGAGGTGCTGCGCGTACCAGGCTGCGGCCTTCGCCCGATCGGGCACGCGGATGTGAACGTGGTCGAGCCTTCCCATTCGAAACCGACGCGCCGGAACCATGCCACAGCCTATCGCGCGGGCAGCTCAGAGCGACTGCGCGATGCGCGTCACCATCGCGTCGACATCAGGCTCGTTCGTCAGGTCGAGCATCGCGTGCGGCGGCTTCGCATGCCCCCACTGATCAATCGGCATCTTCCAGAACAGCGCCAATGTCTTCGCGCCGACGGCGACCGACAGATGCATCGGCCCGGTGTTGTTGCAGACGACGAGCTTCGACGACGCCATCAACGCGGCGAGCTCATCGAGCGACGTCGGTGGAGCCAGCACGCCCGTTCCTCCAGCCAGCACTTCTTTCGCGAGCGCTTCTTCTCCCGGGCCCCATGTGACGATGGGCGTGATGCCCCGCTCCGTCAGCGCCTTCGTCACGCCAGAGAAGACGGCGGTGGGCACACGACGCGCTCCGAGACGTCCACCCGGGTTCACGACGGCGAAGGAGGGATGCGCACGCATCACCGCGTCGATGGCCGGCGTCGCGCGTGGCGAGCGGAACCCCATCGCACCGGTCGGCTGCGCGACGAGCGGCGAGAGCAGATGCAGCCGCTGCTCCACCTCGTTGCGCGTGTCGGTGCGTGCCGTGACGCCGACGTCCATCAACAGCCGCGAGGGACCCTGCGACGGGCCCACCACACACCCGTGCGCGCCGAGGAGCCTGCTCACCAGCGCCGGCGTCCCGGAGTACTCGACCCAGCTCGCGGCGTTCACCACCACCGCGTCACGACACAACGAACGCAGCCGCCGCACGTCACTCGAGAACACGCCGAGCCAGAGCCAGCTGCGCTCGAACGCGTGAAGCCCTGCCAGCCCCGGCAGCCCCTCCATCACCCGCACGCACTTCGGGTGAACGACGAGGTGCACCTCGTGCGTCTTCGAGAGCGCGTCGACCAACGGCGTCGTCAGCAGCACCTCACCGACGCGGTTGTCGACGCGCACGAGGACGACGCGCTTCGACGTCGACAGGAGCGGGCTCCGGCTCCGCCACGGCCGCCACCACAGCAGCGCCAGCCACCAGCCAGCGACGTGCCGCAGGAAGACCTCGACGCGGTGGAGCATCACGTCACGGGTTCTGCGCGGTCTGCGACTTCCCGAACCAGCGCCACGGCCAGCCCGGCTCGACGAACGCATCGGCCGGCATCGCGCCCTTGAGCTCTTCGTGCAGCGCCGGCAGCTCGCTCCAGTGAACGCCCGGGCGCGTGTGGTGCGCGGTGTGGAGGCCGAGGTTGCCGGTCCACCAGTTGTAGAACGGCTGCACCATGTTGTTCGACGCGACCGAGTGCGACGCGGTGCTCCGGCCTGCGTGGTGCGCGTAGGTGGCCCACGCGGTGCCGAACAACGAGAAGGCCGGCCCGAGCACGAAGATGATCAGGCCCGGAATCGGCCGGTACGCCACCAGCGCGACCACGACGGCGAGCGAGAGCGCGCACATCCACGCGAAGGTGAAGCGCAGCTTCGGGTACTTCTCGCTCACCTTCCACGCGCGCGGGTACGCCGTCAGCGTGGTGATGAGCGAGTACTCGAGCTCCCCCATCACGGTGCCGTCCTCACGCTGCCACCGCGACTCGTCCTTCTTCTGGTCGAGGTAGTTGAGGTGGTGGCCGATGGAGTGGTGCAGCACCCACGCGTGGCTCGCGACACCCGTCTGCAGCGCGTACATGAGCTCGAGGAGCCGGTTCAGCGGCTCGGACGTGAACGTCGTCAGGTGCTGGTGGTGGTGGTTGAACGCGCAGACCGGCGCCTTCGGCAGAATGCCCAGCCCGAACACCAGCAGCAGCACCACCGGGTGGTCGATGTACAGGTACGCGCAGACGTCGAGCATGAAGAGCAGCGTGAAGGCGGCGACGCGCGGCCGATCAGCGGCGTAGCGGAAGACCGACGTTCGGCTCTGCGGCACGGCGGCGGCTGAGATTTCTGACGGCGACACGTTCACGAGCGCTTCTCCAGATGCACGATGACTTCACCAGTCAGCGATGGGGCCTTCTGCCCGACCCATCGTGACAATTTCCAGAACCATTCCCAGTCTTCGAACGGCACCCACTGTCGGGCTGAGAAGAACCGAAAACCCCACACTCGTGTCACCGGTGCGTCACGGAAGAACGCACGCAGGGTTCGCATCGAGAAGAAGAGGCAATGGGCCCGTGCCTTGCGCCCAAACAACCGGAAGCGAAGGCGGCCCAGAAACGCCAGCCAGCCCGGGTGCATGGGCACGCCGATGAGCAGGTGGCCGCCGGGTTTGAGCACGCGCAGCCAGTCCTTCCAGGCGACCGACGCGTTGGAGAGGTGTTCGAGCACGTGGCTGGCGATGACGACGTCGTAGGTGCCGTCGGCCATCGGGAGCGGCTGCTGCTCCAGGTCGACGCCTTCGACGATGGTGCCGTAGCCGACCTTCTTGCAGGCCTCGATGTAGCGGGGGACGACCTCGACGGCGGTCCAGTCAGCCGGGCCGGCGAGCGCGTCGACGAACTTCTTCGCGTCACCGTTGCCCGGGCCGATGTCGAGCACCTTGAGCGCGGCGCCCTTCGTCTTCATCGCCTCGGCCACCACGGGCACGAGCTCGTGGTACCGCGCCTGGTACAGCTCGTACTTTCGGTAGGCGGGAACGACCCCGAAGGCGAGCTGGTCCTGCGTGGTCTTGATCATCACCGGGGGCGGCGCCTGTAGCTGGGGGCCGGGCGAGGCACAACCCCTCGAGCCGTGGCGGGTTGATGCCGCTCAACGCACCCGGAAGGCGAGGTGGCAGCTGATGCAGGCCGCGTTGAGGGTCGGGAGCAGCGCGAGGGCCTTCTCTCGATCGCCAGTCGCCGCGACCCCTGCGAAGGCCGTCGCGGCTTGATGGCCCTGCCGACCCACCTCGTGCATCGCTGGCGGCATGTGCGGTCCGGGGCGCGCCTCGAGCGGCTTGGTGCGGTGCTGGCCCATCGTCGAGGTGCCCAGCTTCTTCTCGGCGACGACTCCGGCTTCCTTCACCTTGCCCGCGACGGTGAGGGTGATGATCTCGTTGAGCGCGACGAGGTTGTCGCGCATCTCCTGGCGCAGCGTCTCTTCCGCGGGCGCGGGCAGCTTCACGAGCTGACGTGGGTCTTCAGCGAGCGCCGTGGCGCTGAGGCCAAGAACGGCGAGGGTGACTGCGGCGCGGAGGGTCATGGTTTCCTCGGGTCAGGAGTGCCTGGACCCTGTGAGCCGCGGCGTGGCGAGAAGGGTCCCTTCCGGCTGCGAAACGAATGACGCGCGTCGCTCGGGGACGCGCTGCCGACAACCCTGCGCAGGCCGTCACTTCCTGGTGTCGCAGCGGAGGAACGTCCCGCCGCCACAGACGCACGCGACCTTCGGGTCGCACTCCGACGGGCACCAGCACGCCTCGGTGACGAGCTGGCAATCGGCGCGCTCGTGGCACCCGCACGCATCGGGAATCGAGGCGCACGGCCGGGCGCCAGCGCCGCAGCCTGCAGTGAGGAGCAACGAGACGATGGCGAGCTGCCGGAGCATCGGTTCACCCCTCCCGAATGAAGAACACGGCATCATCGGGCTCGAGGCGAATCACGCGTGGTGCGTTCGGACCGACCATCACGAAGACACAGAGCGCTGCGCCGTCTTCCATCGCGAAGCCACGGGCCGGGCCACGCCACGACGGACGCTCGACCTCGAGCCAGAGGTCTGGAAAGAGCCGGACCGTGCGCGTGCCGTAGGTGCGCCGCTGCACCCGCTGGCTCGAGTCCATCGCCTCACTCAAGAGCTTCGGCGTGCAGGCGACACGATCGTGCACGATCTTGTGCTGGTACTGCGCCGAGAAGCGCTCCTCGCGCACGGGCACCGTCGGCGTGACCGTCGGCTCTCCAGGCACGCGGCGGAAGGTGTCGCACGCGATGCGGTCGAGCTCCTCGGACTCGAAGAACGGGAAGACGCGCTTGCCGTCGACCTCGATGACGATGAGCTCGCTGCCGTGCAGGCCCATGAGGCTGACCTTCCCGCTGGCCTGCGGCACCACGTAGCCGAAGCCACCGCGCGTCATCTCTACCAGGCGCACGGGCTCGACCACCGCGTGCGGGGAACGCTTGAGGAACACGCCCTGCGTCAGCACGCGCGCGATGGTCTGACGGGCGAAGTCGAGCACGTTCGGCGCGGCGTTCGCGAAGACCGACACCTCGGGACCCTCGGTCGCGTGTTTCTCGAACGCGATGCGGTAGGCCTCGCAGTTCTCGCCCACCATGTGCAGCCGCATGACGGCGGGTGGCTCGCTCGCCTCGGCCTCGGCCTTCTTCTCGCCGCCGATGCGACGAAACAGAATGCCCAGCGGCCCCTTCACGAGCACCGAGCGCATCGCTTCGGCGTCGTCGCCCGTGCTGATGGCGAAACGGCCAATCATTCGCCAGAGGCCGCCGCTCGCCTGCTCCTGCTGCACGAAGTTTTCCCAGAGCTGTTGCTGGCCTGGTGGGAATTCGCACGAGAACCCGGCCGAGCCGCCGTCGCCGAGTCGCATCGCGCAGGCCGTGCCGGTGACGTGCGCGCCGTCGGGCAGATGAATGACGAAGCCGAAGCTGGTGCCGACCTCGGGGAGCACGGGCGCCGGCGCGCTGAACCCGGCCAGGGAGACCTCGTCGGTCGTCGTCTCGAGCTCACCCGTCGGGAGCTGCAGCCGGAGCCGAAGGTTGACCGGGTATCGTGGGTGCCGGCGAGCGCTGATCATGAACTGGCCGAAAACCTAACGCGGTCTGTTCGACGGGTGCAGCAGCACTTCACGTGCGCGGGTCTTTCCGCTGCGGCCGATCAGTCACCTGCTGCCCGTGAGCTTCACGTCGTCGACGTCGCAGCCGCGACCCGAGCGCCGACGAGTCCCGTGCGTTCACCCCGCGCGCGCCGGAATCGTCAGCGCCTTCGCGAGGAAGTCGGCCACCACGCGCACCCGCCGGCTCGTCTTCACGTCGCGGTGGGTGACGAGCCACATCGGAATGGGAACGCCGGGCAGCTCCTTCATCACGCGCCGCACCGACGGGTCGGCGTCACCGACGTCGCTCATCGTGATGCCGATGCAGGCGCCTTCGCGCACCAGCGCCCACTGCACGCTCTGGGTCGTCGACAGCAGCGGGAAGTTCGCCTTCGTCAGCGTGAGGCCGAGCGCGGCGTTGAGCCCGAGGCGGAAGGTGTCGGCGCGGTCGAAGCCGACGAACGTGGCGCGGGAGAGCGACTCGCGGGTGACGCGCGCTCCGAGGGTGCGCAGGTACTTCGGCGTCGCGTAGAGGTGCGCCGCGCGGTCACCGAGCTTGCGCGCGAAGAGGTCAGGCTCGGTCGGCTGGAAGTTGCGAATTGCGATGTCGGCCTCTCGCGCCTTCAGGTCCTGTGAGGCGTTCGACGCGACGACCTCGAGCTCGAGCCCCGGGTGGAGCGCGTGGAGCTTCGCGACGAGCGGCGGGAGCAGCGCGCTGGCGACGAGCTCGCTGGCGGTGAGGCAGAGCGGCCCTTCGATGGAGGTCGCCTTGCCGGCCGCGACGCGTGACACCTGCGCCGCCGCCTCCGACATGCGCCGCACGTGCTCGACGAGCTCGAGGCCGGTCGGCGTCAGCGCCACACCCCGGCCCGCGCGCTCGAAGAGGCTGACCTTCAGCTGGGCCTCGAGCGCCGCGACCTGTCGCCCGATGGTGGGCTGCGCGATGCCCAGCGCCCTCGCCGCCGCGGAGTACGAGCCCTCGTCGGCCGTCACGAGGAACGCGCGCACGTGGTTCCAGTCGAAGTCGATTCGGCGCCAATCCATGCGTTTCCGTATAGCAGGAAGGCGGTTTCGGCCGACGACGTCTGCATCCTGACATGGAAGGGTGGCTGCATGACGACCTCACCCCGCTTCCACGCCCGCCTCGCCGGCGCCCTCTATCTGGTGCCGATGGTGCTCGGGCCGTTCAGCATGATGTTCGTGCCCTCGCAGGTGCTGGTGCCTGGAGACGCCGCCGCGACGCTGTCGCGCTTCACCGCCTCGGAGTCGCTCTTTCGCGTGGGCATCGTGAGCGACCTGCTCATCGTGCTCTCGGAGCTGGCGCTGACCGCCGTGCTGTTCGTCGTCTTCGACCGGGTGAATCGGGCGCTGGCGTTGACGGCGACGTTCGCGCGCCTGGCGATGACGGCGATGCAGGGGGCAAACCTGATGCTCAGCCTCGGAGCGCTCTCCGTCGCCGCACGTGGTGACGCCGTGCAGACGTTGTCGCTGCTCGAGGTGCACGGCCAGGGCATGCACCTGTGGGAGACGGTCTTCGCGCTGCACTGTCTGGTGCTCGGCGTGCTCGTCTTCCGCTCCGGGTTCGTGCCGAAGGTGTTCGGGCTGCTCCTCGGGCTCGCGGGAGCTGGCTACGCGCTCAACGGGCTCGGCTCGCTGCTGGTGCCGTCGATGGCGCCGGTGTTCGCCGGCATCGTGGGGCTGACCGCCGTCGTCGGTGAGGTGCCGTTCGTGTTCTGGTTGTTGATCAAGGGCGTGAAGAGCGAGTGACGTCTCAGCAGCCCGTCGTCGCGCACTTGCTGATCACCACGTTCGACAGCCGGACCCGATTGAAGCTGCCGATGCCCGGGTCGCGGTACATGCCCGCCTTGAAGTAGTGCTGAAACGCGTTGAGCATGTTCGGCCCGTTTGCGCTGACGACCTTCGCGCCATCGAACGTCATGGTGAGCGCGCCAGTCATCGACTGCGACCAGGTCACGTCGAGGCGAACGCGGTGCCACACGTCACGCGTGAACGGCACGAGCGCGATGGGCCGGTGGTCGGTGCCGTACGTCACGCTCAAGACGTCTGAGGCGTCTTCCACGGACAAGCCCTGGTCCTCGAACCCGGCCTGCACGTGCCCGTACCCGAGAATGAGCGGCGCGCTATTCGAGGGGAACGCGTCCCACGTCTCGCCTTTCGTGCGGTCGGGTTGGTCGTGGAAATCCGCGAACACCCACCACCGGTTCGACGGGTCGGGCTGGAAGTCAGGGGGCAGCCAGAAGCTCCACTCGTAGCGAACCGTGTCGCCGTCGACGAAAGGGAAGTCGACGCTCAGCTCGGCGCGAATGCCGTTGTTCACCTTCGGCTGGCCGGGGAAGACCTTCAGCTCGAGGCCGTCGTCGACGATGGCGATGCTGTCGCGTGAGGCGACCTCGACCTGCGCGTACTGAAGCAGGTCCGACGCGAGCACCTTCGAGAGGAACTCCTGTTCCGAGGGGCCGTCGCCCTGCAGGCCCGTTGGCCCACATCCACACACCAGCGCCAGCGCAGCAGTCAGGACTCGCATGACGAACCGACACGCTGGTCGCCGAAAACGGAAAACCAGTCCAGCGACGTCCGCGTGCCTGCCGCGCACGAAATGCCAGTTCGTGGCATCAGCCACCGCATGCCTCGTCTCGTCGTCGCGCTGTTCCTGAGTTCTACCGTCGCGCTCGCTGGCTCGAACTCGCCTGAGAACGCCTTGGCGCGCACGAAAGAGGACGTGCTGCTGAAGCTGAACCTGCTGTGCGGCGCGACGTTCACCGTCCGCTACGACGGCGATTCGCTCCGGCAGCACAACAAGGACATCGGCTGGGACCAGACCGGCGGCGACCTCGAGTGCAACGAGCCGCTGCGGTACCTCTGGTCTCTGTGCGGGACCGAGACGGGCAAGGCCGTGGTCCGCCGCTCCGAGGTGCGCGAGGTCGTCTGCAAAGGCACCTCCGCCGCGGTCGGGAGCCTCACCTTCAAGGCCGGTGTCGTCACCGTCGAGCGCGCGTACGAAGAGCCAACGCCGTTCAAGCGCGCGCGTACCCAGTTCGAGGCCGCCTTCAAGACGAAGCTGATGCTCGAGGAAGACCCGTACTCCGACGACGCGTGGCGAAAGTTTCAGCAACTCCCGAACCCAGTCACCAGCACCACCGACTACTGCCTCGTCGACGACGTGAAGAAGGAGTTCAACTGGTACGCCGCCGACCGTGCGACCGAGAACGCAGGCGCGAAGAAGGTGAAGTGCTTCTCGGCCGGCACGCTCGTCATCGACGTCACCGTGAAGGACCGGAAGAAGACGGGCCTCATCACGCAGGTGCGCGACGCGTGGCGGCGGCGGTACACACTCAAGGACAACCAGGAAGACGGCCTCGACGAAGTGCGCGAGGGCGGGGTGTTGCTCTCGACCTCGATGTTCAAGGCCGGTCAGCGCGTGTGGGAGAAGGAGCTCCACCCCAACGGTGCGCTCAAGCGCTACTGGCGCCAGTACCCGAAGCCGCTGCAGGTCTCGTTGGACCTCCGTGACGACGGCAAAGTGACGAACATCTCGTGCGCGCCCGACGCGAAGGACGACGAGGTGCTGCGAACGTGGTGCGGCTTCGCGGGTGAGAAGACCCTCGAGGTGTACGACGGCACGAAGAAGCTCAACCGCACGGTGAGCTATCGCGATGGACTGCTCACGAAGCAGGTTGCCGGCGACAGCACGTACGCGACGCGCAGCACGCTGAGTTACGTCGAGGGCAAACCCGATGGCGAAGAGCGAAGGACGCGGCAGGACGGCACGCTCGAACTCACGGTGACGTGGAAGCGCGGCGTGCAGCACGGGCTCGAGAAGCACTACTCCGATGACGGGAAGAAGCTGGTCGAGGAGTTCGACTTCCGTGACGGCGAACTCCTGCGGCACACGACGTTCTTCTTGAACGGCAACAAGAAGCTCGACGACGTGCGTGATGGGCCGAAGCTGAGCGTTCGCACCGAGTACTTCGACCTCGGCGCCGTCAGCCGCAAGGGCACCTGGATTCCCTGTGAGCGCCGGTATGGCCGCGAGTCGTGGTGCGAAGACGGCCTGCACACCTCGTTCTTCGAGAGCGGAAAGAAGCGCGCTGAAGAGTCCTTCACGCAGGGCAAGAAGGTGAGCGCGAAGCGCTGGTACGAGACCGGTGTGCTCCAGGCCGTCGAGACGTACGAGAAGGACCGGCTGTCGGCGAACACGACGTACTTTTCCGATGGCGGCGTCGCCTCTGATGACGCGTTCGAAGCCGATGGCTCACGCAAGCTGAAGCGCTGACCGACGCAGCCTTTGCACGGGACGACGCGCGACGCCGACCGTACATTCCGCGCATGAACAGCTCGTGGAAACCCCGCGCGGTGAGCGCGGACGACGCGGTGAAGGTCATCAAGAGTGGCGACAAGGTCTTCATCCACGGCGCTTCGGCCACGCCGACGACGCTCCTCGATGCGCTCTGCCGCCGCACCGACCTCGAAGACGTCACGCTCTACCATCTGCACACCAGCGGCCCGGCCGCCTTCGTCGAGCCCCAGCACGCCGGCCGCTTCTTCTCGGTCTCGCTCTTCACCGGCGGTGCGCTGCGAGGCCCCATCTCGGAGGGCCGGGCCGACTTCATGCCCATCTTCCTCTCCGACATTCCGTCGCTCTTCACCACGGGCTCGATTCCCCTCGACGTCGCGCTGGTGCAGCTGTCGACGCCCAACCAACACCTCGACTGCACGCTCGGCACCTCGGTCGACGCGGCGCTGGCGGCTGCCTGGCACGCGAAGGCAGTCGTCGCCGAGGTGAACGCGCAGATGCCGCGCACGCTGGGGAACTCGGTGTTGCCGCTCGAGCGGGTGACGGCCTTCACCATGACGGACCGGCCGCTCGCCGAGCACCCTCCGGGTGAGACGACCGACGTCGAGGCCCGCATCGGAGAGCTCATCGCCGAGCTCGTCGAAGACGGCAGCTGTCTGCAGATGGGCATCGGCGGCATTCCCGACGCGGTGCTCGCGCGGCTCGGCAACAAACACGAGCTCGGCGTGCACACCGAGATGTTCTCCGACGGCCTCATTCCCCTCGTCGAGGGCGGCGTCATCACCAACCGCAACAAGAAGGTGCACGCGGGCCGGAGCGTCGTGTCCTTCGTCACCGGCACCCGCAAGCTCTTCGACTTCGTGCACGACAACCAGCAGGTCGAGTTCCATCCCTGCGACCGCACCAACGACACCGCGCTCATCTCGAAGAACGACAAGGTCGTCGCCATCAACTCGGCCATCGAGGTCGACCTCTCTGGCCAGGTGTGCGCCGACTCGATGGGCCACCGCATCTACTCAGGCATCGGCGGGCAGATGGACTTCATGCGCGGCGCGGCGCGTTCGGCCGGTGGCAAGCCCATCATCGCGCTGCCCTCGACGGCGGCGGGCGGCAAGGTGAGCCGCATCGTCATGCAGCTCAAAGACGGCGCCGGCGTCGTCACCACCCGCGGCCACACGCACTGGGTCGCCACCGAGTTCGGGGCCGTCAACCTGCACGGGAAGACGCTGCGTCAGCGGGCCGAGCTGCTCATCAGCATCGCGCACCCCGACTTCCGCGCCGAGCTGACGAAGGACTTCGCCCGGCTGCGGCACGTCGCCCTCTAACGGATGGCGGCTTCGGCTGCCGCGACGTCTCGCTGCAGCTCGCCCGCGCGCGCCTTCTTCTGGTTCTCGTCGGTGAAGGGAATCTTCGCGAAGTCCTCCTTCGCCGCCTGTGCCACCCGCTGCAGGCCTTCCTTGCTCATCAACCCCAGCTTGAAGGCCTCGACGGCCGCGCCGACGTACGTGTCGGTGAAGAACACGCCCTTGCGGCGGTACTCGTCGCGTTTCGCTTGCGGCGTGTTGACGACGTCATTGATGAAGACGGCCTTCACGTCCTTCGGCGCCGCCTCACGCATCTTCGCGCCGAAGATGACGTCGCCCTGACCCGAGTCGCCGGTGAAGACGAAGCTGTATTCGGGGAAGAGCTGTTTGTACTGCGTGAAGTTCTCGAACTTCTTCTTCGCGATGGCGTCGTTCGACAGGTTCGACAGCAGGTCGCCCTGCAGCACCACCGCGTCCTTCACGCCGTGCGACTGCAGCGTCTTCTCGGTGAGTGATTCGACCAGACCCGCGCGGTCGTTGGGTCGCGCGGTCACGAAGGCGAGGTCTCCGGAGCGGCCGGCCTGCGCCGCGGCGCCCTTGTCGAGCTCGGCGTAGAACGAGATGACTCCAGGGTAGACGGTCTTCTTCGGGAAGCGCGTGTCCTTGAGGTTCTCGTAGAAGGTGTCGTCGATGTCCGAGAGCACCTTCGACTCGCCCGTCGGCACCGCTTCCTTCTGGAAGTGCGTCAGAATCTCGGCGCGCAGCTTCGGGTCGTCGATGTCGTGGAAGACGAGCTGCTGCAGGTCATGCCAGTCGTTGCCGGCGTCGACGCCGTTCTTCAGCGCGGTGAGGTCCTTGCCCTTCGTGGCGACGAAGAGGTTGCGAATCCCCGTCTCTTCGAGACCTCCGGTGCCGCCGCTCTGGAACGCGTTGATCAACGACACGCGCGCGCCCAGCGAGAGGTCCTTCACCCGGTCCTTCGTCAAGATGGTGACGAGGGCGGTGCGGTTGTCGGGGCCGATGAGCCGGTCGTCGATGTCCTCGAGCAGCTCGTGCATGTCGAGGCGCGCGACGAGGTAGTTGAGCTCCTTCGGGGACGCCGCGCGGAAGAGGTCGAGGATCTTCCCCTCCTCGGCGCGGTCGGTGTGGCCGTTCGCCAGGCGCCCAATCGCGTCGAGCTTCGCCTGGGCCGAGACGGCGTCTGCTCCCGAGAGCGGCTCGGCAGCACGGGTCGCACCACCAAAGCTGTTGGCGAGCAGACGGCCACCCGTGCTGACGGGCTTCGATGGAGTCGTCGTCGTGGGAGCGGTCCCAGTCGTGCGTGCAACAGGAACGCGCGGTTGGTTCGGCGAGACACGGCTGGTCATGTGAGCCCCGAGAACGACGAGATCGAGGGAACTCTACGGCACCCGACCTGCGTTCCGACAAGCCCTCGATTGGCGTTCACGCCGCAGAAGGTCGTGAGCTCCGTCAGGCGCTACCAGTCGCGTGGGGCGATGGCCTCTTCGACGTCGAGGCCGCCATGGCCGTACGTGCGGAGGATGAAGCCGATGTCCCCAGCGATGGCCTCGCGCGCGGCCGTCTCGAGTTCACTCTCGGCCTCGAAGAAGTCCTCTTGCAGTGCGTTGAAGGCCTCGGTGGCTGCGTGGGTCAGCGCGTAGACGGCGTCGGGGGTCGTCGGCTTCTCTGCCTCGAGCTGCGCGCACAGGCCGACAAGGATTCCGGCGCCCTTCTCCACGAGGTGCCGCGGGAAGTACCGGTCGGCGAACATGTCTGCGAGGAAGCGATGCTCACGCGCCTCGGCGTTATTCAGCTTCGCCTGCAGCTCGGTGAAAGCGGCGTGGTGCGAACCGTGAGCGCCGTCCTTCTCGTTCGGTATTCGTCGAGCGGCCATGACGGTGAGTCTGCCTGAGCCGGGAACGTCGCTCACGCCTTCTTCGACAGCGTCGAGAGGCCTCCCGTCGCGCGAAAGAGCGCGTTGCCGTTGAGGAACTGCTTCGCCTCGTCGCGCCCGTTCAGGAACGCACGCGGCGAGCAGCAGCGAGGACGAGAACAGGAGAGCGCACGGGAGCGCTCCGCGGCATGGCGTCACGGGCCTTCAGCCTCAGGGCATCCCATTCTGATCACGGTCCGCAGAACGTCGTGAACTCGCTCGTGTCGATGTCGGCCAGCGTGAGGTTCGACGGCGCGCCCGGGTCGACGAACGTTCCCTGCCCACGCTGCGCCAGCTGCGTCAGCAACCAGGTGCCCATGGAGCGTGTCTCGGCGAGCGACTGCGGGCCGAACAGGTCCTGACAGATGGGGCCACACGCGGCGATGTTGGCGTCGTTCATCAAAAGGCGCGTGAAGACGCGCACGTCACCGAGGCCGTACTGCGTGTCGAGCGCGAGCATGCCGTCGACCGCCGCGAAGAGCTGCGAGTTCTGGTTGAGGTTGCTCCCCGGCGCGAAGCCGAGCACCTCGGGGTTCTGCGCGTTGCACCACGTGGTCGCGCCAAAGGAGTCGGCCCACACCAGCTCGGGCCGCGTCGCCGAGGCGTACTCCGTCATCGAGTCGTTCGCGGCGCAGCGGGGAAACGGAATGCCGGTGCTCAAGACGACCACGACGTAGCGGCTGCGCGCGCGCACCGACGCGGCCGTCGTCAGCACGTCCTGCTCGATGAGTGCCTTCGCGGCCTCGAGCCCGCCCTGCAGATTCGACGCCTTCTGCAGCGTGCTCTGCAGCTCGGCGAGCGCGATGCGAAGGCTCGGGTCCGAGCCCGACACGAAGGGCACCACGTGCGGGTTCTCGCCCCACGACACGAGCGCCGCCGAGAAGTTCGTTCGCGCTCGGTTGGCGTTGAGGAAGCTGTCGATGACGGTCGCGCGCGCCGGTCTCGTCTGCCCGGGCGGAGTGAACATGGAGGACGCCATCTCGCAGAACCCCGGCTGCGCCTGCGAGCCCGGCGGGTCGATGATGCACATCGCGCCGCTGTTCTGCACCACGAAGACGACGCGCACCGGCCAGTTCGCGCGGTCCTGCTCCGGCGTGCACGGCGTGCCTGCGTCGGTCGTCGTGACGGGCAACAGCGAGCGGCTGGTGAAGACGTCACCCTCGGTGCCGAGGGTACACGCTGAGACGGACACGGCGACGAGGGCGGCGAGCAGTCGGTTCATGCCCACTTCATTCCGCGATGGAATTCTTCGGCTCACGCGCGTCACCACTGCACCCCCACGCCGAGCGTCGCTGAGAGCCACAGGTTCGCGAGCGCCGTCAGCGGTTGGCCGTCGACGCGCCCCTGCAGGTTCCACAGCGCCCACCCGCTCTCGACGGTGAACGAGAGGTCGAAGCGGCCGAGGCCGAGCGCCGCTTCACCGAGGAGCGCAGGCCCTGCGAGCGCAGCCGAGAGCGTGCGGCCCTCGACGACCGTCGAGTCCACCGGTGTTCCCACCAGCCGCGCACCGCCGCCCCGAAAGCCGGGCCCACCGCCGAGCAACACGCGGCCGAGCTGCAGATGCGCCACCGCGAAACCCGCCGCGCTCAACGAGTCGGCGACCACCAGGCCGGCCGAGGTCTTCGTCTCTCCGTGTTCCGCGCCGAGGTCGATGGCGATGCCGAACGGCCCGATGAGCGTGACGCGCGCGTGCACGCCGCCGCCGCCCATCACGAGGCCCGAGCCGGTGAAGACCCGTGCGCTCCCATGGGCGCCGAGCCGCACGCGTGGCCGGCCCAGCGACTCGACGGCCGCACGTTTCGCTTCGGGCGCCGCGACGACCGGCGCGCTCGATGCCGTCGGTGGGAGGAGCAGCTCGCTCCAGCTCGCTTCGACCAGCTCGACGAGCGCGAGCGCCGCGAAGCGCTCTGGGGCGTTCGTCGTGAGGTCCTTCACCTGCAGCGCGCGCAGCAGCGTCTTGTTGGTGAGCGGGTCTTCGACGATGACTTGAAAGCGGGTGCCCTTGCACTCGAGCCGGGCCAGCACCCGAACGTCTGACGGCCCGCGCTGCAGCTCGATTTCAGCGAGCCGCCGCACCTTGTCGGAGTTGAGCGGGCACCCATCGTTCGACACGTCGACCGTCGAGGCTGCGAGGAGCAGCATCACCACTGCCGTCACGGAAGCCCTCCGAAGTGCCGGACGGCGCGCAGCCTGGCGCTCGTCGGGTACTTCTTCTCGAACGCCTCTGCGAGCGCTCGCGCCTCGGGAGCCTGCGCACGGAACAGCGCTTCGATTTGCCTAGCGAACGCGTCTTCAGCCAGCGGCATGTCGGGCGCCAGGGTGCGAACGTGCTCGAACGCAGCGGCGGCTTCGCGGGGACGGCCGAGGTCGTCGAGGAACACGCGGCCCAGGGTGAAGGCGGCGAGCGGCGCGCGCGGGTCGGTTCGGTGCTGCTCGATGATGCGGGTGAGCGGCGCGAGGGCCTGGTCGGGGTGACGGCTCAAGCGCGCGACGTCGGCGGCCAGCAGCAGCTCTGCGGGCTCGTCGCGGGGCGGGGTCGCCTTCTGCATCTCTTCCCACGCGCGCTCGAACTCGCCGGCCTGCGCGAGCTCTTTCCACGTCTGCGCAGACACCGACGGAATCATCTCGGCGGTGCGGGGGTGCAGCAGCCTGGGGTTCTTCGGAGGCGGATTCGGCGCGACGACGGGCGGCGCAGGCTCTTCCACTGGCTCGGGCACCTCGACGGGCGGTGGCGGCGCTGGTTCGACGACCTTCAGCTTCTTCTCTCGCGGCGGGAACCACGCCTCTTCTCCGGCGTTCACCGTCGACAGCTGCCCTTTCCACTTTGCGCGAACGACGCCGTGGTCGACGACGATGTGCACGCGGGCGTCGACGCGCTCGACGAGGAAGCGGGTGCCCAGCACCTCGACCTCGACCTCTTCAGCGTCGACCCGAACGGCGCGGCCGGGCTTCACGTCGAACCACACGGCGCCGCGCTCCACCCGGTACGCCTCGCGCGTCTTCGACTGCTCGACGACCTCGAAGCGGGCATCGGCGATGGGCTCGATGCGCACCTGTGAGGCCCGCGGCACGGCGAGCGCCGCGACGACTCCCACCAGCGCCACCGCGACCACTGCCACCGCCACGCGACGACGTCGATGCAGGCGTGCGCGGTGCGGCAGCCCTGCCTGCACGTGCGCTTCCCGCGCGTCATCCCACCGGGGCTCGAGCCGGTCTCGCGAGGCGTCGAGGTGATGTGCCAGCTCTTCAGGCTTCATGGTCCGTCTCCGTCAGGGCTGCCTGCACCGCGGCGATGCGCCGCTTCGCGGTGGCCAGGGAACAACCGCACACGCGTGCGACTTCTTCGAGGGGCTCGTTCTCGACGTGACGCAGCGTCCACGCGAGGCGCTCGGCCGTCGGGAGCGAGTCGAGCCGCCGGTACAGCTGCGCCACCAGCGTCACCATCTCAGGCGACGCGCCGGGAGAGAGCAGCCGCTCATCTGGCGCGTCATCGAAGCCGAAGAACCGCGCGAGCCGCCGTCGACGCAGCCGCTTCGAAGCGAGGCGCACCGTCACCGTCGACAGCCAGCCCTTCAGCTCGTGCTCGTTCGCCGACGTCACCTTCGCGGTCGTCGCAGCCAGGAAGACGTCCTGCACGAGGTCGTCGACGTCGCCATCACGCCCCACCAGCCGGAACGCGAGGCGCGCCACGTACCGCGCGTACTGGCGGTAGAGCGCGTCGGCTGACGGCGCCGGCGGGTCGGCGAGGCGAAGGGGCACGGCGAGGCTCACGGAGTCACCACCCCTTCATTCCACGAGGCTCCAAAGTGGCTCACGCGTGCAGCCGCCCGGGAAATTCGTGGGGTTGGCTCACATGCGGGTGAAGGTGAAGGTGATGCTGGTGAGCGCCGAGACGGGCCCGCGCATCACCGTGCCGGCCATCAGCGTCGCCTCGGTCACCATCACCGTCGTCTTCGGGGCGATCTGATCATTCGCGCCGCCGAAGAGGCCGTCTGCGTCGACGACGGCGAAGGCGAAGCCGCTCGAGAGCAACGCGGCCGCCGTCAGGGTGCACTCGCCGTCGGTCCACGTCGGGGTGAAGGAGTTCGTCACCTCGGAGCTCGAGTCGGTGACGCTGCTGCTCGTCGCCGGGCAGTACAGGTCGACGGTGCCGTCGGGGTCTCCGCCAAAGCCGTCCCAGTTGTCGCCGTTGAGCTTTTTGGCCGCGATGCGCGCGGTGGTGGCTCGAACGCGCCACATCGACTGCGGGTCGAGGCCGCACTGCTGTGTGGTGCACGCCTGGTTGGTCATGCACGTCTCGCACGCCACGCCGCCGGTGCCGCACGCGAGGGGCTGCGTGCCGGGCTGACAGGTTCCGTTGAGGCAGCAGCCGTTCGCGCAGGTCGACGCGGAGCAGCCCGCGCTCCCGCCACCCGCGGAGCCACCGCTGCTCCCGCCGGCGCTTCCACCACCCGCGGAGCCGCCGCCCATCGCGCTGCCACCCGCCGCCGAGCCACCCGCGGAGGAGCCACCCGCGGAGGAGCCACCAGCACTGCCGCCGCCAGGGCCATCGGAGCCGCCAGCGGAGCCACCACTCGTCCCGCCGGCCGTACCACCCCCAGCGCCACCAGCTGATCCGCCTGCTGATCCGCCCGCCCGCGCGCCGCCGTCCCCCTGCGCCGATCCGCCGCCGTTTCCGCCCGTCATCAACTGAGCGCTGCCGCAGCCAACGAAGAGGAGCACCGCGACGACGAGGGGAAAACTTCGCATGAGGACTCCCTACACTGCTGGCCGGGTCGGCGGCCAGACACAGGCCGCGGGGTCGAGACCTTCTTCGGAACGAGCGTCACGGCCCATCGAGGGTTTCGCGGTCGAACGTCGCGCCATTCCAACGCATGCGGACGCGGGTCTCTTTGCCGCTCGGTTCGCGCTGGTGCTGCAGAGCCTGCAAGGTCTGGCCGTCGAGGGAGAACTCGACCCAGACGCGCTCCGCACCATCGGGCCGCACCCACGCGCGCTCTTCGAACTTGAACGTCTCGAGCACCTCGTCGGCCGACCCGAGGCGGTCGAGGCGCACGTAGGACTGTTCGTAGCGTGGATCCGGCACGGCGCCGGCGATCTTCGTCAATCGCCAGCGCTGGTTCGCTGCGGTGGTGACCGTCTTCCCGTCGGCGAGCAGTGGCCTCGGCTCGCTCCGGCAGCCGGCGATGGCGACCGACGCCGCGAGCAGCACCCAGGACACGTTCCATCGCTCGCTCACCGTCACACCGTATCACCCGCGCGTCAGCGAACCGTGACGACCGTCGGGCCCTGCGAGAGACCGACGCCCGAGAGCACCGAGAGCGCCAGGCCGAGGAGGGCGCCCGTGGCTGAGACGGCCGGGAGCACGGAGGAGCCGTTCGACACCGCGAGCCCCACGACGCCGAGGGTGGTCAGCGTGATGCCGAAGGTGAGCCCGAGCACGCTCCAGACCTGACGAGAGAGACTCGAGGCCTTCACCGAGACGACGGCAGAGCCGGTGCGAATTCCTGCCAGCGTGAACGTCGCCGGCATCACGTCGGGCCCGCCGATGATCAGCTTCGCGCCGCGCGGAACCGTCGCTCCACACGGAACGCCGCAGACGTCGATGGTGCCCGTCCACGACTGCTGCGCGCCCGAAGCCCGGCCGGAGCGCTCTTCGAAGAGGTGCGCGCCGCGGTCGTCACTCTCCAGCGTCAGGCGAACGAGGTCTTCCGGTGACAGCGCGCGTGGCGCCTCGAGCGGTGCCGTGGGCAGGCGTGGCGTCGGCGCGGGCGTCGTCACCATCGGGCGTGCGCGCAGGCTGCCGGCCGGGTCGATGAGGAGCGAGAGCACCAGCGTGAGGCGCGCGTCGAGGGAGGGGCAACCGGGCTCGGTGGTGACGACCTCTCGCTGACCGAGCGGCGTGCCCTTCGCGTCCGTCACGACGAGCCGCGCGAGCCAGCCGCCGTTCTGCGCCGTGACGTCACCTTCGATGAAGTGGTCGGCGGGCTCACGGAACACGGCCTGCCCCACACGCGCCTCGACGGAGCGGCGGAGTTGATCAGCCGCCGTGCACGTCTCGGGCGCGCGCCACTCCAGCCGCCACGCCTCGGGGCTCTGGCTCAGCAGCGATACGGTGAGGAGCGACCACACGGGACCGCTGCGTGCCACGAGTCAGGGTGTCGACGCCAACGCTGTCGATCTGCCTACGACTCCATCATTGTGACGGGTCGCTGTTCATCGTTCCGCGATTCGCGCCATGCCGCTTCTGATGCGTCCCGTCTTCGTGAGACAACGTGAGCGCGTGCATCGCTTTCTCCTCGCAGCCCTCGCGGTGGGCTTCGCCTGTGGGGCGATGGTGGGAGAGCCCCTCGAGGGGCCGCAGCCTGCGGGGTTGCCGTGTGGAACGTGTCAGAGCGGGCTGACGTGCGCGGAGCCGGCGGGCTCCTTCACCGGACTGCCGGTGTGCGTGCGGGCCTGTGACGCTGGCTGCGCGAAGGCCGAGGTCTGCCTCGAGGGCGTGTGCCGCCGGCCGTGTGGCGTGGTGAACGACTGTGGAATTCCCGGCATCGTGGATCAGTCGTGTGTTCCCGTTGGTGACGCGGGCGTCTGCGTGGTGAGCGCCTGCAACGGGAACAACGAGTGTGTCGGCAGCTCCGTGTGCACGCGGGAGAAGCGCGCGGCTGGCTGCAATCCTGTCTTCGTTCCGCCCGGCTATTGCCGCCGTACGCCGTGAGGGCAGGACAGACTCGCGTGGGTGGCGGCGCGAAGTCGGGGTTGATGACGCGAGGATTCCGGAAGACGCGCGTGAGGTTCCGAAAGCAGTGCCGGTGGTGCCCGAGAAGTCCCGCGCCGCCGCCATGCTCTTCTGCTCGCATGGTGCACGAACACCGAAGGAGCCCGCATGCATGACTTCCTCAGGCTGGTGGTGCTGGTGGCTGTGCCTTCACTCGTGGGCCCGACCGTCGCAGAGCGTAAGCAGGCCGCGGTGGCCTGGAGCACGACCCATGGCGCGGTGATGGACGAACGCCGCGCTCGACTGGATGGTGGGCTCGAGTGCTTCACTGCGCGGGCGCCAGCACCTGCGCGATGCGAGAGAGCGCTCGAACTCTGCGCGACTAAGGAGAGCGGAGGATTCCCCGGGGACAGCTGGGGCTCCACGCTCGAACTCAGCCTCGGCGACGGCGCGCCTTCGCTTCCGCTCCATGTGCGGGCTGGCTCCGGTGTGGATGAGCGGACGTGCGAGGGCACGACGTTCCAGAACAGTCCGCCTCCGACCAGAGCGCAGGCGCAGGCTGCTCAACGCGCCTTCAAAGCCTGCATGAAGGCCGAGCAGGCCCGGCTCGACCGCTTGTCGACCGACTACCGCTGCACGCTGCTCGCCATCAACCCGTGCCTCTCCGAGGCATACCTCTCGTGCACGGGACGAAAAGAGGGCGAACCCGTGCGAGGGACCTTCTGGTTCAGCTTCGCTCCTGACGCGGGCGACTTCGGCGTCTGGGAGAAGGGTGCGCCTGACTTCGTCGACCAGAGCGCCGAGTAGCGAGCGAGCGCAGCGCTCTCAGGTGCGGCGCCCTCATCGGCTGCGAGAGACGACGCCGAGGCGCGGGTCGACCCGAACCCACCAATTGTCTCCCGTCGTCGCGCGCGAGGCACCGCGCTGGTGATGCTGCGTATGGACGCGCAGCAGCGCGCTTTCGCCGACGAGCGCTGCGCCGCTGATGAAGACGCGGGAAAAGCCGCTCGCCTCGACGCCCAACGCGACCAGCTGCTCCGAGATCGCCGGAAGGACGCGCCCCTCCCTCGTCGTGACGTACGGCGGCGAGTGCTTGCGAAGAAAGACGAAGGCTCCGGGAACGGCGGCGACTGCCGTCAGTCCGTCGAGGCGCACGGGCGGGTCGAACGGCGCGAGGTGACAGGACGGGTCTCGAGGCGTCGCGGGCCCCACCCACTGAAAGAGCACGCCCTCGACCGTGAGGTGCACGCCGTACTCGGCGCGAACCGCACGAGGCGTCTGCGCGTCGACCACCAACGCTTCGATGGGCACCCTGGCCCATGCCGCCGCGTTGAGGTCGTCGGCCGCCTTCCACTTCGCGAACGGCTCGATTGACGATGCGCCAGCGACTGACGCATCGGCCTCGCGCACCATGTCTTCGCTGAGGACCTCGATGGCGCGGCGCCGCAGCTCGCTTTCTGGCCACTCAGCGTGGGTCGTCACCAGCGTCGACGAGTAGTCGTAGAGCGGGTGGTAGCCCTCGAGCAGGCGGACCTCCCATGGGTCGAGCTCGAGGCGTGCGCGTTGGTCGAAGCCCTCATCTCGTTCCCAGCTGGTCTTCATTCGCGCGAGTGTCGCAAGAGTCTGCCGGAGTGAGAACACCGAGGACCACCGCCACGGTGGTTGAAGTTGTTCTCGGCAGTTCAGGCGCCGGCCTGCCCGGGCAGTCGAGCGGTGCCCTGCCGCGCCAGGAGCCGCTGCGCGTCGTTCGCTCCGAGCGCTTCGAGTCGCTGCAGCCAGGCCCCGCGAGCGTTTTCGCTCAACGAGCGCACGCTGTAGATCAGTGTTCGTTGCACCGGGCCGAAGCCGACGAACTGGAGCGTGCCGCGCCCGAAGCTCCCGCCGAGCGCGTCGTGATGGGCCAGCCAGTACCAGAGGGCCGGGCTGTCCATCGTCGCGACGTAGCGGCTCGAGCGCCCCTTCAGCAGCCCGCGTGGCAGACCGCCTTCGTAGAGAAACGACACCTTCGGGAGGAACAGCCGGTCCACCAGCCCCTTGAGCGCCGCTGGCAGCCCCGCCCACCACGTCGGAAAGAACCACGCGACGTGCGCTGACGCATCGACGGCTTCGCGCAGCCTCGCGAGGTCAGGTTCGTCGTGCATCGGCGTGGTGTGCGCGCCGCGGAGCACCAGGTCGAAACGCAGCTCCGTCGCGTCGAACTGGCGAACGGTCACGCCACGGGTCGTCGCCCCGCGCGCGTACGCGTTCGCGAGTGAGCGGGAGAAGGACTGCGGGTCGGGGTGCGAAGTCACCAGCGTCATCGTCGTCATGTGCTCACCGTAAGGGCTGGGCAGTCTGAAGCCCCTGGCTGTCAGTGCATGGGGCTCATGCAATGGTGCATTGCGCCGCGCGAGGCGTCCGTGGCACGACGAGCCATGGCTGCCTCCATCGTCTGGGACGACGTGAAGCTCTTCCTGTCGGCCGCGCGCTCCGGAGGGTTCGGTGCTGCGGCGCGCGAGCTCGGGACGATGCAGTCGACGGTCTCCAGACGAGTGGCTGCGCTCGAAGCAGCCCTCGGGGTTCGGCTCTTCGACCGCACGCCCACGGGCATCGAGCTCACCGCGGCAGGTCGTCGTGTCGTCACCGGAGCAGCGCCAGCCGAAGCCGCGCTGCGTGCCCTGTCCGACGTCGTGGCGATGACGAACCCGAGGGTGAGCGGGGTGGTGCGGCTCGCGCTCTCCGAGACCCTCGCGAGCCTGTTCGTGATTCCGCGCGTGCTCCCGGCGCTGCTCGAGAAGCACCCGGAGCTCGTCGTCGACCTGGTCGTCTCCGATGATCCGACCGACCTCGCGCGCCGAGACGCCGACCTCGCGCTGCGCTTCTTCCTTCCGCCGAAAGGAGACTTCGTCACCCGGCGCGTCGCGCGTCTCGACACCGCACCGCTCGTGCACCGGCGATTGGCGAAGACGCTCGCGAAGCAGAGTCCCTCCAGCTGGCCGTGGGTCGCGGTGGGTCGGCCTTCTCCGGAAGAAGCCTGGCTCGCGCCGCTGCACGCGAAGCCACGGCTCACGACCTCGAGCTTTCATACGCAGCTCGAAGCGGTCAGCCACGGGCTCGGCGTCGCGGTGCTGCCCCGGCTCATGACGCAGCTGCGGTCCGAGCTCGTCGAGTTGCCGCTCGTGCTCGAGACGGCAGCGCCGGCGGTCGACCTGTTCCTCGTGACGCCACGAGGGCTGCGGCGTGCGGCGCGTGTCGCGGCGGTGTTCGACGCGCTCACGGTGGCGTTCGATGACGTTGGTGGAGCAACTCGAGAACAACGCTGACCACCGCCGCGGTGGTTGAAGTTGTTCTCGTCCGTCTGGCCGGCTCGAAGGCGTGCGGATCCGTCGTCGGCCTGGACCGGTCGAGCCGTGGTAGGCGTCGAGGCGTGCGTCGCGTCCTCCCTCTCGTGCTGCTGACCTGCGTCGCCTGCGTCTCGGCGCGCGTGCGACGTGGCGAAGAGGCGCTCACCGAAGGCCGCGCCTCCGAGGCGTTGGCGTCGTTCGAGGCCGCGCTGGTCGAGACGCCTGACGACGCCCGCGCGATGGAGGGACGTCGGGTCGCCCTTGGCGCGCTGATGCGCCAGCACCTCGAGCGCGCCGCGAAGGCCCGCGCTGACGGCGACTGGCGCGCCGCGGTCAGAACGTTGGGAGACGCGTCTGCGCTCGTCACCAGAGGCGCCGAGCCGAAGGCCCTCGTCGAGCAGGAGCGCGGCCAGCTCGGTCCCGCCATCGCCGCATGGCTTCGTGAGCCGCTCTCCGTGGGCCAGCCGCTCGAGGCCGAGTCACGGATCAGCTCGGTGGCTCCCGACCTCGAGCGCGCCGGCCTCTCCGACGTCGCGCGCGTGGCGACGGTGGAGACGAAGTCCGTCGGTGCCCGCCGCTGCGCCGTGGTGAGCCCGCTCGCGACGACGCCGTGGCTCGCGACCCTGATGGCGCGGTACTGTGCGCACTTCTCCGCAGCCTCGCCGGCGCTGCCTCCGATGCCAGAGCGCCGCGCGAAGCTCAGCGTGCAATTCCAGACGGTGAAGAGCCGGCCCGAGCTGACCTCGACGCTGACCGCCGCCCTCGAAGAGCGCTTCACGCGCTCGGTGTGGTTCGCCCCGAACGCTCCCGAAGGACTGCCAGTGCAGGTGACGGGCACGGTCGAGAGCCAACGCACGCAGGCGCCGCTGAAGACGTTCGTCACGTGGGTCGAGACCGAGAGCTACTCCACCAACGAGACGCAGACCGAGAACTACCAGGAGTCGTACCTGACGACGGAGTCGCGGCCGTACCAGGTCGCGTACACGACGACCGAGTCGTACACGTACAGCTGCGGCTCGGGCACGCGGTACCAGACCTGCACGGGCTATCGCCCCGTGACGCGCTACCGCACCGACTACCGCATGGAGTCGGTGACCAAGACGCGGCCCGCGACGCGTCAGGTGACACGAACGGTGTACAAGACGCGCCCGGTGACCCGGCGCTTCGACTTCGCAGCCACGCAGGTGACGGCGCGCCACGCCGCGACGTTCTCCATCGCGATCGCGCTGCCCGGCACGGCGCAACCACTCGTCGTCGACGTGAAAGACGACGTCACCGCAGACGACCTCGACCACGACGTCACGCACCCGCCCGCGCAGCTCGCGCCGCACCGCGCGCAGGTGTTGACGGACTCGGGCTTCGAGGCGCGCGTCGTCGACGTCGCCGCCCGGCGCGTGTCCGAGTCGCTGGAGCGCGCCTGGGTGACGTCGTTCTGCAGCACCCTCGACACGCCAGAAGCTGCGGCCCGTTGTGTCGCGTCGAAGCGCGCGCCGGCCGACGCGTGGGTGCCGTTGTCGCGCTTCACCGGCGAACGCGTGGAAGACCTTCAGCTGCTGCTCGAGGCGGAGCGCTGATGGACGGCCAGCTCGCCCGCGTGGCGCCGCCAGACTTCAAGGCCATCTACACGTCGAAGGCCCCGACGGTGTGGCGCTCGCTGCGGCGCTTTGGGGTGCGCGAGTCTGAGATTGAAGACGTCGCGCAGGAAGTCTTCGTCGTCGTGCACCGGCGGCTGGGCGAGTTCGAAGGGCGCTCCTCGCTCGACACGTGGCTGTACGGCATCTGTCTTCGTGTGGCCTCCGACTGGCGGCGCAAGGCTTACGTGAAGCGCGAGACGAACCTCGACGAGGCGCCCGAGCGCAGCCACAGCGGCGAGACGGCGACGCGGCACATCGCGATGCGGCAGGCCCGCGTGAAGTTGGATGAGGCGCTCGCGCAGCTCGACGACGACAAACGCGCCGTCTTCGTGCTGTTCGAATTGGAGCAGGTGCCCATGCAAGAGGTCGCCGACATCGTGGGGGCTCCAGTGCAGACCGCGTACGCGAGGCTCTACGCCGCGCGTCGACACATCGAGGGCTTCGTCGCCCAGCAACGGCAGGTGAGCGCATGACGACCGAGACGAAGCCGTGGCTCCTCGACGAGTCCGCCGACCCGGGCTTGCGCGAGCTGCTCGAGAGCGCCGAGGTCGACGCGCCGTCCGACCGGCAGCTGGAGCGCCTCACCGCGAAGGTGGCGTTCCTGTTCGACCTGCCGCCGGGTGGTGGTGATGGTGGCGCAGGTGGTGGTGGAGGTGGTCCGCCGGCGCCGACTGCGCCCGTCGGTGGCGTGACGGCGGCTGCTGGTGGTTTCGGTGTGAAGGCCCTCGTCGCGGCCGGCGTGGTGGCGATTGGTGGCGTGGTCGGCGTGGTGGCGCTGCGCGAGCCTGTGCCCACTCCGGTCATCGAGCGTCCGATACCGGTCGCGCCAATCGCGGTCGCTCCGAAGGTCGAGCTGCCGCCCGAGCCCGAGCCCGTGAAAGCCGACGAGCTGCCGACGAAGCCGCCACCGCCTGTGAAACCCGTAGTGAAGGTCGCGCCGACGGTTGCGCCCGTGGCTGCCGAGCCGACGAAGGCGACCCCACCGCCGCCTCCCGCCAACCCCGATGAAGAGCTCACCGCGCTCGACGACGCCATCACCGCAGCGCGTGCTGGACGTCCCGCCCAGGCGCTCGCCGCCGTCGACGCGCACCTCGCGAAGTTTCCGCAGAGCGCGCTCGCTCAGGAACGTGAGGTCATCGCCATCGAAGCGCTCGTGACGCTCGGGCGCCGTGACGATGCCAAGGCGCGGCTGACGTCCTTCCGTGCGAAGTGGCCGACGTCGACGCACCTCGTGCGGCTCGAAGCGCTGCTCCCCTGAAGCGCAAGCCCACGAACCCCTTCCACGACGGCAGCCCTCTCACTTTCGCCCGCTCCAGGAGAACACCCTTGTCGCCTCGTCTGTCCGCGTTGTCCCTGTCGCTCGTCCTGTCTGCGTGCCAGCGCGCGGAGCCGCCCGCGCCGGCCGCTCCACCCGTCGTGCCTGCGGCCGCGCCAACTTCCGTCGTCGACCCGCGTGTGGCGGCGTTCGACGCCCTCGACGCGATGGACACGCGCAAGCCCGTGCCGCTGATTCCCATGATGGCGCACCACCAGAAGCAGAACATGCGCGACCACCTCGTCGCGGTTCAGGAGATTGTCGTCGCCCTCGCTGCCGACGACTTTGCGGCTGTCGAGACGGCGAACGCGCGCATCGCGCCCTCGCCGCAAATGGCGCAGATGTGCAACCACATGGGCATGGGGGCGCCTGGCTTCTCTGATCAGGCGCTGGGCTTCCATCAGACGGCCGACTCGATTGGAGCGGCCGCGAAGAAGAAGGACCGGAAGGCGGTGCTGGACGCGCTGGGCAAGACGCTCGCGACCTGTACGGCCTGTCACGCTGCCTGGAAGCAGGCCGTCGTCGACGAGAAGACGTGGTCTGCCGCTTCGAAGGTCGCCGCGCCCTCGGGTGACGACGCGATGCAACGTCAGCACGAGATGATGCAGCGGGTGACGAAGCAGCAGACGCCGTAGCGGGTCGGGTGATGAGGTCCCGGTCAGGCGGCGCGCTTCACGGGAGCCATCACGCGCTGCTGCGGCGACTCGACCATCGCCTTCACCAGCTCGAGCGACTTCGCACACGACAACCCATCATCGATGCGCTCGTCGAACGTGTACTTCACCGTCGCCACCACGCGGTTCCCCACCTGGCGCGTGCGGCCGAGCGTGGCGAAGAAGGGGCAATTCCCCCACTCGAAGAGGTGGTGGTACGCGGCGTCGAGGCCGACGCTGCCGAGGTTTGCGACGAACATGCTCGAGTAGCAGGGGTCGTGCGCAATCACCGACGACGGCAGCAGGTTCCAGCGGTCGGCCAGCTTCATCGCCCACAGCGCGATGCGCACCATGAACTGCGGCAGGCGCTGCGTCAGCGCGAGCTCGCGGTCTTCGGGGCGCGGCGTCTCACTGCGGCCCGACTTGATGTCGGAATTGATCAGCTCGGCCACGTCGGCGAGCGACGCGCCCTCCGGCAGCTCGCGCTTGATGGTCACCAGCGCGGCCTCTTCGTCGAGCTTCTTCTTCTTCGCCGCGAACGCGAGGTGCACGCCCTTGCGTTGGTAGATGCGGCCACCCGAGATGAAGCGGTTGAGGCGCGGGCGCTGGTGGAGCGCGTTCGCCACGGCCCACATGTACACGTGGAACAGCGTGATGCGGTTGTCCGGGTTCGCCTCGTTCCAGGCGTCGACGAAGCGCATCGTCTCGGTCACGTCGAGCTCCTGCTCGAAGTACACCGCCGACTCCGTTCGGGTCTGCATGAGCAACGGCATGATGGCGCGGGTCGCCGAGAGCTTCTGAACCAGGGTTCCGTCAGTGCGTGTGGTGAGCATGGACCGGGTGGATTGCAAACCCGGGGCGCGCTCCCAAGTCACTGAAGGAAGGAGCCTTCTGCCCCCTCAGGCCAGGAGGAACTGCAACCCGTTGCACACCGGTGTGCAGGCTTCAGTTCAGCCAGAACAGGTACCGCAGCTTCTTCTCGAACGACTCTTCCCCGCGCTCCATCTCGTCGCGCATGCGGGTGAGGCGGCCAGGCAGACGTGACTTCGGCATGGTGGAACGGAAGCCATCGCCGAGCGACTTCGAGAGAAAACGCTCCAGGGCGGCGCCATCGTCTTCACGAGACGACATGACGGCATCGTCGGCAACGAGCACGAAAGGCACCGGCCGATAGAAGCGGCTGAGGTCGAGGAACCCCGTGGGAGGCTTCGGCCACTGGTGTTTTCCCAGCTGCGCGAGCTCGGTCACCGAGAGCCCTTCGCGGCCCGTCACCAGCGCCTCGACGTCATCGAGCACTCCGGCCCACGTCTCGAAGAGCGCGGCGTCGACCTTCAACGGCATCGCGTGGGAGCGCTGCGTCGGGTTCGGCAACCACTCGCGTTCGTCGTCGGTCTCGGCGAGCACGGCGATTCGACAGCGTCGAGCGTGGCCCAGGCCAGCCAGCAGATGCGTGCGTGACGTCTCGAGCGACTTCGCGTCGCGCACCTTCACCGAGAGCGAATCTTTCGTTTGCATGAGCGCGTTGACGTCGGGGTCCCAGCCCTGCACGAACGCGGTGACGGAGCGGCCGAACATCACCAGCGCGCGGAGCCACAAGACGTCGGCGTGGTCGAAGTGGAAGGTGGGACGCCGACGCGCGTCGTCTTCCGGCAGCTCCTCGCCGCGCTCATCGAGCTCGATCTGCAGCAGCTTCTCGTCACGCCGGTCCACTTCACCGGAGCGGTTCCAGTCGACCTGCCAACAGGCCAGGCAGAGGTCGAGCGTGAAGCCCGGGTCGGTCTCGGCCTTCGCGAGCGCGCTGTCGACGTCAGCGAGCCGTCCATCGAGGCGGGTGAGCGCGAAATCGAGGTAGTCGCGGTTGAAGAACGAGCCGCGGCCGAGCGACGAGACGGCGACCGAGCCGGCGAAGGTGACGGCGTCAGTGACTGCGTCGTGGAGCGCCTTGCGGAACAGCGAGATGGCGAGCACGGCCGCGGCGCGAGCGTTCTTCTCGTCGCGGCCCAGGCTCTCGGTCGCGCGTGTGATGGCGACGTCGAAGTCGGCGCTCTTGAGCGCGTCGACCGCTGGTTGTGCGTCCTGCTCCAGCGCCGCGCGTCTGGCGGGAGACATCGTGGCGCAGCCGCTGACGAGCACGGCGACGAGGAGGAGGTGGCGCATGCGCCGCAGCGTAGGTCAGAGTTTCGGCCACGACTCGTCTTCAGCGAGTCCGAAAACAGGCACATGGAATGTCGAAAGTTTCAGACTCGATTGGCGCACCTGGCGCGAACCCAGGTCAGCGCGAGACGACGGCCATCAGCTTCGGCCACGACTCGTACAGCGCCTCGATGGACGGCATGACGAAGAGGCGCTTCTGCATCTGGTCGATGCGGAACTCGTGCGCGCAGATGGTCTCGACTTCGAACGGAATCACCTCGGGCTCGCCGCGCAACGCGTACACGCACTCGCCGATGCTCGAGGCGATGCCGGCTCCGAAGATGCGGCGGCCGGCCTTCGTCTCGACGAGGCCGAACTCGTAGGTGAACCAGAAGAAGCGCTCGAGGCGGCGCAGGCGCACCGGGTCGTCGAGGAACTTGCAGGCGAACTCGCCGTAGCGGTGGAGCGCGTCGGCGTACGTCTGATCCGCGTGAAAGGGGATGTGCCCGTAGAGGTCGTGAATGATGTCGGGCTCGGGCGTGTAGTTGAGGTCTTTACGGTCGCGCACGAAGTTGCCGATGGGGAACTTCTTGTCGCGCAGCAGCGAGTAGAAGCCGCGCCCGTCTTCGAGGCCCTTCACGTACTCGCCGCGCCAGCCGGTGAGCGCGACCAGCTTCGCGTTGACGTCTTCGAGCGCGGGCACGGTGTCGCGGTCCATGTCGAGGGCGGCGAGGCCCTTCGAGAACATGGGAACGAGCTGCTCCATGCGGCGCGGGCGCTGCGTGCGAATGACTTCACCCCACGTCGCGTTCTCGTCGTCGGTGAAGGTGCGGCGAGCGGTGGTCAGGAACGGCGCGGCGGGCGTGGCGGTCGCAGGTTGCAGCATGTCGAGGAGGCCCCGGGGGGATGAGGAACCGCGAACGGTACTGTCGGGAGGCGTCGAGACGATAGTGACAGAGTCCTGCCAGAGTCTGTCGAGCCGTTGCACAGCGGCAGAGTGCGCGTCGTCAGCGCTTCGCGCGCGCGACGGCCTCGAGCACCTTCTTCAACGAGTACGTTCTGGTGAACCCGCTCGCTTCCCCAGCCTCGAGCGCGGCTGCGAGCCGTGCCGCCAGCCGACCTTTCAAATTGATGCGTTTCGGTTTCGCCATGCGTCGCGGTTCTTGATCAACCTTCCCGCAGCAGATCAAGCCGCTGCCGTCACGACTTTGAAACGCCTCAACCTCTCCTCGACGCAACCGGCACCACGGGTGGTACAGGGGCTGGGCATGCTCCCGTTCGGACGACTCTCAGGCATCCTCCAGCCGCTCTTCTCGTTCCGCTCCGATGCCGATTCTGGCGTTGGTGACTTCGCGGCGCTCGACCCCTTCTTCGCGTGGATGCAGCGCGCGCAGCAGCGCATGTTGATGGTGCTGCCGTTGCTCCCCACGACGCCCGGCGACCCGAGCCCGTATTCGACCCGCAGCGCGTTCGGCCTCAACCCGCTCTTCATCCACCTCGAGTGGATGCCTGAAGGCGTGGCGTGGACCGACGTCGAGAAGAAGCAGCTCGCCGAGGCGAAGGCCTCGCCCACCATTCGGTACGACCTCGTCTTCCCGCTCAAGACCGCCGCGCTCCAGCGCGCGTTCGCCACCTTCGAAGGGCAGGGCGCTACCGCCCGCCGCACCGAGTTCGAGCGCTTCTGCAGCGAGCAGGCCTTCTGGCTCGAGAACTACGCGCTGTACTCCTCGCTCTCCGAGGCGTTCGACGCGAAGCCGTGGTGGGAGTGGCCCAAAGGCCTCTCGACGCGTGACCCCAAAGCCCTCGACGCCGCCCGCAAGGAACACGCGAAGCGCACGCGCTACCACCAATGGCTGCAGTGGGTGTGCGACTCGCAGTGGAAGCGCGTTCGTCAGCAGGCGAAGGCGCGCCAGGTGCTCCTGTGCGGCGACGAGCCGTTCATCATCGGCCAGGACAGCGCTGACTGCTGGGCGAACGCGAAGTACCTGCGCCGCGACGCGCGCCTCGGCGTGCCGCCCGACGACTTCTCCGCCGACGGCCAGGACTGGGGCCTGCCCTGGTTCGACTTCGAGGCGATGGAGCAGGACGGCGACACGTGGATTCGGGCTCGCGCGAAGGCCGCGGCCGCCACCTACGACACGCGCCGCATCGACCACGCCATCGGCTACTTCCGCCAGTACATCCGCGACGCGCAGACGCCCAAAGGCCGCTTCGTGCCGGCTGATCAGCCCTCGCAGCAACGACGCGGAGAGCGCAACTTCCGCATCCTCTCCGACGGCACCAGCATCGTGGCCGAAGACCTCGGCGTGATTCCCCGCTTCGCCAAAGACACGCTCGCCCAGCTCGGCCTGCCCGGCTACCAGGTGATGCGCTGGAGCCGCGAAGACGGCGTCTACCGCGACCCGCGCCACTACCCCGAGGTGTCGCTCGTCACCACGGGCACGCACGACACCGAGATGATGCGCACGTGGTGGGAGACCGCCGCAGCGTGGGAGCGCGAGACGGTGTGCCGCGTGTGGCCCGAGCTGTTTCGCTTCACCGCCGCGCCGGCCACGTTCAGCCCCGAGGTGCATGAGGCGCTGCTGCAGGCGTGCCTCAACGCGCAGAGTGCGTGGAGCATCATTCCCTGGGGCGACGTCTTCGGTGAGTCCGAGCGGGTGAATACGCCCGGCACCGTCGGCCCGCACAACTGGGCCTACCGCATGCGCCCGTCGGTCGAGTCGCTCACCACGGGGGAAGCCACGGCGCGCGCGGCGGACTGGCTCGCGAGGCTGACGCGAGAAGCCCGCCGGAGCTGAGCGGCTCCAGCGTCGTCAGCGCTCAGATTCGAGACGTCGCCGTGCTTCGGACGCCGGAGCTGAGGGCTACAGCGTCGTCAGGTAGTCGACGAGCGCGTCGAGCTCGACGGCGCTCAGCTTCGACACGTCGCCGTGTTTCGTCCCGCCGCAGCCGGGCTTCGTGAAGCGCTCCCGCATCGTCGTCGCGCACCCGTCATGCATGTACGGCGCGCGGGCGCCGAGGCCGACCAGCGAGGGCACCTGGAAGACGGCTCCGGTGCCGACGTCGACGCTCGCGTTGTTGGTGAGGAGCGGACCGGCGTGGCACGAGCCACACCCGACGGCGCTGAACACCGACTTCCCCTGCTTCACCTGCTCGACTCCCACGGGCGCCGAAGTCACCCTCGCCGGCAGCGCATCGAGGAAGGCGGTGAGGTCGGCCACGACGCTGGTGTCTTGAGCGTTGCCACCCATGCGGTTCACGAAGGTGTCGTTCAGGATGTCGCGCATGTCGGCGCGGTCGCCAGACCAGTGGTACGGCGCGGTGCGCGCGATGCCTCCGGTGAGTGGCTGCGTGCGCCGAACCAGGCCCGGGAGCTTCCACACGTGGCCATCGTCGCCCCCTTCGGGATGACAGGACGCGCAGGCCACGGCTTTGGGCGCGGTGTGAAACAGCGTGTGGCCAGGCGTCGCGGGCGGCCCGTCTTCAGGCAACCAGAAGGCCTCGCGCACGGTGTTGTCGGGCTCGAGCACCAGCAGTCTCGCTGGCTGCCTCGAGTGAACGAGCAACGCACCGTCTGGCAGGTACGTGACGCCCGTCGGCTGGCCGATGGCGTCGTCGGCTGGACTCGGCGCTGGTCTCTGCACGGGCCCGCACGCGCGGCCTTCGACCGACGTGACGGCCGCGAGGTTCACGCGCGTCACCTGGTGATTCCCTGCCGCCACGACGGCGAGCTCGAGCCCGCTGGGTGACGCGGCGGCGTCGATGGGCAGAATGCCCAACACTTCGTGCGAGCCCCGCACCGTGCCGTCCGGGCTGAACACCGTGACGGCCGAGCGCACCACGCCCGTCGTGCAGACCGCGCGCTCGGTCGTGTGGTCGACCGGGTCCATCACGACGATGTCACCGCCGTAGTAGGCCGGAGCCTTCACCACGCGCGGCACGTAGGTCGTGGTCGTCTCGAGCACGAACTCGGGACCGGCGAGCTCGGTGGTGGAGCGCACGTCTCCATCGACCGACCGCTGGTGCACCATGGCGAGGGCTCCTGAGGGCAGCGCGAGCGTCTTCCACGCCGTGTTGGGCACGAAGGCGACCGGCGCGTCCTCGAAGACACCGAACGGGACGCGCGGAGGAACGCCCAGGGGGCGCGCGACGCCCTCGGGGGTGACCGTCGACAGCCGCGACGCCCGGAAGGTCGAGACGACGACGCCGGTGCCGCGCACCATCACGTCGCGCAGCTCGCCGCCCGGCCGCATCACGGAAGCGGGGCCCTCGAGCGGCCGGCTGATCAGCTCTCCGGTGGCGCAGGCGATGAGCGTTCGTCGTTGAACCCCGTCCCACGTGATGCCTCGGGGCTCGGCGCACACCGACTCGAGCGCGACGACGGTCAGCGTCTTCGGCGAGAGCGTGGCCACCTGGCCGGTGCCTCGCAGGAGCACCTGGAGGTTGCCGGCGCCGTCCTCGACCGAGCGCGTGGGCTGGCTCCCCGGGGGCAGCTTCACGGTGCCGCGCACGCGGTGCTGCGAGAGGTCGACGAAGGCCACCAGCGAGCGGTCTGGGTCGGCCGCAGCAGCGACGCCGTCACTCAGGAGCGTCAGCGTTCCACCCGTCAGCGGGGCCTGTCCTCGCGATGGCCACGACAGCTCCCCAACGCGCGTCTCGGGCTCGGCGGTTCCGCGGCCTGCGGTGCGAAGCGCCGCAACCTCGCCCTCTTCGGGTGGCGCACAGGCGGCTCCCACCATCACCAGCGCTGCTCCCAGACGTCGTCGAACCACCTTCATGCAGTGTCCCCTTCCGCGAGTGCGTGTGGTGATGGACCCGCGGCAGGCCAGAAACAGGTCACCGGTGGAAATTTCGCGCGCGGTGAGCCACTTTCACGGGCTCGAGGGTCTTCACCTGGGAATGACACCGTCTCCGCTTCGGTCAGCCGCGCCGGTGCTCCAGCTGGCCGAGGGTCTGCCGACCGAGGCCCTGGTGATGCGCGCCCGTGCTGGCGACCGCGACGCCGAGAGCCTGTTGTACCGGCGCTTCGCCACTGGCGTGTTGTCGACCGCGGTGCGCCTCGTCGGGAGCGTGTCGGCGGGCGAAGACGTCGTTCAAGACGCGTTCCTCATCTGTCTGGGGCGCCTGGTGCAGCTGAAGAACCCGACGCAGTTCCGCCCGTGGTTGTTGAGCATCGTGGTGAGCCTCTCGAGCAAGCGGCTGCGCCGGGAGCGCCTGCTGAAGTGGGTGGGGCTCGACGCGGTGGCCGACGCGCAGTTGCACCATCACGCGTCGGGTGTCGCGAGCGTCGAGGCCAGAGGTGAGCTCGCGGTGCTCGATGCGGTGCTGCGCCGCCTGCCGGTCGCTCAGCGCCTCGCGTGGATGTTGCGGTACGTCGAAGGCGAGAAGCTCGAAGACGTCGCCGAGGCGATGGGGAAGAGCCTGTCGACGACGAAGCGGTACGTGCTCGCGGCCGAACGACACATCGCCGCGCACGTTGCATTGGAGGCCCCATGAAGCCGTTGCCGCGCCCCGTGCGCGAGGTGTTGGACGAGCCAGCGTCGCCCGCGAGCGTGATGCGGGTGTGGGCTCGGGTGCAGGTGAAGCGGCGCGCCCCGACGCCGGTGGTTCGGCCCTGGCTCGTCGGCGTCGCGGTGGTGGCGGCGATCGCGATGGTGGTCGTGACGAGGGCGCGCCCGGCGGTGGGCTCGGTGGCTGAGCCCGTTCCAGTCACGAGGTCGATCATCGCGGCCAGCGAGACGAAGAAGACCGAGACCGTCGCGCCGCCCGTCGTCGCCGAGGTCCAGGCGCCGCGGGTGGGCCCGTGGCTGCAGGGCCGGCATTCACTCGCCACGTTCTCGCGGCCGCTGAGTGCGAAGGCCGACGCCGTTCCGGCAGACCTGGTGGGCGCGCTCCTCGAGAGCGCGGAGGACGCGTGGCGGGCCGGGCAGCCGGCGCGCGTGGTGGCGATTCTGGGTGAAGTCTCGGAGCACCACGCCAACGACCCGCGGGCGAGCGAAGCGCTGTTCTTCCTCGGGCTGGTGCAGCTCGACGCGCTGAAACACCCGAGGCTGGCGAAGGCGAGCTTCCAGCGGGCGCTCGAGCTGAGTCCTCCCGAAGACCTCATCGCGCCGCTGTGGGAGGCGTATCAGCGGTCGATGGCAGACGAAGCGCCCGAGTAGTCGACCTCAGAAGCCGCGGAGGATTTGCCTCACCCGATCGATTCGAGGGTCGCTGGGGTCAGCCACCCTCAAGAAGCTCTCGTAGAAGGACTTGGCCTTCCGATTGTCTTCCTCGTTGTTCTCTTTGGTGCCTCTCGTGGCGTAGGTGCTGGCGAGGTTCACCGTGCAGTCGGCGTCGCTGGGGGTGCGCGCCAGACACTCCATGAGCAACGAGATCGCCTGTTTGTACCTGCCATTCTTCTTCGCATCCGTCGCCTCCCTGAGGAGCTTCGCGGTCCGTTCATCGCGTGCTGGTGCTGGTTCTGGTGCGGAGGCGCGAGCGCTGGGCGCGGTAAGTGCCAACCTCGGCACCGCCGTCCTCTCGACCAACGCTGCCTCGAGCACCTGCGCCTCACGCGCCTTGAGCCGTCCGTATCGCTCGACGAGCATCGTCGTCTCTCTGGCACCCTCGAGCATCGCGCTCGCTCGTTCGATGTCTCTTCTGTCGAGCGCCTTGCTGGCCTGATCGAGCAGCTCGCCGTACCTGATCTCGTCTGGCAACACGGCGAGGAGCCCCTCTGCCCGCGGGCACGGCTCACCAGCAATCTTGCACCGCTTGAGCAGCTGCTCCGCGCCCTTCAGGTTTCCGCCGGCGATCGCGTCCTTCGCATCCGCGATCAACAAGTCCTGCGGGTCGTTCGGGTTGTCAGGAAAGGCGTTGTTCACGACGGGCAACGTTGGTCTGGGCGGTGGCGGTGGTGGTGTCCCGACCGGTCGCTGCTCCGTCACACGAAGTGCAAAGGGGCCGCTCGGCCCGGGCGCTGGCTCCTCGAGGCTCATCGCGGAGGCAGCGAAGAGGCCAAGCAGCGTGAGGGCGCCAAGTCCTGCTCCAACTTTCAGGCGCAGGGACATGGGCGGCGAGCTCGGCACGGCGGGCGCGTCTGGCCTCGTCGTTCTCGGCGCGCTCCGGCGGCGGGTGGGCTCGTCGTCCGAGATGACCGGAGCGGCCGGCGTCGCCTCGGCCGCGAACACCTCGCGCGCCAGCTTCGACACCTGTTCACTCGGCTGACCGGGGTCGCGTGCCGTCTCTGCGAGCTTCGCGATGGACGAGCGTTGTCCGGGGAAGAGGGCAGCCATCAGCGCCGACAGCTCTTCTTCGTCAGCGAGCGTCGGCAGCACCTCGGTGAGGGCTTTGGCCAGCTCGCGGGCGCTCTGGTAGCGCTCAGAGGCCTCGACGGCGAGCGCCTTCAGGCACACCGCCTCGAGGGCCGGCGAGACATTCTCGTTCTTCTCGCTCGGCCGCGGCGGAGGAGCGAAGCGGGCCAGCGGGGCATCGCTCGAGAACAACCGCTCACCGGTGAGGCACTCGTGCAGCATCACGCCGACGGCGTAGACGTCCGTCGCGGGCGTCAGCACCTCGCCAGCCAGCTGCTCGGGCGCCATGTGCGAGGGCGTGCCCTTGACGACGCCGGTCTGGGTTCTCGTGCGGCGGCCCTGGGCGTGAGCGATGCCGAAGTCGATGACCTTCACGTGGCCCTCGAACGTCACCATGACGTTCTTCGGCGCGACGTCGCGGTGAATCACCGGCCGCGGCTTCCCGCTCGAGTCGAGGTGCGAGTGCGCGGCGTGCAGCCCGAGGCACACGTCCCGAATGATGTGCCCAACCACGGGCAGCGGCAGCAGCTCGCCTTTGCGCTCGACGGCCCGCATCACCGCGCCGAAGTTCTGGCCCGAGAGAAATTCCATGGCGAGATAGAGCTCGCCGCTCGGCTGTTGCCCGAGGTCGAAGACCTGCCCGAGGTTGGGGTGGTTGAGCTCCGCGCTCAGCCGCGCTTCGTCGAGGAACATCTGCACGAAGCGCTCGTCATTCCGAACGTCGGGCAGGATCATCTTCAGGGCGACCAGCTTCTGGAAGCCGCCCGGGCCCGGGAGGCGAGCGAGGAAGAGCTCGGCCATGCCTCCAATCGAGAGTCGGGTGACGAGCTCGTAGCGGCCGACCAGCTCACCTTGAAAAAACGCGTCGCTCATGGCGGCCCCCGGCCGGGGACCCTACCACCGACCGAAACGAGGGCACCGTGCTGAGCCTTGACTCCGAGAGCGCTTGCCCCCAATTCGCTCCCCGTGAGCACGAACTTCATCGAAGAACTCCGCTGGCGCCGAATGCTGCACGACGTGATGCCGGGCACCGAGGAGCTGCTGCTGAAGAACCAGCCCGTGAAGGGCTACATCGGCTTCGACCCGACCGCTGACTCGCTCGGCGTCGGCCATCTGGTGCAGGTGATGACGCTGCTCCACTTCCAGCGCGCGGGGCATCACCCCATCGCGCTCGTCGGCGGCGCCACCGGCCTCGTCGGCGACCCGTCCGGCAAGTCGTCGGAGCGCAACCTGCTCACCGAAGACGTGCTCGCGCACAACCTGAAGGGCATTCGCACCCAGCTCGAGCGCTTCATCGACTTCACGGGCGGCCGCGCGACGCTGGTGAACAACGCCGACTGGTTCCGCGGCATGCCGTTCCTCGAGTTCATTCGTGACGTCGGCAAACACCTGACCGTCAACTACATGCTCGCGAAGGACTCGGTGAAGAAGCGCATCGAGGGTGAAGGTGAAGGCATGAGCTTCACCGAGTTCACCTACCAGCTCGTGCAGGGACACGACTTCTTCCACCTCTGGAAGGAGCACGGCGTGCAGCTGCAGATGGGCGGCAGCGACCAGTGGGGCAACATCGTCACCGGCACCGAGCTGATCCGCCGGCGCGCGCAGGGCCAGGCATGGGCGCTCACCACGCAGCTCATCACCAAGTCCGACGGCACCAAGTTCGGCAAGACCGAGAGCGGCAACGTGTGGCTCGACCCGGCCCGCACCTCGCCGTACGAGTTCTACCAGTTCTGGCTCAACGCCTCTGACGCCGACGCGGCGACCTGGGCGCGCATCTTCACGCTGCGCTCGAAGGAAGAGCTCGAGGCGCTCGACGCCGCGCACGCGAAGGAGCCCTCAGCCCGTCACCTGCAGCGCATGCTGGCCAGCGACGTCACCGAGCGCGTGCACTCGAAGGCCGACGTCGACTTCGCCATCAAGGCGGCCGACGTGTTGTTCGGCAAGGCCACCATCGAGACGCTCCGCAGCCTCACCGAGGCTCAGATCGCGAGCATCTTCAAAGACGTGCCCTCGAAGGACGTCGCGCGCGATGAGTTGGTGAAGGGCATTCCGTTCGTCGAGCTCGTCACCACGAAGACCGGCTTCGTGGAGTCGAAGGGCGCGGCGCGGAAGCTCATCGAGCAGAACGGCCTCGCGTTGAACAAGGAGAAAGTGACCGACCCGATGAAGCTCATCGACGCGTCAGCGCTGCTGTCAGACCGGTACCTGTTGTTGTCGCGCGGCAAGAAGGACAACTGCCTCGTGCGCGTCGCCTGACTTCCCGACTCAGAGGGCGGTGGTCACTCCGGCCGGCCGCGGCTGATCGCGCGAGGGTTGCCGGTGCTGAACACGATGAACAGCCCGACACCGGCGAAGAGCACCACCAGGAACACCGCGAACCAGAAGAGGGCCGCCGCCGGGCGTTCGACCACGACGGTCGCCTGGCGCGCTCTGGCGTCGTCGAGCGTGCGGGCGACCTTCCAGTTCTCTTCGTCGCCCCAGTCGGTGACCGCGATGACCGAGCCTGCCGGCAGCGTCACCGTCACGCGCGACTCGGGGAAGCTCCCGCGCTTGCTGGTCCGCTGCCGCGTCTCGCTGCTCACCTTGACGGGCTCGTAGGACGCCGCCTTCGTCTCGAAGAACACCCAGCGAGACACCATGCAACGCCACGGCGTGCCGCCGCACGAGAACCGCGCGGGGCCCTCGAGCGTCGACAGGAACCACGTCGGAAGCGCTGCGAAGAACAACGCCGCGAAGAGCGCAGCAGGGAGCTTGTCGAATCTCACGAGGCCTCCAGGACGCAGGAGGGGCTGGCCTGATCAGCCTTCTTCGTCGGGGTCCGGAATGTGCTCTTCGTCGAGGCGCACCGGCGTCGGCGCAGGTTCCACGCGCATCGGCCGGGGCTCGGGGTGTTCGCCCGAGTGGTCGGCGAGGGTGCCTTCGGCTCCAGCGCTGCCGGACTCGTGCACCGGCCGGCTGTCGGGGGCGCCTTCTTTGGCCGTGATGTACGTCTGGCGGCCCTGCTGAATCCGCGTGAGCAGGCCTTCTTTCTCCATCGCCTCGAGCAGGCGGCTGAAGGACGAGAAGCCGTAGTCGCGCTCGTCGAAGTCGGGCTTCTTGCGAACCAGCGCCTCTTTGAGGAACGAGGGGTTGATGGGGCCCGTCGCGCGCGCCAGCAGCGAGCCGACGACGCTGCGCACCACGCTGGGAATCTCGGCCTTGCGGCCACGCGACGGCGCGCTGCTGCTGCTGCTCGGGCTCGCGCTGCTCTCGCGGCTGGGTCGTCGCGAGCCTTCGTCGCGCTCACGGTCGCGCGACGCGGTGTCGAGGTACATGAACTCGTCGCACGCCTTCACGAACATGGGCGAGGTCGCCTGCTTCACGCCGATGCCCACCACGTAGCGGTCGTTCTCGCGGAGCTTCGCGGCCAGCGGCACGAAGTCGCTGTCACCCGACGCGATGACGTAGGTGTTGATGTGTTCGCGCGCGTAGCAGAGCTCGAGCGCGTCGATGACGAGCCGCATGTCGGCGGCGTTCTTGCCAGCGCGGGTCGAAGGCGGCACGTCGACCAGCTCGACGCCGAGGTGGTGCAGGTGCGCCTTGGCTTCCTGGAAGCGCGACCAATCGCAGTACGCGCGGCGGAAGATGATCTTCCCCTGCTCGAGCAAACGGTCGAGCGACGGCTGCAGGTCGAAGTTGGCGGCAGTGAAGCCGGTGTTGGTGACGAGGTTCTCGAAGTCGATGAAGAGCGCGATGCGGCGCTCATTCGGTGCGGCGATGCTCATGGGGTGCCCATGACACGTTTGACGCGCTGGAGATACGTCACTGTGACGTCACGGTCGGTGCGCGTTGCCACCGCCGCAGCTCGGTACGGACGCGTGCTTCGCGTGCTGCGTCGTGGTCGCTCGCGGCCCAGTCGAGCGCGAGGTCGAGCAGCGCGTGTTTCCCTGGATGACGGGCGAGCGCCGCGTCGAGCGCCGTCCACCCGGCCTGTGCACCACGAACGGTTCTCTCGGCGAGGCACCACGAGATGAGGTGGAGGCCCAACCCGTCGGTCGCCGCGCGCTCGAACGCTGCGCGTGCGCCCTCCTGATCCTGGCTCCGCCATCGCGCGAGCCCGAGCGAATACGCGGCCGCGGTCTGCCACGGCCCCGGCTGTGCCGCTGCGGTCTCGAGCTGCGGAAGGCCCGCGTCGCGCCCGAGGTCGACGAGGTTGATCAACAGCGGCACGAAGGTCGGGTCTCGTTGCAGGCCCGTCTGCAGCAAGGGCATCGCTTCGTCGGGTGAGGGCGCCAGCGCGCTCGAGTTCAGCCACGCCTCTCCCCGGAAGGCGTTCACGCGCTCGGCTTCGGCCAGCTCCACTCGCAGCGCCGCGGGCAGCTCGACGATGCGAGTGAAGGCGCGCCCAGCCTGGACCCGAATCGCGCGGCGAGGGTCGCTGAGCAAACGGACTCCGACGCGAAACCGCTGCGGTTCCGGCACGCTCGGCAGTGCCATCGCAGCGCCCGACCGCAGCCAGTCGTCACCGTCGATGATGAAACGCCCCAGCACCGCCACGTCGCCCGCCGTCCACTCGCCCTGATGGAGCGGCAGCGCCGACGCGCGCTCGAAGGTCGACAGCTCGGCGTTCGACACGACGTCACGCCACCGCCAGGGCGCATCGGCGCGTTCGTCGAACATCGCTTCGAAGGCCAGCGTCGTCGGCTCCGCACCCGTGGGTGGCCGGCGGAACGAGTGGTCGTGGCGCACGTCGACGCCGAGCAGCGTGACGGTGGGCATGTGACAGCTCACACACGCGCTGGTCTCTCCATGATGCGCCTTCGTGTCGAAGACGGCTGGTTGATGGCAGCGAGAACAGAGCGCATTGCCTTCGGCCCGCAGCACACCGCTGTGGGGCTCATGACAGTCGCTGCAACGAACGCCTGCGCGCTGCATGCGGCTCATCAAGAACGAGCCCGTCTCGTAGACCTCGTCGCTGATCCGCCCATCGGCGCGGTACAGGCCCTTCGTCAGCAGCGCGGGCTCGAAGCGGTCGAAGAGGAAACGGGAGACGACGCCATCGTCGACGATCGCGCGGCGTCGCGAGTGGCACGCAGCACAGACACCCGTCTGCACGTCGTCGAGGCGGTCCCGCGCACGCGCGATGCCGGCGTCCTCTTCGAACGAGAACGTGGACCGGCCCCGCAACGAGAACGCGAACCCCGCAGCGTGGACATTGGGCCGCCGCTCGACCCACCGACGATGCCCTGCAGCGTCGCCATGACACGCGGAGCACGACACGCTCAGCGACGTCCACGTGCTCTCGAAGCCTCCCGACGACGTCACGCCGGCACGAAAGCCCGTTGCGTGGCACGCCGCGCAGCCACCGTTCCAGTTGAATGAGGGCGTTCTCCAATCGCCGGCTTCGCCGTGCAGCGTGGGCACCCGCAGCCACCCCGCGTCAGGCTGCCAGCCGATGGGCGGCACCTGGAGCTTTCCTCCGGGAGTCTCGACCGCAACCTGCACCAGCGGCGCGACGCCGAGGATGTACCGGGCCACGCCGCTTCCTTCCGGCCACGCGACGACGACCGCTCCACCGTCGTGACGCACGTGAAACCCGCCGACGTCGCCTTCTGGAATCGAGGTGGCCGTCGCGAGCGCCTGCCCACGTGCGTGGTTCGACCTGGCGAGCACGGCGACCTCGGCGGGGTGACACGAGCCACACTCGAACGTCGGTGACGCGACGGTGCGAGCGTGCTCCGTTCGGCAGCCCGCGATGACGACGACGCCGAGCAGGAAGCCAGTGAGCCGCACGAGACGCCCCGGTACCATCGGCGGCGTGAGAGTCCAGTGGCTCGTGATGGTGCTGTTCGGCGCGTGCGCGACCGGCGGTGAGCAGTACCGCATTCGTCCTGACGTCCGCTCGATGGCGGGTCGCGACGCGTTCCTGTCTCGTCCACTCACTCCGACGAAGCCGCGCCTCAACGTGGTGCTCATCGTCGCCGACGACCTCGGGCGGGCCGACACCTCGATGTATCCAGAAGGTCGAGTCGCGACGCCCAACCTCGACGCGCTCGCAGACCAGGGCGTTCGCTACGGCGCCGGCTACGTCACCGCGTCGCTGTGTTCTCCGTCGCGCGCGGGCCTGCTCACCGGGCGCTACCAGAACCGCTTCGGCCACGAGGTGCAGCCGCACGACCGCTACGTCTCGAACGCCTTCGAGTACTTCTTCGCCCGCATGTTCATGACGACGGAAGACTGGAAGCTGCTCTCGTACAAAGCGCCCGACGCCGACGACGTGCAGCGTCAGGGCATTCCGCGCTCCGAGGTGTTGTTGCCAGAGTTGCTGCAGCGCGCTGGCTACGCCACGGGCATGTTCGGCAAGTGGCACCTCGGGTGGAACGACGAGGTGCAGCCGCACCGCCGCGGCTTCGACGAGTTCGTCGGATTCTATGAGGCGTACTCGCTCTACGCGTCGCCCATCGACAGACCAGACATCGTGAATCAGCGCCTTCCCGAGTTCTCTGACCGCTTCATCTGGGAGCGCGGCCGCTCGAACATCTCGTCACTCGTTCACAACGGGAAGGTCATCGACGAGCCTGCGTACCTCACCGACCGCTTCACCGACGACGCCATCGCGTTCATCGACCAGCACCAACGTGAGCCGTTTTTCGTCTACCTGCCGTACCAGAACCCGCACACGCCGTTTCAGGCGAAGCAGAGCGACTACGACGCGTTCCCCGACGAGAAGGACCCGATTCGCCGCACGTACCTGGCGCTGATCCGTTCGCTCGACACCTCGGTCGGACGGGTGATGAAGGCGCTCGACGACCGCGGCCTGACCAACGACACGCTCGTCATCTTCATCAGCGACAACGGCGGAGCCCTCTACACGCGCGCCACCACCAACACGCCGTTCCAGGGGGGGAAGTTCACGCTCTTCGAAGGCGGCGTGCGCGTGCCGTTCGTGATGCGGTGGCCAGCGCAGCTTCCAGCGGGCGTGCGCTTCGACGAGCCGGTGAGCGCGCTCGACGTCGTCGCCACCGTCGCCGCAGCGGCTGGCGTTCCGCTCCCTGACGACCGCGTGATGGATGGCGTCGACCTGGTGCCGTTCGTGCGAGGTGAGAAACAGGGCGCTCCGCACGAGGCGCTGTTCTGGCGCGCCGACTACACGAGCGCGATTCGCAAAGGCCCGCTGAAGTTGATTCGCGACCGGCACTCCGACGTCACGGCGCTCTTCGACGTGGTCGCCGACCCGGGCGAGACGAAGGACCTCACGTCCACCCGGCCCGATGACGTCAAGCGCCTGCTTGGTGAGCTCGATGCGTGGAGCGCGCAGTGCGCAGCGCCGCTGTGGCCCGCGGTGATGGACTACCGGTTCGTCGCCTCTGATGGCCGCGAGTACTGGTACCCGCTGTAACGGCGCTCTCAGCGGTTTCCTGCCTTGTTCCTTTCCTGCGTTCAGCGACGCTGGCTCGCGACCCTGAGCTGACGAAGGCGCTCGATGCTCGACGTGCTGCACCACCAGCCGCTGTTGCTGCTCTTCGTCGTGACGGCGGCGGGCTGGCTGCTCGGGCGCATCGAGGTCGGCGGCTTCTCCCTCGGACCAGCGGCCGTCTTGTTCGCCGGGCTCACGGCGTCGGCGCTCGACCCCCGGCTCGTGGTGCCAGAGGAGCTCGGGCTCTTCGGCCTCTGTCTCTTCGTCTACGCCGTGGGCCTCGCGAGCGGGCCTGCCTTCGTCGAGGCGCTCAGGGGGCGAGGGCTCAGAGCGAGCGCGCTCACCGTGCTCGTCATCTCGTTCTCTGCGGTGGTCAGCGTCGTCGGTGCGCGGGTGCTGGGTCTTCCATCGTCGGTCGGCGTCGGGCTCTTCGCGGGTGGGCTCACGAATACCCCGGCGCTCGCGGCAGCCGTCGATGTGTTGCGCGCGAGCGGTGGCGACGCCAGCAGCCCCGTCATCGGCTACTCCGTCGCGTACCCGCTGGGCGTGCTGCTGCCGCTGCTCGTCTTGTGGCGCAGGTCGCGCAGCGAGCCCGCGCAAGCGGCGAAGGAACTCACCCTGGTGAGCCGCACCATTCGCCTCACCACGCAGGCTGGCCGCGCCGACGAGCTCCGTGAGCGCCTGAAGGGCCGCATCGGGTTTGGCCGCTACCGCCGAGGCGACGTCGAAGCGGTGGTGGACGACGCGACGCGGCTCGAGCCCGGGGACCTCGTGACGGTCGTCGGCAGAGCTGAAGCAGTCGCCGAGAGCCTCGCGGTGCTGGGGCAACGCGTCGACGACGACCTCGCCGATGACCGCGCGCTGCTCGACTTCCGGCGCATCTTCGTCTCGCGCCCTGATGTCATCGGCAAGCCGCTCTCGGTGCTGGCGCTGCCGGAGCGCTTCGGCGCCATCGTGACGCGCGTGCGGCGCGGAGACGTCGACCTGCTGGCCGACCGCGACACCACGCTCGAGCTCGGAGACCGCGTTCGGGTGCTCGCGCCCCGTGCGCGCTTCGACGAGCTGTCGCGCTTCTTCGGTGACTCGTACCGCGCGCTCGCTGAAATCGACGTCTTGAGCTTCGGCCTGGGCATCGCGCTCGGCCTCGCGCTTGGCCTCGTCCCGATTCCGACCCCCGTCGGGCCCCTGAAGCTCGGCCTCGCCGGTGGGCCGCTGCTCGTCGGGCTCGTGCTGGGGCGCCTGGGCCGCACGGGGCCGCTGGTGTGGGTGTTGCCGTTCCCCGCGTCGGTGACGCTGCGACAGCTCGGCATCGTGCTCTTCCTGGCGGTCGTCGGTACCCGCTCGGGCGCGAGCCTCGGGAAGACGATGACGGAGGGGAACCCACTGCCCCTCGTGCTCCTCGGCGCGATGGTGACGCTCGCGTCGGCGGGGCCTGCGCTGCTGCTGGCCCGCCGGTGGCTCAAGCTCTCGACGAGCGAGGCGTTCGGCGCGGTGGCCGGCATCCACACCCAGCCGGCCGTCCTGGCCTGGGCGAGCGCGCGCACCTCGTCCGACGCACCGGCGAAGGGCTACGCGACCGTCTTTCCCATCGCGACGGTGGTGAAGATTCTGCTCGCGCAGGTGCTGGTGCGGTTCTTCTGAAGGTTCGAGTCAGAACGCCTCGAGGAAATTGAAATACACGGCGCGCGACTCGCGGCCGAAGCCGAAGTCGAGGCGCACCGTCACCCGGCGGATCAGCTCGACACGCAGGCCGACGCCGAGGCTCGGCAAGACCGAGGTGAAGTCGGGCAGCGCCGTGGAGGAGAGCGCTCCGACGCCGACCCACGCCGCTGCGCCGAGGTGAGACCAGAGCGACGTCGACGGAAACGGCAGCATCGCGCGGTACTCGACGAGCGCCGTGAGCCCGGTGCGCTCGCGATATTGCCCCCACCGGTACGCGCGCAGGTCGAAGGGCGTGCCCACCTGAGAGAGCTCGCTCCACGGCACGTCACCGAACGCGGCGCGGTACTTCACCTGCCATGCGAGCGTGCTGCCCGGCCAGCCGAGCTGCACGTACTGCCGGTAGTCGAGCGTCACCGCGTACCACTCGGTGTTGGCGCCGAGCGCGCGGCCGAAGCCCATGAAGGTGCCCGACAGCAAGACGCCGCGCCACGCGTTGATGGGCACGTCGCGGGTGTCGAGCTGCAGCGTGAGCCCGACACCGGTGTTGATGACGGCCGCGCCGTGCCGTTGAAACGCGACGTCGCCCGCCACGCCGTCACTGTGTTCGCGCACGAGCGTGCCCGAGAGCTGCATCGCCGCGCCGAGGTAGAGCGGGCCGGTGAGCTGCCGGAAGACGGTGGGCTCCGCCGTCCACCACGTGCGCCGCAGCGCCGTCGTCTCGGCACCGAGTGGCCGCGTCAGCCCGTTGCGAAGGCCAACCCCGAAGTAGTGGTCGGGTTGGTCACGAACGTCGACGAGCGTCGTGAAGCGCACCGCGTCGTTCAGGACGAAGGCGTTGAGCCGGCTCTGCAGCAACACGGCGCCGACGGTCGAGGCGCCCGCGGTGAGGGTGAGCGTCGAGCGGGGGAGCGTCGGGGTGCGAACGTCGCCGTTCCACGTCATCACGCCACCGGCGGCGATGAGGAAGCCGAGTTCCGGGGTGTACGCGGGGGCCACGACGGGCACCACGCTGACGTCAGCTTGCGCTTCGGCGAGGCGCGCGAGGAGCAGCAGCAGGAGTGCGGAGCCCCGAATCACCTGCGGGCCAGTGTGCCATCACTGTCTCCGATGTCGCGCGCTTCACGTCGCGAGCAGGCTCGGCCGCGCGTGGCTGACGTCGCCGATTTGAAGCACACTCGTCGGCCCCGTGCCGACCCTCCTGCTCATCTCCCTCTGCGTGGGCCAGCTGACGCCGGCGCCCCCACTGGCCGCGCCACCCATCGCGCTGGCGCCGCGGTCGTCGGTCGAGGTCGAGCCGGTCGGCCGCCCGTGGATTCGCACGGCGGGCGCTGTCGATGTCGTCACCTGGGCAGACCGTCGGCGTGACGCGTTCAGGCCCAACAGCCCCTCGAGCCTCTATGCCGCGCGCTTCAATCGTGGCCTCGACGCCTTCGACACCGACGCGGGCCTGCTCGTGCTCTCGCCCACACCTGGTAGCGACGTGGCCGACCCGATGTTCACGAGCTCTCCAACCGGGGCGGCGCTGGTGTGGACGCGCATCGCCACCGACGGAGGTTTGACCCTGGAGGGGAAGACCTCCGTGATGTCGGCGAACATCAGCCTGGCGGCCACCAGCATCTCGGTGAACATGAGCGTCGGCGTTCGCCCCGGGCCAACCCGGTTGGCCACCAGCGGTGGCACGTTTCTCGTGGGGTGGGTCGCGCCGAACGGGCTCGGGCTGCGCGCCTTCACGCCTGGCTCTTCGTCGCCGCCCACCGTGCTCGTCGCAACTCCCGTTCGCGACTTCTCCCTCGGCGCCGATGACAACGGCTTCGCCCTCGCGTGGATCGACGCGGCCACGGGCGTCGTGCAGGTCGCAAACGTGTCCTCCATCGGGGTGGCGTCGTCGCCGCTGCTGGTCAGGGCAGGCGGTTCCTGGGAGCGGGTCGAGGTCGTCAACGCGCAGAACCTGATGGTCGTGCTGCAGAATGACGCCGGCACGTGGACGCACTCCGAGCGCTCCGGGCCCCTCTGGCTGGGGAGCGTCACCACGACCCAGGCCGACCCTTCGGTGCCGGTGGCGTCGACGGCACTGGGGGCGTTCCGCTTCTCGGTCTTTCAACCCGAGGGTCAAGCAGGGCCGAGCGGGCAATGGCAGAACGGCGAGCAGCCGGTCGCGTGGCCGGAAGATGCCTCAGTGCGAATGCTGTCGCGCGGGAGCACGAACGTGGTGGCGCTCGAGCACCCGCTGCGGGCTCGAATCATCCAGTCGGCCACGCTGCTTCCGCCGCGCATCGGGCTGACGACGGTGCCGGCGGCGACCATCGCCGCACCACAGCGCTCCCCGTCCATCGCGTGGTCGGCGAGCGACAATGCCTTTCTGCTGGTGTGGGACGAGAGCGAGTCGGCGACGGAGACGCGCATGACGGCGGCGCTGGTCGGCCTCGACGCGACGCTTTCGAGCGGGCCAGCGAGGCTGTCGTCACAGGGGGTGGCGGGAACGGAGCCGAGGCTCCTCGTCGACCCCGACGGCGGGCTCTCGGTGCTGAGCCGCATCGGCCGCACGTCTGGCTCAGGGGTCGAGCCGGTGCAGCTGACCCGGCCCGTCGTGCTCGTCGGAGCGCGCGTTCCGCTCGGCACCCCAGCGCTCCAGCGGGCCCGTCAGGGGAGGGTGCAGCTGCTGCAGTGGGGCACCACGACCAACGAGGTGTGGGTGAACGGCGCGCCGTCCGGGCTGCTGCTCGCGCAACCGGCGTTGCGGTGCGCCGCGCTCCTCGGGAACACGTTCTACCTGGGAGCGCCGAGCTCGCAGCAGGTGGTCAACCTGCTCAGGGTCGACGACAGCACGCCGGCCGTCGTGAGGCAGGGCGCCTTCACCTCCCTCGACGTCGAGCTCCAGAGCTCGTTGTGCTTCGCCGAGCGGCCGACGAAGGGCGACATCGTCGTGGCCTGGAGAAAGGGCGGCCGGGTGATGGTGTCAGCGCTCGACGCGACCACGCTGCTCGCGACTCCGCTCTACGACGCTCCCCACCCTGCGACCGAAGAGCCGCTGGTGACGAGCGTGCCTGACGGCGTGTTCTTGGTGTGGGCAGAGCGCACCGGCGTCATGGGCAAACTGATTCCCCACGACGGAGGTACGCAGATCGGCTTCCAGCTCTCGGAGCTCGCAGCGCCGCACAACGTCGCGCTCGCGCACTCGGTGGACGGCGACCTCGGGGTGGCCTGGGAGAACTTCGACCCTGACCGCGACACGGTGACGGTGAACGCGCGGGTGCTGTTCACGCGCCGGCAGACGGTGCCTCCACCCAGGTTTGATGGGGGCGACGACGGAGGCGTGGATGCTGGCCTGTCTGATGGCGGCGTTCCCGATGGAGGCGGCTCCGATGCGGGCCCTGACGTTTCGGGCGTCCCGGACGCGAGCGTTCTCGAGGTGGACGCCGGCGTTCCTGATGCGGGCACGCTCGAGCCTGTCCCGGTGCAGCCACGGCTCCTCTTTGAATCGGCCTCGTGCGGCTGCTCGACCCCTGTCGGAGGCGCCAGCTGGCTCCTCGGCGTGCTGGCGTTGCTGCAGGCGGCTCACCGGCGTCGGTCGGACAGGCGCATCACCGCTTCGGGTGTCGGCCAGGGGCGCTCTGCCTCGCAACCTCGCGACTGAGGTGTGGGACAGCAGGGCTCGATGGTGTCGCTGAGTCCGCACCGTTCTTCATCCGCCTGCCTCAGACACGCGTGACGAGCGCTCCGCGCGGGCGTTCGCTTCGAGCGGGGAGCACGTCACTTCGGTGGAGTGGGCTGGCTCGAAAGCCTCGGCAAACAGGCACAGGTGCGGCGTTCGTTCGCGGCACTGCGCTTGCTCCGCTGTCACGAGCGGTCGAGCGACCGTTTCGGAGACCCATGACCTGTCCCGCTCACCGAGCGTCTGTCCTCGTCGTCTCCATGCTGCTCGCGGCGTCACCGGCCCTCGCCGTCACCTTCGAGCCCGCGGCCCCGGGCGTGAACGGCTTCACCACCGTCGACCGCGTGACGTGGAAGGACTCGAAGGGGCTCGATCGCGAGTTCTTCTTCGCCCGCGAGTACCCGAACGCGAAGGTGCCCTCCATCAAGGGCTACGTCACGCGGCTCACCTGGCAGCCCGACCTCTTCGCCTCGCGCATCATCGCGGACGAGAACCCGGCCGGCATCAACGAGTCGAACGCGCAGGGGTGGGGCACCAACGTGATGCACATGCACTGGTCGCAGTACGGCGGCAGCCACCCCGTCTTCGGCTCGGGGTTCTCGGCGACGACCAGCAAACGTGACGGCTTCGACTTCACCCAGCAGCCCGTCTTCCAGGGCCCGCACCACCTGCTCTTTCGCGTCGCCTACCGGCAGTACACGACGCTGCTCAAGCCGGGCGTCGCGCGCAAGTCGGTGAAGGTGACGACCGACTGGTTCTTCGCCGACGGCCTCGACGCCGTCATCTACGCCATCACCATCGACGCGACGCCGGGCTTTTCGACCGACGCCACCGCCTTCCGCAACAATACGCTCGCGCCGTACTCGCTGGTGACGGCGGCTCCGTGGAACGGCACCTCGGACTGGGCCGGCGGAACCGACGGGCCCGATGGCCAGAGCTTCGGAGACTTCAAGACGTTCACCACGAATGACATGGCCAGCTGGACCTACGGCGGCACCAACACCGTGCCCTTCATCTGGCAGTGGGTGACGCCAGCCTCGGGCCGAGGCGACGCCGAAGCGGCGTACGTGCAGACCGAGACGTACGAACAGAAGGCCGCCGGTGAAGGGTTCGCGGGAGGCGCCGACGCGCAGGGCTCGCGGCTGCCGGTGTACCCGGACCTCGGCGGGCTCGAGTACTCGTACCAGATGAACTTCTTCGACGCGTACGGCTCGAAGCGCCTCACGTGGGGCACCCAGCACGGCGCGCTCTACGGTGGCTCCGGCTCGACGCCTGGCTTCATCAACTACTCGCTCGCGATGCACATCGGACGGTTCAGCGACCACGGCGCGACGAACCTGCTCCGCGAGACCGAGGCGATTCACAGCGGAGCCATCACGGTGCAGGCGCTGACGGGCACGCTCGTCACCACCGGTCCCGAAGGCAGCGGCAACGCGACGCCGCACGTCTACGCGCCGGCCGGCTTCAACCACGTCTACCGCACGTGGGAGGTGCGGGCGGCGTCGAACACCGCGCGGCTGCGCTTCGACACCGCCGGCGTGACGTACGCGCGGCCCGTCATCGTCGTGCGCAACTTCACTGGCACCACTGCGACGGTGACGGTCAACGGAGTGACGGTCGCGGCCGAGTCGTCACTCGATGACGCGCGGAATGTCCTCTACGTCACCCTGACGTCGGTGCTCTCGGGCACCAACGTCATCGTCATCTCTGCCTCAGGCTCAGGCTGCACGTCGACTTGCGCGCCCAACACCTGTGGCAGTGACGGCTGCGGCGGTAGCTGCGGGTGCGCGAGCGGAGCGGTCTGCCTCACCAACCTCACCTGCTGCATGCCCAACGACGAACCCTGCGGACCCGATGGCTGCGGCGGCTCTCACGGGCCGTGCGGGTGCACGCCGTCGTGCGCGCCGGGTTCCTGCGGCACCAACGGCTGCGGCGGCACCTGCGCGTGCACGAGCGGCTCGGTGTGCCTCGCGAACCAGACCTGCTGCGTGCCGAACTCCAGTACGTGCGGAGCCGATGGCTGTGGTGGCACGCACGGCGAGTGTCCGACCTCGTGCGCGCCCGGCGACCAGGACGGCGACGGCGTCTGCGACGACCGCGACACCTGCGGTGGCTGTTACAACCCGCAGCAGACCGACGCCGACGGTGATGGCCTTGGCGAGTGCTGGGCGTGCGATTGGTGCGCCGGGCCGGGTACCGACAGCGATTGGGATGGGGTGTGCGACGGCGCCGACAATTGCCCCACCACGTGGAACCAGAGCCAGCGGGACGACGACGGAGACGGAATCGGCAACTCGTGCGACGCCACGTGATGACGACGAAGCAGCGCTCACCGCACCAGCGCGGCCAGGGCCATCAGGTCGAACGGCGGCACGAGCCGAACCACCCCGCGTGGTGGCGGGTGCGAGGTGACGAGGATGAAGTGGTCCTCCAATTCCGGCACCGACGAGGCCAGCCGCCGCGCCTCGTCTGGTGGGAGCGCGAGCAGCACCACGTTGGGCCGCGCGGCGAGCTCGGCGCGCACCGCGTCGGCCTCGGCCGGCACTGCCGCCACGCCGAGGCGGCGCAGTTCGTCGGTTGCTGGGCCAATCCAACACACCGTCGGCACGACGGTCGGCGTTGGCCTCGGCGCGGCTGGCAGCGTGATGGAGAACCTGGCGCCGGCGTCGGTCGAGTCGAGGGTGAGGCGCGCTCCATGGCTTTCGACGATGGAGCGTGACACCGCGAGCCCCAGGCCCGTGCCCTGGCTGGTCGACTTGGTGGTGAAGAAGGGCTCGAAGATGCGCTCGTGGAGCGCCGCTGGAACGCCCGGGCCGGTGTCGAGCACCGACATCACGGCGTCACCGCGCTCGTTGGTGTGACTCGAAAGCGTCAGGAGCGCTGCGCGGCTGCTGCCCTGCATCGCGTGTACGGCGTTGATGACGAGGTTCACGACCACCTGTGACAGGCGCATCGGCGAGGCCATCACGGTCGGCACCGGGCCCAGCGAGAGGTCGACGCCACAGACGCTCCGCCACGTGCCTCGCGTCAACGCCAGGGCCGACGTGAGCAACCGCCGCGGGTCCATGGCCGTGAGCGCCTCGGGCTGCGGCTTCGCGAACAAGGTGAGGTCGCGCACGATGCGCGCCACCCGCTGGGCTCCATCGCTCGCTTCCACCAGCGCTTCCCGAAGCTCGTCAGACAGGGGTTCCCTCAACGCAAACGAGAGGTTCGTCATCACGATGGCGAGCGGGTTGTTCACCTCGTGCGCGACGCCTGCGGCCATGGTGCCCATCGCGCTCAACCGCTCGGAGAACTCGAGCTGGCGGCGGGTCAGCAGCAGCTCGGTCAGGTCTCGCACCGCGAGGACGACGCCGTAGCTGGCGAGCCCCGCGCGCACCGCCGCCGCAGTGCCCACCACCGACCGTTGGCCCTCTGGCGTGTCGAGCCGCGCTTCGAAGTCGACCCGCCCCGACGCCTGCGCGGCCTGCACCGGGTCCACCCCGAACGTCGCGCCGTCGGGGCGCTTGAGCGGCAACACCTCACGCAGGTGGCGCGGCTCGGAAGACCGGGGCTGTGGGCCGAGCAGCGTGGTGGCGGCGGCGTTCAACGAGGTGACGGCACCGTCTTCATCGGTGGTGATGAGCGCCTCGCCGATGCACGACAGCGTGGTTCGCAGCAGCTCTTCGCGGCGCCGCAGCTGCCGCTCGATGCCGTCGCGGGCCAGGGCGATGGTGACGACGTTCTGAAGGTCGGCCTTCTTGAAGGGCTTGAGCAGGTAGCCCATCGGCAGCGTCTGCTGCGCCCGCTCGATGCTGTTCGGGTCGCTGTGGGCCGTCAGGTAGACGATGGCCACGTCGAAGCGCTCGCGGAGCTTGAGCACCGTCTCGATGCCATCGAGCGGGCCTTGAATGCGGATGTCCATCAGCACGAGGTCGGGCTTCTCTCGTTCGATGAGCACCAGCGCCGCTTCGCAGTCACCCGCGACGCCTCGAACGTCGAAGCCCAGGCGGCTGAGCTGCCGCTCGATGTCGAGCGCGAGAATGCCCTCGTCTTCGACGATGACGACCCGGCGCATCGCGGCAGGGGGTGGGGTCAGCACGGCGGCTGGGCTCATGGTCTTGGCTCCTCGAAGGACAGGGTGACGTCGGTTCCGTTCTCTCGCCCAAACGTCAGCTCGCCGCGCAGCTGCCGCGCGAGCGCGTGCACCACGTCGAAGCCGATGTGCCCCGGTTTGCGGAACGGCCCCGCCGGCAGGCCGACGCCGTCATCGGCGACGCCAAGGGTGATGCGTGCGCCCTCGCGGTGCGCGTGCACGGTGATGACGCCGCGGCGCCCATCGGGGAAGGCGTGCTTGAACGCGTTGACGAGCAGCTCGTTGACGATGAGGCCGCACGGAATGGCGGCGTCGAGCGGCAGCGTGAAGGCGTCGGTCTTCACGTCGATGGTGACGCCGTCACGGCTCCAGCCCTGCGAGACGTGGGCGCCCAGGGTGCGCAGGTAGTCGTCGAAGTCGATGCGCGCGAAGGTGCCAGACTGATACAGCTTCTCGTGCACGAGGCTGATGCTGTGAATGCGGTCGCGCGCCTCTGACAACACGTCGGCCGACGGCGACGACGAGGCGAGGTCGAGCAGGCTCGCGATGAGCTGCAGGTTGTTCTTGGCCCGGTGGTGCAGCTCCTTGAGCAGCACCTCTTTCTCGTGCAGTGACGCCTCGAGCGCCTCGCGGGCCTGTTTGCGGTCGGTGATGTCGACGATGGAGCTCAACACGAGCTGCCCCGACGGCGTCTGCAGCGGCGACAGCCCAATCTCGACTGGCACCTCTCTGCCGTCCTTTCGCACGCCGTAGAGCTCGCGGCCGAGGCCCATGGGGCGGGCGACGGGCGTCGCGAAGAACGAGGCGCGGCTCGCGCCGTGGCCAGCGCGGTACCGCTCGGGGAGCAGCCGGTCGACGCTCTGGCCGACGAGCTCGACGCGGGAGTAGCCGAAGATGTGCTCGATCTGCGCGTTGACGAGCACGATGTCGCCGCGTTGGTCGACCAGCATCATGCCGTTGGGCGCGGCCTCGATGGCGAGCCGGAACTGCTCGTCGGCGCGCCGGCGCTCGGTGAGGTCGACGACCGACGCCAGCACGAAGGTGTCTGCGTCGGTCTTCAGCGGCGTGAGGCCAATCTCGACGGGAATGCGGTGGCCGTCACGATGGCGGCCGAAGAGGTCGCGGCCTGCGCCCATGGGGCGCTCCTCGGGGCTCGTCAGGTACGCCTCGCGGCGGTGCCGGTGCGCGTCGGCCTCGCCGTCGACGAGCGCCTCGACGGGCTGCCCAATCAACTGGAGCCGCGAGTACCCGAACAGGCTCTCGAGCTGCCGGTTGACGTCGACGATGTGCCCGGACGAATCGACGACGAGCATGCCGACGGGCGCAGCGTCGAACGCTTCTTGATACGAGACGAGTGGGCGGCTCATTCGGGGGCAGTCTTCATCTCCCAGTCCCTCGAAGACGTGCAAGGCAGTCCGCGCGAGTAACACTCGTCAGCTTCTCTTCGGGCGTTCTCAACCGACGGCCGTTGCTCGAACACGTCGCGACCCGAGCACCGACGCACGCCAGAGAGGCAGGGCGCACCGCGGGGCTCGTGTCGGTTCCGGCCCCGGCGAGTGGCTCGTGCATGGGAGCCGAGCGCGTCGTCACCACAGACTCCGCTCGACTTCAGGCGACGCGACGCCCATCGTCGCCCCGCGCGCGGGGGTGGAGCGCGTCTCGTCTACACAACCAAAGGGGAATTCGATGCGTCACATCGTCGCTACGATTTGTGTCGTGTTGGTGTTGCTTGGCTGTCCGGGGCCCGCAGGCATGACGGGGCCGCAGGGCGAAGCAGGCCCGAGGGGTGCGATGGGCGAGCCCGGCTCGATGGGCGCGATGGGCATGAACGGCATGAACGGGGCGCAGGGCCCGGCCGGTGACGCCGGCCCGCAGGGGCCCGAAGGCCCGGTGACGCCGGTGCTGCAGGCCGCCTTCCCCGACTCGCTCGCCGTGGGCCGTCGCACCACCGTGCTCGTGCTCGGCGTGGGCACCCACTTCGCGTCGACGACGACGGCGACCGCTGGCGCCGACGTCACGGTCAATGCCGTGCAGACGCTGAACCCGACCGCGCTGCGCCTCGACCTCTCGGTCGCCTCGAGCGCCATGACGGGCGCACGTGATGTCGTCGTCACCACCGGCGCCGAGGTGCTGACGCTCACCGGCGGGCTCACCCTCATCCCCGGCTCCAGGCTGTCGGTCCTCTCGGGCGCGCTCGCGCAGGGCGGCACCTTCCTCGCGCGGCTCGAGTTGTCGAACGGCAAGCAGTTCAGCACCGGCCCCGGCGGCGCGCTCGATGGCGCCCGCATCAACGGCCAGGGCGCCGTCATCCGCACGGCCCGCGTCGTCGCGCCCAACGTGCTCGACCTCTTCGGCGTCATCGCGCCCAACGCCTCGACGAGCGCGCCCACCACCCTCACGCTCACCTTCGACGACGCGTCGACCGAGTCGCTGTCGTTGCCCGCGGTGACGGCCAGCACGGCGTCGCCGCTGCCTGGCGCGCCGGTCGTCGTCGCCTTCGGCTCACGTGGCAGCGTGCTGTCGAGCGTCACGCTCACCGAGGCCAGCCGCGTCACCCTCGTCACGGGCGCGGCTGCGGGCGGCACCTTCACGCCGGCGGTGCTGGCGTTCGACGCCATGGGCAGCGTGGTGACGCCCAACGTTCCGGGAGGCCTGTCGTGGAGCCTTCCCGTCGGCTCCTTCTCGTTCGTCGTCTTCGACCAGGACCGCGTCAACCGCGCCGGCAGCGTGTCGCTCGGCTCCACGGCGGTGCGACTGGTGCCCAACGCGACGTGCGCGGGCGCGACGGTGTTGCCTCTCGGCGTGACGCTGAACGAGTCGCTCGTCGCGGGTGGTGCCGGCCCCGGCGTCTGCCCGGTGCGCTTCGAGCTGGCCCGGTATTACTCCGTGACGGTGCCGGCCAATTCGGTGGTGACGGTGACGGGCTCGTTCGACGCCATCGTCGCGGTCGACTCGTGTGCGGCGACGACCTGCGCAGCCTCGACGCTCGAGTCTGCCGTGCAGCTGCGCAATGGCGGTATGGCGCCGCGCAGCTTCATCGTCGCCGCTGGCAGCACCGACCCGGCGTTCACCTCGATGTCGCTCTCAGCCACCGCAGCGCCGCTCGTGCCGAACGACACCTGCGCGGGCGCGGCGATGACGGCCATCGGCACGCCCATCACCGGTGAGTCGCTGGCCGCGGGCGGTGCGCCGCTGGCGGTCTGTCGTTCCGTCGTCTCCAGCGAGACCCGTGCCCGGTACTACGGCTTCTCGATTCCAGCCGCCTCGACGCTGCAGCTCGACGTCGCGGGCTCCACGTCGGACATGGTGCTCAACGCGGTGAATAGCTGCACGGCGACGACCTGTGAGCACCCCTCGAACGGCACCTTCGGTACGAACGAGCGACTCCACGTGCGCAACGACGGCACGACGCCGCGCTCGGTGGTGGTGAGCGTGGGCACCGGTGGGACTGGCGCTGCGCCCACGTTCTCGCTCTCGTCGACCCTCATCGCGCAGGCTCCCAATGCCCTCTGCGCCGGTGCGACCGCCGTCACCCTCGGCACGCCCGTCATCGGGGAGTCGACGGGGGCTGGAGGCGCGGCTCCTGTCGCCTGCGGCCTGACGCAACCGGCAGCCCTCGCGCGGTATTACTCGGTGGCCGTGCCCGCCCAGACACTGGCGACGCTGACGGTGACGGGCGCACCTCTGTCCACCGACCTCGCGCTCGCGGTCGTCGACTCATGCAGCAGCACGAGCTGTCAGGTCACCGACGCGAACAGCTTCGGCAACGAGGTGGTGCGGCTCAGCAACCCTGGCGCGATGCCTCGGACGTACCTCGTGGCCGTCGTCGACACGGGCGGTCTCGGGGGCACCTTCTCGCTCGGCAGCTCCTCGCAGCCGCTGCCAGCGAACTCGACGTGCGCGACGGCGGCGACGCTGACGCCCGGAACGCCGCTGACCAACCAGCCGATTCTCGGTGGTGGCCCACCCTCGGCCGTCTGCAACTCCGGCGCGCCCGCCACGACCTCTTCCGTCTGGTACTCGCTCACCATTCCGACGCTGTCGTCGGTGCAGGTGACGGTGCAGACGCCCGGCTTCAACCCATCGGTGTCGATGCTCGATGGCTGCAGTGCCACGATGTGTGCCGGCACCTTCGCCAGCGCGTCTGGGCCGAACGAGACCTTCGTGTTGCAGAACACCAGCAGCACCACCACGCGCTCGGTGCTGCTCGCGGTCAACGATGAGAGCGGCGTCGGCGCGACGTTCACCCTGTCGGCGACGGCGACGCCCATCGCCGCCAACGCCACGTGCAGCCTCGCGACGGTGCTCGCCGTGGGCACACCCGTGACGGGAGAGAGCATCTCGACCGGTGGAGCTCCACAGCCTGCGTGTCTTCCGATGACGCCGGCCCAGGCGCTCGCCCGCCACTACTCGGTGACGGTGCCTGCCAGCACGGTGGTGACGGCGCAAGTCGCCGGGGTGGGCTTCGACCCGACGGTGACGGTGGTCGACACCTGCGCGGCCACGACGTGCACGACGAGCGGCGCTGTGCCGGGCAATGAGACGGTGCTGCTGCGCAACGACACGACGATGCCCCGCACCTTCCAGCTCGGCGTCGTCGACCTCTCGGGCCTGGGCGGGACGTTCACCATCACCACGACGGCGACGGCCATCGCGTCGTGCTCGGGTGCGACCGCGCTCGCCGTGGGCACGCCGCTGACGAACCAGAGCATCGCCGCGGGCGTCGCAGCGCCGACGGCGTGTCTGCCTTCCAGCACGGGCCCGACCGTCTTCTACAGCCTGTCGGTGCCAGCGGGCGAAGGCCGCACCGTGCGGGTCAACTCCACCGGAGCGCCGTTCAACCCCAGCTTGCGCGTCCTCGACTCGTGCACCGCCACGACGTGCGCGGGCTCGTCCGACGTGGCGGGCTCCATCGAGACGGTCGCGGTGGCAAACACCGGAATGATGGCGCAGACCTTCATCATCGCGGTGGGCTCGCCCATGGGCACCACAGCCGGCACGTTCTCCATTCTGGTGACGCGCCCGGCCTACCTGGTGACGAGGCCTCCCACGGCGTGCGTCGACCTGTCGATGGCGGCAGACGTGCCGTTCACCGTCGGCACCGGCGCACCTGCCGTCTACGGCGATGACATGGCGATTCCGAGCACCGCGCTGCCCTTCACCTTCACGTCCTTCGGGCAGGCCATCACGCACGCCTCGTACACGACCAACGGCCTGATGACGCTGTCGGTCGGCGTGGGCGCCAATGCCCCGACGAACTCGTATGGCGCCGCCATTCCCAGCGCAGCGACGCCCAACAACTTCTTCGCCCCGTTCTGGGACGACATGAACGGCAACGCCGGTTCCATGTCGCACCTGCGAATGCTGACGACTGGAATGGCGCCGAACCGCCGGTACATCGTGCAGTGGGGCAACGTCGGGCCCTACGCCACGGGGATGATGGGAAACCTCGGGCCAGAGCGCGTCACCTTCCAGCTGCAGCTCGTCGAGACGTCGAACGTCATCGAGTTCCACCACTGCTCGGCGGCGTCGAACGGCGGCATCGGCGGCTTCGAGACGGGCGCGACTGGCTTCGTCGGCATCGAAGACGCGACCGCCAGCGACCAGAGCATCGGGCTGGGCGCGAACACCCCCGGCGTCATCTCGACGACACAGGCCTACCGGTTCACGCCGCAGCCGTGAGGTGCCGGGTGCGCCGTCGTCGTTCGTGACCTCGGTGGAACGTCCTGTCGACCGGCGAGTCCGGCTGGTCGACAGGACGGGCTGCGTGCACACGCTGGCGCGAACGAGTGCCAACCTCGCTGGGAGCGTTCGCGCTCGTGGCTGCTCTTCGGCAAAACTCCGGTCTTTCTCCGGGTTGGTGAAGTCTGCGGCCCACGCCGATTCGATGGAGTTTCACCACGCGCGCGCGCCGGAGTAGGTCTCGCGCTCGACTGAGTTCCGTGACCTCGAGACACCTCGCCCGATGAGTGCCGCAGCCCAGCAGTGGCAGTCAGGTCAGCGAATCAACTCGTTCCTGTTGCTGCGCGAACTTGCTCGCGGGGGCATGGGAGAGATCTGGCTGGCGCTCGACCACACGGGTTTGCAGGTCGAGCGGCTCGTCGTCATCAAGCGGCTGCTTCGCGCGACGGATGACGACCCACAGAACGTGACGCTCTTCTTCGACGAGGCTCGCATTGCCTCGCAGCTCCATCACCCGAACGTGGTGCAGGTCTTCACGATGGGTGACGTCGACGGCTCGCCGTACCTCGTCATGGAATACCTGCCAGGGCAGTCGTTGGGCAGGGTGGTGAAGGCCTTCGCGAGGCACCACGCCCGCATTCCCCAGGAAGCCGCCGCGCGCATCATCGCCGACGCGGCGCGAGGCCTCGGCTACGCGCACCGGCGCAAGGGGCTCGATGGGCGGCCGCTGCGCATCGTCCACCGCGACGTGTCTCCACAGAACGTTCTGGTCACCTACGACGGGCACGTGAAGGTGCTCGACTTCGGCATCGCGGTCGCTGAGGGGCGCATGACGAAGACGGCGACCGGTCTCGTGCGCGGGAAGCTCGCGTACATGTCGCCGGAGCAGGCGCAGGGAGAGCCGCTCGCCGCCTCGTCGGACGTGTTCTCGTTGGGCGTCATGCTCTGGGAGTTGCTCTCGGGAAGACGCCTGTACGGTGACGCCGACGAGCTCGCGGTGCTGCGCCACCTGGCCATGGATGCTGGGGAGTTTCCCGACCCTCACGGCCTCGACCCGACCATCGACGCAGGGCTGAGCGCCATCGTCGTCAGGGCCCTGCGCCGGCGTCCGCTCGCGCGCTATGCCGACGGCACCGAGCTGTCCGAGGCGCTCGACGTCTGGCTCCATTCGCAGCCTTCGGTGTCACTGGAGCGCGCGATGGTCGCCGTTTTTGGTGAAGAGATTGCCGCGCTGCCCGAGCTTCAGCGCGCCGTCGCGCCGACGCCGTCCGTCAGCGCCCCGCGCGCTCCAACGGGAACGACGGCCACCCACGAGACGAGACTGCCAGGCGCCAGCGCAGGGCCGCCCGCCCCGGCCGCATCGTCATCAGCGACCCGGTCCCGGTTCGTGGTGCTGACCGTCGGCGCAGCCGTCGCCATCATTCTCGTCGTGAGGCTTCTGTCGCCCGGAGGAACGGTGCAGCCCGCAGCTGGCGTGGTGCCGCTGCTCGTCGTCACGCCCGTCGTCGAGGCGGGGGTTGCGCGGGACGCCAGCGCCGCGGTTGTCGTTCTCTCGGAGGAGGGCTCACCGACGGCAGAGGAACTCTCGGCCAGGCTCGCGCAGGTGCGCGCCCAGGGACTCAGCGACAGCGGAAGGCCGCCGTCGTTCGTGAGCAGCCTCGACGAGCTCAGCCGTGCGCTCGAGCTCGCGACGACCCGGCGACTGCGTGAGGACATCAAGACGAAGCTCGACGCGCTGGAGGCGACGCCGAAGGTGGTGAAAGACGCTTCTCCACGTGCGCCTCAGGTGGGCACGCTCTCGCTCGACACCGAGCCGTGGACGAGAGTGTTCCTCGGCCGCCGCTCGCTCGGTGAAACGCCACTGGTCGAGCAGGTGGTGCCGGCCGGCAGTGTGCGTCTTCGATTGGTCAACGAGTCGGAGGGCATCGATACGCTCGTGGACCTCAAGGTCAGCGCCGGTCGGTTGACCACCAAGCAGTACAAGCTGAAGTGAGTCAGGGCCCGCGTCGCAAGACGGAGCAGGACGGCCCGAGAAGGTGTTCACGCCCTTGCCGGTCGAGCACGATGCCGAGCGCTCGGGTGGGGCTCTGGAGCGCCTCCAGCCCGCCGTCGAGCATGAACTCCGAGACGCTGGCGTTGGTCCGGTGAACGTCGAATGCGCGCTGACCGGCGCACATCAGGTCGTGGGTGGTGGACACCAGCCTGAGGCTGCCAAACCCCACTCCAGGTCGATACTCCTGAACGGAGCGCGTCCCGGCTCCCCGCCGCTCGATGAGCAGGAGAGGACCAAGACTGCACAGCCCGACCAGTTGCCCAGTCGCTGGAGGTGTCGTCGACGTCCAGCTCGTCCCGTCGAAGGACAGAAGCGTGGCACTGGTGATGGCATAGACGCCCGCATCCGATGCCGAGAGGCCCACGATGCGGCCGGCGTCGGGCGCATTCGGCAGTGCGACCTGATTCCAGCTCACGCCATCGAAGCTCCAGGTCCACGAGACCCCATTGGTTTCACCAATGCCCAGCCACTGGTCTCGATCAAAAGGGATCATTCGAGAGGGAATCTGGTTGCCGGCCAGGGACGGCAGCACCCCGCCATCGGCCCTGAAGACATTCTGGGCGGTGACTGCGAGGCGCTCGCCCGTCACCGGGTGTTCCGCGAGGTCGATGGGGGACAAGGGGACGAACGCCGTGGGGGGCTCCACGATGAGCGCGGGCGGGCACGAAATGACGCTCAGCCCATCGAAGAACCACACCGCCGCACGCGAGGACGGCTGTACGGAGAGGCTGGGCGGGGCAAGCAGTTCTCGCACCAGAGGCCCTTCGGCGAGGGAGACGCTGGTCGGCGACGCCGCGATGACTCGGCCGAAACCTGCGCTGAAGAACTGACTTCGGGTGGGCACCGTCACGTTGGTCTGAGTCCCCGCGCCCAGGTCGAAGACCATGTCTCGCCGAGCGGGCCACACGGTGTTCTCGTCCGCGCCCATTTCGAGGAGCTCACTGAGGGATATCGAAGGGGCCGCGACAACAGGCGTGAAGTTACCCTGAAGGTCGAGCCTGCCGATGAACGAGGTGGGGCCAACGAAACCAAGCGCAGCGACGCCCTGGGCCGAGCGACCGACGATCGAGAAGACATCTCCGCCATCGACGGCGCGAGTGGTGGTCACGGTGCCGGCGGGCGTGATTTCGTCGAGCGTCGAATTGAACAGGCCGTACTTGCAGTGGCGAAGAAGGTTGGGTCCGACCGCGGCGTAGGACTTCATGCACCCCGTGGCTGGGGGCATGACGGACTGAAACTGAAAACCATCGAAGCGAAGGATCATGCCCGAGTTCAGTGCCCAGAGCGCTCCGCTTGAAGAGGCCATCAGGGTGAGGCCACTGATGCTCGACGAGAGAACGCCCGAGCCCGCACGCGAGATGCCTCCTGCGCCTGCGACCCAGAGTCCAGTCGATGTTTGCTCGAAGGATGACGCACCTGTCATCAGCAACTGGTCGAAGGTCAGACCGCCATCACTCGAGACCCTGAAGAGATCACGCCCAGACGCGGCGTAGGTCGTTGTGGGGCTCGCGACATAGACGCCGGTGATCTCGCCGACTGGCAACGGAAAGAGCCAACACCAACCGTCAGCGCGGCAGTGGCCAACCGGCAGAACACCCTGCGCCCCGGCATCGGCGCTGCCGCCCGCAGCGCTGCCGCCCGCAGCGTTGCCGCCCGCAGCGTTGCCGCCCGCGGTGTTGCCGCCCGCAGCGTTGCCTCCCGCAGCGTTGCCGCCTGCGGTGTTGCCCCCCGCGGTGTTGCCGCCCGCAGTGTTGCCGCCCGCGGTGCTGCCGCCCGCAGTGTTGCCGCCCGCAGTGTTGCCACCCGCGGTGTTGCCACCCGCGGTGCTGCCGCCCGCAGTGTTGCCGCCTGCAGTGTTGCCACCCGCGGTGCTGCCGCCCGCAGTGTTGCCGCCTGCAGTGTTGCCGCCGCCTCCAGCTCCGGCATCGCGACTTGCCGTTGAGCATGCGCCGTCGGCACAGTGCTCACCCTCGCGACAGTCCTCGTCGACGGCACAGGAATACCGATACGTGTCCAGCGGCAGCGGTTCGAGGCATCCGCAGACGAGTACAAGGCCCCAGAAGAGTCGTTTCATGACCCGGGCCCTGGCAGGCCGTCGAGCAGCCACAACACCACTCCAGTCACTACGAGCACGCCCGCGCCGAGCCACGCAAACGTGGCTCCCGTTCTCCCAATTGCGACGTTGGTGTCCAGCTGTCGCGCCTGGGCATTGGTGAGCGGGAGTACGCCATTCATCTGTGCCGCAACGGCGGCCTGGAATTGGTCCGTCGCCGACGTGCCCAGGGCGAAAAAGCCGATGCCAGTCGCCATCGCCGCGGCGCCGAGGCCAAGCGCGACGTGTCCGGTGGTGCGCAAGCCGTGGCTCCGCGCTGGTTCGACGACTCGCGCGTCGCTCGCGGGAAGTTCCGTTGGGCTCAGCCGTGGAGGGACTGGCGGGGCAACGGCCATGACGACTGGTGTGGCCTCGAAGCGATGGCTCGAGGTCGCGAGCTGCCACCGTCGCGCATCTTCCACTACGACCGCGACTTCGACCGATCGCGCCTTGATGACCAGCGGAGTCGCCAGCTGCTCACGTGTCAGGGTCACCTCGCGGCGCGGTTGGTTGGTGGTGATGCTCACCCGCAGGTTCCTCACGCGCTCGACAGGGCCCGTCAGCGAGAGGCTCACCGACTCGATCAGCCCCAGACTCTCGTTCGGCACCATCTTCAGCGACAGCGCGCCCTGCCGTTCGACGGTGGCTCGCGCTTCGAACAGTGGGCCCGTGAGCCTGGGCGATGCGCGGCCCTGCAACGTGAAGTCTGGCGCGAGCTCGAGAAGCCGTTCGAACCAGGCTCGGGCGTCGTCCTGCTTTCCGAGCGACGCGGCAGCTCGTGCCTGCAGCTCGAAGTAGAGCAACACCTCGTCATGGGTGAGCGCCTCGGCGTTCTTGATGAGTTCCAGCGTCGCAGCGGCCTGGCGGAATTTGAGCACCGAGGCCTCTTGCTGGGCGCGCCGAAGGGCAGCGTTCTGCGTTGGACTTGCGCTCAGCACCAGCAGCAGGAGCAGGGACATCGAGACGACGAGCATATCCGATCGTGCCACTGGCGTGGCTGCTGTGCCCCGACTCACCGCAGCCTGGATGAGCGAGAGAGAATGCCCGTGCTGTCGCCACTGGAAACTGCGGGCATCGGCAACGCGCCGTATGAAACCGCTCGCGTCGATGCACTTCAGGCCGATACTACGACGGTCATCTCCCCCCTCAGCCAGGACACGAATGCTCCGCCACTTCTCCCTTCACGCCGTACTCGGTCTGCTCGTTGTCGTGTCGGGCTGCGATTGCCAGACGACCGTTGAGGCCGACGCCGGGACGGGCGGCGGCGCCGCGGGTGGCCGTACCGCGGGAGGCATCGCAACGGGCGGCGGTTCCACGGCCGGCGGTTCAGCAGGTGGTGCAGCGGCCGGCGGATCAGCGGGTGGTGCAGTCGCTGGCGGTTCAGCGGGCGGCGCAGCGGCCGGTGGTTCAGCGGGTGGTGCAGCGGCTGGTGGTTCCTCAGGTGGTGCAGCGGCTGGTGGTTCAGCGGGTGGCGCAGCGGCCGGCGGCTCCGCAGGTGGCGCAGCGGCCGGCGGATCAGCAGGTGGTGCAGGTGGCGCAGCGGCAGGTGGCGCAGCGGCCGGCGGTTCAGCGGGTGGCGCAGCGGCCGGCGGTTCAGCAGGTGGTGCAGCGGCAGGTGGTTCAGCCGGCGGTTCAGCGGGTGGCGCAACGGCAGGCGGATCAGCTGGTGGCTCGACGACCGACGCCGGCATCGTGACCTGCTGCGGCACCACGGCGACCTGGGCGGCGACCGAGGCTCGGCTCCCGTCGGAAGGGTGCCCCGCGTGGGGGCTCGTCGACACCGCCACCATGGACAACCCGGTGCTCGCCAACGGCTCCGTCACCCTGCGCACGCGGGCCAACGCCGAGAACCTCGCATACCGGATGACGGCGCCGGCCGTTGTGGCTGGCACCGTCGTGAGCCTGCGCTTCCGCATGCAGTTCGTCTCTGACTCCGCGAACGCTCCGTGGCGGACGGGGGCGGGCGTGGGGTTCTCGTTCGGGCCCACGCGCACCAAGAACACGCTGTACATCGACGATGGCGAGATCTTCCTGCTCTCGGCGGAGAACACCCGCGGCGCCTCGGCGGCGGTGGCGACTGCGGACGCCATGCACGACTACGTGATTGAGGTGAATCGAGGCACCGGCGCCGTGCGGGTGCTGCGCGACGGCAGCCAGGTGCTGACGGGCTCGCTGTTCATCACGGCCACCGACACCACCACCGACACCATCATCTTCGGAGACATCAGCCAGGAAGCCACCGGCGAGTCGCGCTGGGCCAGCTTCGAGCACACCGCGTGGGCGGGCTGCGGCGCGGCGGTGGAGTGGGCGGCCACCGAGAACGTGCTGCCCTCGAACGACTGCCCCACGTGGACGCTCACCGACAGCGCGGCGACCGACAACCCGGTGCTGGCCACGAGCGGGGTCACGCTGCAGACGCGCGCCAACGCCGAGAACCTCTTCTACGGCATGAGCCCGCCGTCGGTCGTCGCAGGCGGCCAGGTGCAGCTGCGCTTCCGCGCACAGCTCGTCTCGAGCTCCGCGGCTCAAGCCCCGTGGCGCACCGGCGTGGGCGTGAGTTTCGCCTTCGGGCAGCTGCGTCGGAAGAACTCGCTCTACCTCGGCAACGGCGAAATCTTCCTGTTGTCGGCCGAGAACGCGCGCGGTGCCGCCGCCACGGTCACGACGAGCGGCTTTCACGACTACGTCATCAACGTGAACACCGGCACCGGCGCGGTGCAGGTGCTGTACGACGGCGTGCCCACGCTCACCGGCTCGCTCTTCATCACCGCGACCGACACCACCACCGACTACGTGTACTGGGGCGACGTCAGCAGCTTCGCGTTCGGTCAGTCAGCGTGGGCCAGCTTCTCCCACGACGCGTACCTGTTCTGCGCGCCGTGAACGTCGTGTGCGCCTCGTCGCTCGACTCGCGGCGAGGCGCTCGTCAACGCACGAACGTGCTGGAGCCAGACGCACCGTGAACGTCATCCTGAGGGGCTTCGTCGCTCGACGTTGGCCAACCTCAGCTGACGCTCGACCGACTGCTCCACGTCAGCGTCACGTCACGGCGCGTCTGCGTCACGGCGCCGCGGCTTGCCCGACAAGATGCCCGAGTACTCCGTCAACGGTGCGCCCATCGTCAGGCCCTCGCTGCCGATGTCGAAGAGGCGAATGTCTTTGCTGTGCGGGCTGCCGCGCACTTTGACGACCGACAGGGCGCGTTGGAGCTGCCCGTCAATCTCGACGTAGCGCTGGGCGATGATGGCATCGACGAGGAAGGCGCTGCCCTCCGGGCTGAAGCGCAGGTCGGTGTACCGGTCCTCCAGCTCGCTCGTCATCAACACCGTCATGCCGCGGCTCGTGAGCTCGGCCACCATGCGGTACAGCGAGCCACGAAAGTCTTCGCTGAACTCGGGCGACAGGGCCAGCTCGAAGCCCGACAACGAGTCGATGACGACACGCCGCGCCTTCATCTTGCTCGCCAGCGAGATGAGGTCGTGCAGCGTCTCGTCGATGGTCAGGTCGAGCGCGCGCGTGTTGATGACGCCGACCTGCTTCGACTCCACCAGCGCCGCGAGCTTGTTGTTGAGCAGCTGACTGGGGCTCTTCTCGAACGCGGCGACGACGCCGGGCTCGCCGCGCCGCGCGCCCTCGGCGAGGAACTCGGTCGCCAGCACCGTCTTGCCTGACCCTGACGGCCCCACCACCAGCAGCGAGTAGCCCGCCGGCAGCCCGCCGCCGAGCATCTCGTCCAGCGCCGGCACGCCCAGGCTCACCCGCCCCGACACCGCGGCCTCGGCGTCGACGCTGTGCTCCACGATGGCGCGCGGGAACACCCGCAGGCCGTCCTGGTCGATGCGGAATGCGTGGAGCCCGGGCACCTGCGCCTGGCCACGCATCTTCACCACCTGCACCTTGCGCACCATGGAGTTGCGGTGCATCGACTGCCCCAGCCACAGAATGCCGTCGGCCACCGTGAAGATGGGCGCGGACTCGGACTCGGGCTGCAGGTACTCGCCCATCAGGAACGTGGTGGCCTGCCAGCTCGTCATCTGCATGCCCAGCTGCTGCACGAAGTTCTCGAGCTCCGAAGGGCGCTGCTCTTCCCACCGCGCCGCGCGCGCCACCGAGCGGAACGAGTCGACGAAGACGTAGTGCGGTGAGTGCTTCGCCACCTCTTCCGTGATGCGCGTCATCAGCCGCTCGAGGTTGCCTTCGAGCAGGTCGGCCGACAGGTTGACGTAGCGAATCGACGTATCGAGCTTGCTCATGTCGAAGAACCGGAACTGCTGCTGGTAGCGCAGCATCTTCAGCGCCGGCTCTCCCAGCACCGTGAAGAACAGCGCGCTCGCCTCGGGCGTCGCCAGCGAGAACATCATCTGGTGGGCCAGTGTCGTCTTCCCGCTGCCGGGCGTGCCGGCGATGAGGTTGAACGAGAACTCGGGAATGCCGCCGCCCAGGAGGTCGTCGAGGCCGGGCACGCCGCTCGGCAGCCGGCGAATGGTGACTTTGTCATTCATGTTTCGACTCCGTGAAAGCCCCGCTCGCAGGGGCGCTGCCCCACGCCGACAGCAGCAGGCCCAACGTCATGGCCTCGCCGAGCAGCACCGCGAGAATATCCGTGAAGGTGATGAAGAGCAGACTGCTGACCTCGGTGGCCTGGGCCCGCGGCAGCCTGTCGAGACAGGTGCGCAGTTCGGTGAACCACAGCGTCGGCTGCCCTGGCTGCGGCAGCGTCGGGGTCGTCGCGCGCGCCGCCAGGAGCGTGCGGATGAACATCGTGGTGAAGACGCCTTCGCCGACGCGCGTGGACAAGCGGGCGCGGAAGCTGCCCCACAGCGCGACGGCCGCCTCACCAGGCGTGTCCTCTCGTGAGGCCACGGTGGTCCGCACCAGCTGGTGACGCCCTTGGGTGGTGGCTTTCATGGGGACGCCGTCGGGGTTGGTGTGTTCCCGTTGGCCTGCGGCACTGTCTCATGGAACCGCTCGCGCGTCCGACGGTCCGTGACGGTGACGGAGTGGTTCACGCAAACTCTGCATGCAGCTCAGTGAGTCCTTTCATTGTGAAGTACCTGTCTCGTCACCGATGCTCCCGGCCGCGTGAAACCCATCGAACACGAGTCGCCGCCGGCTCGAGCCCTCGTCCTCCTCGTCGCGCTGATCAGCGCCGCGTGCCCGCAACCCGTCGTGCCCGATGCTGGCGTCGTCACCTGGACGCAGGCCTTCGACACGAGCGCCACGGGCTGGCTGCTCAACGCGTGGGGCTCGTCACCGTCCGATGTCTACGCGGTCGGTGGCCGTGCCGATGGCGGCGTGCTGATGCACTTCGACGGAGCGTCGTGGCAGCGCGTCGAGCCCGGGCTCTCCACCCCGCTCCTCAACTGGTCCTTCGGGTTCTCGGCCAGCGACGTCTTCACCGTGGGCAGCGAAGGCACGGTGCTCCATTTCGACGGCGCGCGCTGGAGCCGGCAAGCGACGCCGACGACGCAGCCGCTGTGGGGCGTCTGGGGCGCGGCGCCGAACGACGTGTGGGCCGTCGGTGGAGACGGCATGCCGCCCAACGCGACGCTGCTGCACTTCGACGGCGCGGCGTGGACGATGGTGACGCTTCCACCGCTTCAGAAGCAGCGCGTTGGCCAGCTGCTCAAGGTGTGGGGCACGGGCGCTGATGACGTCTACGTCGTGGGCCAGCGCGGCGTGGTGTTGCACCGCACGCAGGGCCAGTGGCGCGAAGAGCTCGTCGGCGCGAGCGACGACCTCGTCTCCCTCTGGGGCGCGAACGGCGTCGTCATCGCGGTCGGCGGCCGCAGCAACGGCATCGTCTCGACGTGGGACGGCACCCGATGGACGACGAAGAACCTGGCGCCTGCGCTGGGCCTCAACGGCGTGTGGACGCGCGATGGCGTGACGGCGTGGGTGGGTGGCGTCGATGGCACCGTCGGGCGCCTCGACGTGTCGACCCTCGAGCTGACCCGTGAGCGCTCCGGCACCACCGACGACGTTCATGCGTGTTTCGGCATCGGCAGCACGCTGTTTGCAGTCGGCGGCAACCTCCAGTCGGCCAACCCTCCCCTCTACCGCGGCGTCGCCCTCTCACGCCCACTCCCGGAGTCCCCATGAAGCGCCTCTTCGTCCTCGGCCTCGCGCTCAGCGGCTGCCCTGCGCCCGAGCCCGTCGCCCCCGGGGTCTTTGGAATTCCTGGAGAAATCCGCCCCAACGCGACCGAGACCGAGCGCGCGACCTTCGTCCGGGGGCAAGCCGTGGCCCTCAAACGCTTCACGCCGGAACAAGGGCTGGGCCCGCAGGTGAATGTGTCGTTCTGTGGCGCCTGCCACGAAAAACCGGTGCTGGGTGGCTCGGCTGGCAGATATCGCGCGTTCCAGCTCGTCGGCCAGAAGCTCGGCGACGGCTCGTTTCAGTTCCTCGGCAAGAGCGGTGTGATGGCGCACTTCGACCTCGCGACGGCCGGCCGAACGCCGACGCCCACCGGCATCAACGTCACCGCGACGCGAAACCCGGTGCCCTTCTTCGGCGTGGGCCTGCTCGCCGAAATCCCCGACGTCGAGCTGCTGAAGAACGCCGACCCGGACGACAAGAACAAGGACGGCATCAGCGGGCGGCCGAACTACGACCGCGGCTTCGTCGGGCGCTTCGGGCGCAAGTCACAGACCGTCTCCATCGAGGGCTTCATTCGTGGCCCGCTGTTCAACCATGTCGGCCTGACGTCGAACCCGCTCTCGGAGGAGCTGCGCGCGAAGCTGCCGGTGCCGAGCAACTCGGTGATGACGGTGAAGGACGGCCTCGAAGGAGAGGCGACGCGGCCGGGCGTGATTCGACAGGCGCAGGCCGCCGCGCCCGATGAGCCCACCACCGACTCCGATGGCGCTCCCGACCCCGAGCTCTCTGAAGCCGAGCTGTTCGACCTCGTCTCGTTCTCGATGTTGCTGGCGGCGCCGAAGCCCGACGCGGTGACGGCCGAGGTGAGCGCGGGGCAGACGGCGTTCTCGAAGGCAGGGTGCACGGGCTGTCACGTGGCGACGCTCAAGGGGCCGCGCGGCCTCATTCCCGCGTACAGCGACCTGCTGCTCCACGACATGGGCGAGGTGCTGGCCGACGGCATCGAGATGAAGGTCGCGACGGGCAGCGAGTACCGCACGCAGCCGCTGTGGGGTGTGGCGGCGGTGGGGCCGTACCTGCACGATGGCCGCGCCGACACGCTCGACGAGGCGATTCTGCTGCACGCTGGAGAAGCGAAGGCGTCGCGTGACGCGTACGTGGGCTTGAGCGAGGGCGAGCGCGCGAAGCTCATCGGCTTCGTCGAGTCGCTCGGCGGCAAGAGCCAGCGGTCGACTGGCCTGGTGCCTCCCGACGCGCCGATTCCTCCTGTCGGCTCGTTCGGCGGGCCGGCGGTCGCGCTCACCGGCGCCGACGAGGCGAAGTTCCTCAAAGGGCGTGAGCTGTTCGACCGCGACTTCGCGCGCAGCGCCGGCCTCGGCCCCAACTTCAACGGTGACTCGTGCCGGGCCTGTCACTTCGACCCCGTCATCGGCGGCTCCGGGCCGCGCGACGTCGACGTGATTCGTCAGGGCATCATCGGCAGCGACCTCTCGTTCACCGCGCCGCCGTCCGGCACGATGGTGCACCGGCTCACCACGACGCTCACCACCCGCCCCGAGCCCTCGCCCATGGCCAACTTCTTCGAGCACCGGCAACCGCCGCCCGCGTTCGGCCTCGGGTTGCTGGAGCGCGTCGCCGACGCAGAGCTGCTCAGCCGCGAAGACCCGACCGACAGCAACGGCGACGGCATCAAGGGCCGCGTCAACCGCCTCGCGGACGGCCGCCTCGGCAAGCTCGGGTGGAAGGCGAACGTGCCCACCCTGGCGGAGTTCTCGCGTGACGCGCTCTTCAACGAGCTCGGCCTCACCCTGCCGATGCAGGCCGGGCTCTCGTTCGGCAGCATGGTCGACGACGACGCCGTGGCGGACCCCGAGCTCGACGTCTCGCAGGTCGAGGCGCTCACCTTCTTCATGCAGTCGCTCGCCCCGCCGCCGCGCACCCGCACCGACGTCGCCCGGGAGGACCGCGGGCAGGCGCTCTTCGGCACCGCGAAGTGTGACGCCTGTCACGTGCCGGCCCTGCGCACCTCGGATGGCGTGATGGCGAACGCGTACACGGACCTGTTGCTCCACGAGATTGTCCCCGCCACCACGAAGGGCATCGGCGACGCGGCGCGGCCCCGGGAGTTCCGCACCACGCCGCTGTGGGGCGTCTCGAAGACGGCGCCGTACCTGCACGACGGCTCGGCCGCCGATGTCCGCGCGGCCATCGTCGCGCACCAGGGCGAAGCCGACGCGTCACGCCGGGCGTTCGAGGCGCTGCCCGCGGCTGATCAAGCGGCCGTGCTCGCGTTCCTCGACTCGTTGTGAAGCGCGGGCTGGTGCTGTTGCTTCTCGGCTGTGGCGGGAGCACGCCCGTGCGCTTCTTCGGCGCCGATGGGGCGCTGCTGCGTGAGTGCACCCAGGTGGAAGAGGCGACGACCTCCGACGCGCGCAGGCTCGGGCTCTCAGGCCACGCGCCGCTGACGCCGCGTGAGGTGTTGGTGTTGCGGTACCCGGTCGTCGACGAGGCGTGCATCACCAACGGCAGCGTCGGCTTCGCCATCACCGCCACGTTCGTCGACGCCGATGGCGGCGTCGTCGGCACCGAGCGCTTCGCCGCGAACGAGTCGGCGGCGCGCTGTCACCCGGGCGTGCTCGACGTGTACGAGACGGACGTGACGTTGGCCGAGGGCGTGGCGAGGGTGAGCTCGAGCCGAAGGCCGTAGCTTCAGAGCTCGGGGCGGCCGTCACCTCGCTCGGTGACTCCCGACCGCTGGTACGGCTGACGCTTCATCGTTCGGGCGAGCATGGCGCCGCGCCACGACAGGTACGCCTTGTTGAAGGCGACGATCTCCGTCTTGTCGAACACCGGGTTGTTCGCGCCGGTGAGTGACGACAACGCGAGCACCTGCTCCGCGACGCTCACCGGGCAGCCGTGGAGCCGCAGATGCGACTGGCCCTTCGCGAGCGCCACCTTCGTCGAGACCGACGCGAGCTTCGCGTAGATGTCGTCGTGCTTCGCGTGGTGCGGGTCCTTCGTCTCACGTGGCTGGTACGTACTCTCGATGTTCACGCGTGCACCCTGGAGCGTGCCCTTCCACGTCGCGCAGTCGCCGATGAAGAGCACCTGGTCACCCGGCGCGGCGTCGATGGGGCCGTCGTACGCGCCGAAGATGACGTGCAGGCGGCCACGGCGCGCGAGCTTGGCGTCGAGCTGCTCGTCGAAGAGCCGCAGAATCTCGATGGCCTCTTCGATGGCGCCGGGACACCCACCCCAGCAGTAGTCGGTGAGCTCCTTCTCGGGAGGCGGGCCGGCGTACGCGGTGATGCCGGTGCCTTCGAAGTACTTCTCGACGCGCACCAGGCCGACCTTGAAGCCCTTCGCGCGCGCCTTCGCGTCGTCGAGGCTCACGTCGCCTGCGAGGGCAATCTGCTCCAGGTCGATGGGGCCGAAGCCGCGCTGTGAGGCGAGGTTGATGTGCTCGACGGTGCGCGGGTCGACGCCGATGAGCTGGCAGCACACCGCGTCGATGGCTGGCTGGTTGTTTCCGATGACGAGCAGCTTCAGCGCGCGCGGCACCGGCGTCAGCATGCGGCCCTCACCCGCGACGATGGCGTCGATGACGATGAGCTTCGGTTGCACGACGTACTGCAGGTCGGCCACCTTCTCGTTCAGGCGGTGGTCGTGGTCGATGAGCCGGTGCCGGTCGTCTTGAATGCCGATGTAGTTCTTCATCGAGAACGTCACCGTCGTCCACGGGTGCGACTTGAACTTGGGCACGTTGACGAAGAAGTCGGCCTTCGCGACGGGCTCGGGCGTGAAGAGGCTGTCGCGCAGGCGGCCCGGGTGGGTGAGGGGAATCTCGACCTGCACCTCTTCTTCGAAGAGCGAGCGCTTCACGCCGACGCGCGCGAGCATGGCGTCGTAGCCGGCGTGCTCGAAGACGTAGCGGGTGGGAATGGTGATGCCGCAGCGCTCGCCGACGACGAGCTCGGTCATGCCGGCGTCGCGGTCCTTCAGCGCGAGGAGCACGCCCTCCATCACCTCCGGGCGCGTGTAGGCGTTCGCGAAGAGCGGGCCGGCGGCCACGAGGTTCGGTTTGCAGAGCGTTCGGCCTGAGGGGCGAAGGCCCAGTGCCTCCATCGACTCGCGGACTCGCGCGCGCACGCGGGCGACGTCGTAGTCGGGGCAGTCCCACAGGAAGACGGTGGGCTTCGCGGCGTTTGGGTTCATGGCGCGGCGACTCTACGCGCGCTCCGTGGACTCGCGGCAGTCGGCCAGGCAGGAGGCGAACGTCTCGCTCGTTCGGGGCGCACTGTCGCTTGATGCTCGTCATTCCCGGTTTGGTGCGCGGGGTGACTCCTCTGCAGGCCGGCGTGGTACGCGACGACATGGCTCGAAACGCGCTCGCCCTCTTCGTGGTCGCCGTCTTCGCCGTCGGCTGCAACTGCGGAGGCGCGGGCGTGAACCCCGACGCCGGCCCCGACGCCGGTCCTGTCGAGCGAGACGGTGGCCAGGTGGGGAACCCCGACGCAGGCCGGGACGCTGGCGTCGACGCAGGCCAGGACGGTGGTGCCGACGCAGGCCAGGACGCAGGCAGCTGCATCGCAGGGGTCGCCTGCATGGGCTCGAACAACCCCTGCGCGTTGCCGAGCACCACCGTCTGCACGGCGGGTGTCTCCGGGTGCGTGTCGCCAGGTGACCAGCCTGAGGGCACCGCGTGTGGCGCGAGCAACGTCTGCAACGGCGGCGAGTGCATTCCGTGTCCGACGGGCCGGGCCTGCACGCCAGCGAACCTCTGCCACGTCGGCGTCACCCAGTGCAGCACGGGCACCGCCGTCTGCGTCGACTCCAACACCAACGTGCCGGCCGGCACCGAGTGCGGCTCGAACCTGGTCTGTTCAGCGACAGGGGCGTGTCAGAGCTGTACTGCGAACCAGAGCTGCACCCCGATGAATGTCTGTCTCGTCGGCACCACGAGTTGCTCCACGGGCGCGCAGACGTGTACGGCGACGAGCGTGAGCCTCGACGCTGGGACGCCCTGCGGCGCGGCCCAGGTGTGTTCTCCATCAGGCACGTGCGTCGGCTGCGCTGCAGGCCAGACGTGCACGCTCGCTGGCGTGGAGTGCCGCGCCGCCGTGGTGACGTGCTCCACCGGACAGAGCGCCTGCACCGACACCGGCCCGGGCCCCGACGGCGTCGGCTGTGATGGCGGGAGCTGTGTCTCGGGCAGCTGCCGGACGCCCCTCGTCATCTCGACCCTCGTGAACCTCTCGACCGACTCCCTGACGCCCGGCCGAAGCTGTGGCGAGGCGCCGTCGTGGGCCATCAGCAGCCTCTCGGCGACCGGCGCGGTGCTCGACGGCGAGCCCGATGCTGGCTGCCTGGCCGCGGGCGACCGCGTGATGGCGATTGACCTGCAGGGCACGCCCACCGACTTCTCCAGCGTCGGCAACCACGACCTCTTCATCGTCAGCGGCGTGGACGGCGGCAGCGTCACCTTCTCGCAGAGCGTGCGACCGTCGGGGCCGGGCGCTCCGCAGAACACGTTGTCGACCGACGGCGGGCAGAAGCTGGCGCTCTTCCGCGTGCCCGTCTTCGGAGAGGTCATCATCACCGACGCGGGCGTGGTGACGGCGGCGGCGTTCGACGGGCGCACCGGCGGCGTCGTGGCGTTCCGTGCGCGCTCGCTGACCGTCGAGGGCCTCATCAGCGCGCGGGCGCTCGGCTATCGCAACGGTGACTGGAGCCAGGACGACTCGAACTGCCTCGAGAACGTCACCACGGGCTCGGGTGAGTCACTCACCGGCCAATCACAGTCCAGCACCGACCCCAACGGCGGAGGCGCAGGCGGAATCGGCGCGGCGAGCGGCCCCTCGTACAACGCCAACGATCCGCTCTCATCGTCAGCCGGCCACAGCACTGCGGGCCAGCCGGGCGGCAATAGTCAGGGGCGCACCATCGGCGCGCCGGGCGTGGCGTACGGCGTCGCGAACGGCACGCAGCTCACCATGGGCTCGGGTGCGAGCGGCAACCTCACCTGCACGACGGTCTTCTCGGGGCCGCCTCAGCTGCTGCCGTACGGCCAGCACGCGGGCGGCATCGTGTACCTCGTCGTCGACCAGCTGCAGGTGAGCGGCACCGGCCGCATCTCGGCCGACCCCAACTCGCTGGGCCGCAGCACCGCCGCGTCGGGTGGGTATGTGTTGCTCCGCGGCAGGACGCTGGACGTCGGCACCAACCAGGTGACCGCGAATGGCATGGTCGCCAACTCGGTGGCCATCAGCAACGCGTCGTCGCCCGGGTACGTCGCGCTCCACAGCGTCAACGCCGTCACCGGCACGACCCAGCCCGCCGCGAACGTCACCACCATCACGACGCCCTGAGCCACCGTTGGCCTGTGGCGTAGGAGTCGAGCGCTGGCGGGGCTCGCTGGCGTGGTTGGCCTGCGTCACATCGACTTCACCGAGAAGCCGGTGAGCACCGCTTCTCCATCGAGCGCCTGCAGCAACACCATCGGGCGCAAGCTGGTCGACTGCCACACCACGCCTTCGAGCGTGCATGACGCCGGCGCGGTCGCTTCGCAGAACACGGCCACGTCGAGTGCGTACTTGAGGAACACCCGCACCGTGCCGCGCTCGACCTTGAATTGAACGCTGACACGCCGGCTGGGGAGCTTCTTCGGCGCCAGCTCGATGGGCGCGGTCCCCGAGACGGTGAGCCGGTCGACGTCGTAGCGGAGCGTTCCGTCCGAGCTGCTCGATTGCGTGGTGCTGCCTTGTTTGACGCGCCCGTCGGGCGAGGGCACCTCGCGTGTCCACGGTTGGTCGGGCTCGTAGACGGGCACACCGAACTGCTCTCCGAGCTGCTTTCGTGGAGGCTTTCCCGCATCGGGGGACGCAGCGAGGACCATGAGTGCTCCCAGCAGGCTGATCATCGACACAGCCTCGCACGGCCGCGCGTCGACGGTGCTCGACTTTCCTGGGGTCCCTGCGTGAGCTGTCCGCATGCGGGTACTGGTCGCGGCCTTCGGCACTCGGGGAGACGTACAGCCAGCGATGGTGGCGGCGCGCGCGCTCCAGGCTGCGGGGCACACGTGCGAGCTCTTCGTGCCGCCCAGCAGCGCCGAGTGGGTGCGCAGCCTCGGCTTGAGCGCGACCGCCATCGGCATCGACTACGCGGCCGTCTCGAAGGCCGCCTCCGAGGGGCGCCTCATCGACCTGCTGCGCGTCTTGCCGCTGCTTCGCCACGAGGTGGACGCGCAGGTCGAGGCGATGGGCGAGGTGGTGAAGCGGTGCGACCTGGTGCTGGGGTGCTCGGTGTTCGCGGCGGGCCGGTTGTTGGCCGAGCTGGGCGGCGTGCCGTACCGCTTCCTCGCGCTCTCGCCGTTCATGATTCCGTCGCCGGAGCACCCGGCGCCGTTCATCCGCTCCCAGACGCTGCCCGGGTGGGTGAATCGGCTGACCTGGCGCCTCAACGAGGTGATGTGGTCGAGCTTCCTCAAGGGGCCGCTCAATCGCCGGCGGCGCGCGGCGGGCCTGGGTCCAACGGCTGCGGTCTGGTCGACGTTGCTCGCCGATGTCACCTACCTCGCGGCCGAGCCGGCGCTGTTTCCCTCTCCGACGCAGCTCGCTCCGACGCGCGAGCTTCAGCAACTCGGAGCGCTCTTCCTCGACGAGCCGAACGCCGCGCTCTCGCCGAAGCTGGACGCGTTTCTACGCGCCGGGCCGCCGCCCCTCTTCATCGGCTTCGGCAGCATGTCCGACCGCAACCCGGCGAAGACGACCGCCGCCATCGTCGAGGGCGCGCGGCTGGCGGGGAGACGCGTGGTCGTCTCGCGCGGCTGGGCGGGCTTCGAGCTGCCTGATGACGAACACGTGTGTGTCGTTGGAGACGAGCCACATCACCTGGTGTTCCCACGCTGCGCCGGGGTGGTGCATCACGGCGGCGTTGGCACCACGCACGCTGCCGCACGCGCGGGAGTGCCGCAGGCGGTAATGCCGCACCTGCTCGACCAGTTCTACACGGCGCACCGGCTGGCCCTCGCAGGCGTGGGCTTCGGCGTGCCGCGGTACCAGCTCAGCGGCGCGCGCTTCGCTGAGCTCTTCACCCAGCTCTCTCAGTCACAACTCGTCGAGCGCGCGCAGCAGCTCGCGCCGTCCGTCATCCTCGACGCACCACAGCGGCTCGTCGAGTCGCTCACGAAGGCCTCGGGGTGAGGTCCTCCGAAGCGACTGGCTCGCGAACGATCGAGGCGTCTAAGGCGACGACCGGAAGTCCACGAAGGCTCTGAGGCAGGAGGTCGCGGTCGAGGCATGGACAGTGACCACGTTGCGATGAGCGGAGCGACTGCCTGGGAACAGCAGAGCCAAGGCCGACGCTGAAGATGTTGGCCTGCAGCGAGACGCGTTCGCCCGCTACTTTGTCGGCGGGTGCTTTTGCAGCTTCCGTTGCAGCGACCGCCGGTGCAGCCCGAGCCGTCGCGCGGCTTCCGAGACGTTGCTCTGACAATCAGCCAGCACGCGGTGAATGTACTCCCACTCGGCGCGCGCGAGGCTGGGCGTCTCGTCGACGTCCGCAGGCGCAGCTCCACCGAGCAGGGCCTGCACCACCGCGTCGGCGTCGGTCGGCTTGGTGAGGTACGCCACCGCGCCCAGCTTCGTCGCCTCGACGGCCGTCGGAATCGAGCCGTAGCCCGTCAACATCACCGCGCGCGTGCCCGGGTCCTTCGTGTGCAGCGCCTCGAGGAGCGCGAGGCCCGACGCGCCACCGAGCCGCAGGTCGACGACGGCGTACTCGGGCCCTTCCACCAGCGCCGCGAGGCTCTCTTCCACCGACGCGAACGACGTCACCACGAAGCCACGCTCTTCCAGCGCGCGCCCGAGCCGCTTGCGAAACGCCTCGTCGTCATCCACCAACCACAGCGTCGGTGACTCGGCGGTCGTCATGTCGGCTCCGGCGCCGTGGGGAGTGAGAGCGACGCCGTCGTGCCCGTGCCCGGCGTCGAGGCGAAGGTGAGCGAGCCGCCGAGCTGCTGCGCCAGCGTGCGCGCGAGGAAGACGCCCAGGCCCATGCCTTTGCCGACGGGCTTGGTGGTGAAGAAGGGCTCTCCCAATCGGCTCACCACGGTCGCGTCGATACCCGGGCCACCGTCGCGCACGGACAGCGTCAGCGTCTGCCGCGCGGGCTTCGCCTCGAGGACGACGGGGCCGCCCGACGCTTCGAGCGCGTTCTTCACCAGGTTGCGCAGCGCCTGGGCGAGCGCGGCCCGTGGCCCGGTCACCTGGAGCGACGACGCCGATGGACGCACCACCCGGTCTCTTCCGGCGAGGCCCTCGGTCGCTTCCTCGAGCCACGCGTCGACAGGAAACGTGGTGATGGCTTCGCCTGCGAGCTCTCCCGAGCGGGCCGACATGCTCTGCAGAATCGTTCGGCACCGCTCGACCTGCTCGCGCACCAGCTTCGCATCGTCACGCAGGGAGTCCGGAACGGCGAGCTTCTCGAGCGCGCGCGACATCTCGTGGCTGGCGATGGCGATGGTGCCCAGCGGCGTGGCGAGCTCGTGCGCTGCTCCCGCCGCCAGCGTGGTGAGCGCCGCCAGCTTCTCGTGTTGCGCCGAGAGCCGCCTGGCCTCGGCGAGCTGCGCTTCCCGCGCGCGAAGGGACGAGAGCACCCGCTGCACGAACGAGACGATGAAGCCCGCGGCCACCACGAACGCGAGCCACATGCCGGTGAGGTGCAGGCGCATCAGTTCCTGGTGGTTCGGCAGCTCCCACGTCGCGGGCGCCACCTTCTCGACGAGGAACAGCGACGCGAAGCCCAGCATCGACGCGAACAACTGCACCCACTGCCGCGTCTTCGACAGCACCAGCGACGCCAGCACGATGTTCACCAGGTACAGCGCCGTGAAGGGGTTGAAGGGCCCGCCGCTCAACGCAAACACGCCCGTGTGGAGCGCGGTATCGACGAGCATCAGCCCGAGCAGCCGGTTCTCTGACACGCCATGCCGTTGCCACCACCAGGCGAACGCGTCGGAGCCGAAGCCCACGCCGATGAGCACCAGCAGCCACACCACCTGCAGGTGAATGCCCAGCCCTCCCCACGCCCAGAGCAAGAGGAGCAGCTGACACGTCCACACCGCCCGCCGCACCCAGCGGAACCACGGCAGCGAGACGTCGAGGGCTCCGGTGTTCATGGGCCAGCGTCGAACGGGTTCGAGAGCGAGGAAGTGGTGAGGAAGTCGTCGTCGGTCAAAGCCGAGAGGAAGGCGAGCAGGTCGTCCGTCTCCTGCGCGCTGAGGGGAAACCCACGCACCAGGTCGGACTGGAGGGGACTCAGCTGTCCCGTCTGTCGCTTCGAGCGCCCGCCTGCGGCGTAGTGCGCGATGACGTCACGCAGCGTCGCAATGGAGCCGTCGTGCATGTACGGCGCGGTGACCGTCACGTTGCGGAGTGACGGTGCGCGGAAGCGGCCCATGTCTCCGGCCCGGCCGGTCACCTCGAGGAGCCCTGTGCCGCCCATCGGGTACGCGCCGTTGCCGTCGACGTTGTACAGGCCTGTATTGTGAAAAGGTGCGTCTGGGTTTGCGCTGCCGGCGTGTACCACCGAGTCGGCGAAGTTGAAGCCTGCGTGGCAGTGGTAGCACTCGAGCGTCTCGGAGTTGAACAGCTCGAGCCCGCGCTTCGCCGAGTCCGACAACGCCGACGCGTCGCCGCGCGAGTATCGGTCCCACGGCGCGTTGCCTGAGAGAAGGGTGCGCTCGAAGGCGGCCAGCGCGCGGGTGATGGTGACGAGGGTGATGGCACCCTGCTCGTCGGGGAACGCGGCGGCGAAGCGCGCGGCGTAGTCGGCTTCGGTGGTGAGCCGGTTGATCAGCTCGACTTCCGCGCCGGCCCAGCCGAGCTCGACGGGGTGTTCTCCCAGGAGTGGCAGGAGCGCCTGCCGCTCGAGCGTGGTGACGAGCGGGTTCGCCCAGGTGAGCGTCGCGTTGAACGCCACGTTGGTGAGGCCCTGCGGGTTTCGTGGGTGGGCCTCGCCCGTGCTGCCCAGGCCCGTCTCACGCCCGTCCGTGAAGGCGCGCTTCTGCTCGTGACAGGTGCCGCACGACTGCTTCCGGTTCTTCGAGAGGCGCACGTCGTAGAAGAGCTGGCGCCCGAGCGTGACCTTCTCGGCTGACATCGGGTTGTCGGCCGGCACCACGGGCGTCGGGAAGCCCGCCGGCAGCTGCCAGTCGTAGCCAGCGCCCGCGTCGACGTTCATGCCCGGCGCGCCACAGCCAGTGAGGGCGACGGTGAGGAGAGCAGCGGCGCGCATGACAGACTCCTTCTACTGCACCTTGAAGAACACCTGCGTGGCAGCAGCGGCACCACCGAACGGCAGGCCGAGCTTCGAGAACACGGTGGCGCAGTCGGTGTCGGTCGGCGCCGACATGCAGCCCGGCGCGCTCATCGCGAGGTTGGTGTCCAGGTTGCTGCCCTCGAGCAGCGCCGCGAGGTCCATCACCACCGTGTTGAGCTCGGGGTTGAAGTCGAGGGTGATGCGCACCCGGTTGGTGTTCGAGCACGAGGCGACCGAGTTCGGCGTAGTGCCAGCCGTGCAGCCCGTCGAGCCGACGTGCAGGTTGTGGCCCGTCGGCAGGCCAGTCGTCAGCCCGTCAATCTTGAGGAACTTGTACCCACCCATCCAATTCCAGAACATCGCGGTCGAGTTGAGCGGCGCCTGTGCGGCGGCCGCGTCCTGGTGGTTCTGCTCGAAGGGGACGCCGAGGGTGAACGCGAGCTTCGTGTAGTGCCCCCCAGCGGCGCTGCCCTTCAGCACGCTGTTGGTGGCCTCGGTGCCATTGCTGCAGTCGCCCGCCTTGTTCTCGAAGTCGAGGAGCGCGACGCCCTGACGCTGGAAGGTGCCATCGTCGCTCAGCACGAAGGGAACGTCCTTCCCGTCCTCCGAGGTGAGGACGACGTCATGGAGATACAGCCGGAAGTCGCGCGGCGTGTATTGGGTTTGTGGCGTTCCGACCTGGTAGGTGGTGCCGCACGCGAAGTCCTGAGTGCCGACCTTCGCCTTGAAGGTGAGCCGCGTGACGTCCTGGTGCGCGTGCGTGCCGGCGTCGGGGGTGGTGGTCATCGGGCCGCACGCGGCGAGGGTGACGAGCGAGGCGGCGAGGGTGAGGCGGCTCATTTCAGGGTCTCCACGGCGGACATCGTGATTGACGACGACAACGTATCGAGCAGCTCGAGACGCGTGTCACTCGTCGCGGGCTGCAGGGTCGACAAGATGGTCGGGTCGAGCCCGACGGTGAGGTGGTGGTGGCGTGTGGTGTCTGAGAGCGTCAGCGGCAGGAACCTGAGCTGTGGAGCTCGTTGCGACGTCGACAGATAGCGTCTGCTCGCGCTCCCCTCGTTCGCGTCGACGAGCAACGTGGCGCCGCCCCACCTGGCGTCACTCGTCGAGGGAGAGAAGCGCAGCTCGAGCCCGCACCACAGCCCAGGCGGTGGGCGCAGCGTGGCCAACGGGGTCGGGCCCGGCGTGACGAGGTCGACGTCGACGGCGACGTCCGCCCGCAGGGGAGAGGCCGCCTCCGGCGTGTGGGCCCCGTGAGCCCAGGCCGACGAGATGGGGTTGAGTGACGCCATCAGCTCGTCGCACGGAACGCCGCGCACGCTGGTGATGCTCAGGCGCCCGACGTCGAGCCGTGGGCCGCCGTTCGGCATCGGCCCCACCGTGAGCGACACCTCGACCTCGATGCCGGCGTCGCGCGTCGCGCACGAGGCGAAGACCAGCAGCAGGAGCGCGAGCCTCACAGGTCCACCACGAGGCTGACGACGAGAATGGGAGACGTGCGGACCGGGCCGGGCCTGGAATCGACGAGGGGAACGCGCGCTCCTGCGAGGAGCAGCGTCTGGCCGTTGAGGCTGAACACCACGTCGGCCAGCACGCTCCCGAGGACCCCTGCGAGCCGCGCGTCGGTCTGCCCGTTCACCACCGACTCGAGCTCGCCGCGCACGTCGACGCCAGCGCGTACGCCGAACCACCGCACCGGTTGGAATTGGGTGAGCCCCACCAGCACCGCCGACGGGCCCATGCGCATGCCGTAGCGGCCCTCGAAGGGCAGCTCGCCCATCAGCGACGCCATCGCCGACCAGCGGTCACCGAAGAAGCCGCTCCACGCGATGCCGAGCTGAGGAGCGACCGCGCCGGCGCCGAGCTGCGCGTCCATGTCGAGGGGCCGCCGGTCCTGGTCGAGCAGGGTCAACGCCGTCGGGAGGCGCACGCCGGCGATGAGGCTGATCAACGCCTTCGGCCTCAGCTGGCCGCTGCCGTGAACGACGACGCGTGAGGAGAGGTCGACTTCTCCCCAGCCCACGCCGGTCTGTCGCGCGAGGTTGACCGCGAGCTGCTCGCGAAGCTGCACGGGAACGTTGGCGGCGAAGGTGAGCCACGGCGTCGGTGACCATGACGCGCTGACGTCGAGGCGCAGCTCTCTCAAGCGCACGGCGTCGACCGACGGGGTGCCTTCGTCCTGCTGCCAGGCCCGGAGCGTGGTGGCGAGGCGCACGCGGTTGACGAACGGTTGCTCCGCGCCCATCGCCGTCATCGCCGGGTTGCCACACGCACACGTCGGGCACGCGGGCGCGGGGGAGGCAGTCAGCACGCCACACAGGCCGACGAGGAGCGCGACACGCGTCATCACGGCGTCGAAGTACTGCAGGTCACAGGCCGCGTGCGTGCGTCACGTTGTCGCAGGGCGCGGCGGCAAGCGCTGCGCGGGGCACGTGCCCTGCAGTGCTCGCGCGCCAATGGGTCGCCTCGTCTCGACGGTGCTTCGAGCGCAGCATCAGCTGCTCCGCGGGGAGCTCTCGGCCTGTCTCGCGACCAACGGCCTCGACGTCGCGGCGTTCGACCTCTTCCGCCACCACCTGCTCTGGCACGTCAGCGTCGAAGAGCGTGTCGTGATGCCTGCGCTCATTCGCGCGCTCGGCCGCCCGCCCGATGACCGCCCCGGCCTGCGGAAGGACCACGCCGGCATCGCCGCGCTCTGCGTGCCCCGGCCCGAGCGGGAGTGGGTCGAGAACCTGAAGGACCTGCTCGACGAGCACTACCGCGTCGAAGAAGCGCCGGGCGGTTTCCTGAGCCGCTGCGACGAGGTGCTCGTCAGCACCCTCAACGACCGCGTCGTCGCCGACATCGAGGAGCACCCGAAGCTGACCCTCGCGGCCTTCCGGAAGGGGCCGTCCGTTCGGGCGCAGGTGGCCGAGGTGCTCCGGTTGACGGGCATCACTGCGCGCCGGTAGTTCGGGTTTCAGTTTCGTTCCGGAACGTGCCAGAACGAAACCATGACGTGCGACACCCCGTTCGAGTCCGGTGGCCAGCTCTGCAAACTCTGCCGAGGCCGCCAGTTGGTGGGAGGCGCCCGGTTTTGTTCACGATTGGTGGTCAAGAGCCCGCTCATGCAGGCGCTGTTGCCGAAGATGGTCACGTTGGTCAGGGTCGCCTTGCCG
>JAUXRI010000104.1 GCA_030681895.1 Myxococcales bacterium | reverse complement strand
GGTGCCGCACTGGTGGAAGCCCGCCGCGCAGACGAAGCCGCAGTCATTGCCGTCGCAGGTCGGCGTCGAGTTCGGCACCGACGTGCAGGCCGCGCAGCGCGTGCCACACGTCAGCGCGTCGAAGTTCGAGACGCAGGCGTTGCCGCAGCGGTGGTAGCCGGCGGCGCAGGTGAAGTCGCAGACGCCTCCGGTGCACGACGGAATCGAGTTGGGGCCGCCGCTGCAGCTCAGGCACGACGGGCCACACGCCGTGACGGTGTCGACGGGCACGCAGCTGCCGCCGCACGAGAGCGAGCCGGTCGGGCACACACAGAGGTTCCGCATCGGATCGCAGACCTGGCCGTTGCCGCAGTTGGTGTTCGTCTGACAGCCGAACTCGCAGCGGCTGTTCGCCGGGTTGCAGAAGTGGCTGGCGGGGCACGACGTCGGCGTGCACATCGTCGGCAAGGTCTGACACGCGTTGTTGTCGCAGTACTGGCCCGCCGAGCACGCGCGCCCACACATGCCGCAGTTGCTGAAGTCGGTGCGCGTGTTGCTGCACGACGTGCCGCAGAGCGTGAGCCCCGACGCGCACTGCAGCGTCATGCCACCTCCCGCGCCGCCACCCACGCTGCCGCCACCGCTTCCGCCGCCGACGACGCTCCCGCCACCCACGGCCGTGCCGCCGCCGGTCGCCGAGCCGCCACCCGTTGCGTTCGGCATCGTGCACATGCCGCTGTTGCAGGTCTGGTTCGTCGAGCAGGTGCGGCACTCTTCGCCACGGGCGCCACAGCCGGTGACGGAGCCGCCGCTCTGGCAGAGCCCGTTCGCGTCACAGCACCCGATGGGACAGGTGGCCGGGCCACACGGCTTGACGGTCGGAGGACAGCCGAACAGCGACAGCGCGCCCGCGCAGAGGACCAGCAGCTTGAGTTGGTTCACGAACGACGCTCCCGAAAAAGTGAGGCTTGTGGCCCCAGACACCTGAAATGACCCCGAACCGCAAGAGGGGCCACCTTTGACGACATGGCAGGCCGTTGATTCAAGGGGTTGTGGCGAAAAAATGCCTACTCCGCGCGCATGGCGTCGACCGGGTCGAGCTTCGCTGCGCGGGCCGCAGGGTAGATGCCGAAGACGAGCCCGACGCCGCTGCTCATCACGAGTGACAAGACGGCGGCCCAGATCGGCACCGCGGTCGACAGGCCCAGCGCCCATCGCCCAAGGCCGGCCAGGCCCAGCCCGAGGACGAGCCCGACGACGCCTCCGACGAGCGCCAGCACGAAGGCCTCGGTCGCGAACTGGGCGAGGATTCGGGAGCGCCGCGCGCCGAGCGCTTTGCGAACCCCGATCTCGCGCGTCCGCTCCGAGACCGACACCAGCATGATGTTGAGAATGCCGATGCCACCGACGAGCAACGACAGCAGACAGACCCCGAACGTCGCCGCGGTGATCACCTTCGAGAGATCGTTCAGCGTCTTCGCCATCGACTCGTTGGTCGACACCTCGAAGTTGTTCTCTTCGTCGGGCGCCAGGCGACGGCGCTGACGCATCAGCCGGGTCACCTCTTCCATCGCCGGCTCGAAGCGATCTTGATCGGTGGCCTCGACGCTGATCGAGACGGTTCGGCGCTTGCCGTACAGGCTCAAGAAGGCCGTCATCGGCGCGAGCACCATGTTGTCGAGGTTGAAGAGGCCCAGCACCTTGCCGCGACGCTCGAGGACTCCCACGACGGTGAAGGGCCGGCCCTTGAGGCGCACCTCCTGGCCGATCGGGTCGAGGCTCGGGAAGAGCTTGTCGGCGACGTCGGGACCCAGCACCGCGACCTGGCGCCCGTCGAGATCCTCCTGGTCGTTGAAGTACCGGCCGCTGGCCAGGACGATGCCCGCGGTGTCGGGGTACTCCACGGTGGTGCCGAGAATGAAGACGCTCGGCTGCGTCTCGGTCATCGCCGTGCGCACGCGCTGGCCCGGCTGCCACGACGATGCGCTGGTGCGCTTCACCGAGGGGCAGTGCTCGAGAATGGCGCGCTTGTCGTCGAGTGACAGCACCGGCCTCGCCGCGATCTTGTTCCAGTTCGTGCGATCGCCGCCGCCGAACCGGAAGCCCTGCGGCCACTTGTCGACGCGGAAGACGTTGGCGCCGAGCTGCGAGAGATCTTTGTTCACCTTGAGGCGCAGGCCTTCGAGCAGCGCCATCATCGTCATCACGGTCGCGACGCCGATCACGATGCCGAGCAGGGTCAGCGCTGTCCGCAACGGGTGGGCGACGAAGGTGCCCGCCGCCAGCCGCATGTTGTCGATGAAGGCGCGGAGCATCGTCACTCCTGCCTGAGGGCTTCGACGGGGTCGAGGTTCGCCGCGCGCGCCGCGGGCCAGATGCCGAAGATGAGCCCGACGAGCGCCGCGAACGAGATGCCGAAGACGATGGTGAGGGGCTTCACCGTCGCCGCCAGTGGCGTCACCAGGCTCAAGAGCTTCGCGCCACCGAGCCCGACCACGGTGCCGAGTGCACCGCCCACGGCAGAAACGACGATCGCCTCGAGCATGAACTGGATGATGATGGTGCGTTTGCGAGCGCCGAGCGCCCGACGAACGCCGATCTCCCGCGTCCGCTCGCGCACCGACACCAGCATGATGTTCATGATGCCGATGCCGCCGACCAGCAGCGTGATGAAGCCGATGCCGAGCGCCACGCCGTAGAGCGCGCCGGTGAGCTGTTGGTAGGTGCTGGCGAGCTGCTCGGGCCGGTTGATCGCGAAGTCGTCGGGGCGCTCGGGTGGCGTCTGGCGAATGCGCCGCAGAATGCCGACCAGCTGATCTTCGACCGCGTCGAGCTGATCGGGGTTCTTCACCGAGATGCCGATCGTGTAGCTGCGCCGGCCGGCGAAGAAGCTCGTGAAGGTGCGAAACGGAATGACGACGCGCAGGTCCTGCGAGCTGTCGAGCAGCTTGCCCTTGCGCGCCAGCGTGCCCACCACCGTGAAGGGCTTCTTCCCGATCCGAATCGTCTGACCGATGGGGTTGAGATCTTGAAAGAGCGTATCGGTGACGTCGGCGCCCAGCACCGCGACGAGCCCCCGGTTGTCGTCATCGGTCTGCGTGAAGAAGCGGCCCTTGCTGACCTCGAAGCCGGTGACGCGTGGCCACTCCTCCGACGCGCCAGAGATGACGACGGTCGAGAGCTCGTTGCCCATGAAGGCGACGTCGGCGTTGTCGTCGACCATCGGGGTGACCGTCTCGCAGAGCCCGCACTGCGCGCGCACCGCGTCCACGTGCGCCAGCGTGAGGTTCTTGCGGTTGCGGAACTCCCACCAGTTGCCGAGCTGCACCCACGGCTGCTTCGAGACGTAGACCGAGGTCGAGCCGAGCGTCGCGAGCTGCTTCTCGAACGACGAGTCGAGGCCCTGGGTGATGCCGAGGATCGCCAGCAGCGTGGCGACGCCGATGCCGACGCCCACGGTGGTGAGGACGGTGCGGAGCCGATGCGCCGACAACGAGCGAACGGCGATCGACGCGCCCTCGACGAGATCGATGCGCCAGCTCATGGGCGAGCATCTCCGTAGGCGACCTGCGCGCCCGGGCCGTCGCCGACGACGAGGCCGTCAGACAACCGCACGGCGCGGGGACACCGCGCGGCCAGCTTCGGCTCGTGCGTGACGAGGACGATGGTGTGACCCAGCTGGTGGAGCTCTTCGAACAACCTGACGATCTCTTCGCCGGTCGCGCTGTCGAGGTTGCCGGTGGGCTCGTCGGCGAGGAGCAACGAGGGCTCGGCCGCCAACGCGCGGGCGATCGCCACACGTTGCCGCTGCCCGCCCGACAGCTCCGTCGGCTTGTGCGTCATGCGGTTCTCGAGCCGAACCTTCTTCAGCGCCTCAATGGCCCGCTCGCGCCGCTCCTTCGACTTCACGCCGCGATAGACGAGCGGGAGTTCGACGTTGGCCAGCGCCGTCTCGCGAGGCAGCAGCTGGAAGTTCTGGAAGATGAAGCCGATCTCGCGATTGCGGATGTCGGCGAGCGCGTCGTCCGAGAGGCGAGAGACGTCCTTCCCGTTGAGGCGGTAGGTGCCGCGCGTCGGCGTGTCGAGGCAGCCGATCACGTTCATCAGCGTCGACTTGCCAGAGCCCGATTGGCCGATGATCGCGACCCACTCGCCCTTCTCGATGTGCACCGAGACGCCTGCCAGGGCGCGCACCGTCTCGCCGCCGACGACGTACTCCCGCGCGATGTCGTCGAGTTCGATCAGCATGCTGGTCAACCGCGCTTGCCGCCCTTGCGTCCGCCCTGCCCTGGCTTCACGGCCTCGACGACGTCGCCCTCTTTGAGCTCCTTCGCGAGCGTGCGGTACGGGCCTTCGACGATGCGCTCTCCTTCGGCCAGGCCCTCGATGATCTCGATGTCGGTGTCCGAGGCGATGCCGGTGCGAACCCGGCGCAGCGTGACTTTCTGATCGGGGCCCACGACGAAGACGACCTTCGCGAAACGATCGCCCGTCTTGCCTTTGGGCTGCATCGGCTTGCCCTCGACGGGAACGGTCGCGTCGGAGAGCGAGGCCTCGGGCCGAACGGTGACGGCCTGCACGGGGACGATGATCGCCGACTCGCGCTGTTCGGCGGTGATTCGCACCTCGGCGCTCATTCCGGGCATCACGCCTGGCGGCCGCGAGGTGAGCGCGACGGTGACAGGGAAGCTGGTCGTCTCCTGCTCCGAGCCCTGGTTTCGAATGAGCGCCTTCTGCGCGATCTCGACGACGGTGCCGTCGAACGTCTGGCCTTCGAGCGCGTCGATCTTCACGTCGGAGCGCTGCTCCATGGCGAGGTGAACGACCTCGTGTTCACCCACCTCGATCTTCACCTCCATGGACGCGAGCGCGGCGAGGGTCAGCACCACGTCTTCGTTGAAGTCGCTGCCTCGCACGCGCTCACCCACCTCGCGGGTGCGCTCGATGACGGTGCCGTCGATGGGAGAGATCAGCGTCGTCTTCGAGAGGTTGTTCTGCGCCTCGTCGAGCACGGCCTGTTGCTGGCCGACCCGATCGGTCAACGCCGCCACGCGCGACTTCGCGGCCGAGAGCGACGACTGCGCGGCCTCGACCTCGGCCTGAGAGGACAGCCCCTTCGCCGCCAGGCCCTGCACGCGCTCGAACTCCCGCTGGGTGCGCTCGACCTCGACCATGCCGGTTGCGACGTCGGACTTCGCGGCGTTCTGCGCCGATTGGGCCTGACGCACGTTGGCCTCGAAGCGGCGGCGATCGATGCGCCCGAGCACCTGGCCCTTCGTCACCTGATCGCCCTCCTTCGCCGACAGCTCGATCAGATCGCCCGACAAGCTCGAGCTGATCTTCACGGTGGTGGCCGGTTGCACCTTGCCGGCGCCAGTGACGGTGCGGGTGATCGGCGCGCGCTTCGCAGCGCCGAGCTGCACCTCGATGGGCGGAGGAGGACGTTCTTTGAGGCCGGCCACGGTGATGGCGGCGAGGCCGGCGACGATCGCCAGCGCGATGAGGGCTTTCCACCACGTCATGGGGCCTCCGGGGCAGCGACAGGGCCGCCGGTGAGTCGTTCGAGAGCGGCGGAGGCGAGCTCCACATCCACCCTGGTCTGGAGCTGCGTGAGCTGCGCCTGCAGCGCCCGGCTCTGGGCATCACGGACCGAGAGGCTCGTGCTGGCGCCCGCGGCGTAGCGCTGGGACTCGGCGTTGAAGCTCTCGTCGGCGAGCGCGCGGTTCTTCGCGGCGAGCTTCGCGATCTCGAGCTGGGCCGTCATCGCGCCTGCCGCACGAACGATTTCGGACTCGAGCTCCACGGTGGCCTGAGTCTGCTGGCGCTCGAGCTCGGTGAGCTGGGTCTGCGCGCGCGCCACCTGCGTGTCGGTCGCGAAGCCGCTGAAGAGATCCCACGAGAGGTTGGCGCCGAGGTTGAACGCGTGCTGCTTGGTCGGGTCGACGAAGAGCTCGGCCGACGGCGCGGTGCGGTTGTAGCTGGCGTTCGCCGTCAGCCGCGGCAGGTAGTCGGCGCGGGCGATCTCCACCGCGAGCTTCGCGCCCTTGCCCTGGGCGTCCAGCACGCCGAACAACGGCCTGCGCTGTCGTGCAAGCACAAGGAGCGCCGCGGCGTCGGCCTTCGTCTCGGGTGGCGATGCGTCGAACCCCGTCGGCGCCTGCGCCTCGACGTCACGCGGTCGCTGACCGAGCCACTGGAGCAATGACGCCTGCGCCGCGACGATCGCCTGGCGTTGGCGAATGACGGCGATGCGGTCGTTGCCAAGGTTCACCTCGGCGTCGAGCAGATCGCGTTTCTGCGCCCTGCCCGCTTCGAACAGGCTGCGCGAGCGCTCGAGGAGATCGGCGCTGCGGGTCACCGCGTTCTCGAGCACGGTCAACGTCAGCTGCGCGCGGAGGAGTTCGTAGAACCGCCGAACGGCTTCGAGCTCGCTCGAGGCCTGCTGCTCCGAGAGCTGCCCCTTCGCGGCCTCCTCGAGCGCTCCCGTGCGGGCCAGCTGATTCCACCAGCGCCCCCCGTCGTAGAGCAGTTGCGCGACGCTCAGGCCCAGCTGGAAGTTGCCCTGCGCGAACGAAGGAATGTCGACGGGCCGCTGCACGAAGGTGATCTCGCCGTCGGACCCGAGCTGCGGCGCCGTGGTGAAGCGCCGCTGCGGCCCGGCGAGCGTCTCGGTCACTCCGAGCGAGAGATCGACCTGGGGGAACAACACCGAGCGGGCGTCGGCGCGATCGAGCCCGGCCCGGGTGACGGAGAGCTCGGCACGGATCGAGTCGAGGTTCTGCCGCGAGGCCTGGCGCACGTCGGCCAGCGTCATCGGCGTCGCCGCCAGCAGGAGCGCGATCATCATCGGGGTGGTCCTCCCGCGCCGTCGGCCAGGCCTGGGAGCCCGATGGTGAACGCCGCGACGACGAGGAAATAGAGCAGCACGCCCATCGGCACCGCGCGCAGCCGCGACAGCTTCGTGGCGGCCGCGAAGCCCAGGCCCAACAGGAGCGCAGCCCAGAGGTGGAAGAAGTCGGCCAGCTCGAGGAGCGCGGTCCGTGCGGTGCGCTTCCAACCTCCGCGAGACGCCTCTTCACGTGGTGGCGCACCCGCGTCGTCAGTCGAGACGAGCTGCGCGAGCGACGAGGGCACCAGCTGCTTCACCATCGAAGGAGACAACGACGACTGCCGCAGCGCCGAGACGAGCGTGATGCCCTGCCCCACGGCCATCGGGAGCAACATGAGGCTCGCGACGGTGAACAGCTCGGCGAACGTCGCCTTGCCTCCGAGCAGCCAGCTCATCAGCCAGAGCCCGGCCGCGGACAGCAGCACGATCTGCGGTACCAGGAAGAGGCCTTTCGCAACGCCAGAGACGATCGCGATCCGCTGGGCCTGCTCTACCTGCTCTGAGATCTCTGGCTCACTCACTTTGG
>JAUXRI010000098.1 GCA_030681895.1 Myxococcales bacterium | reverse complement strand
GCGGCTCGCGCAGCAGCGCCCGTCAGACGCGGTGGTGTGCATCAAGCAGGCGCGCGCGTTCCTGCAGGCGAAGGACTTCGTCGGCGCCATCGCCGCGGGCAGGGAAGCGTCGACGCGTGACCCCGGCAACCCCGAAGCGTTTCAGGCCACCGGCATCGCGCAGCTCGCGAGCGGAGACCTGACCGGCGCCATCACCAGCTTCCGCACCGTCGTCGCCCTGCAGCCCGACCACGGCTACGCGATGAACAACCTCGGCCTCGCGTACCTGCGCGCGAACCGGAACGACGAGGCGGTCGAGATCCTCGAAGAGGCCATCGAGCAGCTGCCGACCGTCGCGTACGTGCACAACAACCTCGGCGTCGCCTACGAGCGCGTCGGCCGCGGTGACGACGCGAAGCACGCCTACCAGGAGGCGATGGATCTCTCGCCGAAGTACGTCAAGGCGCGCATCAACGCCGCGCGGGTCGCGAAGGGCCCCGTCGAGGAGGAAGCGACGCCTGACGAGACGATGAGCGACATGCCTCACCCGATGCCCGAGACCGGCCCGACGCCGTGACGTGAAAGTCGAGAACAACTCTGCCCACCTCGCTTCCGACTCAGTCGGCGCCGAGCCTGGTGGTCAGAGTTGTTCTCGTTCCAGCCGTGAGCGGTGGGCGAGCGCTCATGAAGCAGCTATGCCGAGGTGGTCATGACGCCCCGCCTGCTGCTCCTGCTCCTGCTCGTGCTCGACCTCGGCTGTACGGCAGCCGGAGCCGACGCGGTCATCGGCACCGCCATCGCCGCGACAGCCGCCGGAGTGCGACGCTCGAATGGCGAGTGCTACACGCCGTGCACTCCGGGAAACGTGTGCAACCCGCAGTCGGGAATGTGCGATCCGATTCCCTGCCGAGGTGAGTGCCGGTCCACCGAGCAGTGCGAGCAGAGCGCGCTCGGTGATCGGTGTGTCCCTGCGGCCGTCACGACAGCGCTCGAAGTACGACGAGACACCAGTCCAGCGCCGATGGCGACGCAGCCACCAGCCGACGCGGGTCTTCCGGGCGGGCCGCCGACGCGACTGCTGCTCCCGCGCTGAGCAGAGTTGTTCTGATTTGACCGGCCGGGCTATGGCGCTGCACATGCGCCTCATCGTCCGCCTGCTCGCCCTTCCCGCCGTCCTCGCCGCGCTCGTCTCCTGTGGCGTGCCGCATGAGAAGGCGCCGTACGCCTCGCGGGTGCAGGCGCTGTCGAACGACGTCGTCATCAGTGAGGTGTACGGCGGCGGCGGCGGCAGCACGGGCGCGTACCGGTTCGACTTCGTGGAGCTCTTCAACCGCGGCAGCGCGACGGTCAGTCTGAACGGCTGGTCGATTCAGTACGCCAGCGACACCGGCGGCAGCTGGAGCGTCGCGACGCTGAGCGGCTCCATTCAGCCCGGCCGGTACTTCCTGGTTCGCATGGGCACGACCGGCTCCGCAGGGCAGACGCTCCCGACGCCGGACGACACGGGGATGATCGCCATGAGCGGAACGGCCGGGAAGATCGCCCTCGTCAATCGCACCACCGGCCTCAGCGGCGCCTGCCCGAACTCGACCAGCATCGTCGACCTCGTGGGCTACGGCGCGAACACCAACTGCTCGGAGGGCATGAGCACGCCCAACACGACGGCGTCGTCATCGGTGCGCCGCGGCGGTAACGGCTGCTTCGAGACCGACAACAACCGCAACGACTTCACGGTCGGCACGCCGACGCCGAAGAACGCGACCGCCGCGGCCATCAACTGCGCGAACATGCCGAACGACGGCGGCGTGGTGATCATCCCCGGCGACGGTGGCTGCACCTTCATCTCGACATGGCCGACGGTCGACTCCGCTGCGGGGTACCAGCCCAGCAACACCACTGCGGGCGCCGAGCTGTACACGCAGGTCTTCGAGCAGGCCGACGGTGGCATGCAGATTCTCTCGTTCGAGGCCTACTTCGGCGCGACGCCTCCGCTGATGCTGCCGGCGACCCGCGCCTTCGCGGCGGGCGACACGTACGGCAACTGCGAGCTCTGCGCGATTCTGAGCGGCGGCTGCGACGACGTCGGCACCTGCACGGAGGACTACTTCGCGCAGGGCGGCTCAGGCACGGTCACGGTCGCGACGGAGGACGAAGGCGCGGGCCGCTTCGAGGGAACGCTCACCAACGTGCGCTTCGTGGCGTGGGACTTTCAAGCCGATGAAGCGCTGCCGAGCGGCGCGTGCTTCGTGGTCGGCTCCACCCAGTTCAGCGTCGCGTGGGACACCGACGCCGGCATGGGCGGCGGCAGCGCAGGTGGCGGGAGCGCGGGTGGCGGACGTGCAGGCGGCACGGCGGGCGGTGGCGCGGCGGGCGGAGGCTCTGCGGGTGGTTCGGCAGTCGGCGGTGGAACGTCGTCGGCGGGCGGCACTGCCAGCACCGGCGGCGGCACGGCTCGCCTCGACGGCGGCATGGGCGGCGGTGGCAACCTCACCACCAAGAAGGCCTGCGGCTGCTCGACCGGCGCCGACGCGATGCTCGCGCAGGTGCTCGCCGGCCTCCTCGTGCTGCGCGTGACGCGTCGCCGCCGCAGCTGAATGGAAATCAAGTCAGACTGACTTGATTCGGCCGTCCAGCCCGCATGCTCCCACTCGATCTCGAAGCGCTCCGGGCGTCGTCCGGCACGTTCACCTTCCGTCCCTTCTACGGGCACCAGCCGCGCGCCGACGGCCGCTTCTCAGACAGCTGCTTCTCGCAGTGGTGGCCGTGCCGCTTCGTGGTCGACGACGTGCCCTTCGTCACCGCGGAGCAGTTCATGATGGCGGGCAAGGCGCGCCTGTTCGGTGATCGCGAGGCCCTCGAGCAGATCCTCGCGGAGCCGGACCCGTCGAAGGTGAAGGCGATCGGTCGACAGGTACGCGGCTTCGACGAGACGCGCTGGGCGGCACACCGCTTCGAGCTCGTCGCGTTCGGCAGCCACGCGAAGTTCTCGCAACACCCTGCGCTCGAGACGCACTTGCGGTCGACGGCCGGCGAAGTCCTCGTCGAGGCGAGCCCGCGCGATCGGCTCTGGGGCATCGGGCTGGGCCGCGCCAACCCGCACGTGAACGAGCCCGCGAAGTGGCGGGGCCAGAACCTGCTCGGCTTCGCGCTGGTGCACGCGCGTGAGGTGCTCGAAGGCACGCGCGCGCCGATTTCCGGTGGGCCGTGGCGACGTATGGTCGGCGAATGACCCGACCGTCGAACATCCTCAACTGGCGCGACGTGAAGAACCCCGACTCCGAGCCCTACCCCGGGAGCGACGAGCCGCTCGGCATCACCGCGCGACTGTCAGCCGAGCTCGGCGTATTCCGCTTCTCCGCGAGCCACGAGCTGCTCCCACCGGGCCGCCGCACCAGCTACCCCCACGCCGAGTACAGCGAAGAGGAGTTCCTCTACGTCATCGAAGGAACACCCGACCTCTGGCAGGACGGGCACCTTCACCGGCTCGGCCCCGGCGATGCCGTGGGCTGGCCGAGCGGCACCGGCATCGCGCACACCATCATCAACAACACCGACAGCGACGTGCGCATGCTGGTGGTGGGCGAGCCGTCACGACGACGTTTCAAGGTGCACTACCCGCTCCACCCAGAGCGCAACGCGAGCCTCGGGGATTCGTGGTGGAGCGACGCGCCGCGGCTTCCGCTCGGGCCGCACGACGGCAAACCCGACCCGAAACGATGAGTCTCACCGCCCGCGCAGCAACGCGTGGCGCACGAGCACGAAGACGTCTCCGTTCGGCGCGACCGCGACGGCCGCTGGACGATCGGTGAGGCGGCCGACCGTGCGCACCACGCCCGCGGTGGTCAGCACGCGAATCGCATTGTTCTCGGTGTCGGCGATGTAGAGGTCACCGTTCGGGGCCTTCGTGAGCCCGAGCGGACCATTGAAGCGCGCGATGCCGGCAGGGCCGTCGACGAAGCCCGCGGTGGCGCCGCCCGCGAGCGTCTGAATTCCGCCCGGGGACAGCACCCGTATCGCGTGTTGATCGATCACCGCGACCCGATCGCTCGAGAGCGGCACCGGCGTGTGGAGAAAGCCGAAGTCTCCAGTGCCCGCGTCGATGTCGGTGTCGACCCAACCGCCGTCGAGGTCGGTGCTCGGCAGCGGCCCATCAGTGAGCGTGCGCCAGCCACGAATGACGCCCAGCGCCTCGTGCTGAGCGCCGAGGCGAATGAGGAGTTGTGGGCTGAAGAGCCAGGTCCCCTGCGGATCGAAGAAGGCTTCGCTGTCGTACGACGGGAGCGCCACCGGCTCGCTGAGCGCGACGCCATCGAACCAGTGCCGCGTGCTCGCAGACTTCACCCAGGCACCGCCATCAGCCAGCTGAAGCGTCGTGACGCTGAGGGCGCCGGCGTCGAGCGTCGAGAGCCCCCCATCCATACGCCAGCCCCTGATGTGCGCGCCTCTGCCGTCGGCGAAGACGATGGTGCCGTCGGGCCAGACGACGAGGGGATCGGTGACGTTCCGGCTGAAGCCGAAGCCTGCGGTCACGTTCAGCCGCGCGTCGGGCGCGAGGCCGTCGACCCGACCCGCCTGCTCCGAGCGACCGGCGAGGCTCTCGAGCCCGGTGGCCCCGAGCCGCTCGAGGAGCACACCGCGCTCGAACGCGTACCCCTGCTCGTCACGGCCCACCCACGACGAGAAGACGGGCGAACCGGTGAAGGTGGTGACGTTGCCGGCGCTGTACCAGCACGGCAGCGCGATCACGCCTCGATGCTCGAGCCCACCGTCAGTCGGGCTCAGCCCCAGAACACACCCTGCGTCCGTGTCCCAGCTCGCGAGAACCCGGCCCGACGGTGAGATGCCGGTGACGCCGTACAACGTCGCGCCCGGAGCGCTCGATGGCCAGCCACGCACGACGCGGGTGGCGCCCGAAGCGCTGCGACCCACCACGAGCGTCTCACCTGCATCGCCTGTCGAAGTGAAGAGCAGCTCGCCGCTCGTCGACTCGGCCAGCGGCCCGCTCCCGCCGTGAAGGGGCTGCACGCCACCGTCCGCGAGGTACCGCGCGATGCCCGAGCCCGTCGCCACCAGCAGCCGCCCATCAGCCATTGCGGCGAGCGCCTTCACGTCGGGAATGGAGCCAGAGCCGTCGCAGGTGCCGGCTACCGTCGAGAGCACACCCGTCGGCGTCACCTTGCGCACGCAGCGACCGTAGGCGTCGAAGACGAACACGTTGCCGAACGCATCGGTGGTGGGCAGCGCCGGTATCGCGATGACGCCCTGGCCGATGCCGTCGACGGGCATGTTGCCACCGGAGAAGCGGACCAGCGTCGTGACGACGCCGCCGGGGGTCACCCGTCGAACCTCTCCGCCGCCGAAGACGAACGTGTTGCCCCACCGGTCAGTCGTCGCGTTTCGAACCCGGAAGAAGCGGGCTTCATCACCTCGTCCGTCGACCCGGCCCGGCCCAGCGGCGACGCCGACCAGCGTCTCGAAGCAGAGCTCTCCTCCGGGGCGAGTCCGCGTGACACATGCGCCAGAGATGCAGACGTGCGCGGTGTTCCTCGCGCAGTCTTCGGCGCCGCAGCGCACCCCATCTTCGACCGGCGCCTTCTGGCACCCACCGGTCGCGTCGCAGTACGCCGCCTGACAGGGGTCGTCGGGAGGCGCGCAAGCGATGGGCTGGTGAACGCACCCCGCTGCCTCGCTGCAGGCATCGAGCGTGCACTGGTTCTGATCGTCACACGTCGCCGCTTGCCCGCGACACACCCCTGCCGTGCACAGACCGTCGCTCACGCACGGCGCGCTGCACGCCACGCCATCGGCCTTCACGCCCATCACGCAGCGCCCCTGGGTGAGATCGAATTGCGCCGTTTCGCAGGGGCCCGCGCCTCGACACTCGGGAATCTCGAGCCCTTCGACCCGCAACGACAGCGACGTGCCATCGACGTCCATCGTCGAGGTGAAGGCGCCGGAGCTCGTGGGGGTTGCCATGACTTCGAGCTGAACCTCGTCTCCTCCGACGACCGTCAGGGTGGCCTGGCTCCCCGTGAAGGGAGCGCCGAACAGGAGCGACACGGAGCGCTCCACCTTTCCCGGGTTGCGGAGACTCACGGTGCGCGTCACCGGCACGCCGACGAAGGTCTCTCCGAAGTCGATCGCCGTCGGGCTGACGTCGAGCGGTGCCTCGACGACCTGCTCGACGGGCCGGGTCGGGCAAGCGGCGCCCAGCAGCAGCAACACCATGGCGAAGGTCGGGCGCACGAGAGAAGGGACACCAGGAGACGCCGGCCGATGCACTTTCTTTGCGTCGCCTCAGCCCAGAAGCCCCAGGCGGGTGAACATCTTCACCACCGCCATGCGTGACACGCCGGCCCGCCGCGCGGCCTCGCTCACGTTCCCCTTTGCGACCTCGAGCAACGCCTTCGCGTAGGCCGTCTCGAAGCCGTGCACCAAACGCTCCTTCTGTACGAGGAATGGCTCGTCGAGGCTCGCGGCGATCGTCGCCCCCGGAGCCGACGGCGCCGCGGTCAACGGCTCAGCGCCGGCCTTCCACCGCTCGACCGCGTTGCGCAGCTCTCTGACGTTGCCCGGCCACGGGTGCCCGACGAGGCGATCCAGCGTGCGTTGGTCCATCGTGACGCCGGGCCCGAGGAAGTGCTGCACCAGGACGGCGACGTCATCGCGGCGTTCTCGCAGCGGCGGCACGTCGACCCGCAAGACCGACAGCCGATAGAACAGGTCGGCGCGGAAGCGGCCCTGGTTTACCTCTTCTTCCAGCGGGCGATGGGTCGCGGCGAGCACGCGCACGTCGATCGAGAGAGGGCCTTTCCCGCCGAGCCTCGACACCTCGCGACGTTCGAGCGCGCGGAGCAGCCTCGGCTGCAGCTCGAGCGGGAGCTCGCCGATCTCGTCGAGAAAGACGGTCCCGCCATGAGCGCGCTCGAACGCGCCAGCCCGACTGGCCACCGCGCCCGTGAACGCGCCCTTCTCGTGCCCGAACAGCTCGCTCTCGATGAGTGACGGCGCCAGCGCGCTGCAGTCGACCACCACCAGCGGCTTCTCGGCGCGCGGACTGGCCTGCACCAGCGCCTCGGCGACCAGCTCCTTGCCGGTGCCCGTCTCTCCGTGAATCAGCACGGTCGAGTCGCGTGAGGCGAACGCTTCGAGGCGCGCGAACAGCTCCCGCATCGCGACGGAGCGCCCGACCAACGGCCCGAACGTCTCGGCAGCCGAGGCCTCGATCTCGACGGCCGCGACGCCGGGAGTGAACGACATCTGCGTGCCCCCGAGCTCGATCGTCGCGGCCCCCGTGAGGAACGCATCGGCCACCAGCACGCCATTGACGACGGTGCCGTTTCGACTTCCCAGGTCATGCACGCGCACGCCGCGCTCGTCGTGAACGAGCTCACAGTGCAGGCCCGAGACCGACGGATCGCTCAGGAGGAGATCGTTGCCCTCGAGAGCGCCGATACGAAAGCGGCCCACGCGGACCTTCACGCTCTTTCCGCGGTCGGTCCCCTGCGTCACCGTGAGGCCGTACTCCTGAACGGCTCGGCGCGTGCCACCCGCGACCTTCGTCACCCACGTCTGTCTGGCTGTCACCGCACCATCCTCCCGCGATGGCGGAGCAAACGGAATGCTACCGAGGTTGCAGGGGCGAGCACACGGAGGTCGGGCTAGGTTCGAGGCTCGATGAACGAAGGCGACGAGACCCTGGCAGCGCGGCTCCAGCGAGAAGGAGCGCTCAGCCTCGAAGAGGTGCTGCGCCTGGTCCCGCCAATCTGCGACACGCTCGTGAAGCTGGGTGACGCGGGCGCGCCGTCGACGGCCACCCTCACCTCGGTCGTGCTGCCCGCTGGTCAGAACCCGCGGGTGACGCCCGTGCCCTTCGATGGCTCGGCCCGAGAGCAGGTTCGTCAGCTGGCGGCGCTCACCTTCGAGCTGCTCAAGGGGCTTCCGCCACCACCGTCGCCGTCGAGCAGTGACTTCATCGGACTTCGCCCCGAGATCGTCAGGCCCGTGCACGCGGCGATGGTGGGCACCGGCGCGATGGATCTGTTCTCGTTTGCGCGGCAGCTGCGGTCGCTCGGGAGCGGTGGCACTGCGAGCGTCGAGCGGCTCGAGGTCCCCGACACGCGCCTGTCGGACAAGGCGCCGGCCATGAAGTCGCCGGGGCTCGTCGGGCAGACCTTCGGCGCGTACGAGCTCGTGCGGCGGCTCGGTGAAGGCGGCATGGGAGAGGTCTACGTCGGCCGGCACGCTCGCCTGGGACGGGAGGTCGCGATCAAGGTCTTGCGCGAAGAGTTCGCCGCGATGCCCGACGTGGTGCAGCGCTTCTTCCAGGAAGCGAAGGTGGTGAACGATCTCAAGCACCCGAACACCGTCGAGATCCTCGACTTCGTGGAAGAGCCCGGGCGCGTCTACCTCGTGATGGAGCTGCTCGAGGGCCGCACCATCGCCGAGCTCGATCGCGAGCAGGGGCCGCTGCAGGTCGCCCGAATCGCGAAGCTGCTCGCGATGGCGTGCGACGCGCTCGAGGCCGCACACCGGCTCGGCGTCGTGCACCGCGACATCAAGCCCGAGAACCTGTTCGTCATCAGCGAGCACGGCCAGGAGCGGCTGAAGGTGCTCGACTTCGGTGTCGCTCGGCGACTGACAGGTGGCGCGCAGACGCAGGCCGGGCTCGTGCTGGGCACTCCGTTCTACATGGCGCCCGAGCAGGCGGCGGGCCGCGCCGTCGATGCGCGGGCCGACGTCTACGCGCTCGGCGTGACGCTCTACGAGCTGTTGTCGCGAACGCCGATGAGCGCGGTGACGACGCCGCAACGCCTGCTCCGCGCTGCCTCAGGCGAGCCGATTCCTCAGCCGCTGACCTCGCTCGTCGCGTCGATGCTCTCGCTCGATCCATCGCAGCGTCCCGTGAGCGCGAGGCAGGTCGAGTCGGTGCTGCTCGAGGTCGCGAAGCTGCCGCCAGCCCCACCCGCCCCGACGACGGGCCAGGCGCTCGCGCACGCGGGGCTGACGGAGAAGCGACGAAGCCGGGCGCTCCTCGCCGTCATTCCTGCAGGCCTCGTCACGGCAGGGCTCATCGTGTTGCTCTCACCGAGACGTGAGGAGCCGACGCCACCGGCGCCGCTCGAGGTCACGCGGCCAGCTCCGCCCGCCGCACTCGCGCCCGTTCTGGTGAAACAACTGACCGAGCCCGAGCCGCCACGCCAACCCATCGCACGCCCGCAGAAGCCGACACCGCCACCTCCGGTCGAGACGAAGCCCGCCGAAGATGCCCTGGCACCATTCAAGCCGCGGATCGCCGAGGTGCGCCGACGCTTCAACGAGCTGCTGCGGCGCTACGGCGAGGCGCAGCTGACGACGCTCGAGAAGGCGATCGTCGCGCAGGCACTCGCGGACGTCGTCGCGCAACGAGTCGCCGAACTGGACGCTTCGTTGTCCGACGCAGAACATGCCCTCGAAGAAGCCGAACGCCGCCTCGGCCACTGACTCCATGATCCGACTCGCCTGGTTCGTCGTCCTGATTCCCGCGCTCTGCCTCGCAACGCCGCAGCAGCGCGTGCTGGTCGCGTCGTTCCAGTCGCTCGGCGTCGAGCCTGAGGTGATGAGCCGCGTGGGCGACGCGTTGCGCGCCGAGTCCACCGCGGCGACGTGGCGTGCCATCGACGGCGCCGAGACTCAGCGCCTGCTTCGCGCCGCGACGATGTGTGGAGAAGACGCCGAGTGCCTCTCGACGCTGGGCCAACGCGCCGACGCGTACTGGGTCCTGGCGTGGGGCTTCGGCAAGATCGGCTCGAGCTACCTCTTCACTGCGCAGCTCATCGAGACGCCCACGGGCCGAAAGCTCGCGGTCTTCAACGAGAAGCACTCGGCGCTGCCCGATGACGCACGCCCACTGGCCCAGCGCGCCGTCGCCGCCCTGTTCAAGGACGTCGCGCGCCCCGTCGTGCTCGAGCCACCGCCGCATCCTCTGCCCGGCGTCACGCTGACGGAGCGGCGCTTCGTCGGCCCCACCATCGCCGCCACCGCGGTCGCCGGCGCCGCCACCATCTCGGCGGCCATCTTCACCGGGCTCGCCGCCTCGCACTTCTCGAAGCTGACCAATGCCCTGTCGATGGACCGGCCCACGCTCGATCGAACGCAGCGCAGTTACAACCTCGGCGCCGACGTGAGCTTCGCCGTCGCGATCGTCAGTGGTGTCACCGCGCTGGTGCTGTTCATCATCGGCGCGCCGACGGAGGCCCGATGAACGCCCGCGCTGCCGTGCTGCTGGGGCTGCTCTCGAGCTGCAGCGTGCTCTTCGATCCCTCGATGGTGGCGCTCTCGGGCTGCCCGACCACGGCGGAGCGGTGTTCCACGCCAGCCAACGCGCGTGCGATCTGCCAGGCCTCGGCGTGCGCCTTCGAGTGCTTCGAGGGGTTCCGTGACGCCGACGGAGTGGCCGACACCGGCTGTGAGGCCTCGTGCGCAGTGCTCGCGGCGCCGGCGAGCTTGAACGTCACGTCGGTCACCGATGGCACGAGCCTGACGTGGGCATTCTCAGCCGTCGCGAACGCGGCGAGCTATCGACTCTGCACTGGCGTGGCTGCGGGAACGCCGACGTGTGTGACGGTCTCGCCGAGTGACTGCACGGGCGGAACGTGTCGCGTGCAGACGACTGGCCATCCACTGAAGGCGCAGGTCTCGGGCCAGGTGCAGACGGCCAACGGCTGCCAGGCGTCGTCGGCCGAAACACGCGCGACGGGCTTCACGGTGCGCACGAACGAGGTGATCCCGTGGACCAGCGACAGCGCCTGCATGCCGATGGTGTCGACGGCTGGCGACGTGCTCTCGGTCGAACAAAACGCGTTCTGTGTCGGCAGCGCAGCGGTCGGAGATGAGCAGTGGCGCGGCGGTACATTCGAAGTCGAGCTGCGGCCGACCGGCGTGCTCGGCGCCAACGTGATGGGCGGCCTCGTGTTCTCGAACGGGACCCGGCGCATCGGCCTCGCCCTGGGTCCAACCACGGTGCCGGTCACCGAAGGCGCGACCGTGCTGCGCGAATCGAAGAGCAACGGGCCATGGCGGTTCCTGGCGACGTCTGGAGTTGCGCTCACGCCCGACGAGTGGAACCGCGTGCGCGTGGTCATCAAGGACGGTGTCTGGTCGATCAGCGTCGGTCGCGGGCCGGAGCCGCTGCGTGAGGTCTTGCGCTACGTCGACGGCGCGAGCGCTGCCGAGCCATGGCGCGTCGGGCTGCACACGTTGACGCCGAACCTGTTCGCGAGCGGGCGCATCGAGTTCAAGAACTTCACGCTCAGCACGGCCACCGAGTTCCCCAGCACCGGAGCGACCGCACAGGCCTGGGCGTTCGAGCCGGCGGGCCCTCGACCTGCCGCGCGCGTGAGCGGCGCCCCGGGCACCAACATCAGGTTCGAGAGCTGCCCTGCGTTTCCCGCAGCCACGGCGTGCTCATCGACGACGAGCTGTGCTCCCGATGGTGGCGTGTGTGCGCGGCTGGTGAAGAACGCGCTCGGGGGTGGCTCGATGATCTTCGACGTCCCACCGGGTCTCGACACGCGCGCCGCGTGGAGCGTGCGTTTTCGCTTCGCCGGCGCCGCAGACGGCGGGTTCAACGGCGGCGCCATCGCCTCGTCTCCTTCAGGAGTGTTGCTCGAGCCCGAGAACGGGTGGGACGGCGGCGTGCGTGGGCTTGGCGGCCGCTGGGGTCTTCCCGTGAGCGCCGACACCTGGAACTTCGCCGAGCTCACCTTCGACCCTGTCATGGGCTCGTTCTCGGCCCGCCTCAACGGGCAGTCGGCGAGCATCACCCCACGCTTCCCACCCTCCAACTTCGACCCCTTCGTCGGAGCCATCATCGTCGGCGGCGTTGGCCTGCAAACTGGCGACGTGTGGCTGTCGGATCTGTCGATCACCCAGTGAGCGGCAAGGCGTTTGCTCTGTTCTCAGTCGTGAGCTCCAGCACCGTGTCGCCCTACCCGCACCTGCGGCTGTCTCACCACGCCGGCCGTGACAAACACCCGTGTCGACTGCCTCGGCCGGTCTACACTCCGGGGCTCGAATGAAGCTCCGGCAGCGCCTGTGGCGGTGGTTCAAGCGCCTGCTCGTGCTGGGGCTCGTGGGAGCAGTGGCCCTGCTCGGCGCCGGGCTTGGCACGTACTGGTACTTCTCGAGAGAGCTGCCCAGCGTCGAAGAGCTCCGCACCTTTCGTCCGCCGCAGGTCACCAAGGTCACCTGTCGCGGTGGCGCCACCTGCGCCGAGTTCTTCACCGAACGACGCACCTGGGTCGACGTGAAGACGTTGCCCAAACACGTGCGCGACGCGTTCCTCGCCGCCGAAGACGCCGACTTCTACGAGCACCACGGCCTCGACTGGATTGGGATCGCGCGCTCGGCGATCAAGAACCTGAAGCCCGGCGGCATGAAGTCTGGGGCGTCGACCATCAGCCAGCAGACCTGCCGTCGCCTGCTCCTCACCACCGAGCGCACGCTCTCGCGCAAAGTCCGCGAGTGGATTCTGACGCCGCGCATGGAGAGCGCGTTGACGAAGGACGAGATCCTCTCGCTGTACGTCAACACCATCTATTACGGGCACAGCCGCTACGGCGTCGAAGAGGCCTCGCTCTTCTATTTCGGCAAACACGCGAAGGACCTCTCGGTCGGCGAGGCCGCCGTCATCGCCGGCACCGTGCAGAGCCCGCACCGCATCAACCCGCTCACCAACATCGTGCGCGCGAAGAAGCGGCAGCGGTACGTGCTGGGCCAGCTCTGGAAGAAGGGCTTCGTGCCGCAGGCGATCGCCGAGGCCGAGCTCGAGGCGCCCATCGTGCTCGGTCTCCGTCCGCCCCAGCCCGTCGGTCAGTCGTACGCCGAAGAGGTGCGCAAGCAGCTGGTGCAGGAGTTCGGCGACAAGACGGTGATGGAAGGTGGGCTGGTCGTCGACATCTCGATGGACCCGAAGCTCCAGGCCGCCGCAGAGGCGTCGCTGCGCCGCGGGCTCGAGGCGGTCGACCAACGGCAGGGCTACCGGGGGCCCATCGGTCAGGTCGATCCACCGCGCTTCGCGAAGCTCCGCCCGCTCCTCGAGCAGCGGCTCGCCGAGGCCGGCAAGCGCCGCCCCGAAGACGTGCTGGTCGCCGATCTCTCTGCGCTGAAGGATCTCACCGCGCCTGCCGAGCCTGATGCCGACCCGTTCGCCGAGCCGGAGGACCAAAACCTCGACGAGCCGATTCCCACCGAAGACGAGAAGCTCGCGCGCGCGATCGGCGTGAAGACGCTCACCGAGGCCGTCGAGACCGTCGGCGTCGTGGCGAGCCTCGACGACGAGCGCAACGTGGCCGTCATCGATCTCATCGGGCGCGAGGCCGAGCTCGCCTTCGACTCGGTGAAGTGGGCCCGCCGGCGCACGGAGTCGAAGCTGGGCGAGACGCCAAAGACGATTGGCGACGTCGTCGCGATCGGTGAGCTCGTTCGGGTTCGGTTGGGCCGTGCGCTCCCCGCCTCGACTCGCCTCGAGGCCACGCTCGCGCAGCTGCCGAAGGTGCAGGGCGCCCTGCTGGTGATCGAGCCGACGAAGCGTGAAGTCGTCGCGATGGTCGGCGGCTATGACTTCGCGACGAGCGCCTTCAACCGCGCGACCCAGGCGAAGCGCCAGCCTGGCAGCTCCTTCAAGCCGTTCCTCTACGCCGCTGCGCTCGAATCGGGCCGGTACACGCCCATCACCCGGGTGAACGACGCCCCCGTGCAGGTGCGAGACCCGTTCACCGGGAAGACGTGGGAGCCGAAGAACTTCGAGAAGGCCGGCTTCGACGGGCCCATCACGCTGAGGCAGGCCCTGACGCGCTCGAAGAACACCGTGTCGGCGCGACTCATCGAAGATCTCACGGTCGATGGGCTCATCGCGATGGCGCGCAAGGCGGGCATCAAGGCCGAGCTGCCGCAGAGCCTGACGCTGTGCCTCGGCACGGGCGAAGTCACGATGATGGAGATCGCCAACGGCTACGCCACGCTCCACTCGTTGGGCCAGTTCGCCGAGCCGCTCGTCATTCGAAAGGTCTCGCGCAGGAAAGAAGGCGGCACCGAGCAGGTGTTGATGCAGCGCGAGGCCGCGTTCGAGCAGGCGATTCCTCCGGCCATCGCGTTCCTCACCACGTCACTCATGCGCAGCGTCGTCGAAGAAGGCACGGCGGTCGCGGTGCTCGAGCTGAAGCGCCCCGCGGCGGGAAAGACGGGCACCGCGCAGGAATATCGAGACGCGTGGTTCAGCGGGTACACGCAGCAGTACGTCGCGTCGGCGTGGGTGGGCTTCGACGATCACACGCCCATCGGCTCGCTCGAGACCGGTGGCCGCGCCGCGTTGCCCATCTGGCTCGACTTCATGAAGACGGCACACGCCGGGCTCCCGTCGGTCGACTTCGCGGTGCCTGAGGGCGTCGTGCAGGTGAAGATCGATCCGGTGAGCGGAAAGCTGGCGGGCTCGAGCGTGCCGGGGCGACAGGAGTGGTTCCTCTCGGGCACCGAGCCCACCGAGGCCGCACCACCGCCGGGCACCGTGGACCCGAACGACTTCATGTTGCTCGACAGTCAGAAGGGCACGCGGTGATCGGCGCCCTCCTCTCGAGCCTGCTGCTGGGCGCGTCGGCCGCGCCTGCGGGGTCCACCCTCGAGCGCCTCGCTGACGAGGTTGCGACGCGCGTGATCGCCGCGGGCCTGACGGGACCTATCGGCGTCGCCATCGAGTCGAAGGAGCCTGCGTTCACTCGCGCGCTCGGCACCGTGGTGTGCGGACGGCTCACGCGCGCGACGCTGTCGTGTGAGGTGATCGAGGCAACGCCCGAGGCCGCCGTCGCGATCGCCAGGCAGCGGGAGCTGTCGACCCTCGTCCGCCTGAGCGTCTCCACCGAGGGCACGACGGTGACGGCTCGTGGTGACGCGCTCGAGACGTGGAAGAACTTCTGGTCGGGTGAACGACCGACGCGCGGGCCACGCGGGACCGCGCTCGGCTTCACCTTCGAGCTCGACGCCGAGATCGCCGCGCTCGCCGGAGTGCCGCTGACGCCGACGCCCTCACTTGCCGTTCCCCTGGAGCTCAAGCTCTCGTCTCTGGCGCGGTGGTCGACCGTGCCCGTCGCGCTGGCTGCAGGCGATCTCGATGGCGACCGCCGCTCCGAAGTGGCCGTGCTGCTCGGCGAAGAGCTGGTGCTGTTGACGCCCGAAGCCAGAGTGCTCGCTCGCTACGATCTCTCGTCGGCTCCCGCGGCCTCGGCCGTGTCGCGTGAGCCATTCGGAGCCATCGCCTTCCTCCAGAACCCGGCTCGCCTCGTCGCCTGGTCGGGCCGCCGCGCGAAGGCTGAGGTGCTCACGCTCGTCGGCTCGACGCTCAAGCCGGCTGGCATGCAAGACACCATCGCCGTCGATGCGCTCACCGCGAGGCTGGAGCCCGGGCTCAACCGCTTCCTGCCCGAGATTCAGGTCGGTGGCCGCGGCACCCGCATGCCGTCCGGCTTCCAGGCGTCGTCCACCCGCGCAGGCGTGACGCTCGTGGTGTGGCCCGACGGGAACGGCACGGTGACGCGACAGTTTCCTCCGAGCGGCCGCATCGGAGACGTCGGCTGTGGCAGCGCGTTGGCCGACGTCGACAAAGATGGGGTGCCCGAGCTGCTCGTTTCGACGGCGCGGACGGCTGGGGACGCGGACGAGCTGAGGCTGCTGTCGCTCTCGGTCGCCGAGGGGCTCGCCGCGAACTCGCAGTCGACGCGCAGCACCACGCCCTCGTGGCAGGCGACGCTCAAGGGCCGGGTGATCGTGATGACCGGCGCCGATCTCGACGGTGATGGCGGTGAAGAGTTCGTCTTCGGCACGTGGCTGATGGACGGCACGGGCGAGCTCTGGGTCGCGCGACGGGTGACGCCATGACGCAGCGAATGCGACAGCTCGAGGCCCGCGGCACGTTCGCCGATGCGCCGTCGCCGTCCGCTGACACGCTCCGGGTGACGCGATGACGAAGGCGAGATCCTCCCGATCTGGTTCGCAGCGCACCGAACGACCGAACAGCCAGAGCCTCGACGGCCAGAGGACCCAGCCGGCCGGCGCGGTGCTCGCGGTCATGCTCCTTTGCTTCGCGCCGTCGAGCGACGCGGGTGGTCGCGCACGCGCAGGAGGTACGCTCGAAGCCGCCGCCGTCGTGAAGACGGCCCATGGCGATCCGCTCCTCGCTGACACGCCGCTCGAGGCGACGATCAGTCAACTGACGAAGCTCCCGCCCTGCAGGCTCGGAGATCTGTCCCGCCCTTCCCCGCGCACCGTCCGCCTCGTCATCCGCGCGTCGACGAGCGCGACCGACGTCGCCAAGGCGCTCCAGCGGGCGAAGGACACGCCGTCTCCCTACCGCGCGTTGCTGGCGCCCATGACGTCGGTCACCGCCGTCGCCTCCAACGTGGTGGAGTTCGAGCTCGACGGCCCCGCGCCGGACTTCGAAGCGGTGCTCTGCCACCCGGTCCTGGCGGTGCCTCCTTCGTTCTTCGCCTCGATGAGCGACCGCCTCGTCGCCAACGCCGACCCTGCTCTGCCCCGCGCCTGGCTCGACGGCATCACCATTCGCGCCACCGACGCCCGCACTGCCGAGCGCCTCGTGGCCCAACGAAAAGCCCAGCTGCTCCTCGGCGGTGAATCGGGCGAAGGCGCGCTGCTCTACGCCACCTACCTCGTCGCCCACCCCAGGCTCGGAGCCCCGTTCGCGCAGGCGCTGGAGTCGAGCGTCGATCGCCCCGGCCTCACGCGGTTCTTCGTGCGCCCGCCTGCGAAGGCCCTGTCGACGCTCATTCCGCCTGCGTCCGAGACAGGAAAGAAAGCCACCCTCGCCGACGTCACGTGGCCGACGCCCGCCCGGCCCGCGCCGCTGGCGACTCCCGTCGAGCTGACCCTCGTCTACGACGCCGCGCTCGATGAGCACCGGGCCGTCGCGGAGCGCCTGCAGGTGAAGCTCGGGCCGCTCGGCTATCGGCTCAAGCTCGAGGCGTTGGCCCGCCGTCAGCTGCGTGAGCGCCTCGCGACGAACCCCGATCTCGCGCTCGTCGGCGTGTTGATGCCGCCGCTCCCGCTGCCTGCGCTCTCGATGGCGCTGTCCCTGGCGAAGGAGCCCGCGCGACTGCTCGAACTCGAAGCGATGCCTGAGCTCGCGCGCGCCGAGGCCGCCGTGGAGCGCGCCAGCAAGCCCGCCCCGAATCTGTTCCCCCTCTTCGTCCAGGGCCTCGGCGTCACCGCAGCGCGCGACGTGCAGCACCTCACCCGCGACGCCTACGGGCTGCCGCGCCTCGACGACGTCTTCCTCGCGGTGGAGTGAAACGATGCGCCTGCGGTGGACCATCGCGCTGGCCTTCATCGCGCTCGCGCTGCTGCAGGTGGCCGTGGTGGTGCCGCTCGCGCTGCGCAACCTCTCCCGCCTCCTCACGACGCAACAGGAAGCCCGCGTCGATCAGATGATGGTGGCCGTCGACGCCGAGGCCGCGCGCTTGCGGGAAGACGTTCGCGCCGCGATGGATGAGCTCGCGCAGAGCCAGGCCCTCGAAGACGTCGCGCGCGATGCCGCACGCGCGCCGCAACCACCACACGTCACCACCGCCGCGGCCACCCTCATGCGCCCGCGAAACCTCGACGTGCTGGCGCTCCTCGACGACGAGGGCCGAACGCTGTCGTCCGGCCACCTGCCCGCCCGCCTCGGAGAACCTGACGATCCGCTCTTCGCGCTCACCAGGCTCCCCTCGCGGCAGGTGTTCTCGCGCGAGGTCGAACTCTCATCTCCGTCGGGGCTCGTGCTGGCGCCGGCCATCGTCACCGCGCGCGCCATCGACTACGGCGACCGGCGCGTCTGGGCCATCGGCGGCGTGCTGCTCGATGAGGCCCGCGCGAAGTCCCTGGCCCGCCTCACCGGAGCGCGCGTCGAGGTCCATTCGAACGGCCGCCTCGTCGCCGCAGCGGGAGAGACGCCCCGCGCCCCCATTCGACGCGCCGTCGGCGTCGGCTCGGTCGCCGAGATCCGGCTGGCCTTCTCGGGCGCCGACTTGATCGCCACCCGCTCCGAAGTCCTGCGCGCCTTCATCGTGCTCGCTGCGCTCGGGTTCCTGCTCGCCATTGCCGCCGGCTTCTTCATCAGCCGGCGCGTCACCCGCCCCGTCGAGGCGCTGACCGAGGCGGCCCGGCAGATTGCGCTCGGCACGCCCGGCGTGAAGGTGCCCGATGCGTCGGCCTCGGGCGAGCTCAAGACGCTCATCGCCACCTTCAACCGCATGACCGACGATCTCAAGACGGCCACCGACCGCCTCGTCGCCTCCGAGCGCATCGCGGCCTGGCAGGAGGTGGCTCGCCGCCTCGCCCACGAGATCAAGAACCCGCTGACGCCCATTCGCATGTCGCTCGAGACGCTGCTCGCCGCCAGTCAACGCGGCGCCGGCGACGAGCGCTTCATGGGCATTTTCAAAGAGAGCGCCAACGCGATGCTCGAAGAGGTCGACCGCCTCAAGCGCATCGTCGACGAGTTCAGCCAGTTCGCCCGCCTGCCTCGCCCGTCGCTCGTCGCGATGAACCTGTCGGAGGCCGCGCAACAGGTGATGTCGCTCTACGCGCCGCACGACGGCCTTCGGTACGTCGCCGAGTTCGAGCCGGGCCTCTCGGTGATGGGCGATCGTGATCAACTCACACAGATTCTGGTGAACCTGGTGAAGAACGCCGAAGAGGCGATGGCGCCCCAGGGCGGCGGCACGGTCAGCGTTCGGACATTCTCGTCAGGGCCCGACGCCGTTCTCGAGGTGTCGGACACGGGCCCGGGCATTCCAGCGGCGTTGAAAGAGCGCCTCTTCGAGCCCTACGTCACGTCGAAACCACAGGGCACGGGGCTCGGACTCGCCATCGCGCTGCGCATCGCCCAGGAACACGAAGGGCGCCTGGGAGCCGATGATGCGGCCACCTCAGGCGCCCGGACTGCCACTGGCGCGGTCTTCAGGCTGTCTCTGCCGCGCCTGTCAGGGCGTTAGCGGCGCGGCACTCCGGTGTCGGGCAGCCCATTCGGGCCAAATGGACGCTCACCGGCAGCCACGGGCGGACGCCAGGGAATCGGGTCCTGCGGCAGGCCGACGGTACCGGGCATTGCCACCGGGTTGATGGGCGCCTGAGGAGGAACGCCCACTTCCGGGCACGTTCCCAACTCGACGCACGCCAACTGCAGTGAGGCGCGCGACGTCGCGGCCGCCTCCTGGCCCTCAGGGTCTTCGCCTTCCACGCCCACGCCACAGGCGCTCATCAACCCCACTGCCAGAATCCCAACGACTCGAACCATCATGGAAGTACCTCTCTGCAACGTCGGTGCCGAACTCTGAAACATGCCCTCACTCCTCTTCGTCGTCGTCGCCGGTGTCGGCATTGGCGGCTCCTTTGAGGTTGGGGTCTGCGTTGACGATCTGTGACAACCGCGAGCGCTTCATCTTCAGCAAGCGCGCCGCCTCGGAGATGTTGCCCTTCGCTTCACCGAGTGCCCGCTCGATGCACTGCGCTTCAATCTCCTGGCGCAGGTCCTTGAGCGAGATGCCGCGAGCGCGGGCCAGCTCGTAGAAGTCGACCGGGCCCGAGGGGACGACCGCGGCCAGCGGTGCGACGGCGACCGGCGTGACGGCTTTCGGTTCCGCAGAGGCCTGACGCGTCGCGGGCAGGTCGCCCATCAAGGCGCGCAGCTCGCTGACGTGGCTGAAGGCCTCGGGGGTGACGATCGCGCCCTCGGCGAAGATGGCGGCCGAACGAATGACGTTCTCGAGCTCGCGCACGTTGCCGGGCCAGCTGTAGCGCGCCAGGAGCGCCTGACTCTCTTCCGACAGACGCAGCGCCGGCTCGCCCTTCTCGCTCGCGACCTCTTCGAGGAAGTGCTGCACCAGCGTCGGCAGATCTTCGAGGCGGTCGCGCAGCGGCGGCAGCTCGAGCATCACGCCCTTGAGGCGATAGTAGAGGTCGGCGCGGAACCGGCCCTGACCGATGAGCACCTCGAGATCGCGGTTGGTCGCGCAGATGACGCGCACGTCGACCTTCAGGGTGCGGTTGCCGCCGACGCGCTCGAACTCGCGCTCCTGCAGCACGCGGAGCAGCGCGACCTGGGCCTTCGGGCTGATGTCGCCGATCTCGTCGAGGAAGATGGTGCCGCCGTCAGCCATCTCGAAGCGGCCCTTGCGCTCCTTGATGGCGCCGGTGAACGCGCCCTTCTCGTGACCGAACAGCTCCGAGAGGAGCAGCTCTTCCACCATCGCGCCGCAGTTCACCTTCACCAGCGGCATGTGCCGGCGAGGCGAGAGGTTGTGCAGGGCTTCGGCGAGCAGCTCCTTGCCGGTCCCGCTCTCACCGCGCACAAGGACGGTGGCGCTGCTGCGGCCGATGGGCTCGATCTGCTTCGTGATGCGCTGGAGCGACTGCGAACGCCCGACCAGGCCGTACTCGCGATCGATCGGCACCCGCTGAGCGAGCGACGCCATCGCGCGGGGCAACCGCAGCTCGGGCTCGATGGCGGCCAGCACCTCGGCGCGACGCGCGATCGACAGGAACGCCGTGCGGCGGACTGGCGGCACGCGCTGCATGAGCTCTTCCAGCAACCGGTTCGCGCGCTGGAACTCTGCCTGAGCGCCCGCGGTGTCCTGCGCGGCCAGACGCAGCCGGCCCATGAGGAAGTACGTGCGGACCGGCCCTTCGAGATCAGGTCGATCGAGCAGCGCTTCGCGGGCACGAGAGGCCGCGCGGGAGGCGCCGTGGAGATCGTTGAGCACCAGGCAGAGCTCGCCGCGGGTCAGCTCCACCTCGAGCATCGAGGCCTGCTGCTGCGCGACGCCCTTCTCGACGCACCGGCGGTTCAGCTCGACCTCGGCCTGCGCGCGCTCCGACTGGGCGAGGTGGGCGCGGGCCTTGAGGGCCGCCGCGAGAGCCGCGAAGCCATCGTTACCCACGCGCTCGAAGCCGGCACGGGCCTCGTCGAGGCGACGCACGGCTTCGGGCAGGTGACGTTGATCGAGGAGCACCGCGCCGAGTGTCAGCTGCGCGCTCGCCTCGAGGTACGGCTCCTTGAGGGCCTTCGCGCGGGCCAGCGCGTGCTCCGACAGCTCGGTCGCGCGCTCGAAGTCTCCGAGGAAGTGGTTCAGACGGGCGAGGTTCGACGCCGCCATCACCACGTCACGGCCCTGCGAGAAGCGGGAGAACGACTGCAACGCCCGCGAGAGGTGATCGAGGGCGAGCTCGAAGTCGCCGGCTTCCGCGTACAGCGAGCCGAGGTTCGCGTGCGCCACCGCAGCGACGCGACGATCGGCCGACGGCACCGCTTCCCAGCACGCAATGGCGCGGCTGCGGTCGCCCTTCTTGTAGGCGGCGACGCCTTCGTTCAGGCGAGCGAGCGCGGCTTCCTTCGCGTCGGAGAGACCATCGGCTGCGTCGGCGTTCTGCTCGAACACCGCGAGGGCTTCGGTCGCCAGTCCCTGCACCAGCAGCGCCTTGCCCAGCACGTTGCGGAACGGGAGCGCGCGGGCGTCGGCGGGGTTCGTCTCGAGCCAGCGCTGGCACCGCGCGGCCGCGTCCTTCGCGTCTCCACCCAGCAGCGCGAGCTCGGCTTGCGCCGCGCGCACGTTCGAGTCGGCGGTCGGCGCCTTCGCGAGCACGTCGAGCACCACCTTCGCCCGGCTCAGCTTGCCGTTCTTGAGCAGCAGCTTCGCGGCGTCGAGGACACGCGCGGGCCGGGCAGCGTCGTCACCGAGGCGCGCGGCCTCGAGGGAGCGACGCGCCGCCGAGGTCGACTCACCCAGCGCCGCGAGCACCTTCGCCCAGTCAGCGGTGAGCGTCGCACGGGTCGCCACATCGGCCAGCGGCAACACCCTCGAGTAGAGGAGCGAGGCATCTTCCAGCGCGCCCTGCCGAACGAGCATCGCGGCGGCTTCCAGCGCCACGTCGACGGCATCGGCGGGAGCCGTCTCGAGCAACAACTCGGCGGCTGGCAACAACGAGCCGTGCACCGCGAGCACCATGCCCAGCCGACGCGCCGTCGAGGTGACCTTCGCCTCGGCCAGCGTCGTGCGGTAGGCGTGCTTCTCGGGATCTCGCCCGAAGCGCCACAGCGCGCGCCCTTCGACGACCCGCGCCGTCGCGAGCCGCTCACGCTTGAGGGTGTCGAGCACCGCGGCCGTCGGCGCCACCTCGGCGCCCATCGTCTCGGCCAACATGTCGACCGACAGCGCCTCGGGGCTGACCGCGAGCACGTCGAGCACCGCGCGCTGCGACTCGGGCAGGCGCTCCACGCGGCGAAGGAAGAAGTCTGCCGCAGAGACTGGCCGCTCGAGCAGCTCGCCGAGCGCCTCGGGGTTTCCACCCGTCACGTCGAGGAGCTTCTGCGCGACGTCGGCGCGCGCGAGGAACGAACGAATGCCGTCGAGATCGAAGCCCGAGAGCGCCAGCGTGCGCCCAGAGATGCGCGCGACGACTTCGGCGAGGGGCTCGGGCAGCGCCTCGGAGTCGCGGAACGACAACACGAACAGGCCACCAGCCTTCGACTCGGGCGTCGAGACGACCGCGAGGAGGTAGCGCATCAGCTCGAGCGAGGCGCGATCGGCTTCCTCGAGGTCCGGCAGAATGAAGACGGGGGTCGAGCGGCCCGACAACGTCACCAACTCGGACGCGGCGTCGTAGAGCGCGAGGCGGCGATCCTCGACCTTGCCCTGGCCGGCTGAGGTGCGCAGCGGCTCCAGCGAATCGGCGAGCTCGGCGACGCGCGCCTGCGGAACTCCGGAGCGCGCGGCGGCCGTCAACAGCTCGTTCACCAGCGGCGCCATCAGGCCCCACGTGCGCCGAACGTCGCGGCCGCTGCCACCTTCGAACACCGGCACGCCACGCTTCGACACCGCGGCCGCCAGCAACGACGTCAGGTAGGACTTGCCCACGCCCCGCGCGCCGCGCACGAAGACGAAGCGCGGTCGCCCGCTGGCCTTCGCCTCGTCGTACTCACGCAACAGGAGCGACAGCTCGCCTTCGCGGCCAGACGGCTCCGCACTCGCAGAGCTCGACTCGCGCACCAGTCTCAGAACCTCGTTCGACATCAACGGCTCCCTTCACTCGACGTCGGATTTCCACCCGAAAACCCGCGTCGTGAGAACCCCGGCCCACTCGACATTCGACCTTGAGGTGATCATCCCTACAGCAACCGACATGCCATCGTTCCAGTCGCAGCAAAGCGAACGAAACGAGCGTTTCGGGCGGGGAAATCAGGGGCTTGCGAGGAAAATCCGATGACACACGAAGGAACGCCGACGCCGCACGACACCACTGACGCGCAGCGCGAAGGGAGTGACCGAAATGACGTCACCCTTCCGACACGAGCCGCGAGGGTGTCACTCCTTCACAGGCGTGGCCTTCAGGGCCGCCTTGCCGTCCTTCACGTACACCTGGAACCGCACTGACTTGCAGTTGTACTTCTGCACCAGCTGGTCCTTGTTCTTGAGGAGCTTGGCCTTGAACTTGTCGTAGGTGAGACCGTCAGCCGGCTCGCCACAGCGCTCACGCGTCGCCACGAATTCGCGGAAGACATCCTGGAAGTGGCGCTCTTCGTCGAGCGGGCCCGGGGCGCCGATCACCGAAGACACCTTCGGCGCTGCCGAGGTCACCCGGGGAGACAGGCTGGGCCGCTCGCCGGTCGCTCCTGAGGAGCCCGTCTGCCGCGCCGCCTTGATCAGCTCTGCGGGCACTGCGGCGACTCGCGTCGCGTCGGGGTTGTAGTCGCCCTCGCCGCTCTGCTGTTCCTCTTGAGAGAGCTGCGCCGACGCCATCGCGAAGGGATCCATTCCCGGGGGCGGCCCAGATTGCTTCGAACCCGGGGGCGGCTTGAAGATCGGGTACGCCATCGTACGGGCGCCCTCTTCATCGTCGAACGGATTGGCGGGCGGAGGCGGCGCGGCCTTCGAAGGCGACGATTGCTGAGGCGCAGGCGAGGGCTGAAACGCCGGCACGTTCGAGGTCTGCACCGGTGGCGCAGGGCGAGAGACGGGGGCCGGTGCGGGCGCGGGAGCGAGATCGGCGAACGGGTCAGAGGCCGGCTCCACAGGCTCTGGCGGTGCATCGGGAACGTAGGCGGGCGCCTGAGACGTGACGGGCCTCGCGGCCTGCGGACTGGCGGGGAAGTCGAAGTCGTCGGGGCTCGCTTCTGGCGCGGCGTGAGCCGGCGAAGGCATCGACGGCTCGGCCTCGGGCTGCGTCTGCGGGCGCGGCGGGGGCACCGGGAGCGGCGGCGGCATCACCATCGCGGCCCCTTCTTCGTCTCCGCTCTTCAGGAGCGCGGTCACCGCGAGCGACAGGAGGAAGAGCCCGACGAGCGCGCCGAGGCCGAACTTCTGGAAGCCCGCGAGCGCGATGAGGCCCTCGGCCGACGACACCGTGGCCAGCACCTCGTACGGCGTTCCGACGATCGGCCGGCGCAGGGCCAGCTGCTGCGTCAGATCGCTCATCATCGGCAGGGACACGGGACCCAGCGAGTCGAGCGCCCCCTCGGTCACCGGAACGATGGCGCCCGGCTTGACCTGCTTCGCGGCAGCCTCGAGCACGGCCTTGTCTCCGTCTTGCGCGAGCACCTTCCCGTCGGCGAGCAGCGCCAGCCCCGACAGGCGCAGCTCCGTGCGGAGCCCCTCGAGGAGCACCTTGCCCTGGGGCAGAACCGGCGCGCCGATGGCGGCCAGACCTGCCGGCTTCACCTCGTTCTTGTCCGAGACGACGAGCGGCAGCGCATAGAAGAGGTGTTGAGTGCCAAAGGCAGTGACGACCGCACCAGCACCACCGGCAGCGGTGATCGCCGCGAGGTCGAAGCCCTCGGGAGGCGCGGCGCCATCGACGGGGCCCTGGGCCACCAGCGCGCCCGCCTCATTCGAGACGACGACGACGAGCCCGGCTTTGAAGGCCTCGCTCATGCCCTCCGTCGCCGCGGCGCGAACCGCATTGAAGCGATCGACGGTCGGCGCCTCGGGCTTGGCGGCCTTCGGGCCGGGGTTCGTCAGCGCGTTCGAGCCACCAAGGCGCAGGGCCGCGGCCTGAATCTCGGAGCGCCTGCCTTCGAGCCTGAGGGCCACGGCCGCCGGGACGCCCGCGAGCGAGACCGAAGCGTCTTGCGCGCTGCGGTCGGCGCCCAGGGTCGGTGCGAGCTTCAGGCCGTACGCGAAGACACCCAACGCGATGACAGCAAAGAGGAGGAATTTGACGCGATTCATACGGGCCGCATCTGACACCCATCTGGGGGCGGGGGCAATTCTTCCTGGAGCCCGGGCCCGACGGGTCGGCTAGCCTGCCGCGCATGAACCCACGCACCTTCACTGTGGCGACGACGACGACGGATCCCCTCACGGCCGAGCGGCTGGTCGCGGTGCTGACCGACGCGGGCCTCGACGCGTTCTCGAGGGCTGGCGGGGCGGCGGCCGCGAGCGGGTTGGGCGCCGCAGAGCCCGCGTTCTTCGACGTCCTCGTGGCGAGCGAATCGATGGAGCAGGCCGGACCGCTCGTGGCCCAGGAGCTCGAGGCCATCGAGCGTGACTCGGCAGAGAACGAGAAGGCGGCCGAAGAAGAGGCCCTCTCAGCCGAGACGCCGACGGCCTGAGCGCAGCGCGGCGAGGAGCACCAGGAGCAGCACCGCGCCGCCGCCCGTCGAAGAACACCGGCACAGCCGCTCCTCCACCACGACTGGAGGCGCCGGCGCTGTCACGCCAGCATCGATCGGCACCGGTGGCTGTTTCGTTCCTGCCACGCCCGCGTCGATCGCCACGCCCGCATCGAGCCAGGCCGGCACGCTGACGCGGTAGAGCGCGACGCCTTCGACCGTCCACGCGCCGAACTCGAGGTTGCGCTTGAGGTACTTCTCGACAGGCTCGTCGACGACCTTCTTGAAGCTGCGAGACGCGTGACGAAGAAACGGCCCCGACGGCTTCTGCACCAGGACGGCGACGTGCGTGACGCGCGTGACCAATCGTGGGCGGTCAGCGCGAACGACCACCACGATGAGGCCTTCGGGCGCCGTGGCCAGTACGGCCGGCGCGCGGTCTGACGGAACGACGTCGAGGTAGAACTCTCCGGTCGCCTGCCCCTCTGGCGAGAGCCCGAGCGACACGCCCCCCTTCTCGGCCCACGTCTCTTTCGTGATGCGCTTGCTCACGCGCTTCACGACGTCCTTCCCGTAGCGGCGGGTCACGTCTTCGAGGAGCCCGCGCGAGAGGTTCACCGGGAGCCACTGCGCTTCCATCACGTGCAGCCGGCCCTCGTACGACGGCGCCCCCTCGTAGCGGATGTGGTTGAGCGTCTCGATGACCTGCGACTCGTCGGGCGTGACGGCGAGCGCCAGCGACTGCTCCACCATCGTGAGGCAGTCCGCGGCGTCGTACCGGAGCAGTGGATCGGGGTCGTGCCCGGCCCCTTCTCCGAGCGGGGACAGGAGGTACGGCGTGCCGAGGAACCCTTCGCTCGCAGCGGCGAACCGCGCCTCGAGGGGCAGCGACTTGAGCGCCTCGATCTGCGCGGCCCGCGCACCACCATCGAGTGACTGCCACGGAGCGACGGCGACCAGCGCCATCACGACGAAGGTCACTTCAGGCCTGCCTTCTTCAAGATCAGCGCTCGCTGTTCGTCGGGCAGGCGCAACAGCTCGAGCTCCGTCTCGTAGATGAGGCGATCGTCGACCGGCGCCTTGAAGCTCTCGAGCACCATCCACTCCACCATGCGCCCGTCACCGCCCTGCGCGAGCAGCCTGGCCGCACGCGCCCGCACCGAGACCTCCGGGTCACCGATCAGCGGCGTCAGCATCGGCGCGGCGAGCTTCGCGGGCGCGCCATCGAAGAGCATCACGCCCTGCAGCCGCTCGTATTTGTCCTTCGACGCGAAGAGCACCTTCGCTGCCTCGAACCCCTTCTTGTTCCCGAGCAGACACAGCGCCTGGGTGGCGGCGAGGCGGGTCGACTCCGAAGACGACTCGAGCATCGACTCGAGGCCCTTCGCCTGTTTCGGGTCTCCGAGCTTGCCGACACCGATGATCATGAGCGCGCGCGTCTCGGGATCGTCTTCCGTCTTCGCAGCGACCAGCAGGTCCCGGGCAGCCCTCGCGCTCTTGATGGCGATGAGGGCCTTCGCAGCCTCGCGTCGAACGCCGAGCGTCTTCTCGGTGAGCAGCGGGGTCAGCACCGGGACGGCCGTGGGCTGCTTGAGCCTGCCGAGGATGCGCAGGCCGTTCATCCGGTACGACAGATCGTCCGTCGTGCGCGCGGCGGTGGTGGCCAGCGCGAGCAGCTCGGGGTGTGGCGTGGCGATCTGCGCCAGCACCTCGAAGAACGCGTTTCGGACCTTCGTGTCGACGAGGCGGCGCAAGGCGAACGCGATCGCGTCGGTCGCCACGGCCTCAGTACCCGCGAACGAGATGCGGTTGGCCACCTGCGTCGGCGACAAGCTGCCGGCTTCGAGCGCCGCGAGGGCCTCGCGGGTGTCGGCGAGCTTGTCCTTGCCGAGCGCCTGGCCTGCGACGAGGAGCAGACCGATGAGGAAGCCGCGACGGAGCATGGCGAAGAGGCTACCATCGCCATCGGTGCGACACCTGTTCGTCGTTCTTCTCCTTCAGGCGTGGCCCGTGCTGGCCCAGTCACGAGACGTGAGCGCGCGGTGCCGGCGCCCCTGCGAAGCGTTGACGTCCGACGCCCGGCAGCGCGCGTCGTTGTGCGTGAAGTGCGGCCTCGACGCCGAGCCGATGGGCTGGCTGTTCAAGCTCTCGCCCATCCCCGCCGCCGCGTTCACCCACGACGACTGGCTGGTGCGCTGGAGCGCCCTGAAGGCCGACGCGAAGGTGAAGCACCTCACGGTCGAGCAGCGGCTGGCACAGGCAATCGACGCAGCGGCCGATGAACACCGGGTGACGACGTGCCTGACCGCGGTGATGGCGGCGGGCGCGCGGTCGTCGACCCGCGATGCGTTGCTCTCGAGCGAGCCAAAAGCGCTGGCCGCGTGTCAGGCGATCGATGGCAGCGTGTACAAGCAGGGCACGCTCGAGCTCTTCGTCGCCGATCGCAACCGCGCGCACGAGGCGCTGCAGTGCCTGTCGGCAGGTCGCGGCACCGGCCCTGCGCGCGTGGTGCTCGACGCGCTGGGCCCCCGGCCATCGGAGACCGACGAGGCGCTCGCCGAACTGCTCGTGTTGCACGCCGAGCGCGGAGGGCCCCCGGTCGGGCTCGCGCTCCTGCGAGACGCCACCGAGAAGGACGCCGCGCAGGTCGACCGCTTGCTGAAGTTCTACGCACTGCTGCGCGACAAGAACCGGCCGCTCCTCGCGTCGACAGAGAAGGACGCCAGGCGGCAGGCCGTCGCGGCGCTCGCGCCCATCGCGCCGTTGAGTGTCTTTGAGCTGCAGGTGGCCCTCAACGACAGCCAGGCCTCGATCCGCATGGCCGCGGCGCGGGCCATCTCACGTGGAGAGGGCCGCTCGGTGACGGAAGCGGCAGAAGCGAGGCTCTCGGGCACGACGCCGGCCAACGCGGCCGAGAAGCGCCGCTGGCTGACGCTCCTGGCCGACGTCGACGATCCCCGATGCCCTGCCCTCACCCGGCGCACCTGGGAAGACGAGACGCAACCTGACGCCGTGCGCGCCGAGGCGCTGGTGTCTCTCGCCGGCTGTGCGCGGAGAGCGTCGGTGCCCGATCTCGCTCGCGCCGCCGCTGCGAAGAACGTCACCCTGCAGGCCGGGGTGATGCGCGCCGTGTTGCTGCTGCCCCGCGAGCCGGGCGTCGTGCCGCTCGTCGAAGAGGCGCTGACCTCGAACGCCGACGAAGTGCTCGCCGGCGCTGCGCAAGCCATCGGGGCGCACCGCCTGACGTCCCTGGCCCCCAGGCTGTCACCGCTCCTCGAGCATCAGGGAAGCAGCGTGCGAGCCGAGGCCCTCAAGGCGGTCTCCGTGCTCGACCCCCGGAAGGCGCAGCCGCTCGTCATCTCGAAGCTCGGGCAGGACCCGGACGTCGAGGTGCGCCTCGCCGCCGCAGCGCTTCTGGCCGAGGTGGGTGGGCCGCTGGCCGTCTCAGCCCTCGCACAGGCGTCGAAGACTGACGGCGACAGCCGTGTGAAAATGGCTGCGACCGAGAGCTTGCGTAGACTGGGCGTCACGCCGTGAAGGAGTCACCCTCGACATGAAGCTCAAGCACGCTGCCGTCATCGAACCCAACCAGGCCCGCTGGAAGGCGCTCGCTGCTGGCCTGAAGAAGGCCGGGTTGATCGTGTCCTCCGCGAAGGAGGCTGAGGCGCTCGACAAGGAACAGGTGGTGGTGCTCGGCGCGTCGGCGAAGTCTCCGTCACGGCTCGCGCGCCTCATTCGCGAGAAGGCGCCCAACGCCCTGCTCCTGGCGGCGCAGTCGAAGGGCTTCAAGGCGCCGTTCGCCGACGCCGTGCTGCCGCTCCCGCTCTCGGTGAACGATCTGAAGGTGCGTCTGGCCGAGTGGGCCACGCGTCGCGCCGACGATGGAGGAGCCAGTGCCGCGAGTCGTGCTGGTGAAGGGATTCTCGACCCGACGACCAATTTCTACACGTTCTCGCACTTCAAAGAGGTGCTCTTCGTCGAGGTGAAACGAGCGCGGCGCTACGGCTTCCCGCTCGCGCTCGCGTTGTTGGCGTTCGACCCGATCAAGGGGCTGCACCAGGCGCACGTGCAGTCGCAGTTGATGGGCGGACTGGCGCTCGCGATTCGACGCTCGTTGCGCGACACCGATTACCCCGTGCAGTACTCGGCCGATCGGGTGCTGCTGCTGATGCCTCACACCGATCTCGCCGGCACGTTGATCGTCGCGCGCCGCATCTGTGAGCGGGTCTCTCGCGCGAGCCTGCAATCAGGCGACGACGTGCTGCACCCCACCATCTCGGTCGGCGTGGCAGCCGGAGAGCCCGGGCGGGAGTACGGCTTCTCCGATCTCGTGCGACAGGCGCAAGACGGGCTCACCCAGGCGATGGCGCGCGGTGGCAACCGGGTCGAGTTCTACGACGCGAGCACCGACGTCACGCTCGAGGCGCCCATGCCGCCGACGATTCCGCCCGTCGCTCCCTGAGGTCAGCTGAGCCGCCGTGTCGCGAAACGGCGTCAGGCTCACGGGCCGCTGATGTCGGAGGCGTCGACGCGGTTCCGGCCGCCGCGCTTGGCGCGGTAGAGGTACTTGTCGGCCGCGCTGATCAGCTCTTCCGGCTGCGCGAAGTCCGAGTCGAAGAGCGTCGCGACGCCGAGCGAGATGGTCACCTTGATCGGCGTGCCGTTGAAGGCGAAGTCGCCGCCATCGATCGCGCGACGGCAGCGCTCGGCACACCGAATCGAGTTGTCGGCCGGTGACTCGCGGAGCATCAACGCGAACTCTTCACCGCCGTAGCGCGCGAAGAGATCTTCCTGCCGCACCGTCTCGCTCACCTTGGCCGCGACCTTCTGCAGCACGTGATCGCCAGCCGGGTGGCCAAACGTGTCGTTGATCTTCTTGAAGAAGTCGATGTCGAACATCACCAGCGACAGCGGCACGCGGTGCCGCAGGCAGTACGCGAACTCCTTGCGGAGCGTGTCGATGAAGTACTTCTTGTTGAAGATTCGCGTGAGGCCGTCGCGCGTGGCCGACTCGTAGATGGAGCGCTGGTACTCTTCTTCGAGCTGGTCCTGAATGCTGAACTTCACGACCGTATTGGCGCCGATCTGAATCTTGTCGCCGTCCTGCAGGGTCGCGACGTTCACCTTGATGCCGTTGAGGTAGGTGCCGTTCGTCGAGCCGAGGTCGACGAGCTGAAAGTGGCCATTGGAGGCCTGCGCGATCTTGCAGTGCCGGCGCGAGATGCCGTCGTCGTCGACCTGCAACGCGAGATCGGGGCTGCGGCCCATCACGAGCTCGCCCTTTTCGAGCTTGATCATTCGACCGACGGAGGCCGGAGAACGCGCGCTGATGACGATCAGATACGCGGCGTTCTTCTTCTGGGCCTCCCCCAGGAGATCCTTGATGCTGTGGACCGCAGTTTTGTCCTCAGCCATGCCTTTGCTCAGTCACTTTGATGCGTGGACGCTAACACTCAGCTGCGCTCCCCGGCTACCGATCGTTCGAGGTACTCCCGAAGCCCACGCGGAGCCACGTGGGCCAGTCCGTGCATCAGCTTCACCACAGCGGCCGACATGGTGAGGTCTCCACCGCTGATGGCTCCGTACGAGCGCGCCAGCGAGCCGGATTCGTAGAGGGAAAGGTCGACCCCGTTGCGGTGCGCCTGGCTGACCACCACGACCGGAATCTTCAGCCTTTGCGCCTCGGAGAAGACAGGCTCGAGGGAGCGTCCCAGCGCCTTCGAGACGGGGAAGTTGCCCGCGCCGTACGCCTCGACGACCAGCCCTTTGAGGCGGGGCAACATGGGCAGTACGAGCGCCGGGTCGAGGCCCGGGAAGATGCGCAACAGGAAGACGTCGGGCACGACATTGGGCCACAGGGTGCGACGACCCTTGCGCGCCAGCCCCGGCTGGAATCTGGCCTCGACGCCCAGCACCCCGAGCACCGGGTGGTTCGGGCTGTCGAAGGCGTCGTACTCGGCGATCGACACCTTCCTCACGCGGTTCCCACGGAAGAGATGCGAGTCGAAGCAGACCGTCACTTCTTTCGGGCCATGCAGCGCTGCCGTCACGGCGTCGATCAGGTTCATGCGCGCGTCGCTGCGCACTTCGCCCAGCGGCCGCTGCGCGCCGGTCAGCACCACCGGCTTGTCGAGGTTCTTGAGCATGAACGACAACGCCGACGCCGTGTCAGACAGGGTGTCGGTGCCGTGGGTGATGACTGCGCCGTCGAAGTCGTCGAGGCGCTCATGGAGCAACGTCGCCAGCCGTGTCCACAGCTCGGGCTGCATCTCGCAGCTGTCGACGTTCGAGAAGAGCTCGAATTCGAGCTGGGCCAGCTTCGTCAGCTCGGGCACCCGCTGGCGCACGGTGCGAAAGAACGCTCCGGGCTTGAGCGCGTGGGGTCGGCGGCCGCTCATGCCGAGGGTGCCGCCGGTGTGCACCAGAAGGAGTCGTCGCATGGGAATTCGTGAGAAAGGTCGTTCCTTTACAAGCCCACCTCACGTGGGTACAACGATTCGCATCGTGGCGCGTCGGATCAGCACAACACAAGCGCTCCTCGCGCTCCTCTGCTTCATCACTGCCGCGTTCGGCCCCGTCGCGTTCGCGCAGGGCAGCGACCCGGCCCGCCTGCTGTCGGACCTGCCCGGGTTCGACTTCTCGCGGCTGTCGGCAGCGGCGAAAAAAGAGCTCGTCAACGTGCTGACCGACGAGTTCGACGCCTGCGGCCGGCCGCTGACGTTGATGGCCTCGCTGAAGAAGGGCGACGCGTGCAAACACACGAAGCGCCTCGTCGGCTACGCGGCGTTCCAGGCCTCTGAGGGCAGCGCCGCGACCGAGATCCTCAACGCGCTCGCGAAGTACAACCAGACGTTCTCGGGCAAACGCACGAAGCTCCCCGTCGACGAGCGCCAGTGCGTGGGCCCGAAAGACGCGAAGGTCACGATGGTCGAGTTCAGCGACTTCGAGTGCCCGTACTGCAACGCCGCGCGCCCGATGATCGACGAGCTCATCAAGTCGCGGCCCCAGGTGAAGGTGTGCTTCGCGACCTTCCCGCTCGCCGTTCACCCGAACTCGACGCTGGCGGGGCAGGCGGCCCTCTTTGCGAGAGACAACGGCAAGTTCCTCACCATGTCGAACGCGCTCTTCGACAACCAGCTCGCGCTGAGTGAAGGGCTGATTCGCCAGCTCGTGAAGAAGGTCGGCCTCGACGAGAAGGCGTTCGACAAGGCGGTGGCCGAGAAGAAGTACCTCGACGAGCTCAACGCCTCGAAAGAGGCGGGCAAGGCGGGCGGGGTCGACTCGACGCCGTCGGTCTTCGTCAACGGCCGCAAGGTCTCGCTCACGTTCTCGCTCGAGACGATGCTGCTCGCGGTCGACGACGAACAGGACTGGGTGTCGGGCAGCTCGAGCTGGAACGGGAACTGACGCGGTGGACCAACGCTTCGTGGTCGATCCAAAAGGAGGGCTGACGTCGGCAGACGGCGCGTCGACCCTCACGGGTCGCACGGGCTACTACCGGCTGCAGCCCACCTCGCCTGACTGGGTCGTGCTCGTGCGCAGCCCCGCGCTCGGCGGCATCACCGAGACACGGCCGCGCGTGGTGCTCGCTGGCGACTGCGGCACCTTCCCTCTGCAAGATCTCATCGCGTTCCTCGGTCAGGCCCGGTGGACGGGCGTCTTGCGCCTCGCGGCCCCGGGCAACGAGCGGCTGCTGACACTGAAGGACGGCGAGGTGCGGTCCGCGGCGTCCGACTCGGTGTCCGATCGCATCGGCGAGGTGATGGTGCGAATGGGCTTCGTCTCGCGCGCGCAGCTCGAGCAGGTGCTCTCCGACGCCCCACCCTCGCGCGTGGGCAAGGCGATGGTCGAGCGAGGCTTCTTGAAGGCGCACGATCTCTACAAGTGCCTGCAGGAGCAGATCACCGAGATCTTCCACGGCATGATGCTGGCCAAAGACGGCACCTTCATGCTGATCGACCAGGAGCTCGACGAGAAGGCGCTGGTGCACAACCTGTCGCTCTCGATGCAAGGCCTGCTGATGGACTCGATCCGCAAGATCGACGAGTTCGCGCAGTTCCGGAAGCGGGTGCCGCACGGGAAGCTCTACGTCATTCGCAAGAAGGCGTCTGACGGCAAGCTCGAGCCCGAAGAGGACCAGCTGCTGTCAGCGGCCGACGGCTTGAAGACCGTCATGGAGCTCGGCCGGCTGTGCAAGGTCTCCGAGTTCGACGCGACGCGCATCGTGTACCGCCTGCTCGAGGGCCAGTACGTGCAGGTATCTCAGACCGCGGCGGGGGCCCTGCCTGCACCGTCAGCGCCTCGACAGCCTTCGACGGCCGTGGCGCCGGCGCCGGAACCGATGATGGCTCCGCCGGACCCGATGGGTCAGGTGCCCTGGGCGGCGCCGGCCATCGACGAGCGCAAGGTGCTCCACGTCTTCAACTTCATCTTCCGCGAGGTGCGCGACGAGGTGGCGCGGCGCGGGCAGCTGTCGATGTTCCTCGCGTCGGCGAACGCAGCGCTGCGCGGCTCGGGGGTGTCGACCTCACGGGTGCTCAGCGGGCTCTCGTTCCTTCCCGATGGCAGCCTCGACGAGGCGCTGGTGCTGGAGCAGTACGCACAGCTCAAAGCCGAGGGCCAGATGGGCTCCGAGCCGCTGATGTCGCTCAAGCAGGCGCTGTCTGACGTGATGTTCTTCCTGTTGTTCCAGGCTGGCGAGCTGCTCGAGTCGCGCGCCGACGAGGAGCTCGCTCGTCGCGTGAAGGAGCTGCTCAGCTCCATCGACATGAAGTGATGACGTGACGCCCCTGCCCTGGCTCACCGCCGACGTGCCCGGTTGCGGCGGCTCGTTCAAGGCCTCGCCCGAGGACTTCGAGGTCGAAGAAATCCCCGCGTACGAGCCCAACGGCCTGCCCGACGGCGAGCACGGCTACCTGTGGATCGAGAAGCGCGGCCGCTCGACGCCCGAGGTCGCCAAGCTGATCGCCCGGCACGTCGGGCTCGGCGAGCGTGACGTGAGCTGGGCGGGCCTGAAGGACAAACACGCCGTGACGCGGCAGTGGCTCTCGTTGCCGTGGAAGGCGATCGCGAAGCTCGAGGGCTTCAACGTGCCGGGGCTCACGGTGCTGAAGACGTCGCGCCATCGCAACAAGCTCAAGACGGGGCACCTGCGCGGCAACCGCTTCACGCTCGTCGTGCGCGGCGTCACCGACGCAGGCGCCGCGAAGGCCGCCTTCGAGCAGCTCATCGTTCGCGGGGTGCCCAACGCTTTTGGAGCGCAGCGCTTCGGTGCCCGGGGCGACAACGCCGAACGCGGAAAACAGATTCTACTGGCGGGCGGACGGCACCGCGACCGCTTCGAGCGAAAGCTCTTCCTCTCGGCGTACCAGTCATCGCTCTTCAACCAGGTGCTGGGGCTGCGGCTCTCGCGCGGGCTGTTCGCGACGGTGTTGCACGGCGACGTGCTCAAGAAGCAGGAGACCGGCGGCGAGTTCATCTGCGACGAACCGCAGGTCGATCAGCCGCGCGCCGACGCCTTCGAGGTGAGCCCCACCGGCCCCATGTTCGGGCCTGAGATGCGCGCGCCGACACACGACGCGCTGGCGCTCGAGGCCGAGGTGCTCACCGCCGATGGCGTGACGAGCGAGACCTTCAAGGCGGGCGGCGATGAGACGCGAGGGACGCGGCGGTTGCTGCGGGTGCGGCTGGGCGAGCCCGCGTTCGAGGCGTCGGGTGACGTGGTGCGGCTGCAGTTCGGCCTGCCGTCAGGCAGCTACGCCACGGTGGTGCTGCGCGAGCTGATCAAGCCGGCCGCCGAAGGCCCGGTCGACGAGCCCCCCGGCGAGTAGCGCCGTTAGATCTTGTTGTTGAGGTACAGCGCCGCCTGGTGCGCGAGGTAGGCGAGCACGCCGACCTCATGCTCCGCGAACTGGGGCGAGCCCTTGCGGTTGATCAGCTGCAGGCAGCCGAACGAGCGCCCGTGCGTCATCATGGGCGCGCAGAGCAGCGACTTGGTCTCGAAGTCGATCTTCTCGCCGATGGCTGAGTAGAAGCGCGGGTCCTTCTGCACGTCGCTGACGGCGACCGATACGCCTTCGAACGAGCAGAAGCCTGCGATGCCGGTGCCCGCGGGGATGACGATCTTGCTCTTGAGCAACTCCTTCGCGCGCGGGCCGGTCGCCGAGATGAACGACAAATCGCCCGAGGCGAGATCGGCGCGGAGCACGCTGCCGGCTTCGCAGGGCACCTTCTCGATCGCGAGCTCGAGGACGAACTGCATCGCGTCGGCGATCTCCTTGCGATCGGCGATCTCGGTGATGCGCATGAAGACGTCGGACAGGATGTCTTCGGCGCTCACCTTCGAGGTGTTGAAGTTCGGGCTCGACCGCTGCCGTCCGATGGGCGCGGTGACGGGCTTGACCGGGTGCTCGAGCTCTTCGACGTCTTCGGTCTTCACCTCGATGCGAGGCGAGCTCTTGTTGCCGACGCGGCTGGGCGACGACGCGCGGTACGGCTTGGGCGGCGGCTCGGTCGGGAGTTGATCGGCCGGCTTCGGCGCCTGCTTGCGCTCGGCGTCCTTGATGGCGGCCTGCAGCTTCGCGACCTCTGCAGGAGGCATCGCCGGCATCGTCTTGTTGTTGTCGAAGGCGGCGGGCTCGGGCTTGTCAGCCGGCGGCTTGAGCCCGACGAGCGTCTTCGAGGTGTCGGCCACCGCGGGACGGCCGGGGTCGGTCTTCGGCTCGGGCCGCTTCTGCACCGCAGGGCGAATCTGCGACGGCCGCTTGACCTGCGCGATGGCGGCCTCTTCATCCGTGAGCTCACGAATGCGGAAGACGCGCCCGCTCATGTTGTCGGTGATGTGGATCGACTGATCTTCCTGCACGTCGACCATCACGTTCGAGCTGACCGAGCCCTGCTCGCCGAGTTTCTGCATCCCTGCCTTGAGCGCCGCCATCCAGTTCTCGGCGTTCACCTTCAGCGTGATGTTGAACCCGCCCTGCGAAGCCGCAGGGATGTGGACCTCGTACTTGAGCATGGGCAGAACCTACTTCGACCCGCGAGTTCGATGAACCAATTTGCACCCTCCTTCGTGACGAACTTCAACGAGTTGCGTCGGGCTGCGCGCGGCGAATGTGGTTCAATGCCTTCAGTTCGCGGGCTACAAACCCTCGCGCATGCCTGACGACAAGAGCCTCGGAAAACGAATCTTGGGGCTGTTCGTCGAGAGCGCCCCTGCTGAGGGCGACCCCGACACGACGCCCCCAGACGATGAGACACCTTCGGCCGCCGATGAGATCGCGGCCCTCGCGAGACAATCTGCGCCTGCCGCAGCAGCAGCAGCAGCGCCGCCGGGCCCCGCGCCGTCGAGCCGTTCGCCGATGAACGCGCCCGGCTCGAAGTTGCCGCCCATGGAGCCCGTCGCACCTGCGAAGGTCGACTTCGACGCCGTCTTCAAGAACGCCGGCATCGATCCACAGGCGCTCGATCGGGTTCGCAAAGCGGAAGACCTGCTCAAGAACCTGCCCGACTCCGCGAGCGAAGAAGTGAAGCGGCAGATCGTCGAGGCCTCGCTCAAGGCGTTCGGGTTCGAGATCTCGAAGATCGTCGAAGGCGTTCAGACGCAGACCAAGGCACTCGACGCCTACGTGCGCGTCAACGAGCAGCAGACCGCCAAGGCCATCACCGACGCACAGGCGCAGATCGCCAAGCTCGAAGATCAGGTGATCACCCTGCGCGCCGACATCGACAAACGAACGAACGCGCTCGCTGGCCTCGCGGCCGCGGCCGACGTGCGCAAGCGCCAGGTCTCGAAGGTGCTCGACTTCTTCCACACCCCGTCACCCGCCGCTCCGGCAGGTGCACCGGCAGCAAGCAAGGCAGACGAATGACGTACCTTGGTCGGAGGTCTCACACGTGAAGCTCACTGGGTTCGGCAAGCTGTTCATCGCCCTCGTTGCGCTGGGTGTCATCGGGTACATCGGGTTCGCCCGCTTCGGGCTGGGCGACAAGCTCCGTGAGTTCGCCGGCGCGAGCTCGAAGAAGCCCACCGACGACGGCTCGGGCAAGGGCATTGGCACCGACGACAACACCAAAGACGACTTCGCGAAGCTCCGCGACGGGCTCGAAGACGCGCCCCGCGACGGCAAGCTGCCCATCAACGCAGGCACGGCCACGGTCGGAGCCGGCACGCTCAACCGCCCGCTCCGCGTCGCGATCAACACCTGGGCCGGTCACGCGCCGGGCATCGTCGCCAACGGCGGCATGAAGCCGGGCGGCGCGGCGAGCCTGTACAAGAAGAAGTACGGCCTCGACGTCGAGTTCAAGCTCTTCGAAGACCCGAGCCAGAAGCTCGCGGCGTTCATCTCGGGCGACGTCGACATCATGTGGGACACGGTCGATAGCTATGCGCGCGAAGCGAGCGTGCTCGCCGAGAAGGGCATCAAGGCCAAGGCCATCATCCAGGAAGACTGGAGCCGCGGCGGCGACGGCATCGTCAGCCTCAAGACCATCAAGTCGGTCGAGGATCTGAAGGGCAAGAAGATCGCCACCACGCAGTACACGCCGTCGCATTGGCTGCTGCTGTTCCTGCTCGCGCAGTCGGGCTTGTCGCCGCAAGACCGCGCCGAGATCGAAAAGAACCTCACGATCGTGCCCGAGGCGCCACAGGCCGCCGCGCTGTTCAAGGCGAAGAAGGTCGACGCTGCGGTGACGTGGGAGCCCGATCTCTCAGGCGCCGTCTCGGCCCGTGAAGACGAGGCGCACGTGCTGGTGAGCACCGTCGCCGCCACCAACGTCATCGCCGACACCCTCGTCGCGCGACAGCAGCTGATCGACGAGTCGCCCAAGGCCGTCGCCGACTTCGTGGCGGGCTGGTTCGACGCGATCGGCGTGATGAAGGAAGACCCGGAAGGCACCAACCGCATCGTCGCCACCGAGCTCAAGCTCGCTCCGGAAGACGTCTCGGGCATGCTCTCGGGCCTCAAGCTGACGGCCTTCGCCGACAACGGCATCTTCTTCGGTCTCTCGGGCCCGCGCTCCTCGTTCGACGCGCTCTTCAACGGCGCCTTCGTCATCTGGCGCAAGAAGGGCGTCATCACCAAGGTCGTCGACGCCGCCGACTGGAAAGACGGCCGCTTCGTCGCCGCGCTCGCCTCTCAGTACAAAGAGCAGAAGGTCGAAGAGACGTTCGCCTTCAAGGACAAGCCGAAGATCACCGACCGCGCGATCGTGAAGAAGAGCCTCTCGATTCACTTCACCACGGGCTCCGACGAGATCATGCCGGGCAGCTACTTCACGCTCGACTCGCTCGGCGACACGATGCTCGCCTTCGGCAACACGTACCTGCAGGTCGAAGGCAACACCGACAGCCGCGGCAACGAGCCCGTGAACAAGACGCTCTCGCAGAAGCGTGCCGAGGCGGTGAAGGCGTACCTGGTGAAGAACTTCAACCTCGACACCAAGCGCTTCGTCACGGTCGGCAAGGGCAGCGGAAACCCCGTCGCCAGCAACGAGAACGAAGATGGCCGCGCCTTGAACCGGCGCACGGACATCAAGGTCGTCCTGAACGCCGAGTGACGGAAGGTCTTCGAATGGCGAAGCCAAAGCGTCAGGGCGCACAGTCGCCGCTGTGGGGTCTTCGAACGTCGGTCCCCAAAGGGTCGGCGCGGCTGATCTCGTTCGTCTCGGTGGCGGTGCTCCTCACCACGTGGTGCGTGCTCTCGTACGTGCAGGTGACGCGCAGCGGAGACCCAGAGCCGCTGGTGCCGCACTTCTTCCTGCCGGCGCCTGATCAGGTGCTCAAGAGCCTGCTGTACCTCTTCTTCGAGAAGGACCTGGGGCTCGCCATCGCCACCAGCGGCTTGCGCATCGCCAAGGCCATCGGGCTGTCGATTCTGGTCGCGCTCCCGCTGGGCATCGCGATGGGCGCGTTCGACTTCATCAACCGCATCTTCGAGCCGATCGTCGCGCCGATGCGGTACCTGCCCATCACCGCCTTCATCCCGCTCCTCATTCTGTGGTTCGGCATCGACGAGTCGCAGAAGGTGGCGTTCCTCTTCCTCGGCACGGTCGTCTTCCTGCTGCCGGCGGTGGTCGACGCAATTCGCCTGGTGCCCGAAGAGCTGGTGCAGACGGCCTTCACGCTCGGCGCCACGAAGAGTCAGGTGATTCGCACCGTGCTGATTCCCGCCGCGCTGCCCGCCATCTTCGACGGCTTCCGCGTGATGAACGCGATCGCGTGGACGTACATCATCCTCGCCGAGTTGGTGAACCCGCAGAACGGCATCGGCTACATCCTCCGCCTGGCCGAGCAGCACCTGAAGCCCGAGTGGAGCTTCGCGGGCATCGTCGTCGTCGGCGTCATCGGCATCGTCACCGACCTGCTCATCGGCGGGCTCAACCGTCTGCTGTTCTCGTGGAGAGAAGTCGATGTCTGACCCCGTCCCTCCTCCCAGCGCAGCCCCGCCTGCAGCCCCCGCCGCGCCCGCGCCTCAAGGCTTGTCGGCCGGCACCCCGCCCAAGCTCGAGCTGAAGAACCTGTCGATGTCGTACACCGATCGCCAGGGCCGCACGGTGCACGCGGTCGACGACGTGAACCTCACCGTCTCGAACAAGCCCGGCGTCGGAGAGCTCGCGGTGTTCCTCGGCCCCTCGGGCTGCGGCAAGAGCACCATCTTGAAGGCCGTCGCCGGGTTGATGACGCCCGACTTCGGCGAGGTGCTCATCGACGGCAAGCCAGTCGAAGGCACGGGCCGCGATCGCGGCATGGTGTTTCAGAGCTACACGAGCTTCGCGTGGCGCACGGTGCGCAAGAACGTCGAGTACGGCCTCGAGCTGCAGGGCATCGCCGCCGAGGAGCGCAAGGCGCGCGCGCTGAAGTTGATCAACCAGGTCGGCCTGAAGGACTTCGCCGACTCGTTGCCCAAGCAGCTGTCGGGCGGCATGAAGCAGCGCGTCGCCATCGCCCGCACGCTCGCCAACCAGCCTCGCGTCATCTTGATGGACGAGCCCTTCGGCGCGCTCGACCCGCAGACACGCTGGGGCATGCAGTCGCTCATCCTCGACGTGCTGCGCACGCAGGACAACTCGGTGCTCTTCGTCACGCACGACGTGGCCGAGGCGGTGTACCTCGCCGACGTCATCTTCGTGCTCTCGCACCGGCCGGCGAAGGTGCTCCACCGCATCGAGGTGCCGTTCTTCGAGAACCGCGACCCGAACGTGAAGCAGTCGGCCGACTTCAAGCGCGTCGAAGCGCACGTGCTCGACATGCTCCACACCCTGCAGGTGCACGGCAACGTGCGCGTCGGCCTCTGACATGGACGGGTTCGACGACCGCCCGAACTTTTTGAAGGCGGCGTTCCTGAACGTCTACAACCTCTCGCTGCTCGGCGGCGCGGGGCTCGCGGCGCTCGCGACCCAGGACTGGCTGGTCGGCGTGGGCGCGCTCGCCCTCGAGGCGCTCTGGCTCGTCGTCGGGCCCGACTTGAAGCCGTTTCAGCGCGCGGTGAAAGAAGGCGCCCGGCAGGAACGCGAGAAGCTCGAGCACGCGCGCGTGCAGAACCTGCTCAAAGATCTCGCGGGCCGTGACTTCCAGCGCGCGAAGGCCCTCGAGGAGCTCAAGCTCGAGATCGAGCGCGACGTCGCGAACAACCCGACCTTCAGCGCCATTTTGCTTCGCACCGAGCTCGAGAAGCTCGGCCAGCTGTACCAGAGCTTCGTGAAGCTCGCGGCCGCCTGCCAGAAGAGCGAGACGTACCTGGGCACCGTCTCGGACAAGGAGCTCACCCGCCAGCTCGAGGCTCAGCAGGCGCTGGAACGGAACCACACCGACGCCGCGCTGGTCGAGCTCGCGAAGAAGAACGCGCAGGTGCTCCAGAAACGCGTCGACGCGGTCAGCGACATCCGCACGTTCCTGCAACGCGCGCGTGGCCAGATGAACCTCATCGAGAACTCGGTGCGGCTGCTGCGCGATCAGGCCCTGACGATGACGAGCCCGGACCAGCTGACCGAGCAGCTCGACGGCCTGCTCAACAGCGTCGACGCCGTCTCACAGAGCGTGAAGGACACCGACGCGATTCTCTCGGGCAGCTTCGACCCGATCGCGCCGATCGGTGACGAAGCCGGCTCGGGCCCGACCCGCGATCGTGTTCAGGACTGACTGGAGTCGTACGGCGTCGGACAGAGGAAGACGCGCGCTTCAGGGTGCTGCCTGAAACACTCGTCTCCGAGCTGGTAGAGCGTCGAGTCCACGGGTGGTTCGATCGACTCGCACGAGCCGACCTTCGTCACGAGCGCCCTCAGCGCCAGCACCGCGTCTGCCGACGAGCCCTCGAGCCGAACGTCACCTTCGAGCCCGTTGCCGAACAGCAACACGAGCAACTGGAGCGACTGCTCGAACGTGGTGTCCATCGTCTCGGCGCCGCGCACTCGAATCGGCGTCGCCACGCAGACCTCACTGATCGACGATGTTGAACTCGGTACGGCGGTTCTCGGCGCGACCCGACGCCGTCGAGTTGCTCGAGATGGGCTTGGTCTCGCCGAAGCCGACCGAGTCCATGCGACCCGGGTCGACCTTCAGCTTGATGAGGGCCGCGCGAACCGAGTCGGCGCGGGCCTGCGACAGCTTCATGTTCTTCACGTCGTCGCCAACCGAGTCGGTGTGGCCTTCGACGCGCACGCGCTTGATCTGCGGGTTGTCGTTCAGCGCCTGGGCGACCTCACCGAGAATCTGCTGGCTCACCGCGCCGACGATCTTCGCGCTGCCGGTGGCGAAGTTGATCTGCTTCTTGATCTCGATGCGGTCCTTCGTCACCTGCACCAGCGAGTACTTCTTCGGGCAGCCCTTGTTCTCGACCGGGCCAGGCTGGTTCGGGCAGTCGTCCTTCTCGTCGAGCACGGTGTCGGCGTCGTTGTCGGGGTCAGGGCAGCCGTCGTCGTCCTGGAAGAGATCCTTGTCTTCGGCGACGAGCGGGCACTTGTCATTCGTGTCGGGAATGCCGTCGCTGTCGTTGTCGAGATCGGGGCAACCGTCTTCGTCCTGGTAGCCGTCTTTGTCCTCGGGCTCGTTCGGGCACTTGTCCTTGTCGTCAGGAATGCCGTCGGCGTCCTTGTCGGTGATCGGGCAACCCAGGTTTTGAATGGGGCCGGGCTCGATGGGGCACTTGTCGGCGCCGTCGACGACACCGTCATTGTCGTTGTCGGCCTCGGGGCAACCGTCTTCGTCCTGGAAGCCGTCTTTGTCCTCGGGCTGATCGGGGCACGAGTCGACCGGGTCGGGAATGCCGTCGCCGTCGCGATCTTTCGGAGCCTCGACGGGACAGCCCTTGTTCTCGGGCGGGCCAGGCAGGCGCGGGCACTTGTCATCCTTGTCGACGACGCCGTCACCGTCGGTGTCGGTCTCTTCGATCTTCACGACGAGCTGCGGCTGCTCCTTCACGACGACCTGGCGGGGCGCGCAGTCTTTCGAGAGGAGCAGCGCCTTCTTGGACGCAGTCTCGGAGTCGAGGATGTGATCGTGCGCGCGGCTCGAGTTGCCTTGATCGAGCTCGCCCAGCGCGAAGTCGAGGTTGGCCTCGGCCGACGCCAGCTCGCGGGGCGCGCACCGCATCGCGTTCGACCGTTTGGCCCGCTCGATGTCGCCCTTGATGATGTCGGCCGACGCACGAATCTGCGCCGAGCTGTAACACCCGAGCGCGGGCACGAGGGCCAGCGCGACCACGAGCAGCGCGCCGCGACGACGCATCACTCCGGCCTCGCGGTCGACGGAACGGTGCCCGGGCGCTCGCTGCGCCTGACGGTCTTCACCGCGCCATCACGAGCCCGGGTGGCGAAGTCGACGGCCTTCTTCGCGTAGTCGACGGCCTGTTCGAAGTCGGCGTACCCGACCTCTTCCTTCGACTTGTGCAGGTACAGGTTCGCGGCCGTCCATTCGTACGGAGACAGCTTCTCGGCCTGCGCCGTTCGGGCAGCCTCGAGCATGGTCTCGGCATCCATCAGGAAGCTGGTCGATTGGACTGGGCCACAGGCACACAGGGTGGCCGCGGCGAGGACGATGGCAAAGCGTGCCCCGAGCATCAGGCGGCGACGCTCCCACGGTAGGACAAGGTGGTCAACGTTTTGGGCAGGTCGATTTGCGCCGCGGGCCTGATCGTCCTTACATTGTGGGTGCAATGGCGAATCAGAAGCTTCCAACAGGATCCACCCCGTCTGCTCCCAACGATCGGCCTCGCGCGCAGATCTCGTACGAGGGTGAAGATGAGTTCAGCGCGATGTCCCTCGACCCTTCCCGCAAGAAGGGCCTGAAGCAGGCCGAGTCGCTCGCGCCGGGAGCTCCGGGCCAGCGCAAAGAAGTGAAGGTCGACGAGCTCAAGAGCACCAACGAGTCGGGCATCGTGGGCCTCTTCCGGAAGATCTTCGCGAAATGAGCGGGCCCCGCCTGCAGTCGTTCGAGACCTTCTGGCCTTTCTATCTCGGTGAACACAGCCTGCCCGCGACGCGGTGGTTTCACTTCGTCGGCTCGTGGGTCGCGCTGCTCAACCTGGTGACCGCGGTCGTCACCCTCACGCCGGCCTATGCGCTCGGCGCGCTGATCTCGGGCTATGCGTTCGCGTGGGTCAGTCACTTCTTCATCGAGAAGAACCGGCCCGCGACCTTCACGTACCCACTCTGGTCGTTCGTCGGAGACTGGAAGATGTGGGCGATGATGCTGACGGGCCGCCTCGACGCCGAGCTGAAGCGGATGAACATCACGCCGAAGTCGACCACCGCCCAGCAGTCGGCCTGACGCGGCGCTGAATCTAAAAACTGCCCGAGACGAAGACTCCGGCTCCCGTGCTCGACGGCACGGCAGTCAGCGAGACGGTCTCGGCCGGGAACACGAAGAACGAGATGAGCCCTGCGGCGGCGAGGCCGGCGCCCGCGCCCACCAACGAGAACGTCACCGTCTGGTTCAGATCGGCCCGAGCGATGATGTCGAGCGACTCCCGGTGGCCCGGCTCGGTCGGCTCGGGGAGCTTGCCGTTGGCCTGGCGGAGCATCGCCAGCCGCGATCGATCCGCGCCTCCGTTGAGCCACGCGACGAGCCCTCCGGCCGCGCTCGCGACGCCCGTGCCCATCAACGCGAAAGAAGCGATTCGGCCGGCAGAGATTGTCCCCGGCCCTGACGGCGGCGCCGCCACGACGGCTGGAGGCGTGACGGTTGGCTCGGCGGGAGGAGGCGGGGGTGGCTTCGAGGGGACGACGGGCACGTCGACCGGCCTGGCGACCACCGTCGCGGCCGCTTCGGGGCTCACGATGAGCGCCGAGCCCTGCCCCGTCAGCAGGAACGTCGCCAGCGCACCAAACGCAGGCTTGCCGCGCGTCGGCGCCTGGACCCGGCCCTCACGGACCATCGAGCCGCTGCGGATCTCGTAGCGGGACGCGACGAACTGCCCCGGGGCGCCCTTCGGGCCTTCGAGCCTCACGACGATCAGATCGTCTGCCGTCACGGTGTTGGCCAGCTTCAGCGCCGCAGCCTCGGCGAGCTTGTCCTTCGCCGCGAGACAGAGGGGCGCCTGGGTGACGAGCGCGCCTTCGGAGCCGAGGTCGATTTGAATCAGCGCATCACGGGGCACGGTGATCACCCGAAGGTACGAGACGCGATCGTTGGCTCTCACCGCGAGCCGATAGGTCGACGGCGTCAGCTCGAGCTTGAGCGGCGTCACGCCCATCACGCGCCCCTCGATGAGCACCTCGGCGCCGGGCGGGGTCGACTGCACCTGCGTCACGCCCTTCTTCTGGCGGGCCAGCTCTTTCCGGAAGCCTTCGAACTGGCTGATCACGCTCGGGGTGAACTCGTCGCGGCTCAAGCTGTGCGTGGGCTCGACCCTGAGCACGCGGCGAAACGCCTCGGCGGCGTCGCTCTTCTTGTTGAGGCTCGTCGACACGACGCCTTGCAGCGCGAGCGCAGGCGCAGTCACCTTCCACGGCTGGCCGGCGAGCGGCGCGCGCTCCAGCTCGGCGAGGGCCTGCTTGAGGAGGTCGAGCGCGCGATCGTGTTGCCCGTTGTAGAAGAGCGTGCGGGCCGACTCGACCTGCCGCTCGACGTCTTCGAGGCTGCGGGTCGGCCGTGGGCGCACGATGTCGAGCACGACGTCGGGCTCGTAGAGATCGCTCTTGAGCTTCTCGCGCAGCGCGCCGCTGAAGTCGTTGAGGCCGGTGACGAGCTCGACGCTCTGGCAGTCGCCGGCGCCGACCACGAGGGTCTTCGGCGCGGCGGTCGCGACGGCGGCCGTGATCGAGACGAAGACGATGACACCCTTCACACGCACGAGGCCCCCTCTGGAACACGCCGTGTTTACCGACCCTCGGCACGTGACGCCATCGCTGAGCGCCGGTTCCCCACACGGAATGGAAGGTTCCGGGGCGCAGGGGCCGGGGTAGAGTCCACGCCTCTTCGATGTTGGCTCCCGGAACAGCCATTGGCCGTTACGTCGTCAGGCGCCGCCTCGCCGAAGGAGGCATGGCCGAGGTCTACCTGGCGCAGGCGACCGGCCCCGAGGGCTTCTCGAAAGACGTCGTCATCAAGGTCGTTCGGAGCTTCCTCGCCAGCGATCAGCAGTTCGTCGACATGTTCATCAACGAGGCGCGCCTGTCGTCACGCCTCAACCACGCGAACGTGGTGCAGATCTTCGACTTCGGGAAACACGAGCAGTCGTACTTCATCGCCATGGAGTACGTGCGCGGCACGTCGCTGTTCGACCTGCGCAAGCGCTGTCGCGATCGCGGCATTCCGTTTCCTCCGACGTTGGTGGCCGAGATCGGCGCGCAGGTGGCGCGTGGGCTCCAGTACGCGCACTCGTTGTCTGACAAGGGGAAGCTGTTGGGCATCGTCCACCGCGACGTGACGCCCCACAACGTGCTGCTCTCGTTCGACGGCGCCGTGAAGCTGACCGACTTCGGCATCGCCAAGGCGTCGACGACGCACACCGCGCCGGGCGTGCTCAAGGGCAAGTTCGCGTACATGGCGCCCGAGCAGGCGCGCGGAGAGATGGTCGACTCGCGCACCGACATCTTCGCGCTGGCGGTGGTGCTCTGGGAGATGCTCACCGGTGGGCGGCTCTTCGACGGCGACAGCGAGATGGCCGTGCTGCGCGCGGTGCAGGAGAGCCTGATCGCGCCGCCCAGTCGATTGAACCCCGATGTCCCGTCCGAGCTGTCGGACATCATCTTGAAAGCGCTCTCACGGCCTCCGCACGAGCGGCACGCGACGGCGTTCGAGTTCGAGAAGGCGCTGGCGACGTTCGTGCTCCGCGCGGCGAAGTCGGTCGAGGACACCTCGGTCTCGTTGTTCCTCCAGCAGGTCTACCGCGACGAGCTCGACGCCGAAGAGCGGCCCATGACGCCCATCGCGACGCCAGCGGTGCAGCGCGGCGTGGTGCCCCAGGCCTCGTCGTTCGGAACGGGAGACACCCACGCCGTCGATCGTTCTGCCGAGCTCGCGCGAGGTCGCGCCGCGGCAGAGGCAGAGCCGTCGACCGACGAGCACGGGCTGGTGACGTCCCGCTCCCCCGTCCGGACGGAGCAGATGAAGGCCGCCCGCATCGAACCGGCAGGCCCGGTCGCCCGGACGGACCAGATGCCCGCGCTGCAGCCGGGCTCACGCACCGATCAAATGCCGGCGTACCGGCCGTCACAGCCTTTGCCTTCGCAAGAGGGCACTGACGTCGGCCCTCCGCGCGTCGTCGAGCAACGCCGCACCGACCCTGAGCGCAAGCCACTCGGCGCAGAGCCGCTCAACCTCGAGAACAGCGCGGTTCGGCTCAGCGACTCGGTGAAGCTCGACGTCGAGAAGCGCATCGCGGAGCACGCGGCGTCGAAGGCGGAGGCCGGAGCGCGGGAACCAACGGTGCTGAAGCCGCGCGCCATCGCCCTCGACCTTGGAGAGCCCTCCTTCTCGGGGCCGACGCTCGCTGCCGACCCGCCGAAGCCACCACGCTCGCCGCTCCTCCTCGTCGCCAGCGTCGTGACGGGCCTCGTCGTCATCGTCGGGACCGGTTTCGCCGTCTCTGGGGGGAAGGATGAGGCGTTGCCCCCCGTGACGGTTCCGGTGACCGCCATCGCCGTGCCGGTCGACCCTGCCCCGCCCGCCCTCGTGCCCCTCGAGCCGGTCGCGGTGAAGGCGGTCGAGGGTGCAGTCGACGCGGGCGTCGCCGTCGCTGAAGTGACGAAGCCGACCGTCTCACCGCCCGTCGACGTGCCGACGACCGTGCCACCACCCGTCGAGACGAAGCCCGTCGCGCCAACCGCGCGCTACGGCAGCATCAGCGTGAAGGCAGTGCCCTACGCCGAGGTGTCGATCGACAACCGGCGCGCGGGAGAGGTGACGGGCACCTCGAAGGTGAAAGTGCCGTACGGGAAACACAGGGTGACGCTGGTTCACCCCAGGCGCACCGAGACGTTCGACGTCGTCATCGACGGCAAGTCGGTGCCCGAGCTCTCGTTCAACGCGAACAAGTGACGCTCAGAGTTTCTGCCACTTCGCCGCGAAGCGGGCGTTCGACATGCGTGGTGGCTCGATGGCGATGATGTACTGCGCGCGTCGGTTGCGCTGCTCGTCGACCTCGTCATCGGTGCCGACCGCGAGCGCCTCTTCGCCAAACCCCTCGTAGCGAATGGGAATGGTGACGCCCTTCTTGCGGAAGTACCCGGCGATGGCGCGCGCGCGATTGAGCGACAACGTGCGGTTGCTCGCCGTGGGACCGACCGTGTCGGTGTGGCCCGCGACGAAGAGCGTCACCTCGGCGAACTTGCCGAACTTGCGAATGGCGTCGAGCGCCTTGCTGATCGACTCGTCGAGCTTCGCCTGCTCGTCGGCCTTGATGTCCCACTTGCCGGTGTCGAACGTGACGTCGTCGTGGGGAATCTCGAAGCTCCACGGGAAGAAGTCGATGCCGATGAAGACGCCGAGGGTGTCGAAGGCCTTGAGGCTCAGCTTGAGCGGCTTGCCTGACTTCTCGGGCCAGGTGACGGTGAGCGGCGTTCCCGGGGCCTCGCCCGCGAAGGGGATCTCTCCATCGAAGGCGTACTCGCCGGTGTCCATCAGCACCTTGAGCTCGACCTTCCCCGCGGGGTTCGAGAGCTTGAACGTGATGACGCGCTTCTCGAGGTCGACGTCCTTGTCCTTGTCGACGGTGATCTGAAGCGGCGCGCCCATCTGCGTCTCGAACTCGAGCGGCATCGTGCCGGTGTTGGCGTTGGGGAAATTGACGGTGAGCTCGCCTTTCCAGGTGAACTTCCCCACCGGCTGATCGAGCTCGATGGTGCGGGTGACGCCGGGCCGGCCGCCGCCCTTCCACTCGAACGTCTTGCCGTCGCTGCGGGTGAGGGTGAGCTTGAAGCCGGCGATGGGCTCGACGATCGACACCTTCACGCGCGGCCAGCCCTTGCCCTTCATCACCTGGGTGTTCTCGAGGGACACGTCGATGGCGTCGGCGTGCGCGAGGGACGAGGCGAGACAGAGGAGCATCAAGAGCGGTCGGACCATGACGGGGCGAGATCTACTCCGATGGCCGAGCGGGCGCGACGGGCTGAACCCGAATCAACCGGGGAATGAGGTGCTCGAGCAGGCCGACCTCCTCCACGTTGTGCGTGAGCCACGCCTCGCCATCGAAGTATCGCAGGCGCAGCCCGAGCGCGATCAACGGCGAGCCGGTGGGGTTGAGGCACAACGACGTGTCGTAGAACGTGCCGCCGTCGAGCTGCCGCCACCGGTGCTCCACGCGGCCGGCGCTGAAGGGGCCGAGCCTGAAGTCGAGCACGATGCCTGTCTCGTCGAGCTTGAGCACGGTGACGTCGAACACGTTCAGGTGGCCGCCGAACTTCTCGACGATGCGCCACTTCGCGCCGACGCGACGCGAGCCGTCAGGCGCCAGCCGCAGCACCTCCCAGTGAATGTGATCGATGGGGTGCCACAGCAGGTAGTTCGTGAACGCGCGCCCCTCGATCGTCACCGGTGCGTCGAGGTGAAGAAACCACTCGAGCAGCTCGCGGGGCGTCACGCCGGCCAGCACCGCGTGCTGAATGCGCCAGATCTTCAGGCCGCGATAGGTTTCAGTCCACGTCTGGGCAGACGAGAGCGGGCGGAGTGGGTGGGGGTTCGGTCGCGGCGGCAGGAGCTCGTAGCGGGGCATTCCGGAGAGGTAGCAATGCAACGAGCGAACGCCGTTGGCGCCGCGCGCCAGAACGAATGGCCTGGAGCGCCACGTGAGGCCTGAGCCCGCCTTCTCGGCTGCTTCGCTCGGGCTGGTGCTGGGGCCGGCGCTCGAGGCAGGCATCAGCCCGACGGCGTTGCTGCTTGCCGCGGGGCTCGACGGCGCCGCGCTCGAGCGCGCGGATGCCCGGGTGCCCTTCTCGGCGGTGCGGCTGTTGTGGCTCGAGGCCGAGCGGCGCAGCGGGCTCGAGGCCTATGGCGTGCGCGCCGCGCAGCTCGCCAGTCACGCGCTCTTCGACGTGCTCGCCTACGTGGTGCGGGCGAGCCCGACCATCGTCGACGCGTTCGAGCGCATCAGTCGATATGCGCGGCTGACGAGCGAGCCGACGCGGTTCGACGTGCAGTGGGTCGACGAGGCGCTGGTGGTGCGCCACCGCGTCGAAGGGGTGGTCGGTGAGGTGCCGGGGCCTGCCGCCGAGTGCATGCTCGCGCTCACCGTCATCATCTGCCGCCAGCTGCTCGGGAACGACACCATCACCCCGCTCGAGGTGAAGCTGCGAGGGCCGGCGTCGAAGAGCGCACCGGCGCTGGCCCACTTCTTCCGCGCGCCCATCGTCTTCGAGGCCGACGAGAACCAGGTGGTGTTGCCGGCCGAGGTGGCCGAAGCGGCGGTGACGACCGCCGACCCGAAGCTGCTGACGATTCTCGAGGAGCACGCCGACCGGTTGCTCGCGCAGCTCCCCACCGACGACACCTTCAGGGCGCGCGTGCACCGGCTCGTCTGCGACGCGTTTCGTGACGGCGCTCCGACGCTCGGTGGCACGGCGCAGCGGCTGCGGGTGTCTCGGCGAACGCTTCAGCGGCGCTTGCAGGACGAAGGCACGAACTTCGAGGCGCTTCTCGACGACGTGCGCCGTGCGCTGGCGCTCGAGCACGTGGCGACGCGCGCGACACCGCTCGCAGAGGTCGCGTTCCTGCTCGGGTTCGGTGACGTCAGCGCCTTTCACCGCGCCTTCCGCCGGTGGACAGGCATGAGTCCAGGCGGGTTTCGAGCCGCGCGCCGTCGGGAAAGCTAGAGGCCTCTGGACCCGGGCAGCGCGACCCGCAGCAGCCTGCGCAGGGCCTTGTTGTCGAACGGCAATTCGCCCTTCGCGAGCAGGTCCTTCTCGTTGGCCCAGATGAGCTCTTGCGAGAACGGCTCGTAGAGCTGGAACGCGCGGTTGGGACCCGAGCTCGCCGTCTGCAGAATGAGCAGGAACCTCAGCGGCCGGCCCTGCGCGTTTCCGATGACGCAGGGCACGGGAATCGAGCGGCCGAGCGCCGCGGCGACCTGCGAGAGCGCCTGGGCGATGGGCAACCCGCCCGGCACGTCGAGCTCGACCTCACGCCACGTCACGCCCATCGCGCGCGTCGCGTCGGTGAGCAGATCTTCGAAGAGCCGGCCCGCGGCGAGCGACGCCGGCACCGGCACCTGACCCGATGGCGCGACGGGCGTCGCGGCGAGCGCGGCGGGCTTCGAAGGAACGAGCGCAGGAAAACGGCCCGAGCTCGAATCGAAGGAGACCCGCTGATCCCTCGCGCGCTGCACGGGGTCGGCGGTGAAGCCCCGATCGTCGGGGGCCTCCATCACGTCGCGCCGTTGGGCCTTCATCGGCATCGAGGGCGCGTCGTCGGCTTCGTTCGGCGTGAGCGAGCCGCCCTTGAGCTCGTACGCGAAGAGCGGGTCGGACTCTGCCCGCAGCAACTGCGTCACCGTGTAGCCCTCGGGGGCGTCGTCACTGAGGGTGCACGCCTCGAAGCACTCGTCGTCCGAGAGGCCGCGCAGCTCGTCGGCGAAGGCATGCACTTCGCCCGGGGTGTGGCCCGCCAGCATCGCGCGCTGAACGAACTCCTGTTGGAGCTCGCTGGTCGCGTCCTCCATCAGCTCACGAAAGAGCGTCTTCCCGCGCGCCGACCAGGCGTCGAGCACCGCCTCGACCTCGTCGGGGAGCCTCACCGTCACGCCTTACCGCCTTTGGGCAGTCGCTCGGCGCCTCGTCGGAACGCGCCGAGCAACGCCGAGACCAGCGTCATGCGCTCGAGGTGCGAGACGAGCAGGCCGACGTCGAGCTCGGTCTTGAGCTTCGTCGACCAACGCACCAGCAGCGACGCGATGACGGGCTGGCCAGAGAAGCGATTGGTGGCGAGCGACTTCAGCCGCGTGACGGCCTCGCTCACCCGCGAGCCCTCGAGCTCCCGCAGGGCCCGCACCATGTCTTCGAGGTGCTTCTGCGCCACCTGCGCGTTCCTCAGCTCCGCCAGCTCATCGAGCAGGTTCTCGCCGTTGAGCTCGCGGCTAACGAACGGCGCAGAGGGCTGGGGACGCGCGGCGGCCATGCCTGCGGGAGTGTAGCCCCGAGCGGTCAGCAGTCGAGGCTGCCGTCCTTGATCGTGCACTTCATGTTCTCGTCGAGCTTCGCCGAGCCGGCGCCCTTCACGCGCAGCTTGCACTTGGCGTCGAGCGTCACCGTCGTGCGGCTGCCGACCGAGCTGTTGAGCGTCGAGGAGCCACACTCGAGCTCGTACTTGTACTCGCGGCCATCACGGTTCTCGAGGGTGGGACGGCCGGCAAACGCGGGCAGAGCGAACAGCACGGCGAGGGCGAGGAAGCGCTTCATGGGTGACTCCGGGGGACGACGAGGTGAACGACGCCCTCATCACCCGCAGGCCGGATGGCATGTGCATCCATTCTGTTTGCAATGCAAACCGGGTCAGCGGCCAACGATCGCAATGCTCAAACGGTCGGCCCACTTGAACAACTGAGCCTTGTCGAGGAGCACCGTCTTGCCCGCCTCGACGATGAGCGCCGAAGCGCCGGCCTCTCGCATCACCTCGAGCGTCATCGGCCCGACGGCGGGCAGATCGAACCGCAGGTCCTGGCCGGGTTTGGAGCGCTTGACGACCACCGCGCCCTTCCCTCCGTACTTCCCTCCGCGGCGAATGGCCTCGTCGGTGCCCTCGACCGCCTCGACCGCGAGCACGGCGCCGTCCTTCACCATCACCGTCTGGCCGACGTCGACCTGGCCAAGGGCCGTGGCGACCTCGTGGCCGACCTCGGCGTCACGGAGTTGATCTTTCGTCGGCGCCGGACCTGCCAGGTGGCCCGTGCCGGCGAGCACCTCGGGCACGTAGTCGGTCGGCGCCACGATTCGCACGCCGTGCTTCTCGAAGTACGCCGCCACCGCGCGGAGCATCTCGTCGTCACGCATGCTCCGGAGCGACGCGGCGACTTTGAGGGCTCCGAGGTCGGGCCGCGCCTGCGTGAAGCTGCGAATGCGCCCGATGCCGCCCGCCATCACGGCCTCGGTCACGCCCTTCGACTTGAAGCCGGTGAGGATGCCGTCGAGCTGGCCGACCTTCACCCAGGTCAACGAGTCGACCTGCTGCGAGAGCGAGGGGTCAGCCTCGAGCTCGTGCGCGACGGCATGAACCGCGAGGCCCTTCGCCCGCGCGGCCTGCGCAAAGATGGTCGGGAAACGTCCGTTGCCGGCGATGAGGCCGATGGCGCGCAAGGAAGTGATCCTCAGCGCGTGATGCCGCGCTTCGACGACCCGATGAAGTCGAGCATGTGATCGATCTCGGGGTGCCCGCCGTGCTCGGCCTTGAGCCGCGACATCGCCTCGTTCAGGCCCAGCTTGGAGCGGAAGAGAATGCGGTACGCCTCTTTCACGCGGCCGATCTGCTCGTCGGTCATGCCGTGGCGCGACAGGCCGACGGTGTTAAGGCCAGCGAGCTCGGCACGATCGCCCTGCGCGGTGCAGTAGGGAGGCACGTCCATTCCCACCATCGAGCCGCCCGCGATGAAGGCGTGCTTCCCGATGCGGGTGAACTGGTGCACGGCCGCGAGCCCACCGACGATTACGAAGTCAGCGACCTCCACGTGGCCTGCGAGCGCCACGCTGTTGGCGAGGACGCAGCCGTTGCCGACGTTGCAGTCGTGCGCGACGTGGCTGTACGCCATGAAGAGGTTCTTGTTGCCGATGCGCGTGACGCCGCCGCCGCCATCGGTGCCGATGTGCAGGGTGGTGAACTCGCGGATCATGTTGTCGTCACCGATGACGAGCCGTGTGGGCTCTCCGGCGTACTTCAGGTCCTGCGGCTGACCGCCGACGGCCGCGTGGTGAAAGACGCGGTTGCGCTCACCGAGCGTGGTGTCGCCCTCGATGACGACGTGCGAGCCGATGACCGAGCCAGCGCCGATCTTCACCTTGGGGCCGATGATCGAATACGGGCCGACCTCGACCGAGGCGTGGAGCTTCGCGTCAGGGTGAACGATGACCGTGGCGTGAACGCTCACGGTTTCGCCTCGGGCGCCTTCGCCACCGTCGCGAGGAACTCGGCTTCGGCGACGACGTGACCGTCGACCGTCGCCACTCCGCGGTGCTTCCAGATCGGCCCCTTGTGACGCAGCACTTCGGCCGTCAGCACGAGGCGATCGCCCGGCACCACCGGCTTGCGGAACTTCGCCCCGTCGATCGACATCAGGTAGACGAGGTTCTCTTTCGGGTCGAGGCCCGAGCTCTTGTACGCGAGCAGCGCGCACGACTGCGCGAGCGCCTCGAGAATGAGCACGCCTGGCATCACCGGTTGCCCCGGGAAGTGCCCGTTGAAGAACTGCTCGTTGAACGTGACGTTCTTGAAGCCCACCAGCTTCTTGTCGGGCTCGTACTCGGTGACGCGATCGACGAGGAGGAACGGGTAGCGGTGGGGCAGCAGCTTCTGAATGTCGTTGATGTCCATCATGGCTTCTTCGATTCCTGCTCGAGCGCGTCGAGCCGTCGTTGGAGGTCTCTCATCAAGCGGTTCAGCTCAGGCAAGCGTCGGAACACGGCGACCGAGCGCATGTAGTCTTTCGCGTCCATCTGCGGGGAGCCGTTGACGATCTCACCGTCGCCAACCTCGCTCATGACGCCCGCCTGCGCGCCGACGCGGGCCAGGTCGCCGATGCGCAAGTGGCCTGCGACGCCCACCTGCCCGCCCAGCACCACGCCAGTCCCCAGCTCGGTGGAGCCCGCGAGCCCGACCTGCGCGCACAGGATCGTCATCGGCCCGATGAGGCTGTTGTGGCCAACCTGGACGAGGTTATCGAGCTTGCTCCCGAAGCCCACGACGGTCTCGCCGGTGGTGGCGCGGTCGACGCAGCTGTTGGCGCCGATCTCGACGTCGTCTTCGATGCGCGCGATGCCCGTCTGGGGAATCTTGATGTGCGCAGGCACGGAAGCGTCGAACGCGAACCCGAAGCCGTCGGCGCCGATGACGACGCCAGCGTGCAGCAGGCAGCGCGAGCCGACCAGGCACTCCTCGAGGATCGACACGTTCGCGACCAGCACGGTGTCGTCGCCGACGCGCGTGCGCTCACCGAGGTAGCAGCCGGGGCCGACGACGGAGCGGGCTCCGACCCGCGCGCCTGCAGAGATGGTGGCGCCGGCCATCACGGTCGCAGTGGGATCGATGGTCGCCGTCGCGTCGACGTGGGCGCCTGCCGCGACGCCTCGCACGTACGTCCGCTTCGGCGCGAACTCCTGGGCGATTCGGGCGAACGCCAGGTGCGGGTTGTCGACGCGGACGAAGACGACGCCGCGGTCCGACGCCGGCGAGTCCCGGGGCACGAGCACGGCCGAGGCGCCGGTCGCCACGAGCTGCTTCTTGTACTTCTGGTTGCCGAAGAACGAGAGCTGGCCTGCCGTCGCCTGCTCCAGCCCTGCGACCCCCGAGATCGACGTCGAGGCGTCGCCCAGCACCTCGCCCGAGACGAGTGCTGCCAGCTCAGCCAGAGGACGCGGCGCCTTGCCGTCGCCGGGATGGAGTGGCCCTGCCGTCACTGCTTCGGCGCGTCCTTCGGGGCTTCTTTCGGAGCCGCCGGCGTCGCCTTCGGCGCCATCGCCGCGGGCTTGCCACTGCCGAACTTCGCCGGGTGCTTCTCGTTGTACGTGCGGACGAGCTCGTTGGTGAGATCGAGGCTGGGCGGAGCGTACACGAGGCCCGAGTCGGTCTTCTCGAACACCATCGTGAGGCCCTCGCGCTGCGCGATGGCCGCGATGATCGGGTCCATCTTCTCGAAGATCTTCTTCAGCTCGGTGCGCTCCTTGTCCTGGAGCTCGACCTGAACCTTCTGGGCCTTCTGCATCACGTCGTAGAGGCGCTTCTGCCACTCGGTGAACTTCTGGGTGCGCACCTCTTCGCTCATCATCGCGCCCTGCTTGTCGAGCACGGCCTTGTCGTCGGTCAGCTTGGCCTGCTCGGCGTCGAGCTCGCTCTTCTTCTTGTCCATCTCGCCTTTGAGCTTGTTCTTGGCGGCCTGGCCTTCCCCGACCTCGATGAGCGCGCGCTGAAGATCGACGTAGCCGAGCTTGATGTCGGCGTGCGCGACGGTGGCGAAGAGCGAGAGAAACAGGACTGCGATGAGTGACCTGCGCATGTGAACAACCCCTTGAAATGAGCGCGCCCGAGAGTGGTGGCCCATAGACCCCGGCCGATTGACGCGTCAAGGCACGTGACGATTGCCGGCGCCGGGTGTTCACCGGCCGCCGCCATGGTGTCGTCGAACGGTCAGGGAGGACAACCGTGTCAAAAGGTGTCTTCGGCCAACACGCCGATGATCCACAGTGGGTGTTCATCGCGTGGGAGCCAGTGCCAGGCCCCCGGTGGAGAGCGGTGCTGGCCGTGCTGCTGGGGCTCGTGGCCGGCGCGCTCGTCGGCTCACTCACGACCGGGAGCACGCGAGTGATTCTCAGCCTCGCCACGATGGTCTTCGTGACGCTCCCGCTCTGGCCGAGAAGCTCGGTGCCGATCGCGCCGACGCTCGATCAATTCGATGCGATGCGCCGGGCGGGAACTCGAGCGCTCACGATCTTCAAGTCGTCGCGCCCCGAGGTGATCCGCGCCAGCTGGTACGTGGCGCAGGCCAGCCCCGACGGCTCGTTCGAGCTCGTACTCTCAGGTCAGACGGCGAGCTCGACGCCCAACCGGCCTGACGTGTTCGCCACGGCGAGGGTGGGCAACGACGACGCGGTCCTGCTTGGACCTCCGCCACGCCCGGCAGCGACCGTCTACATCCAGGGCTGGCAGCGAGACGTCGTTCAGCGCGAGAACGAACGATCGTGATCGACCTGCACCGAGCGGCCGCGAATCTTCGCTGAGCGCATGGTCGAGATGACCTGATCGGCCACGTCGGTCGCGACCTCGACGAACGAGTGACGATCTCCGATGGCGATGGCGCCGATCTGCTTCGACTCGATGCCGGTCTCATTGGCGATGGCGCCGACGAGATCCTGCGGGCGAATACCGGCGGCCTTGCCGATGCTGAAGAAGAGCCTGGCCATTGCCGCGCCTGACTTTCGAGGTGCAGCGGCGTGCTCGCCTTCTGCACGGGCGGGCCTCGCCGGACGCGCATCGCCACCTGCCGGGAAGCGTGACGGGCGGGCGTCGGCGCCGAACCGCGCGGGGCGCTCGGGCTTGCCTTCGTACTTCGCCGGCCGCTCCGACTTGCCTTCGGACCGCGAGGGGCGCTCGTGCTTCACGTCGACGAACCGGGGACCCGCTTTCGCCTCGAAGTGAGCGGCTTTCTCGGGGCGCGCCGGACGCTCAGCGCGTTCGGCACGTTCAGGACGCTCGACGCGAGGCGCACTGCCACGCGGAGCCCGGGGTGCGCTCGCCTTCGGCGACTCGGCGCGCGGAGACGAAGCCCTCGGCGTCCGCGGCGAAGAAGCTCGTGGAGCCCTCGTCGACTCAGCGCGCGGCGGCTCGTAACGAGACGACTCGGAGCGAGACGACTCGGAACGCGGAGCACGTGCATCGCGACGAGGCGGACGCTCGGACTGCTCGGAACGATCCTGGAAACGGGCCGGCCGCTCCGTCGCTGCGAACTTGCCTGCCCCCTTCGCCGGACCGTGCGCGGGAATATCGATCTCGTCATCGGCAGAAGGCGGGTGCAGCGCCTCGCTCAACGCGACCAGCGCGGCGGCAGCGACGTCTTCGATGGGGTTCTCGGTCACCAGCTTCGCGACGGCGGCGCGCGCGGCGTCGACCGACTTCTTCTTGCCGAGCGCCGCGTTCACGACCGACTCGAGCTGAGTCACGCGGTGCGCGCGCAGCTGGTCCATGCCGGGAACGGGAAGGAGCGTCACCTTGCCGCCGGTGGCCTGCTCGAGGCGGGTGACGAGGAAGCGCTCCTTGGGGAGCACGAACGAGATGGCGATACCTGCGCGCCCGGCGCGGCCCGTTCGACCGATGCGGTGCACGTACGTGTCAGGCGTGTGCGGGAGGTCGACGTTCACCACGTGGGTGACGTGATCGACGTCGAGGCCGCGCGCGGCGACGTCGGTCGCGACCAGCAGGGCGACGTCCTTCTTCTTGAACCGCTTCATCACGCGGTCGCGCTGTTCTTGCGACAAGCCACCGTGGAGCGTCGCCACCGAGTGACCGTTGCGCTCGAGCGTCTGGCCGAGACCTTCGACGTCTTCGCGGGTGCGGCAGAAGATGATCGCGCTCTCGGGCTGGTCGAGCTCGAGCACGCGCTTCAGGGCCACGGCCTTCTGGGGGAACGTGACGACGTAGCCGCGCTGCTCGATGCGGGGCTTCGAGGCGTCATCGCCCCTGGGCCGCTCGAGGCGAACGCGGACGGGATCGTTGAGGTGCTTCTCGCCAAGCGACGCGATGCGGGGCGCGAGCGTGGCCGAGAACAGCGCCGTCTGACGTTTGGCCGGGAGCTCCGAGAGAATGGCTTCGAGGTCTTCGGCGAAGCCGAGATCGAGCATCTCGTCGGCCTCGTCGAGCACCACCATCTTCACGCGCGAGAGATCGAGCGTCTTGCGGCGAATGTGGTCGAGCGCGCGGCCCGGAGTCGCCACCACCACGTCGACGCCACGGCGCAGCGACTTCATCTGCGCGCCGATGTCGCTGCCGCCGTACACGGTGAGCACCGAGAGCTTGCGGCCGCTGCCGTACTTCTTGATGGCCTCGGTCACCTGAATGGCGAGCTCACGGGTCGGCGCGAGCACCAGCCCCTGAACCTGGCCTGGCTTGTTCTCGCCGGGCTCGAGCCGGGTGACCATCGGGAGCGCGAACGCGGCCGTCTTGCCAGTGCCAGTCGCTGCGAGGCCGATGAGGTCGCGCCCCTCCAGCAGTGGAGGAATACAGGCTGCCTGTACGGGCGTTGGGGTGGTGTAGCCGAGAGCGGTGACCACCGAGCACAGCGACTCGTTGAGGCCGAGATCTGAAAAGGAAACTGGAGCCGTCACAGCGCCAGCCATTGACATGCTTTGGGCCCCCTGTCGATCGGTGCTAAGCGACTCACCCGTGGACCCCGTGGCCCCCAAACGAATTCTCCTCATCGATGACAGCGAGATCACGCTGCAGATGGAGAAGGCCGTGCTCGAGCAGCGTGGCTACGAGGTGCAGGCCACCACCACCCTCGTGGAGTTCGAGCGCCTGCTGAAGGACTTCAAGCCCGACCTCATCCTCACCGACATCCACATGCCCGAGGCGCGCGGCACCGACATCTGCCGCACCTTGAAGAACGAGTACCAGACGCAAGACATCCCCATCGTGCTGTTCAGCTCGCTGAACGACGACGAGCTGGCCGACCTGGCCCAACAGGTGGGGGCTGACGGGTTCCTCTCGAAGGCGCACGGTCTCGACGCGCTCGGCGAGAAGGTGGACGAGCTGGTCGAGAGCATCATCTGGTGAGTCGGGTGGCGCGCGCGGCTCTTGCGGCCCTGCTGCTGTTCGTCTCATGCAACCGTGAGGTCCGCCCTGAGGTTCCGGCGGTGCCACCGGTCGAAGCGACCTTCTTCTTCACCTCGGAGCTCAAGGGCTACCTCGGGCCGTGCGGCTGCTCCGACAACATGCGCGGCGGCATCGATCGCGCGGCCTTTCAAATCGATCAGGCCCGGAAGAACGGACACCCGGTCTTCCTCATCGACACGGGCAACGCGCTGTTCGCCGAACGATCGATCATTCCCGAAGCGGTCGGTCAGCAGGAAAGCAAAGCGAAGGCGCTGGCTCGAGCGTTCGCGCTGATGGGGCTGAGCGCGCGCGTGGCGGGGCCGCTCGATGAAGCCCGCGGACCGGAGTTCCGTGCGGCGCTCGCGTTGCCGGAGTTCGCGTCGAACACGCTGCACGCCGTCGACGTGAAGGGCCACCGCGTCGTGGTGGTGAGCTCGCCGCAGGTCGATGCGTTGATCAGCCTGGCCGCTCAGGCTCGAGCCTCGAAGGCCAGCGTCATCATCGGCCTCTTCGAGGGGCCGTACGACGAAGCGATCAAGCTGTCCTTCCGTGAAGGGCTCGAGCTCGACCTGGTCATCGCGACGCGCGGGAAGGACGAGCTGTCGACCGAAGAGAACAAGCTGGTGATGGGCCGCGTGCCGGTGGTGCAGGTGCAGAGCAAGGGCCGCTCGTTGCTTCGCCTCGATCTGACGCTGCGAGATGCGCAGACGGTGCAGTGGCTCAAGAGCCCCAGCGAGACGCAGCGTGAGCTCGAAGCCCTGGCGCTGCGCATCGAGCAACTCCGTGGGCAGGTCAACGACCCTTCGACGACCGCCGAGCTGCGGGTGCTGAAGAAGCAGAAGCTCGAAGAGATCATCATCCGTCGAGAGGCGCTCGCTTCGGAGTCGGTGCCGGTGCCGACGACCGGGAACGCGGCCGCCGTGCGCTTCGTGCCGCTGGAGACGTCGTTCGAGCGGCTGCCCGAAGCGACCGCCCTCGTCACCGCGTACGACCGCGAGGTCGGAGCGCTCAACCTCGCCTGGGCGAAGGAGAACGGCGCCGAGTGCCCGACGCCAGCATCCGGCAAGCCTGGCTACGTCGGCACCGAGGTCTGTCGGGCCTGTCACGCGCAGGTGTTTCCTCAATGGCAGACCACGCGGCACGCGCGCGCGTACGGCTCGCTCGTCGAGCAGGGAAAGAACAACCACCTCGACTGCGTGGGCTGTCATCTCACGGGGTGGAAAGAACCGGGCGGCGTCTGCCGGCTCGATGAGGTCGAGGGCAAGACGTCGGTCGGTTGTGAGTCGTGCCACGGGCCTGGCAGCTCGCACGTGAGCCTGCCGATCAAGACGACCATCGTTCGACCGACGGCGGCGACGGCCTGTGTCGGCTGTCACGATCGTGAGAACTCACCGCACTTCGACTTCGAGAAGTACCTGCCGCAGATCCTCGGGCCGGGGCATGGCCAGCCACTCCCGGTTCTGGATGCTGGCGTCGCCCCTGTCCCAAAGCCGCCCGCGAAGAAGAAGTAGCGCCCCGCGATGGATCCGCTCACTGCGTTCGTCTTCTCGACGCTCCTCATGCTCGCGAACGGAGCGGTGCTCGGGTTCATGCACCGCGATCTGCCCGAGGCGCTCCAGCCCAGCGCACTCGCCTGGCGCGTCGGAACGCTGACGATGGCCGGAGGCTGCCTGATGCTGGGGCTTCAGCTGCAGCTGCCGACGTGGCTCGCGCTGCCGGTGGGCAACGGGCTGTTGATGGGCGGACTCACGCTGTACTGGCGGGCGCTCCAGCGCTTCGACGGCCGGCCGGGCCACTGGGCCATCTGGGTGCCCACGCCGACCGTGATGCTTGGCGTGTACTGGTTCTCGGAAGTGCAGCCCTCGCTCCCGGTGCGGGTCGTCCTCTCAGCCGTGGGGTGGATCATCGCCCTCATCGGCAGCGCGCTGACGCTCCGAAAAGGTCGCGCGCTCGATCATGCGCTGAGCCGTCGAGTCATGGCTGGGCTCTTCGGAGCGCTCTCGGTGGTGATGCTCGTGCGGGCGCTGTACTTCGTCTTCGGCGCCGGGCGCGAACAGACGGTCGTCGACGCGGGCAGCTGGGTCAATGCGCTGACGCCGATGCTCGCCGCCGGCGTGCCCGTCATCGGCACCACCGCGTTCCTGCTGATGTGCTCCGAGCGCCTGCGTCGCCAATGGGAGCTGGCCGCGTCGACCGATGCCCTCACCGGCCTGTGGAACCGGCGCACCCTGACCGAGCGCGGCACCGCAGGGCTTCACCAGGCGAAGGCGAGCGCCAGCAGCCTCGCGGTGGCCATCCTCGACGTCGATCACTTCAAGTCGGTGAACGATCGGTTCGGACATGAGGTGGGAGACCTCGCGCTCCAACACGTCGCGCAGACGGTTCTAGCGGCCTGCCGCGCCAACGACGTGCCCGGGCGTCACGGCGGCGAAGAGTTCGTCGTGCTGTTCGATCAGATGGACTCGACGCAGGCGATGGCCGCCGCCGAGCGTCTGCGTGAAGCGCTCGAGGCGAAACCCTACGTGCGCGGCGAGCTCAGCCTGCCCATCACCGTGTCCATCGGCGTCGCGGCGACGTCTCCCGGCGACCTCGCCTTCGACCACCTGCTGCGGCGGGCCGACCGCGCGTTGTACCGGGCCAAGAACGAAGGCCGAAACCGCGTCGTCCTCGCCGACGCAGAGTGACGTCAGCGGGTCCGAAGAACCTCGCCCTCTGTCCTTGCTCCTCACTCGTCGCGAATGTCGAACTGGACAGTGAGGTGCACGACCACCGTCAGCTCGACCGAGCTCGCGTTCGTGGTCACGCTCCCATCGGCAGATGGCTGAAGGTACCTCGTGGTGGTCACGTGGCTGCCGTTGAGATGATCCGACACGGTGCGCGGCAGCCCCAGCTTGCCGCCGAGCGCCTCGACCATCGCCGACGCGCGCGCACGGGCGATCGTCGCCGCTTCGAGCCTGGCCTTCGCCTCGAAGCTCGTGGTGTCGGCTGCGAACGTCACCGGTCCACTCACCACGGCCCCGGCCCTGTTCGCGGCGGTAAAGACGGCGTCGGCCTGCGTCAGGTCGGCGAGCGACACCAGCACGGAGCGCGTGGCGAGCTGCCCGATGACCTCGCTGCCGCGGGAGTCAGGGGTGACACCGTTGTCGAACGCCTGAAGCCGACGCGCCTCGAGCCCCGCGACGCGCAGCGCCTCAACCAGCTTGCGGAGCTTCTCATCGGCCGACTTGCGGGCGCCGGCCACATCCTTGTCCTTGCCGACGACCTGAACTGTCGCCGTGAGCTGTGTCGCCGGGAAGCTCACCTTCGAGTCGACGGACATGGTGATGAGCCGTGGCGAGATGGGGGTCAGCGGAGGTGCCGCGCCAAGGGCAAGAAGCGTCAGGAGAGGAATCATGGACGCCTTCAACGCGCCGCGCTCAGAAGCGATCTCCCCGTCGACACGGAAAGTGCCTTGGACCACAGACCGGTCGGAGTGAAACGACCAGGTCGTGTGTTTGCGCTGTGCTCCCGGCTCCGTAAGCTGCCCTTCGACCTCCCCGATGCTGACCTTCGTCGTTCTCCTGGCGCTCGCCGCCCCTGATGTGCCGATGCCTCCGCCACCGCCGGGCATGCAGGTGCTCGCGCAGGCTGAGTTGATTGGCGCCGCGCAGAGTGACGCAGGCGTCTCCATCGCCGTCGAGGCGCCGCCGCCCGCTCCGCCCAGCCGGAAGAAGCCCGACGAAGACAGCGAAGACGACCCCGAGGCCGAGCTCGACGCGATGAAGGCGATCGAAGAAGAGACCTTCGACGTCACCTCGACGAACGCCGCGACGCAGCTGCGCTCGACCGTGCAGCAACTGGGCAGCGGCTCCCTGCTCCGCGACCGCCTCGATCACGCGCTCGACCAGGCCGAGTGGAGCGGCTCCGAGCTGCCCTTCGAGCTGGCCGTCGTCGGCGACGTGTCGACCTTCGACGTCTCGCTGGTCCGCGATCGCTACGACATTCCCGTCGAGATGCACCCGCTGGTGGCCCAGTACATCCGTTTCTTTCAAGGCCCGGGGCGCCGCTGGTTCAGACGGTGGATGAGCCGCAGCCACCGCTACATCCCGCTCATGCAGCCCATCCTCGAGTCGAAGGGACTGCCGCGCGACACCGTCTACCTCGCGATGATCGAGAGCGGCTTCAACACCCAGGCGAAGTCGTGGGCGAAGGCCGTCGGGCCGTGGCAGTTCATTCCCGGCACCGCGAAGATGTTCCACCTGAAGGACGACTTCTGGGTCGACGAGCGGCGCGATCCCATCAAGGCCACGCACGCGGCGGCCGACTATCTCTCGCTGCTGCACTCGACGCTGGGCCACTGGTACCTCGCGTGGGCCGGGTACAACACCGGCGGCGGTCGGGTGCGCCGCATGATCGAGTCCTCCGGCACCCGGGACTTCTGGGAGCTCTCGGAGCTCAAGCGCGGCTTCGCGAAGGAAACCAAGCACTACGTGCCCAAGCTCATCGCCTGCGCGCTGGTCGCCCGTCACCCCGAGGCGTTCGGCTTCTCGGATGAGGAGTTCGACCCCGAAAGCCCGTTCGAGTTCGACGAGGTGCCGTTGACCGACTCGGTCGATCTCGAGGTGCTCGCGACGAGCGCGGGCGTGAGCATCGACGACCTTCGTGAGCTGAACCCCGAGCTCAAGCGGTGGTCCACGCCGCCGTCGACGCCAGAGCGTCCGTACCTGCTGCGTATTCCCAAAGGCCGCAAGGCGAGCTTCGACGAGGCGTTCGTGAAGTACGCGCCTCAGGAGCGGCTGCACTTCAAGATCCACCGCGTCGCGAAGGGCGACACCCTGTCGAAGATCGCCGTCACCTACCACTCGGCGCAGGAGGCGATTCTGCGCATGAACGGGCTGACGAGCGCGCGGGCGCTTCGCCTCGGCACCGATCTCGTCGTGCCAGTGCCCAGCGCTGCGGCGATGAAGGCCGGCAAGTCGGACACGGCGCTCGAGCGGCAGGTCGTTCGTGCACGACGGAGCGGTCTGTCGGCAGCGCGGCCTCAAGACGAGATCCCCGCGGGCACGCAGGAAGGCTCCGGCAAGACGATGACGTCGGGCACCGTCACGGTCGAGACCGTCGGCGGGAAGACGAAGGTGACGTACGGCGTCGCGCGCGGAGACTCGTTGTGGACGATCGCCCGTCGCTTCGACATTCGCGTCGCCGAGCTCAAGGCGTGGAACGAGGTGCTCACCAGCAACAAGCTGAAGGTGGGCCTCGCGCTGGTGCTCTGGCCGGGCCCGAAGGCCGACCTGTCGGCACCGGCCGTCGCGAACGCTGCGGTGGTCGCGAACGCTCCCGTCGCCGCGCCGAAGGCCGAGCCGAAGCCGAACGCTCCGCCTGCGCCGAAAGGCACGAAACACACGGTCGAGTCAGGCGACTCGCTCTGGTCGATCGCCCAGAAGTACGGCGCCACGGTGACCGACTTGAAGAGCTGGAACAACCTCGGCACGAGCAAGCTGAAGCGCGGTCAGGTGCTGGTCGTCGCAGCGCCCTGACCCGACCGATTACCGCACCTCGCGCACTTCGACGCCGAACGGCATCAGCGCCAGCATCGCCAGCTTCACGTGCTGAATCGCGAACGGAATGCCGATGATGCTCACGGCCAGGCCGAGCGCCAGCGTCAGGTGCGTGATGCAGATCCAGATGCCGGCGAGCACCAGCCAGATGACGTTGAAGGCCAGGTTCGTCACGCCGCGCGGACGGGCGTCGTTGAAGTCTTTGCCGAAGGGAAACAGCGCGAGGCCGGCGAGCTTGAAGCACTGCACGCCGAACGGAATGCCGACGATGGTGAGGCACAGCACCAGCCCCGCCAGCACGTATTCGATCGCCGTCAGCAGACCGCCACCGAGCAGGGCCCACAGCAGGTTGAGGAGCGTGCGCATGCTGGAAGGTACGAGCCGCTGGGGGCCTCATTGCAAGCCCGGAACTTCCGTTCCCCTGTGGGCGTCTGGCTGGGTCTAGACTGCCTCGTCTTTTCGAGGGGAACCGACCATGAACTCTCACCTTCGCGGCGCCGTGCGCAAAGGCCCGTTGATCGCCGTTGCCCTACTCGGGCTCGTGCTCGCCTTCGCGGCGTCACGCACCTGCTTGTCGACCGGCTTCGCCCACGGGCTCTGGCTCGACGAGTGCCCCGACGGGTCGCTCCGGCAAACCGTGCAGGTGACGTCGGGCTCGTTGATTCGTGGCGGCGAGGGCTCGGTCAGCGTGAGCGTCTACGCGGCGTACACCACCGGTCCTTCGGACGCGCAGCACTCGGCGCCGCTCTCACGCTTCACGGCACGCCTCTCGCTCGTCGGCCCGGCCGGAGAACAGCCGCTGACGCCGAAGGAAGGGTGGAAGGACTCGGGCGCGAGCAAGTGGGCCGTCGTCACGCTCCCGACGGTGAATGATGGCGACTACCTGCTGCGCGCCACGGTGACGTCGTCGATTGGAGAGACCTCGATCGACGCGGCGCTCCCGCTCTACGCGCCGGCTCGCATCCACGTGTTGACCGACCGCCCGTTGTTCGAGCCCGGGAACACGGTTCAGTTTCGTGCGCTCGTCCTGCACGGCGGAACGCTCGCGCCGCTCGACGGCCGCCCCGGCACGTGGCGCGTGACGGACCCGAATGGCGAGGTGTTGCTCGAAGAGAAGTCGCCCGCCGGTGAGTGGGGCGTCGTTCGCGGCAGCTTCCCGCTCGATTCGCAGGCGCAGAGCGGCACCTGGCAGGTGAGCTGGAGCAGCGGCCCCGCGTCAGAGTCACGCTCCTTCACCGTGAAGCCCTTCACCCTGCCCCGCTTCCGCGTCGAGGCGTCGACCAGCAAGCCGTACTACCGGCGTGGTGAGCGCCCCGAGCTGCGCGGTGAGGTGAAGTACAGCTCGGGCGCGCCGGTCGCGAAGGCGAAGATCGAGCTCACCTGGAACACCAGCGGCGCCTGGCCACCGCCGACGTCGTGGGTCGATGGCTCGGCGCTCCCGAAGCAGGCAGAGACGAACGCGTCAGGCTCGTTCTCGATCGATCTCCCTGCTGTCCCGGACGATCTCCAGGGTGAAGCGCACCTCTCGGCGTCCATCTCGGCGATCGATCCCTCTGGCGATCGCGTCGAGGGCTCGGCTGACGTCATGCTCACCGAAGACGCCATCAGCGTCAGCGCCGTGAGCGAGCTGCGTGACGGGCTCGTCGAGGGGTTCAACAACCGCCTCTACCTCCGCGCCACCACCGCCGACGGGCGCGTGCTCTCGAACGCCGACCTGCTCGTGAAGCGCCTGTGGGAGCCGACGGACAAGGGCGTCGTCGCGGTCTCGGACGAAGACGGCGTGGCCAGCCTGCAGCTCGACCCCGGGCCTGCGGTGAACGTGGTGATCCCCGCGCTCCCGTTCAGGCCCCCGCCCAAAGCCGACCCGGTGACGCGCGGCGATCTGCAGGATCGTCTCGCCGAAGACGAAGTGAGCCTCGCCGATCGCCTGACCTTCGATCGCGCCGAGACGGCCCTCGCCACCTGCACGCGCTACGTCGGTGACGAGGGCGGCGGCGTCAACTTCGGCCTGCACGTGCGCAGCAGCGGCGCGATCGCTGGCATCGCTGGCACCACTTCGCGGTTGAGCAGCTGTGTCGAGAAGGTGTTGCAGGGCCTGAAGTTCAGCGCAGGCAACGAGCGGCTCTTCAGCGTGTCGTTTCAGTTCAACGACGAAGATCTTCCGCGGCTGAACCCATCGGCAGAGGGCGTTCCCAACACGCCGCCGTGGGTCGAGGAGGCCCTCTCGAACGCGATGCTCGACGTGCGCGACTGTCTGCCGTCGACGGTGCAGTCGGGCCCGCTCCAGCGACGTGCGTTCTGGCAGTACAGGCCGCGCGCGAAGGAGCTGAGCTTGACGTGGACGCCGGAGAAGAACGGCGGGCGCGTCTCCGAAGCGGCCATCGGCTGCATCACCTCACGGCTCTCGAAGCTCACGCTCAAGCGGGCTGCGCGCCCAGGTGAAGAGGAAGAGCTCGAGGGGGGCGACACGGCGGCCGTCGGCTTCGTGACCTTCGATGTCGACGCGCCCGAGAAGTACGAATCGGAGCGCCCGCAAGAGACGATCATGGAGGGCTACGAGTTCTCGGTCACCGCGAAGAGCGGCGGCGAGACGCTCGGCACCACGAAGCTGCGGCTGCGACCCGGGCAGATCCCCAACATCCGCCTCCGCGCGTCGAGCCAGCTGCTCACGCCAGGCGAGAAGTTCACCGTGCAGCTGCTCCGCGGGCCGAACTGGGCCGGCACGCTGCCCGAGAAGCTGTACCTGCGGCAGGGCGGGCGCTCGTGGGAGTCGAAGTTCGACGAGAAGGAGAAGACCGCGTCCTTCGAGCTGCCCACCGACGTCGAGGGCTGGTTCTCGGTGCAGTTCGAGAGCGCCGAGGTGTTCCTCTATTCGAAGCCGAAGGCGCAGCTCGGGGTGACGGTGAAGCCCGAGAAGGAGCGGTATGCCCCCGGCCAGCTCGCTCGCCTCGACATCGAGACGCGCATCGGTGGCGTCGGTGGCGCTGCCGCGGTCGGCCTGTTCGGCGTCGACGACAGCCTCTCGCAGCTGGTGCCTCTGCCCGGCTCCACCGAGCTCGATGGCCTGCGTCCCCGCGTCGCCAGCGAGTTCGCCTTCCCCGGCATCGACGCGCAGGCGCTCGCGCAGGGCCGCGTCCGTGGAAAGAACGCGCAGGCCGCGACGCTGCTGAAGGTCTCGAACCTGCCGCCGACGCCAGAGATCGACACGCCAGTCTCGGTGAGCGCGAACACCGTCATCGACCCGAATGAGGTGCTGGTCGATCGGTTCTACGTCGCGCTCTCGGAGCTGCACGTGCAGACGCGAGAGTGGGAAGGCAGCGCCGCCGCGACCGAGAAGATGACGCCGCGGGTGATGGCGAGCCTGTGGAAGAAGTCGCTCGATTCCATGGAGAAGCGCAAGGAGTCGTCACTCGATTTCTGGGGCCGCCCGCTGCGCCTCCACCGCCTGCCGATGGACCTGCTGGCCCTGACGGAACCGCGTCAGGTCGTCGTCGACGGCACGCGCCTGCCTGAAGACTCCGAGAACTGGAACCTGTGGGTCGCGAAGGAGAAGCCATGAAGAAGGTCCTGGTGCTGCTGGCGACGGGCTTCGCGATTCTCGTGCTGTTCTTCCTGGCCGCCTCAGCCGACAACGCCAGGCGCCTGTTCGGGGCCAGCGCCGACGCGCTCGCCGGGTCGGCACCGTCGTACGCCCAGGAAGAGGGCAAGATGAACTTCCGCGCGAAGAACGAAATGCTGAAGGACATGAAGGAATCGGAGGACATGCCGATGGAGGTCGCGGCGGCGTCGCCTTCAGCGCCACCTCCCCCGGCCATCGGCCTCGGGGGCATCGGAACACTCGGAGGGGGGCGTGGTGGTGGCGGCAAGGGCTACGGCATGGGCGCGGCCACCATCGCCAAGAAGGCCGCGCCGATGAAGCTCAGGGCCATCGTCGGTTCGGCCGACAAGTCCGATGACGGCGAGAGTGATGAGGCTGGCGCGCCCGCGCCGACGCGCGCGTGGTTCCCCGAGACCTTCCTCTTCGAGCCGCTCGTCACCACCGACGCCACCGGCCACGCGACGGTGCCGGTGAAGGTGCCTGATCGCCTCACGACGTGGCGGGTGCTCGCGCTCGCGCACTCCCGACAAGGCGGCCAGGCCGGCGCGACGACCAACTTCCTCGGCACGCTGCCGACGTACGTCGAGCCCGTCGTCCCTCCGATGCTCTACGCGGGCGACAAGGTCACGCTCCCGATTCAGGTGGTCAACACGACCGAGCGTGAAGTCAGCAGTGCGCTCAAGCTCGAGTCGACGGGCGTGCTGAGCTCGGCTGGCGGCACAGTGCGCGTCGCGGCCGGCAGCAACGTCGTGCAGAACGTCTCGCTCACCGCGCCCCGTCCTGGACCGCTGATGCTCAAGGCGACGCTCGGCACCACCGACGCTGTGGAGCGCGTCATCGACGTGAAGCCCGCGGGACAACGAGAGAACGTCACGCACGGAGGCACGCTCGCCGCGCCGCGCACCTTCGCGCTCAGCGGACCGCTCAACGCGCTCCCGTCGAGTGAGTCGGTCGTGCTGCGCGTGTTCCCCGGTGCGCTCGGGCTCGTCCGCTCCGAGCTCTCCGCAGCGCCCGGCCGTGGCGGCGTGGCCGAAGACGCCTACCTGCTCCAGCTGTTGGGGAGTTCCCCTGCCCTGCTCCGCTCGCTCGGTGAAGAGCCGAACCTGCCGGTGATCAGAGATCTCTCGGTGCTCGCCACCCAGCGCGTGATGCGTCACTCACGCTCGCCATCGGTCGACTCGGCGACGTTGCTCGCTGAAGCCGCGCTCGCGCACCCCGAGAACCCGGTGCTCGCGAGACTTGGTGAAAGGCTCGCCGCGCAGGTCGCGCAGGCGCAGCGCCCCGACGGCACGTGCCAGGGCGCCGACGGGTGGACGCTCCAGCGCCTGCTGGTCACGACTGGCGACTGTGTTCGCGCCGTGAAGGCCTCGCAGGCAAGCCCACGCGCGAAGCAGCGCTTCACCGCGGTGTCGATCAAAGCGGCGGGTGCGTACGAGCGCAACCTGGGCCGCATCAATGATCCCTACACCGCCGCTGCGGCGCTGGCCTCGGGCGCCGTGACGGGCACGGTGGCCGAGAAGCTCAAGGCCACGGTGCTCGCCGGCATCACCACGAACGCCGAAGGCGCCGTGTTGTCGGTGCCCGCTGGGGTCGTGCGCGCCGATGGACTCGTGCCCTCTCCCATCGAGGCGACGGCGCTGGCCGTGCTCGCGCTCGACGGCGACCCGAAAGCGCCGCTGGCCGATCTCGGCACCACCCTGCTCGGGGCGTACGACCCGTTCACCGGCTGGGGCGACGGCCGCACCAACCTGCTCGCCCTGCGCGCCATCACGACGCTCTTCAAAGAGAAGGTGCCGGCGGGCGTGAAGATCACGCTGGAGCGCGATGGGAAAGCGATGGCGAGCGGAGAGCTGACGCCCGAGACGCTCAAGAGCGTGCTGGTGCTCGAAGCTGACGCGACGGGCTCGTCAGGGGAACACTCGTGGAGCGTGAAGGCCGAGCCTGCCGTTCCGGGCCTCGGCTACACCCTTGGCCTGTCGGCCTACGTGCCGTGGAAGGAGTCGAAGCTGGCGGGCCTCGAGCTCGAGACGACCCTGCCGCCGGCGCTCAAAGTCGGCCAGGCCGTCGAAGTGTCGATGACGGCGGCGTACCCGGGCGGCACGGCGATGAAGCTGCGGTTCGGACTTCCTGCGGGCGTCCAGCACGACACGCCGTCGCTCGACGCGCTCGTCTCGGCCAGCACCATCACGCGCTACGAGACCGAAGACGGGGCCATCACGCTGCATCTGCCTCAGGTGGCGAACGGCGACACGTGGGAGGGCAAACTCAAGGTGATCCCCACCCTCGGCGGCACGCTGCAGGCCCAGCCCACGACGCTGTCGGTCGAGTACCGGGCTGATCGCGCGAAGACGTTCGTGCCGAAGGCGTGGGTCATCACGAACTGACGGAGTTGCTCAGCGCTCCTCGAGCAGCACCTTGAGCTCACGAATGCGGCGGGTCACCTCGTCGCGGCCGAGCTTCTGGAACACCTCAGGCAAGAGCTCGCGGCTGGTGCACTCCTGCACGGCCACCAGGTTCTGCAGCTCGATCTCCAGCGGGTAGCTGGGCGGCACGAAGTCCTTCACCACCGCCTCGACGTCGGCTGGCGTCACCTGATCGCGGCCGTCGGTCGCCGCCTTGAACTTCGCGCGGATCAGAATCGCCTCGATGTCGGCGCCGGAGAACGGGTGGCCGTTGGTCAGCTTCGAGAAGTCGGGGACCTCGACCTTCACCTTCGTCTTCTTCTGCATCGCGGTGAACAGCTCGTCCCGCTCGCCATCGGTCTGCGGGTAGAACAGCGCGAGGTGCTCTTCGGCGCGGCCCTGACGCTTCAAGTCGATGGGCAGCAGATCGGGCCGGCACGTCAGCAGGAACCAGACGATCTTCCCGCGGAACTCGGTGTTGCCCATGAAGCTGGCGATGGAGCCGAAGATGCGGCTCGAGGTGCCCGAGTCTCCACCCGCGTCGCGATCGCCGAGGAAGGCGTCGGCCTCGTCGATCATCACCGCCACCGGCCACAGTGCTTTGAGCAGGTTGAAGATCTTCTCGAGGTTCGACTCCGTCACGCCCTGCCACTGGCTGCGGAAGTTGAGGAACTTCACGCACGGAATGCCGATCTCACCGGCGAAGCACGTGACGAGGAACGTCTTGCCCGTGCCGACCGGCCCCGAGACGAGGTAGCCCATCGGCATCACCTCGATGCGGCCCTTCTTCAGCATCGACGCCGCGTCGCGGAGCATCTTCTTCGCCTTCGCGTGCCCCGCCACAACGTCGAGCGTCCACGCGGGCTCGATGAACTCGAGCAGGCCATGACACTCGGCCTGGATGATCTCCTTCTTCTTGTCCTTGAGGATGTCGGGCGTGATCTTGTTGCCCGACTCCATCGCCTCGGTCAGCAGGCGGTCGAGGTTGATGCGCGAGAGGCCGGCCGTCATCTTCGCCAGGGCCTGCACGCCGACGTCGGACACCGACGAGAGCTTCTTGCCCTCGAGCTTCCACTTCACGAAGTCGAGCCGCTCGTCCTCGGTGGGGAGCAGGATCTCGATGTTCGCGACGTACGGGTTGCGCGACAGGCGCGCCGAGATGTCGGCGAGGTTCTCGACCACCAGCACGATCGACAAGTCACCCTGCAGGAACTGCGGGTCCTGCGACCACTTGATGAGCGTCGCGAGCGTGAAGCGATCTTCCGACGACATCGAGCCCATGTCGCCAGCCGGAGCGATGGTCTCGGCGAAGTCGATCACCAGGGCGAGCGACTTGCCGTCACTGACGCGCAGGCGCAGGTAGTTCTCGATGATCTGCAGCGCGCGGCCTGGATCGCGCGGCATCACGCGGGCGAAGTCGGTGCCGTACATCGCGTCGTAGGCTGCCATCGCGCGCGAGAAGTCCTGCTGCGTCTCGGGCGCCTGCGAACGAATGCCCGAGGAGCGATCGTAATAGATGACGTGATCGCGCCCCCCGAAGAGCTCGGCCCCGAGGAACGTCTTGAGGTTCGCGAACTCCTTCGTGCCGTCGTCTCTCGAGACCGGCTGCAGATCTCTCACCGCGCCGAACACGACGAACGTCGAGACGGTGCGCGTGTAGTACCGCTGGGCCAGCTTCTGCGCCCACGGCGGCAGATCGGCGAGCGGATCATCGGTCTTGCGGGTCTTGGCCATGGTCTGTCTCCCTGCGTTCGACTGACGCGACGCACTCTTCCATCATGGGGCGCTGACGCAACCGCCGTGGGCGTTACTCGGCGCCCTTCTTCTTCGGCGTGTTCTTGAGCGTGGTGGGCTCGTTGCCTTCCTTCACGTCGACCGTCTCGGTGAGGGTCTCGTAGCCAGGCATCTTCAGCATCACGGTGTGTTTCCCAGCGCCGACCTCGCGTACCTGGGGCCAGTCCTTGATCGGCGAGCCATCGGCCTCGGTCAGATCCTTCCCGTCGAGGCTGACGCGCGCCTGCCCGCTCACGCCGGCTGGCACCTCGATGAGCAGCAGCCCCTTCTGCGGCGGCCTGAAGGCGATTGCGAGGCCGACGAGCGTGGCCACGACGATCGCGCCGACCCCGAGGATCGCGAAGACCGTCTTGTTGCTCGAGTCGCCGATGGGTTGGAGCTGAACGTTCGTATTGCCGGTGGGCGCCTGGTACGCGGCCATGCCCGGTGAGGTGTCGCCCGTCGGCTCGAGCGAGGGGAACGACTGCGACGAGCCGGCGCTGTGCTCGACGATCATCGGAGCGGCCATTCGTGGCGGCAGCCCGGTCGGCCCCGGGCGACGCGCGTTCGGCGGCAACCCGTTCGCGTCCATCGCCAGCACCGGCGGCCCTGGCCGCTGCATCTGGCCGATCCCCTGCGTCATCGCCTCAGGGCCCATGTTGTTCGGCACCAGCCCGCGGGCGCCGCTCCGGCCGGGGTCGGTCGCGGGATCCTCGGGCCGATTGCGCACGTTGAGGGCCCGGGTCGAGTCCTGACCAGGGCTGGTCGAGTCGTCGCTCAACCCGTCGGCCATCACGGTGGCCTCGTGCTCGTCTTTGCCGACGGTGTGCACGGCCTGTTGCGCCGTGAGCCGAGGCAGGTTGCCGGGCCGTGGGGCCGACGACGCAGGCGCCAACGTGGGCGGGGCCCGAATGACGGGCGCCAGGTTCATCGACGACGGCGCGACCATCGGCGGCGCCATGGTGGGCATCGCGGTGACGGCGCTGGCATTCAACGGAATGTTGGCGGGGCTGGGCACGTGGCCCATGCCGAAGCCCATGTCGGCGGCAGCCAGCATGCCCTCGGGCGGCTTGATGTCGCTGTACTCCTGGAGCCGCGTCTTCTCCTTGTCGACGTCCTCCGCGAACGTCGCCTTCATGAAGGCTGCGAGGTCCTTGCGGCCGAACGAGTAGCCCGACGTGTAGAGGAACTTGCGCAGGTCTTCGCCGAGCTCGCTCGCGTACGAGTACCGCTCGTCGACGTCCTTCGCGAGCGACTTCATGACGATCTTCTCGAGCGCGTCGGGGATCTTCCGGATGAAGTGCGAGGGCGGCAGCACCTCGAACTTGCTCACCTTCTCGAGCACCGAGAAGTCGGAGTCGCCGACGAAGAGCCGCTCACCGGTGAGCATCTCGTACAGACAGACGCCGATGGCGAACACGTCGCTGCGGCGATCGAGCGGCAGCCCGCGAATCTGCTCGGGGCTCATGTACCCGAACTTGCCCTTCAAGATGCCGGCCTGCGTCTTGGTCGCCTTGCCCGCGGCCTTCGCGATGCCGAAGTCGATGACCTTGACCTCGCCCTCGTAGCTGATGATCGCGTTCTGCGGCGAGACGTCGCGGTGCACGATGCCCATCGGGCGCCCGTTCTTGTCGTTGGCGCGGTGGGCGTAGTCGAGCCCTTCACAGCACTGGGCGATGAGGTAGGCGGTCAGCGGAATCGGCGCCGGCTCTCCGCGTTTGCGGCAGCGATCGAACATGGCCCGCATGTCCTTGCCGGACACGTATTCCATCGCGATGAAGTACGAGTTCGCGATCGACGACAGCTCGTAGATCTGCGCGATGTTGGCGTGGTTCAGCTGAACCGTGATCTTCGCCTCGTCGATGAACATCGTGATGAACTCTTCATCCTCCGCGATGTTCGGCAGGATGCGCTTGATGGCGACGAGGCGCTCGAAGCCGCCCGCGCCGAACGTCTTGGCGCGCCACACCTCGGCCATACCGCCGATGTTGATGCGATCGAGGAGCAGATACTTGCCGAACGGAATCGGCTGACGCTTGGGCGCGGTAGTCACGGAGTCCTTCGACGACTGCGATGCACGAAAACGATGAAGCGAGCGTAGCCCGAGCGCTCGAATTGACCGTGGAAGAACTGATGGCGACCAATGTGGGAAAGGGTGCGCGTGCCGTCAGCCGGCCAGAACGCGCGCGGGGTCCGTGCGAGAGGCCCTGCGGGCCGGGAGGAACGCTCCAGCGACCGCCGCCAGCACCCCGAGGCCCACCCCACCGGCCAGCAGCCACAGCGGCCGCTCGAACCACGTCTCAGGCTTGAAGGGGAACTCGGGCAGGAACCGAACGGCGGCCACGTCGAGGCCGACGCTGCCGACGAGGGCGAGCGCGGTGCCCAGCACGCCGCCGAGCAGGCCAAGCACCAGGGCCTCGACCAGCACCAGCCGGAACAGGGCGCTGCGTGACGCCCCGACGGCCCGCATGACGCCGAGCTCTTTCTCGCGGGCGCGCACCGAGGCCGAGAACGCGTGCGCGATGTTGAAGGCCGCGAGCAGGCAGATGAGCACCGACAACAGCGCGAGGCTCGAGGTGCTGATGGCCACGGCGGCTCCGGCGTTCTCGGCCATACGTCTGTCTTGGTCGTCGACGCGAAGGCCCATGGTCTTCACCGCGGCAACGATGCCGGGCACCCGGGAGGGATCCGTTGCCTTGAGCGCGACGCCCGTAAAGGTCTTCGCGTCGAGGTTCGCGGCAGCGTTGATGCGGCGCGCGGCCTCGAGAGGAATGGTGATGCCGGCGAGCAGGCCTCGATCCGACACGCCCACGAGCTGCGCCTGTGACGGAATCGCCGACGCGCCGGACGGCGTGCTGGTGACGAAGCTGCGGTTGAAGTCGACGGGGAACACGAAGCCGGTGAGCAGCTGGCCCGAGAGCTGGGGCAACGAGCGCTGAGGCGCGAAGCTCTTGTTGTAGATCTCGAGCAGGCGCGTCGAGGCGATGGCGGGAATCGGCTTGTCAGGCCCCGGGTCGACGAACTCCCCGAGCAGCACGTCCTGTTTCACGAAGTCGGCCTCGACACCGACGGCCAGAATCTCGAGGCCCATGTGCAGCGGCCGGCCGAAGAAGTCGCCTCGGTAGATGGTGACGGCCGGCGCGCGCACGTTCATCTTCTTGAAGGCGCGCTCGACACCCGGGAGCGCTGCGAGCCGAGCCACCGTCGCCTCGTCCAGTGTGCCACCGCCGAGCAACCCGAACGACAACTGCGCCGGCACCACCTCCACGAGGCTGGTGTCGACGGGAAAGACCTTCTCGCGAACGATGGCGCCGACGCCGAGGCCGAGCGACACGAAGAACACCAGCGAGGCGACGCCGATCGCGAGCCCGAACGCCGACGAGAGCGCGCTGCGGCGATCTCTCGACAACGATAGGCGCACCAGCGGCCAGAGCGAGCCGCTCACGAGAGCTTCCCCTTGGACAACGTGAGCACCCGCGTCGCGGCCGAACGAAGGCGGTCTTCATGCGTCACCGCGACGATCGTCAGCCCCGCCGCGTTCAGCGTCTTGAAGAGCGCGACGACTTCATCGGCCGTCGTCGAGTCGAGGTTGCCGGTCGGCTCGTCGCACAGGAGCAGCTTCGGAGACGAGAAGAGCGCCCGCGCGATCGCCACCCGCTGACGTTCTCCGCCCGAGAGTTGGCCCGGGGTGCGCGCGGCGTGCGACGTCAGCCCGACCCGCGCGAGGGCCGCGGTGGCGCGGGCGTGGAGATCGCCCATCGGCGACTCCGAGAACCTCGCTGGCAACAACACGTTCTCGAGCGCGGACACGCCAGACATCAGATGAAACGACTGGAAGACGAAGCCCACCGTCTCGTTGCGAAAGCGCGACAACGCGGCGTCGGGCAATCCGTCGAGGCGCGTGCCCGCGACCGTCACCTGGCCGCGGTAGTCGGTGTCGAGGCCGCCCAGCACGTGAAGGAGCGTCGACTTCCCACTCCCGCTCCGCCCGACGATGGCGACGAACTCTCCGTCGTCGACCGTGAGCGAGGCGCCGTCGAGCACCGTGAGCCGGCCCTTCGCGCCGTCGTCGTAGTCGCGGGCGATGGCCTTCGCGTCGATCATCGGCGCTCCACGCTCACGGAACCTTCGCTGCCGCGGCCGGGGCGAGCGCAAGCGACAGCTTCACGGTGGCGCTCACCGCGCCGTCCTTCGCCGACGCCGTGAACGAGACCTGCTTCAGGTCGTCGGTCGCGTCGAGCCAGCGCACGGTGGTGGGCTTGAGCGCAAAACCACCCAGGCCCCACGCGCTCTCGGGCAGCGCGCGAACCGAGTTGGCCAGCTTCGTGAGATCGACCGTGACCTGCAGGGCCTCTGGAGCGAGGGCTTCGGGCTTCGCAACAGCGTCGGAGGCGAGGAGCGCATCGAGCCGCTGCACCGGAGACGCGAACGCCACGACGCTGCCCTTCGGCGCGAAGTGCACGCCCTGCCCCTGGGACCAGGTGGTGAAGAACAGGTCTTTCCCTTCGCGCTGCTGCTTCTCGAGCTTCGCTCCGAAACGCGGCGCCACCCCGGCCACCTTCTCGAGCACCGGCATGATGACGTCGGCGGACGTGACGGGCGCGGCGCCCGAAAGATGTGCGTAGGCGAATGGGTTGGTCTGGCGAATGTCGAAGGTCGGCACTCCGCGGTCCATCGGGGGGCGATCGGCGAGCGAGAGCGCGAAGACGGTGCCTGGCTCGAGCTTGTCGAGCACCTCGGTCTTCACGTCGAACCCGCCCTGCTCGAAGGCGCGCGTGACGTTGGGGCCGAGCAACTGCGCGGCCACGGAGCCCAACCCTTTCGCGTCGCCACTGTAGCGGCCGACGACGAACGCATCGGCGGGCAACAGGGCCGAGAAGTCTTTCGCTTTCTGGGCCGTGAGCGCTGCCAGCAGCTCGGGCTTGTCCTTCCACTGACCGGTGACGCGCGCCTCGACGGCGGTCGTCGACAACGAGAGGGTCACGAAGGCGTTGAGCAACGGCGTCCCGTGGAGCGCGACGCTCCCCGAGCCAAACCACGCGTAGACGTCGTGCGCGCCAGCCGTCTTGAGCGCGGCGGCGAGCTGCACGTCTCCCGTGAGGCGGTCGGTCTCGGTGAGCGACGCGGCCTGCCCGAGCTTGGGAATGACGGCGTCGCGACCGACGAAGGCCCAGCCGTTGTTGATGGCGTAGCCGAGCCGCGCCGGTTGGCCCTGCTGGGTCGAGAACGTCTTCACGGTGACCGCGCCCTGCTTCTGCTCCGAGCCCGCGCCCGCGCCGAAGCGGTTCACCGAAATACCCTCGAGCCTCGCGTGCAGGGCCGAAGCGTCTTTCACCGGGAGCACGAGGTAGACGTCACCCGTGAGCAGCACGGCGGCGCCGAGCGACCGCGAAGGGTCGAGGCCCGCCTTCTCGATCTCGGCGGCGCTGCGCAGATCGACGCCGAGCTGGCGCACCACCTCGTCGGCGAACGCCTTCGCGTTGGGGAAGCCCTGGAGCGGCGCGATGAAGCCGGCGACCTTCAGCTGCTCGAGCAGCGACAGCTTCGCGCCAGAGTCCTTCAGCGACGGCACCACCACGATGGCGATCGCGCCGCGAGGCAACACCGACTCGATGCCGTTGTTCGCCGAGTCGGTCTTCTTGCCGCACTTCGAGCAGCCCGCGAGCGCGAGCAGCACCAGCAACCCCAGCCGCCTCGTCATGAGCGCACCTTCACCGACGACGAGCCGGGCACCGAGGAGAGCTCTTCGGTGACGACCATGAACGACTCCATGTCGCGCACGGTCTCTTCGGTGGCGGCGACCTCGGCCGACAGTGCGTCGAGCTGACGCGTGACGACCTGCGGGTCTCGAATGGCGATGGACTGCTCGTGAGTCAGACGCAAGAGATCCTCGATGCTCGCAAGTTGGTGGCTCACCACTTCCCGGCTCTCTTCGGCCTGTACGAAGCGGGCCAACCGTTTCTTCAGGATGTCGACGCGACGGCTCTTCACCTCTTTGAGCCGCTCGTTCTTCTCACCGTCGACCTCGGCCACCAGCTCCGACAGCTCGCGCTCGACGGATTGGCGGTCGGCGGCATTCAAGAACTTCCGGTAGCTGTTGAGCGTCGTGACGAGCCGTAAAAACGACGTGAGCAGCGTGTCGAGCCTCGACTCACTCGAGGCCTGAAGCACGCCGCCGCCCGGCAGCTTGCCGTACTCGTCGAGGATGCGGCCCTTGAGCGCGCGGAGCTGCTCGTAGTGTTCGCGTTGGCTTGGGGCGAGCTCGGCCAGCAACGCCTGCTCCTCTTCGGGGCTCGCGACTTCCGCCGAGGTCTGCGCCTCGGAGTTCGCGCGCACGGCCCGGCGAAAGGACGGAATCGTCGACAGGAAGGCGAGGTACGCGGCCGACGCGCCACCAGCGGCGATGACGGGCGTCCAGTCACCGATGATGACGGACGCGGCTGCGCCGGCCGCCAGCGCGAACAGGTTGGCCGGCATCAGGAGCGCGGCTCTCAGGTAGTTGGGCTTTGGTTTCTTCACGGGCGCTGCGTTGCTGAAACGTACTTCAGGGCCCCCAGGTCCGCAGTCTCTTCGGCAGTGGGCACCACCGAAGGGCCAGTGAGCTTCGACGAGAGCGCTACGGCCGACTGGTACAGCTCGGAGTAGGTGACGGGCGCCTCGCCGGTGAGCCCGAAGAACGCGAGGTTCTCTTTCGTGCTGGCCGGCGGCGCGGCTTCGATCGCCTCGGTCGGGTCGCCCAGCTCTGGAGCGAAGGCGCCCAACGCTCGCGCTGCCGCTTCTGGCGCCTTCACCACCTGTCCGCTCGCGTCGAGCGCGCCACGAATGAGCCGGCGCACGGCGTCGGGGTAGCGGGCGGCGAACTCTCCACGCGCGACCAGCACCGTCGCCAGCAGGTGCGGCGCGTCGGCCGTCGTCGACACCAGCGAACCGCCGAGCTCTCGAACCATGGGGTGCACGTCACCCACGAACCCCGCAGCGACGTCGGCCTTCCCGGCCTTCAGCGCGGCGCCGGCCTCGAGCGCCGAATCGAGCGGGACCCACGTGACGTCTCGCATCGACAAGCCGGCGCGCGAGAGCACCCAGAGGGTGAAGTAGTGGCCCGGGCTTCGGGGCTCGGTCGCCACACGTTTTCCTGCCAGCTGCGACGGCGACAGCGTTCCACTCCGCGTGCCCAATACGTCCTGCCCGCGGCTGCGGCCCAGCAGCATTACGGTGCGCGGCGCAGCGTCTCGCAGCGGCCCCGCCGACATGCCCAGCGTCGACACCGACATCGCCGCGAGATCGACGCCACCATTCTCGGCGCCCTTCACCAGCGCGCGGCGGAGCGCGTCTTCGGAGTCGAAGCGGACCGTCTTCACGTCGAGGGCGTAGGCCGACCGGAAGAGCCCCGGGTGCGCGTCGTCACCGGCGGCCCAGACGAGCGCCGCGACGGTGCCTCGTGGCACGACGCCGATCAGCACCGGCCGGGTGGGAATCGACGCGACGTCGTCGACGGGCGCGGTGACGCCAGCGGGAAAATCGCCGACCGCGAGCCTGATGGCGCGGCCCTGCACGCGGTCACGAACGCGGTCGACGTAGCCGAGCCTCAGGGCCAGCAGGGCGCCGGCACCGAGGCTCGCGAACAACAGGGTGGCGATGAAGCGGCGGCCGCGCATCAGACCGTCACTTCACCTCGACCTTCTTGCCGATGGTCTTCTCGTTTCCCGCAGAGACGTCCGAGACGGGCGCGGGGCTGTCGAGGCCCATCTCCATCTTGAACTGCTTGACCAATTCCGAGGCCTGCAGCTGCTCGGCCTCTTCTTCGATCTTGATGCGCTCGTGATCGACCGACTCGAGCGCCATCTGCATGCGCGCCTCGTTGACGGCGGTCTGCTCCTCGACCTTGCGGAGCATCTCGTCGTGGGTCGCGTCGATGCCTGCCACCTCGAACGACTCCATGGCGTCGGCGACCTTCGCCTGCCACTTCGCCCGGCGCGCGTCGCGAATGGCCGACATGGCCTCGGCGGTCTTCTTGTCCTTCTCGCGCATGAACGCCTTCTTGACGTTCAAGGCCTTGTCGTAGGCGGCGCGCGCGGTCTGCAGCTGCGCGTCGTTGCGGGCAAGCGCGCTGCGCTCCATCTGCAGGCGCGTGGCGTACTGCGCGGCGAGATCGTCGCGGCCACCCGAGATGGCAGCCTTCACCTTGGCGGTGAGATCACCGACCTCGGTCTTGTACTTGGTGTTCTCTTTCTCGAGCAGCGTCACGTTCGCTCGCACCATCGCGATCGACTCGTTCATCTTGGGCACCTGATCGTTCAGGTCCCTGATGTTCTGCTCGAGGATCAGCTCTGGGTCTTCGATGGTGCTGACGAAGAACCCGACGAAGCTTCGCATCGCCCGCTTGAAGCGTTGCCACATGATGGCTCGATCTCCCTGATCTGTCGGGTGTGAAGGACCCGACCGTGCCCGTACTGTACAGCCCTTCGTTCAACACGTCTCGCGCCGGAGTGTGATTGCGTACTGACGGCTCGAGAGTGCGAACAACCCGACCCTCGCGTCCGTTCCCGGAACGTGAAAGCGGGCGAAGTTGGGCAGGTTACTGGGCGTTGAGAGGCAGATCGTTGGGGCTGCCGGCGCGCAGCTTCGGCCCGAGCGGAGCGCTGCCCCAGGCGACGCCATCGACCCCGCCGCGGTTGATCACGAAGTCGACCTTGTAGTCGCCAGGCGGCACCCGCAGCCGGTAGTTCGGCCCACCGCCGCTGAAGCCCCAGTTGTACATGCGCCCGTCGAAGCGCTCGAGACGCAGGCCGACCTCGTCGCCACCGATGAGCTTCTGCACCACCTGGCCACCGACGCGGATGGGCCCCGTCACCAGCACCGTCTTGTAGTTGATGTCGTCGTTGACCGAGGCCGCCTGCTCGATGAGCAGCTGCGTCGCCGTCAGCCGGAAGCCCGCCGCGTACTCAGGGTACACGTCGCGATCGATGACGAAGAAGATGTCGTAGTTGCCGATCGGCAGGCGAATGCGGAACTGGCCGTCTTCTGCGGTGACGACCTTCTTGAGGAAGAAGCTGTTGCGGTACTCGGGCGCGCGGTTGGCGAAGTAGAACGTGCCGACGGAAATGCCAGGCGGCGGCGGCTGGCCGTCGATGTAGACGCGGCCGCTGTAGTACCCGGTCTTGATGTCGATCGGCATGCGCGTCGGCCCCTGCACCTGCTTGAAGCGGTCGACGACGAACCAGCCCGTCACCAGATCGTCGGCGAACTCGTCGGAGAGCTGCAGCACGGTGAAGTAGTTGCCCGCGAACGCGCGCAGGTTGAACGACGCGGAGTCGAGCGGCACCTGGTACTCGAGGAAGCTGTCGTTGTTCGCCGTGCCAGCGAAGCCGTACATGAACATGTTCCAGTTGAAGTTGAGCTTGGGCTGCACCGGCACGCCGTCGATGCTGATGCTGCCTTCGATGAACTCGGTACCCAGGTTGGCGGTCAACCGCTGGTCGGCCCGAAGGTCGAGGGCGCCGGCAAGCGACACGTTCGAGATCTCGGCGGGGTAGTTCTTGTCGGGAGTGCCGGTGAAGCTCAGCGTGATGCCGTACTCACCGCGGGGCACCATGCCGGTGATCGTGCGGTAGCCGCCCTCGTGGTGCGTGAGCACGGTCGCCTCGCGTTCACCGGGGATCGTGTAGTTCAGCGAGAAGTCGGTGCCGGCGCGCCGGTCTGGGAGCGGGCGCCCGTCCATCAGGATCTCGCCCTCGAGCGTGGCCGTGGGGATGACGAGATCGAGGGCCTGATCGCGATCGAAGGTGAGCTGGGTCGGCGCGGCCATGTAGCGGCGCAGCTCGGTTCCGTAGAGCGCTGCCGGCGGCGAGTTGAGGAAGACCGCGAACTGCCCCTCGAGCAGCTTCAGCTCGTACGAGCCCGCCTGACTCTGGGTGCTGACCCGCTGCGCGGCGGCGAACCCCAGGCGCGAGGCGCCGTACACCTCGAGGCCGGTGTCGAAAGGCGTTCGGGTCTGAGTGAAGGGCAGCCCACCGAACAACGCGGCGCCAGCCAGAATGTGGGTGCGCCCCTCGAGGCGGCGGGTCTGATCGGTGCGGAGGTCGAGGCGGCCGTAGTCGATCTGCCCCTCGTGCGTCGCGAACACGCCCGCGGGCTGGTAGTAGAAGATGTCGTAGTTACTGCGGAGCACCTTCACGTCGTACTGGCCCGTCGCAGGCAACACGCGCTCGTACTCCGAACGCACGTTGGCGCCCTTGAACTCGAGCTTGAAGCCGCCGGCAGGGCGCGCGTCGAGCAGCGCCTGACCTGAGATGCTCCGCAACGAGGCGCAGAGGCCGAAGACGATCGAGCCATCAGGCGTCTCTTCCACGCCGCCGTCATCGAAGACGACCCGGCCGAACGACTCCGGCGGGCACGGCTCACCGGCCACCCACTCTTCTTCCGCTGCGCCACCATCGACCACGGGGACGACCGGACGGCCTCCGTCGGGGCGTGGCACGAACACCTCGGTCGTCGGCTCCGGCTCGAGGGTGCTGGCGGGAGGAGGACAGCCAAGAATCAGCAGCGCCGCCGACACGACGGCCACCATCGGGCTTGATGAACGGTTCACCACGGTTGCTGCTCCCGGACAGGTGGAGGAAGGGCCCCACATGTGCTCGCGCGATCAAGCAAACGCAACGCCATCGCGCAAGTCTCGGTGCTTCCTGGAGAATTCTTGCGCAGCGAGAACCGGGGCGCGCCAGCCGACACAAAAATACCGCCGCAGTTCTCGCGGTTTACTCGATCTTCGCCAACAGCCGGGTGGCGTGGCTGACGGCGTTGGCGCGCACGGCTCGGGCGTTCAAGGTCGTCGGGAGCCGATCGCGGAGGACGATCTGCCCGTCGATGATGACGTGACGCACGTCACGCGACTGGGCCGAGTACACGATGGTCGCGACGGGATCGTTCGACACCGGCGTGAGATGGGCTCCCGAGACGTCGACGAAGGTGAGATCGGCCTTCTTGCCAGGCTCGATGGAGCCGACCTCGCCCTCGAGCCCCAGCGCACGCGCGCCGTTGATGGTGGCGAGCTCCAGCACCTTCATCGCCGAGAAGCCGGTGGGCCCCACCCTCGGGAGGTGAATGAGCGCCGCGAGCCGCAGCTCATGGAAGATGTCGAGCGTGTTGTTGCAGGGCGCGCCATCGGCGCCGAGGCCGACCGTGATGCCCTGCTCCACCAGCTCGGGGATCTTCGCGACGCCTGAGGCGAGCTTGAAGTTCGCGCTCGGGCAGTGACACACGCAGGTGCGCGTCTCGCGAAGAATGCGCTGCTCCGCGGCAGTCACCCAGACGCAATGCGCGAGCGTCGTCTGGGGCCCCAGCAGCCCGAGCGAATTGAAGTAGGCGACGTTGTCGAGGCCGGTCTTCTCACGCACGAGATCGCACTCGGTGGGGTTCTCGCTCGCGTGGGTGTGCACGCGCACGCCGCGGGCCTTCGCGAGCTCGCCGACCGTGCGCATCAGCTCCTCGGTGCACGAGAGCACGAAGCGTGGCGCGAAGGCGTAGGTGAGGCGGCCGTTCTCGGCGCCATTCCACCGCTCGAGCAGGCGAACGCTCTCCTCGAGGCTGGCCTTCGTCGTCTCCCGCAGCCCCGCAGGCACGCCCTGCCCCGCGTCCATCATGCACTTGCCGCCGACGAGCCGAATGCCTGCGTCTCTGGCCGACTCGAAGACGCTGTCGTAGTGACGCACCGAGCCCATGTCGAGGCAGGCCGTGGCGCCCGAGGTGATGAGCTCGAGGAAGGTGAGGTCGGCCGAGGCGCGCATCGACGCGGCATCGTGAGCGGCCTCGAACGGCCAGATGCGCTCGCGGAGCCAGTCGAGCAACTCGAGCCCGTCGGCGTGGTTGCGGCACAACGTCTGGCACGCGTGCAGGTGGGAGTGGATGAGGCCGGGCAGCACCACCAGGCCCTTCGCGTCGATGACCCGGGTCGCGTGGCGTCGATGGGCGCGAGAGTGCGGGCCCACGGAGGCGATGCGATTGCCGTCGATGACGATGTCGGCGTCGCGAAGCACTTCGCGCGAGGCGTTCATGGTGACGACGGTGGCGTTCCGAATGAGCAGCTCCACGGCGGACAGCATGTTGGCTCACGCCGCAGCAGAGGTACACTTTTCGCCGTGCTGACGCTTCGTGCCTTCACCTTTCTCATCGACCTGCCCGGCCAGCCGCCCGACTACATCCGGCCTCCGGGCGCGACGACGCCCCGGTACATCGAGCTCCTCGAGAACAACACCCACCTGGTCTACCCGGCGCTCGCCGTGCTGGTGCTGGTGCTGATCTCCCTGGGCATTCTCCAGGCGTGGCGCTCCGAAGACATGGACGGCCTGCAGAAGGCCGAGCTCAAGCGCTCGATCATCAACGAGCTGCGCCGCGAGGTGCACGGCATGAGCGCCGACGCCATCTCGAAGGCCGTCGGAGTGCCGTCCCTCAAGCTGCTGCGCATCCTCGAGGAGATGCAGAAGGACAACATCCTCGAGTCGCGCACCGACACGCGCCGGCTCACGACGTGGAAGATGAAGGGAATCTAGGCGGCGCGACGACTCACTGCGCGATGGCGCGCAGGTTCGAGATCACGCAGCTGCCCGTCGTCGGGTAGGGGCACGGCGCGCCGTACGGATCATCGGTCTCGAACACCGCGAACACCCGATACGCCGTGCCGACCTGGGGCGCGACGATGCCACCATCTTGCTGGCCGAAGCCGATCTGCCCGAGCACGCGGGTGACGGGCTGCGAGGGTGACGGCGTGCCGTTGAGCTGCGTCGGCAGCGTCGGCGGCGTCGACCACCAGAAGAAACGACACGCGCCGCCAGCGCCGGGCAGACACTCTTCGAACGGCTCGGTGCCGGTGCCTCCATCGGCGAGGAACGAGGCCTGCCAGAGCTGCGCGGTGCGAATCGTCAGCGGCGCGTCGCCGAGGTTCGAGAGGCCGTTGTAGTTCTGCGTGACGCTGGTCACCTGCCCCGACAGGCTGATGTTGATGTCCGACGAGACGCCGCGCGGGAGCAACGACTGCCCGTTCAGGATGAGGACGAAGGACTGCGGCAAGCGGTTGGTGCCCAGCGGCTCGTTCTGGCGACTCCAGAAGATCTGCGCCTGATCGGCGGCGTCGTCGCGGCACTGGGACGTCGGCCGGTAGGTGACGGTGACGGGCGCCGTCTCCCAGGGCTTGGGGTCGCTCACCTGGTTCGGCAGCTTCGCGGTAGCCACCATGAAGCGGCCCGCGTCGGCCGCCGGAGCGTTCGAGAACTGAAAGTCGATGCCCGTGCCCGCGTCACAGCGCCCGCCCGCGAGCAGGTTCAGGTTGAACGAGTACGAGACCGGCGTGTTGCCCTCGTTGCGGACGTAGAGCCGGCCGGAGCGTGATGAAGCGACCGTGCCGCCGTCACCCGACTGGCAACGAATGCCGCCGTCTTCAGGGAAGAGGCGGTTGTCGCAGAGCGAGCCGAACGGGAACTGCAGCGTCGTCGTCGTGCGATCGGTGCACGTCTCCATCGCCGAGTCGTCGAAGCGGAAACACACCCGGGGCACGCCTTCGATCGCCTTGCCGCGAATCGTGACGCGGAGCGGGTCGAGCCCACCACCCAGCGTGATGTCGATGGTCGCCGAGAGATCGCCCGTCATCGTCGGCGCGAACTTCAGCGTGGCCTTCGCGCTCGAGCCGGCCGTGAGGGTCGTCTGGAGCGGCGTGAGGCTGCCCGAAAGGCCCGCCGGCATCGCGGGCGTCAGCGTCGCGGCCGTCACCTGCAGCTCGTTGGAGCCCGCGTTCGTCAACGTCACGTCGAGCGACTTGTCTTCACCGACGTAGACCTCGCCGAAGTCGAGCGTGCGCGGCATCACGGTCGCGACCGCTGCGATGCCGGCTCCGAACAGCGAGATCTGCACGGTCTGCCGCTGCGGGTCGTCCGTCTTGAGCGTCACGGTGCCCATCTCGCGCAGGTCGGGCTCGGTCGGCTTGAAGGTGAAGGCGAACATCAGCTCGCCGTTCTGCTCGATGAGCGCCGGGAGCGTCTCGCCGCTGGCGAACTTCGAGTTCGAGAACGTCGCCTCGCTGATGGTGAGTACCGCCGTGCCCGAGTTGCGAATGCGAAGGCGCGCCGTCGAGGTGGTGTTGAGCTGCACCTGACCGAAGTCGATGGCGCCGCGCTCATTGCCCATCTCGTCGATCACCTGGATCGTGGGGAAGGTGCGCTTCACGCGGTCGTCACAGGAGCACGCGGGCAGCACGAAAACGAAGAGCGCCAGGAGCGCGGGGACGAGACGAGAGTTCATGTTTTTCACACCAGCTCCGACTTCGGGCTCCTCACCATGAGGTCGAGCACCGCGGCCTTCGGGCTCTTGCCTTCGTAAGCGATTTGATAGACCTGCGAGCAGATCGGCAGCTCGACCGAGAGCTTCGCGGAGAGATCTCTCGCGCTCTTCGCGGTCTTCACGCCCTCGGCGACCTGCTTCATCTCTTTGAGGATGTCGTCGAGCGAGCGGCCCTTGCCCAGCTCGACGCCGACCTTGCGGTTGCGAGACAGCTCGCCGGTGCAGGTCAGCACCAGGTCGCCCATGCCGGCGAGGCCCGAGAGGGTCAACGGGTTGGCGCCCATGCGCATGGCGATGCGGCTGATCTCGGCGAGACCGCGGGTGATGATCGCCGCGCGGGTGTTGTGGCCGAGGCCCAGGCCGTCGCTCATGCCGGCGGCGATGGCGATGACGTTCTTGAGGCTCCCGCCGACCTGCACGCCCACCACGTCGGTCGAGGTGTACGCGCGGAAGCGCTCGCTCGAGAACAGCGCCTGGGCCTTCTGCGCCGTCTTCTCCCACCGAGCCGCGATGGTGACGACGGTGGGCATGCCCAGCACCAGCTCCTTCGCGAAGCTCGGGCCCGACAGCACGGCGATGCTCGGGTGGTACGCCTCGGGGAGGCACTGCTCGAGCACCTCGGTCATCGTCAGCAGCGTCTCGTTCTCGATGCCCTTGGCGACCGAGACGACGGGCACGTGGCTGGGCACCCAGGTCGCCACCTTCGACATCAGGTCGCGCGTGGCCTGCGACGGCGTGGCGACCGCGACCAGCTCGGCGCCCTCGGCGGCGTGCTGCAGGTCGGTGGTGCCGCGGATCTTCGGCGAGAGCGTCAGGCCAGGCAGGTAGCCGGGGTTCTCATGACGCTCGTTGATGGCGGCGATGGTGGCCGGGTCGCGGCCCCACAGCACCACCTCGTCGAAGTTGACGGCCAACACCGAGGCGATGGCGGTGCCAAAACTGCCCGCTCCGAAGACGGTGGCTTTCTTCATGAGGCCCGCTGTGTATTCCTGCTCCGGCCCTCAAGTCGACCCGCAATCGCCGCGCGCCGCTGCGTCACGCGCTTAGAACCCCGTGACGAGGCCGACCGAGACCGACGGCATCACCGGGCTGTCGTCGGCCCGCAGGTGCACGTCGAGGCCCAGGGAGAAGAGGAAGCTGGTGCGCTCCGAGAGCGGCAGCTCGGCGCCGACCTTCGTCAGCACGTTGTGACCGATGATGAAGCTCGCCGGCACGCCCTGCAGCGGCGTCGTCGCGAACGGCTCGGTGTCGACGGTGAGCATGTACCGCAGGTCGACGAAGAGCCGGGCCGCCCGCAGCGACGCCGCCTGGTACGAGAGGATCGCGCCGGGTGCGAAGTTGAAGTTGCGGCGCCCGCTGATCCACCTCGTGCTGCGGGTCTCTTTGCTCGCGCGCTGGTTGAAGAACGCTCCGCCACCCTCGAAGGACAGCGCGAAGGTGACGCCGTTGCCCTTGCCGAAGCCGTACTTCACCAGCAGCCGGACCTCGTTCATCAACAGGTAGAAGCTGTCGTAGCCGACGCCGACGTCGAGGTTGTCGAGCAGCCCGATGGACGCACGGATTTGAAAGAAGGGAAAGCCCAGCACGAAGGCCTGGCCGCGCTTCCACTGCCCGAGGGCCGGCGCGCCGAACATCGAGACGGAGTTGGGCTCCTCACGCGGCCGGAGCCGGATGCGGACGTCAGGGAGCGGCGACGAAATCCTCGGGGAGGGAGGCGTCGGAGGGGGCGTCGGCGCGATCGGAGGCGGGGTCAGCGGCGCGGGGGGCGGCGACGGCGCGGGCGCGTTGGGGAGCGCCTGCCACTCGTCTTCAGGCTGAGCCTGCGCGAAGGCGACCGACGAGAACAGTGAGAGCAGGAGCGCGCGTCTCATGAGCGAGTCCTTCAAAACACGAAACGCCTCCTCCGGGTGTGCGGAGGAGGCGCGGGAAGACGACGCGAGCTCAGAGCGACTTGAGGTAGACGACCAGGTCGGTCTTCTCGGGCTCCGAGAGCGTCGAGGTCACGCCGTGCTTGTCGGCTCCGTTGCCGAACACGCGCGCCTCGAGGGTCGCCTCGCTGCCGTCGTGCAGGTACGGCGCCGAGCGCGACAGGCCCTTGAGCGAGGGCACGTTGAAGCCCTTGAGCACGACCATGCCGTTGTCGCGCTGAGTCAGCACGGGGCTGTGGATGTTGAGGGTGCCGACGTCGCGGCTGGAGTTGTCGGTCAACAGCTCGCCCGAGTGGCAGGTCGCGCACTGCGCCTTCTCGAAGGCCACCCGGCCACGCGCGGCAGCCTCGTGCGTCTTCGCGATGGGCGAAGGCGCAGTGGGCAGGCTGGTGATGAAGGCGTCGAGCCGGTCGGCGTCGGACTGCGCCAGGCCCACCCCACCCATGCGCTCACGAACCGTGTGCACGTTGAAGTCGCCGATGGTGGGGAACTCGCCGCTCCAGTGGAACGGAGCCGTCTGCAGCAGGTCGCGACCGGCGAGCGACGGCGTCTGGCGCGGGCCGTCGGGGAACATCCACACGTGGCCGTCTTCGCGGCCTTCGAGGTGGCACGTCGAGCAGGCGACGGTCGTCTGCGGCGAGCTGACCTTCGGCTCGATGGCGTTGAAGAACAGCTTGCGGCCGAGGGCGAGCTCGCTGGTCAGCGTGTCGCCGGCCACCTTGATGGGCCGCATGGTGTTGATGACGACGGCACTGTCACCGCGCCCCTTCGCCTCGAGCGTCTCCACCTGGTGGTCGAACTGGCTGTAGACGAAGGCCTTCGTACCGTCCTTCGAGATGGCGATGCCGTCAGCGCCCTGCCCGATGCGCACGAGGCTGCGAATCGACGTGCCGGTCCGGTCGAAGTCGATGTCGGTGCCCGAGCGGCGATCGGCCGGCATGATGGCGACGTTCTGCGACTCGCGATTGACGATGAAGATCCACGCGCCCGTCGGGTCGGTCACGCCGACGGTCGGGCCCTGCACGGCCGCTTCAGCGCCGCCGCGGCTCGACGCGAAGGTCGACACCGGGAAGTCGGACGAGTCGTTCGTGTTGGTGCCGCTCGAAGCGCACGCGGTGAGATCGTCCACCAGAGCCTCAGGCTGAGCGCCGCGAGCGTCGTAGGTGACGATGCCGGCGGTGGCGACGGCGCCGATGCTGCACGGGCCGCCTGCTGAGTAGTACCCGCCTGCCGACGAGGGCCGCCGCGCGATGGCGCCTTCGCGGGCCCACACCACCGGCGTGAACGCGCGAGTGCCGTCCGGCGTGGTGATGATGTCGGCCGCAGCGCGCGGGTGGAACGTCGAGACGGTCGTGGTGGTCGCTCCGCCAGTGGTGCGGCTCGCGTTCGCCTCGGTGTAGACCTGCGCACGCGAGGGGTCGGACGTCACGGCCTGGCGGTTCAGGTCGACGGTGGCGACCTCACCCGTCTTGAAGAGCGACACCAGCGCCTTGTTGCCGGTGACGACGGCGACGGCGCGGGGCTCCTCACCCACGGGGAGTTCCCACTGCTGCTCCAGCGTCGCGGTGTCGAACGCGATGAGCACGCCGTGAGCGGCCGTATCGCGCGCGGTGTTGCACGTCACGAGGAGCTGGCGGCCATCGGCCGAGAGCGCGAGGCCCGAGGGCTCGATGGCGGTCTGCAGTGTGGCCGAGACCTCCTTCGCGCCTTTGCGAACGACCGAGATGCTGTTGCTGCCGCGGTTGGCGACGTAGGCGGTGTCGTCAGGCCCGAGGACGACGCGCATTGGGCCCTGTCCGACCGAAATGAGCGTCTTCTGATCAGGCGTCGCGACCGGAATGATGGCGAGCACGCCGTTGTCGGTGTCAACCGCGTAGAGCGTCGAGTCGTCGGACGACAGCGCGAGTGAGCCGCTGGAGCGCGAAGCGTTGCCCTGCGCCGGTTGCATGCAGCCCGTCAGCAACACGCCCGCAGCGAGCGCACCCACCAGCATCGTTCGTTTGAACCAGTTCATTCGTTCCCCGTTCTTGCTGTTCGACTACTGACGTCGTTCGAGTCTGCTTCCAAAGGCCCGTGACTTCCATGCCCTGTCATTTGAAGTCGTGCTGCGCGCTACCCCACCCAAGTGCCCATTCTTCTGAGCCCCGTCCTCCACTGACCCGCTGCGCCGCTCCCTTGTGCAGGTGACGTGCCCGCCCGAATCGACTTGGCGGAGCGCAATTCCACACCACAGACGTTGCCAACGGACCGGGAAGTGATCGATTCATCGTGTCGTTCTCATGCAATCGTGAGCAGCTCGTTGCGCAACGGCCCATGACCACCCCTCAAACGGCTGAATTCCTGAGCTTCAGGAGGACCTTCACCCTCCTCATCCTGCTCGTGGTGTTGCCGTCGGCCGGCCTGTCGGGGTTCGGGGTGGTCGCGATCATCAATGAGCGGGCGGCCGTCGAGAAGCGCCTCACCGCGACCTGGTCTGGCCGGCTGACGACCGTGTGGGCCGACGTGAAGGCCCGCCTCGACACCGTCGAAGTGGTGTCGGAGTCGCCGCTTCAGGTGACGAGCAGCGAGATCGCGCTCATCGAGTCGACCTTCGATGTCGACGATGGGGGCGTCATCGCGCAGGACGGAACGCTCGAGCCCGTGGTGAAGATCCTCCTGCCCCAGTTCTCGGTGGTGCCGCAGAAGCCCATCGTCTTCTCGGCCTCGACGCCGCAAGGCGTCTTCCTGCTCATCGCGCGCCGAACCAACGGCTCCGTACACGGCGGCTTCGTCTCGCAGATCGCGATGGAGCGCCTGGTTCGCGAGGTCGGCGCGCCGCTGCTCGCTGGTGGAGAGCCCGCCCAGCTCGCGCTGCTGCCAGTGAAGCCGGTGCCGGCAGAGGGCGTGCTCGCCCGCCTGGCCTCGGGCGTCACCGAGGCGCGCGAGGCCGCCCTGGCGCCCCCGGAGCTGGCGTCGCTGGCGTTGCCGAGCCCGTTTCAGGATTACCGGCTGGTCGCGCAGGCCGTCGGTGAAGACCCGGTCGGCAAAGCCTCGGCACGAAACCGCACCGTCTACGGGGTGCTGCTCGGCATCTTCTACGTCACCCTCGCGCTCGGGGTGCTCTTCACGGGCCGCACGCTGTACCGCGAGGCGCAGCTGTCGCGATTGAAGACCGACTTCGTCTCGCTGGTGAGCCACGAGCTGCGCACGCCGCTGACCTCGATTCGCATGTTCATCGAGATGCTCGCGACGGGGAAGGTGAAGGACCAGACCGAGATGCAGACGGTGCTCGATCTGCTGGTGAAAGAGACGACGCGGCTGTCGACGTTGATCGAGACGGTGCTCGACTTCTCGCGCATCGAGTCGGGCAAGAAGCAGTACGACCTGCAGCCCGTGCCGGTCGGCGAGGTGGTGACGGCGGCGATCGAGGCCTTCCGGGCCCAGCGCGTCGGCGCCTCGATGACGCTCACCGTCGACGTGGCGCCAGACCTTCCAATCGTCGTGCTCGATCGCCACGCCATCGCGGGCGCGGTGCTGAACCTGCTGCAGAACGCCTTCAAGTACTCGGGCGACGACAAGCGCATCACGCTGCGAGCGCTGAAGGACGGGCCCGACGTCGTCATCGAGGTCCAGGACAACGGCATCGGCATTCCCCGGCGTGAGCAGCGGCGCATCTTCGATCGGTTCTACCGGGTCGACTCGCTGCTGAGCCGTCACACCGAAGGCTCAGGGCTTGGCCTGTCGATCGCGCAGCGCATCATCGAGGCACACCAGGGCCGCATCAGCGTCGAGAGCACGCCGGGCCTCGGCAGTACGTTTCGCATTCATTTGAAGGCGGGTCAGTGACACACAGCGGGGACCGATGACGGACAAGAAGGGTCAGCGCATCCTGGTGGTCGAAGACGACCTCTCGATCCTCACCGGGCTCTCGATGAGCTTGCGCTACGAGGGCTTCGAGGTGCTCCAGGCGCAGGACGGCAAGGCAGGGCTCCAGAAGGCGCTCGACGAGGCACCCGACCTCATGGTGCTCGACATCATGATGCCGCAGCTGAACGGCTACGAAGTGATGGAAGAGCTCCGCAAGCGTGGGAGCACCCTGCCCGTCATCGTGCTCTCGGCGCGCGGCCAGGAGCGCGACAAGGTGACCGGCCTCGACCTCGGCGCCGACGACTACCTCGTCAAGCCGTTCGGGCTGCAGGAGCTGCTCGCGCGGATTCGAAGCGTGCTGCGCCGACGGGAGCGCGACGAGCCGCAGCTGCTCGCGTTCGACGACACCCGCATCGATCTGCGCTCCAAGAACGTCACCCGCACCGGCCTCGCGGTGGAGCTGACCGCGCAGGAGTTCAAGCTGCTCGCCCACCTCGTCGGCAACCCGGGCCGCACCTTCAGCCGCGACGAGCTGCTCTCGGCCGCCTGGGGCTACGGCTACGAAGGCACCGCGCGCACTGTCGACAACTTCGTCAGCCAGCTGCGGCAGAAGTTCGAGAAGAACCCCGACGAGCCGGCGCACTTCTCGACCGTGCGAGGCCTGGGTTACCGCTTCGATCCGTAAGCTGCGCCGCGGTCGTGAATCAGCTTCACGAGGGCCTCGGGCGACAGAAACAGCATCGACGCGTCACCGAACTTCAGGCGCGCAGCGTCGGCGAGCTGCACCTTCTCGTTGGGCTTGAGCCGCTGTGCCCCGAGGAACGTGCCGTTCTTGCTTTCGGCGTCACACAGCCACCAGGCCTTCTGGCGAGCGTCGAACTGCAGCCAGGCGTGGAAGCGGCTGACCGAGCCGTCGTCGACGATGATGTCGTTGCTCTCGACCCGGCCCACCGTCACACCCATGGCGAACGGGTTGGCGCGGCCCTGCACCTTCTCGACGGGGAACACGAGCGGGTCGGCAGCGGTCGGGCGCGTCTTGAAGCCGGCGTCGGTCGGAGCCCAGTCCTCGTCGGGGTTCGACTCCGACGGCGGCGCTTCCCACAGGAGCACGGGGACCGCCGTCACGGGCTGGTTCGGCTTCAAGACGAGCTGCCGCATGAGCTGGGACAACGAGATCGACACGCCAAAAGCCTACACGCAGGCAAAGCGGGGCGCTCCTCGATTCGAAAGACGAACTCAGGTGGCCGCCGCGTGTCGCCCGCGAGATACTTCGAGCATGCATCGGCGATACTCCATTCATCGTGACGGCGACTTGTTGGTCGAAGACCTCGACCCGAGCGGCAAGCCCATCGACCCCGAACCCGTGAAGCCCGAGGAGCGGCTGCCGATCGAGGTCACCGTGCTGGGCCCAGACGACGCAGACTCGCGCGCGGCGCTGATCGATCTGCTCGAGATGGCGCTGGGCCTCGAGGTCGACGGCCCCGAGTCGGTGGGGCTGCGCAAACGTGACGGCCAGAAGCTCAACGTCTTGAGTTGAGACAAGCAGGCGCGCGGTCCGTCGTTCTGGGCAGGCCGCTGCGCTTGCAGCCGGGCAGGCGCCTGCGCTACCTGTCGGCCCATGAACACCCTCCTCCTCTCGATCGCCCTCAGCTGTGCCCCCGGCCCCGACGGCAAGACCGCCTGCACGGGAAACCACGACCACGCGGCCGCGAAGCCCGGCGCCGAGGCCGACTGTCACGGTGCCAACGCGCAGGCGGCGGCAGCACCTGCGAAGGGCGACGCGCTGTTGACCCGCGGCGAGAAGCTCAAGGGCCTGCAGTCGGTGACGCTCGACAAGCTCCTCACGTCGCCTGCCGAGTTCGAGGGCAAAGAGGTGCAGGTCGAGGCGAAGGTGCGCAAGGCCTGCGAGAAGAAGGGCTGCTGGATGGAGCTCGCCCCGACGGACAAGGGCCCGGGCGTTCGCGTGACGTTCAAGGACTACGGCTTCTTCGTGCCGCTCGACTCGGCGGGCAGCACCGCGAAGGTCGAAGGCACCGTGAAGGTCGCCGAGCTGGCGCCCGAGCGCGCGAAGCACTTCGAGGCCGAGGGCGCGAAGGTCGCCAAGGGCAAGGACGGCAAGTACCGCGAGGTGCAGCTGGTCGCGCTCGGCGTCGAGCTCCGCCGCTAGTCGTCGAGACTCTTCCGATGCCGCGCGCCTACTCGATGCGCGGCGTGCAGGGCGCGGCCGATCGCGCCGTGCGCCTCGCGACCGACTTCCTCGAACTGCAGGCTCCCGGGAGCCTCGTGCACGACGTGCAGGAGGACCCACGCTTTCAGCACCGCGGCGTCGATCTGCTCTGGGACAAGGGCGACGGGCACGTGCTCGGCGTCGAGGTGAAAGGCGATCGGCAGGGCCGCCGGCGCGGCAACTACTTCTTCGAGCTGATCAGCAACGCCGAGAAGGACTCACCGGGCTGCTTCCTCTACTCGACGGCCGATCTGCTCGTGTACGTCTTCCTCGACGCGCGCGAGGTGCACTGCCTCGAGCTCAAGGCGCTGCGAGACTGGTTCATTCCGAAGACGAAGGAGTACCCGCTCAAGTCGACCCGCACGAAGACGGGCGCGGCGCTCTACACGACGGTCGGCGCGATCGTGCCGCTGCGTGACGTGAAGGCCGGGGTGCCCGCGGCGTTGACGGTGCACCGGTTCGCGCTGACGGCGCCAGGCTGAGACGTCACGCGCGCTCGAGATCGGTCTGCGCGAAGTCGTCGCCCTTGAACAACAGCGGCAACACCTCGTGGCGCGCCGTCGCGTACGCGATGCAGTCTCCGAGATTGAGCGCTGCCGCGTGACGCCCCTTCCCGAACCGGCGGAACGCGTCTCGCGCCCAGCCGAGGTGGTGTTGGTCGAACGGGACGATCGTCGGGTCGACCCGTGTGACGAGCCGGTCGAGTCGGTCGCGCGCTTCGAGGCCTCCCCGGCGCTCCGATGCGACGGCCGCTTCGAAGAGCGTCGCGGCGCTGACGACCTTTCGAACGGGCTCGACCAGACGGGCAGCGACGAGCTCGGCGTCGGGCTCGCCGAGGACGACGGACAACAACGCCGACGAGTCGATCACGAAGCCGGTCATGCGTCCTCGCCCCACAGCTCGTCGGTGATCGCCTTGAGCGGCCGTGCGTCGAGCGCCGTGTTCGACTGACGCGCCTCGGCGATGAGATCGAGCAGTGAGCCGAGCTGTCGCTTCTGCTGGCCCGCCCGCTCGTGCTGGAGGCGTGCGAGCCGCTCGGCGAACGCCTGCCTCGCCGCCTCGGTCAGCGACTCACCCGTCTGCGCGGCGAGCTCGTTCAGGAGCCGCTCCGCCTCTGGATTCTTGAGGTTTACCGACATGTTGTCTTTCTACCATGTCGTCTCCAATTCTACCAATCGACCCAGCATCACCTTCGCGACCCGATCACGAACAGGGTCGACATCGTGGTTCACCGCAGCCTGAATCAGAAACGGCCCTGGGCGTTTGAGCGCTTCGACCTGCGCAAGCCAGCCGGTCGCGCGCTCGAGGCGGGGGCGCGGAGGGTCGAAGCCGAGCTGACGCGTCTCCGCGATGGCCTCCCGTCCAATGGGGACGTGAACGACGACCGAGCTTCCCGGAGCCAACCCAAGCGCCTCGAAAGCACGAACGCTCAGAGCGATGGCATTCGTCTCCGACAGCTCCACGTCGACGCCGAGCACGGTTGGCGCCTCGCCTGCGTTTTCGTTGACGACGATCAGCGGGTGCGTCGCGCACAACGCCTGCAGCGCCTCGAGCGCGCGTGGGTCTCGGCTTTCGACGAGGCGCCTGGCCTCTTTGATGGTGGTGACGTGCCCGGCGATCTCGAGCAGCGAATAGATGAAGGGCTTGAACAGCTCGAGCGCCATCGAGCGCGGCAGCAGCATGGTTCGATCGGCCAACGACGCGAGGGGAACGGCGCGCGCGACGCCCGAGTAGTCGACCCGTTTGTGCCTCGTGCCACCGAGCTTCCCCTTCGGCCCCGCGAAGAGATCGACGAGCGAGATCAGCGCGCGGCGGTTCGGCCCGGTGATGCGAGTGCGGCCGTGGTTGTCGAGCACCGCGTCGAGCGACTGCTGCAGCATGCGCACTTCGTTGCGAATGATGATGTCGGGAGCGTTCAGCTCGAGCAGCCGGCGCGTGCGGTTGTTGCGGTTGATCAGCCGACGGTACAGATCGTTCAGATCGCTCGTGGCGAAGCGCCCTCCATCCAGCGGCACCAACGGCCGCAGGTCTGCAGGCAGCACCGGCCAGCGCGTGAAACACCACTGGTCCGGCGTGCGGCGCGTGCGCCTCAGCGCGGCGGCGAGGCCTTCTGCGCCAGGTGGCGGGCGATCGAGATCGACCGCTGCGAGCGCTGCCTGAATCGCGAGGCCGCCAGTGTCACCGTGCTGCGCAGGCTCGTTGCCAGCGAGGGTCGCCTCTCCCAACAGCACCCGCTCGAGGTCGGCCGGCTTCATGCCCAGGAGCGTTGCCGCGAGACCTCGTGCCCACGGGTGAAGGAGCGGCACGGCGAGGGCGACGTGGCCCAACCACGTGACTCGATCGAGGGTGCCGAGCTCACCGAAGAGCTCGGTGCAGAACAGCCCGCCGCGCTCGGGCCGCAGGGTTCGGTAGTTGAGCGTCTCGGGCTTCGCCACCCTACCGGGCGCCAGCGACTCGATCGTCGAGTCGGTCAGCAGCTGAAGCGCGACCTCTTCCTGCGTGAAGTCGACCTCGAAGCCCATCGAGAGCAGGAGCCGCTCGAGGGTGCGGGTCGCCTGCGGCATTCCCGGTGGCCGCGGCAGCTCGCCCTTCACGATGTCTTCGTAGAGCGCGACCCGACCCGGCACGTCGTCGGACTTGTGGGTCAACATTTCGTGCACGACGTGCGTGGCGCCGCGATCGAGCAACGAGTCGGTGACGGCCACCGACACCTCCTGACCACCGAACGACGCGCGTCCGCCGAGAGGCTGCTGCGTCACGATCGAGTAGGGCCCGATGGAGCGGGCGTGGCAGACCTCCGCCGCGGCTGGCCCGAGTCGATGGACGATCGCGGTCGCCTCGACGCCCGGCCACACCCCGTCGACGTCGAGCGATGAGTCGATCGCCCCCACCACGGCAGGCGCACCGCCTTCGAACGAGACGACGTCGCCGGGCTCGAGCGGGTACTCGGAGCTGACGACGACGGTGAGCTGCTCCGGCTCGCCCTTCGTCTCGGGCGGCGTGCGCTCGATCGCCTCGACGCGCCCGTACACACCTGGCGGACCACGAAGCGAGCCGTCGCGACCTGCGGGAACTCCGAACGCGGCGTCGATGCCTGCCTCCGCGTCAGCGCCCCCGCCCAACGGCCTCGCGAGTCGACCGACGAGCAGCAGCCCCGGCACGACGCGTGTCCCCAGCGGCGCGAACGAATCGGCGTCGAGATGATCAGTCTCGCCCGGCTTCAGCTTCGGCAGATCGGTCGTCAGACGATCGCCCGGGTACAACGGCACCGTGTAGCGGCTCGTCACCGAGTACGTCAGCAGCGCCGCGGCGACGGGCGACAGTCGCACCTCGGGGCCGGCGTGGGCCCGCACCCGCAGCGGTCGTTCGGTCGTGGCGACGACCTTCAGCGGCGGTGGAGTCGGCGCGCGTTTCGAGCTCACGCGGCGTTTTAGAAGGCGCTGCTGCGGAGCGGTCAAGCACCCGTGTCGCGAGCTGTTGCGCGTGCTCCCACACGAGCCGACGCCGAGCCGATTGGTCAGGCACCTGACCCTTTGACTTCGAGCACTTCGATTGAGGTCTGTTACCTTCCGTCAAGCCATGGCGACGAAGCAGCGCCCAGATGATGGCGACACGGGAGTCGCGACAGAGACGAAGAAGAAGGAGTCGCTGAAGAAGCCACCACTCTTCCGGGTGGTCTTCCACAACGACAACTACACGACGATGGAGTTCGTCGTCTTCGTCCTGCGCTCGGTCTTCCACAAGTCCGAGTCGGACGCGGTCGCCATCATGCTCAGCATTCACAAGACGGGCATGGGTGTCGCCGGCGTGTACACGAAGGAAATCGCCGAGACGAAGCTGCAGAAGACGCACGCGCTGGCCAAAGAGCACGAGTACCCCCTCAAGCTGAGCCTGGAACCAGAGGATCCCTGATGGCTTCTCCGATCATTGCCAAGGAACTGCAGGCCTCCATTCGTTTTGCGCTCGCCGAGGCCAAACGTCTGCGTCACGAGTACCTGACGCTCGAGCACCTGCTGCTGGGCCTGTTGCGAGACCCACGCACCGTCGAGGTCCTCAAGGCGTGCGGCGCGCGACCCGAACGGGTGAAGGAGCGCCTCGAGAAGTTCGTCAGCGAGACCGTCGAGCAGCTGCCTGAAGGCGCCGACGCCGAGCCGCAGCAGACGATGTCGGTCGAGCGCGTACTCCAGCGGGCCGCGTACCACGCGCTGTCTGCCGAGCAGAAGGTGATGGACTCGGCCGACGTGCTGGTTGCCCTGTTCCGCGAGGTCGACAGCCAGGCGCTCTTCTTCATCAAGGAAGAGGGCGTCACCCGGTACGACCTGCTCAACTACATCTCGCACGGCATCAAGAAGGACGGCGAGGGCGCGACGCCCGGCGAGGAGCGCGAAGCTCCGGCGACCGGTGGCGACGATGATGACGCTCCGGGCCCGGCGAAGAACCCGCTCGAGGCCTACTGCACCGAGCTCAACGTCGAAGCGAAAGCCGGCCGCATCGATCCGCTGATCGGTCGCGAGAGCGAGCTGGAGCGGACCATTCAAGTGCTCTGCCGCCGCAGGAAGAACAACCCGCTGTACGTCGGTGACGCCGGCGTCGGGAAGACGGCCATCGCCGAAGGGCTCGCGCTCGCGATCTTCGAGCAGAAGGTGCCCGAGGCGCTGGCCCACGCGAAGGTGTTCTCGCTCGACATGGGCGCGCTGCTCGCCGGCACCAAGTTCCGCGGGCAGTTCGAAGAGCGGCTCAAGGCCGTGCTGAAGGCGCTCTCGCAGCAAGACGACGCGGTGCTCTTCATCGACGAGATCCACACCATCGTCGGCGCCGGCGCGACCAGCGGCGGCTCGATGGATGCCTCCAACCTGCTCAAGCCTGCGCTCGCCTCGGGCAAGCTGCGCTGCATCGGCTCGACGACGTACCAGGAGTACAAGGCGAGCTTCGAGCGTGACCGTGCGCTGTCGCGCCGCTTCCAGAAGATCGACATCGGCGAGCCCTCGGTCGAAGACACCGTGAAGATCCTCGAGGGCCTCAAGAGCCGCTACGAGGAGCACCACGGCGTGAAGTACGACGCCGACGCCATTCGTGCCGCGGCCGAGCTGTCGGCCAAGTACATCAACGAGAAGTTCCTGCCCGACAAGGCCATCGACGTGATCGACGAGTCGGGCGCCATCGACAGGCTGCGCAAGGAGCGCACCGGCAAGGTGACGCTCGCCGACGTCGAGGCCGTCATCGCGAAGATGGCGCGCATTCCACCCAAGACGGTGGCCGTCGACGAGCGGAAGGCGCTGGCCAGCATCGAAAGCGACTTGAAGGCCGTCATCTTCGGCCAGGATCGCGCCATCGGAGAGCTGTCGTCGGCCATCAAGCTGTCGCGCTCCGGCCTGCGCTCGCCCGAGAAGCCCATCGGCTCGTTCCTCTTCGCGGGGCCCACGGGCGTCGGCAAGACCGAGCTCGCCAAGCAGCTCGCGAAGGTGCTGGGCATCGAGTTTCTGCGCTTCGACATGTCGGAGTACGGCGAGCGGCACACGGTCTCGCGGCTCATCGGCGCGCCGCCGGGGTACGTCGGCTTCGACCAGGGCGGCCTGCTCACTGACGCCGTCCGCAAGCACCCCCACTCGCTCGTCCTGCTCGACGAGATCGAGAAGGCGCACCCCGAGCTCTTCAACATCCTCCTCCAGGTGATGGACCACGCCACGCTCACCGACAACAACGGGCGCAAGGCCGACTTCCGCAACGTCATCGTGATCATGACGACGAACGCGGGCGCGCGAGAGATGAAGACCAAGTCGGTGGGCTTCGGTGAGCGGCCGATGGTCGACCCCTCGCGGGCCAAAGACGCGCTCGAGAAGGCGTTCGCACCCGAGTTCCGAAACCGGCTCGACGCCGTGGTGCCGTTCGGCGGACTGAACAAGGAGATCATCCTCAAGGTCGTCGACAAGGAAGTGAAGGCGCTGGGAGAACTGCTCGCCGACAAGAAGGTGAAGGTCGCGTTGAGCGAAGGCGCGCGGGAGTGGATGGCGGAGCACGGCTACGAGCCCGAGTTCGGCGCGCGGCCCATGGGTCGGTTGGTCGACCAGGCCATCAAGAAACAGCTCGCCGAGGCGCTGCTGTTCGGAGAGTTGAAGCACGGCGGCGTCGCGCACTTCGACGTGAAGGCCGACAAGTCGGGCATCGAGCCCACGTTCACGAAGGCCGAGGCCTGAGAGCGCCGGTCTGGGTCGTCCTCATCGGCGCGCTCCTGGTGGCGTGCGGACCTCCGCAGGGCACGGTCGATGGCGGTGTCTTCGCTGACGCGTCCGTCGTCGACGCGGGCCAGCTCGCCTCGAGCGACGGTGGCACGTGGCTCGCGCTCCCCTCGCTGCCGAGGCCACAGCAGGAGTGCGGAGTCGCCGCGCTCAACGGCGCCGTCTACGTCGTCGGAGGTTTTGGCCCGCAAGGCGCGCTGCTCTCCGACGTCAACCGGTACGACGTCGACGCAGGCCGATGGTCGGCCGTTCGGCCGCTCCCCAGAGCGCTCCACCACGTCAACGTCGCCGCGCTCGACGGCAAGCTCTACGCACTCGGAAATCTCGAGGGTGGAGGCTTCGCCGCGCGAGGTGACGTCTTCGAGTACGAGCCTGCCGCCGACACCTGGACCGTCCGCGCGCCACTGCCCGCAGGGACGGAGCGCGGCGGCTCGGCCATGGGCGTCATTGGCGGAGAGATCATCGTCGCGGGCGGCTACCGGGCAGGGCGTGCCGTCACCGACATGACTGCGTACGCGCCCTCATCGAACACGCACCGCGTGTTGCCGCCGCTCCCGGTCGCCACCGAACACGTCGTGGGAGGCGCTGTCGGCACGCAGCTCTTCGTCATCGGCGGGCGCGACGGCGCCATCACCAGCGTGACGCAGCGGGTCTTCATCTACGACAGCGCCACCAGTCGATGGACGAGCGGACCCGACCTGCCCACCGCGCGTGCAGGCCACGCCGCCGCCGTCGTCGGCACCCGCATCGTCGTCGTTGGAGGAGAAGGAAACGCCGCGGTGAGCTCAGGCGTGTTCGCGCAGACCGAAGTGCTCGAGACGACATCGCTCACGTGGACCAATGGCACGCCGATGCGCTCGCCACGTCACGGGACAGGCGCGGCGACCGTGGGAACGCTGGTCATCGTGCCGGGAGGCGCAGGCGTCGAAGGGCTCGGCCCCGTCGCCATCGTCGACGCGTTTTCACTCTGAGCAGTCAGAGCGCTCGGACAACGCCGACACCACCGCCAAGCCGGCCGTAGCCTTCAACGCCTGGCGCTCGGCGCGGGTCGACGCCCTGAACGTCGCGAGCGGGTACAGGCGCGCAATGTTTCGCAGGCGCTGCTCGACGAACTCATCGATGCCGCCTGAAGCCGTGACGCGCAGGCCGCCCTCTTCGAAGTGCCCTTCGACCGAGCCGCTCGAGACGGTCCGCAGCGCGCTCCGGTAGTCCGCCAGCATGGGGCCCGGGAGCCACCCACCGACGACCGTCACCGCACCGTTCGTCACGCGCAGGGTGAAGGCACGGCGCGACCGGCGCAGCCACAACACGACGGCGAGTCCGACGACGATGATGGCGAGGGTCCACATGGCGTGTGTGAGACCCACCTGCCCGACGGCGTGTGCAGTTTTTTCGCAGCCGGTGTCAGGCAGGCCTGGGCTCGCGGCGTGGCGCACGGCCACGGCCGAACACTGACAAAGGCGTCAGGTCGCGATGGTGCTCGGCAGTGGGACGGGTGCGGCGGCCTCCGCCGAGTGTGGATCACGCTCTTGAGCTTGCGGCGCGGTCAGCGGTGCCGTGTCGGAGCCGGGCACCGTCTCCGAGCGACCGGACCGCGATTCGAGCCGCTCAGCTCTGCGGTTTCGGCGGCTCTTCGACGATGGCGGCGAGGGAGACCGGCTCGGCCCCGATGGCGTGGAAGCCACCGTCGACCCGAATCTGCTCGCCCGTCGTCTTGGGCATCCAGTCCGACAACATCGCGCACGCGGTGCGAGCGACGGCGTCACTGGCAGCATCGGAGCGCGCGTCCCAGCCCAGCGGCGCCTGGGCGCCCCACTTGTTCTCGAGGTACTTGAAGCCGGGAATGCCCTTCGCGGCGATGGTGGCGATGGGGCCTGCGGCGAGCGAGTTGACGCGAATGCCCTTCGGCCCGAGATCTCGCGCGAGGTACCGCACCGTCGAGTTGAGCGCGGCCTTGCACACGCCCATCCAGTCGTAGAGCGGCCACGCCTGCGTCGAGTTGTCGAAGTCGAGCGTGACGATGCTGCCGCCGTTCGTCATCAACGGAGCGACCGCCGAGGCGAGCTCCTTGAGTGAGAAGGTGGAGACGCGGAAGGCCTGCTGCACCGACTCCCACGGCGTGGTGAGGAACTTGCCGCCCAGCGCGTCTTCCGGCGCGTAGGCGATGGCGTGCAGCGCGCCGTCGACGCGACCCCACTTCGCCTTGAGCATCTCGGTCAGCTTCGGGAAGTGCTCCGGGTTGGTGACGTCGAGCTCGAGCACCTCAGGGGGCGTCGGGCCGAGCTTTCGCGCGGTGCGCTGGGTCAACGACATAGGCCGGCCGAACGAGGTGAGGATGACCTCTGCCCCCTCCTTCAACGCGAGCTCGGCCACCCCGTAGGCGATGGACTGCGGGGTCAAGACGCCGGTGATGAGCAGCTTCTTGTCCTTGAGGAGCATGGCGGGCTCCCTAGCCCGGGCCTCGACGAGCGCAAACGAAGAACTCTCGGTTGCGCGCCCTGACGGGGACGTGGGAGGAAACAGCCCATGACTTCGCCTCCTGACTCCGGCGCACCGCAGGTCACCGGTGCCGCCGACGAGACGATTCGGGTCGTCCCAGCCTCGGGGTACCGGCTCGCGCCGACCGTGCGCCGGTTTCGCCTCACCAACGAAGGCGATCAGACCGACACCGAGTTTCTCACCGGCCGCTGCCAGGTGGGCTCACACGCCGGCGCCGAGCTGCAGCTGACCGACCCGACCGTGTCGCGCTTCCACTGCGAGATCGTCGTCGAGGGCCAGCGCGCCATCGTGAAAGACCTCGGGAGCACCAACGGCACCTTCATCGACGGCGTGCGCATTCGTGAGGGCTACCTGCGCCACGGCTCGGTGCTGGGCGTGGGCAACTCGCGGTTGCGCTTCGACCTCGACGAGAAGGTGAGCGCGCTCCCGGTCAGCCAGCAGGCACAGTTCGGCACGCTGCGTGGGAACAGCTCGTCGATGCGCCAGGCCTTCATGCTGCTGGAGAAGGCCGGCAAGTCTGACGCGACGGTGCTGCTCGAAGGAGAGACGGGAACCGGGAAGTCACGCGCGGCCCAGGCGCTCCACGCTGCGGGCGCACGGAAGGACGCGCCGTTTCTCGTCGTCGACTGTGGCGCCCTGCCGGCCTCGTTGCTCGAAGCAGAGCTGTTCGGTCACGAGAAGGGCGCCTTCACCGGCGCTGCCAGCAGACGGCTCGGCGTGTTCGAAGACGCGAAAGGCGGCACCGTCTTCCTCGACGAGATTGGCGAGATGCCGCTCGAGCTCCAGCCGCGGCTGTTGCGCGTGCTCGAAGATCGCCAGGTGCGCCGGCTGGGCCAGAACCAGTGGACACCGGTCGACGTGCGCATCGTGGCGGCGACCCATCGAGACCTGCGCGCCGACGTGAACGCGGGCAAGTTCCGCTCCGATCTCTACTTCCGCCTCGCAGTGGTGCGCGTCACCCTGCCCTCGCTGCGAGAGCACGCCGAAGACGTGCCCGACATCGCCAGAGAGCTCCTGAAAGATCTCGGCGCCACCGAACGGTCGCACCCGTTTCTCTTCTCACCCGAGTTCATCGCCCAGCTCACCGCGGCGACCTGGCCGGGGAACGTGCGCGAGCTGCGGAATCACCTCGAGCGCTGCATCGTCTTCGAGACGCCCGAAGCGCCCGGCCGCGGCGACGTCGTCACCAACCCGGGAGCCGGCGCCGACTTCACGCGTGGCCCGCTGGTCGACGCGCGCAAGCGGGCCGTCGAGCGCTTCGAGAAGGAGTACCTCACGGCGCTGCTGGCCCGGCACAACGGCAAGGTGTCGCAGGCCGCCGTCGAGGCCGAGGTCGATCGCGTCTCGCTCTATCGCTTGATGCGGAAGATCGGTCTCAAGCCCGAGTAGGCGTTCGACGCGCCGTGCGGAGGCCCGGCGGTGCGAGGGCTCAGGCGCGGCGGATGCCGACGTGCACGTGATCGTAGTGACCGCTCACCTGCCACAGCAGCTGCACCGAGTAGCGCTGGCCGCCGACGTTGATGGTGTGGCGGTTGTAGGTGCCGATGCTCGAGCGGGGAATGCCGTAGGCGTCGGCGATGCGACGCGCGAGATCGGTGCCGCGTGAACCGCTGACGCCGAGGTCGACGGCGTACGCGTTGGTGTTGCCCGTGTAGTGATCCGAGCCGGTCGTCGAGCCGACGCGACGCGTGGCGGCCAGGTCGCGCTTGGTGCTCGTCACGGGAATGCCCATTCCGCGAGCGATGGAGACCGCGCGATCAGCGACGCCCTGGGAGCCGCCCCACCCGCCACCGGCACGAACGCCCGTGGTGCCGCCCGTGCCGCCGGTCTGAAAGTCGCTGCGGCCGTCGTAGTACTTCGCGTCGCTCGAGCCGAACAGCGAGCGGCTGGTGTTGGGGCCCACGACGCCGTCAGCCGAGAGGCCGCGCGAGCGCTGGTAGGCCGCGACGGCTGCGCGCGTGCGCGAACCGAAGATGCCGTCAGCGCCGCCAGGGTTGAAGCCGCGCGAGGCCAGGGTCTGCTGAAGCCGGGTGACGTCAGAACCGCGAGTGCCAGTGGTGAGCATGAGGTGTTCTCCAGAAGTGAGCAGACACCTTCATTGTCTGGAGACGTCGCACCTCGTTTTGCGAGAGGCGTGACAACGGCGCTGACAAACCCGGGCGCATTTGCCGGGCATTTCGCAGGCGCTTTTCAGTTCCCGGCGCGGAAAGTCAGGGTGATGCCGAGCGTCCAGAACGAGCCGCCGGAGCCTTTGGGCACCAGGATGGTTGCCCCGGGCAAATCGCGGTTGTTGTAGTCGATGTAGAACTTGTCCCACTGCAGGAAGGTGCCCTTGGCGAAGAGCCCCAGCCCGAAGTAGCGGGCGAAGAAGTAGTCGGCGTTGAAGCCCCACTGCAACACCAGGCCGTCCATGCCGCGGTTCTCGCCCATGATGCCGTAGCCAACGCCGAACATGGTCGATACGTCGAGGCCGATGGGACGCTGGGCCTTCTTCATCCACACCAATTCGAGGGGGTGCCACGCGAGGTAACCGGTGACGAAGCCGCCGCCGCCACGGTTCGCCATGGTGACGTCCCAGCCCGTGGCGCTGAAGTCGACGCCGAGCGAGGCGTGCCCGAGGATGTTGTACCCGGCGCGCAAGGAAACGGTGTGGCTGGTGACCGCGTCCGCTATGAAGAGATCGGCGTTCCCCGCGCCCACCTGCTCAGCGAGAAGGGTGCGGTTGAACCCCCAGATGCCGGGGCCGTACATCACCGAGAACAGGAAGCCACCTTCCGAGAACTTCGGGGGATCAGCCAGCCCCGCGCTTCCGGTCAGCAGCCCCGCCACAAGGACACAACGAAACATGGAGCGCACCACCTGCTCCGAATAAAAGGACCGTGCCATGCCTTCCGTCACCGATTCCTTCCTCACAGGCGCGAACGTCGACTTCCTCGAGGCCCAGTACTCGCGGTACCTCGCCGACCCGAACAGCGTTGAACCCAGCTGGCGCGACCTCTTCACCTCTCTTGGCCGCGAGGGCAAGCCCCTCGTGATCGACGGCCTCGAGCTGCCGCGCGTGAAGAGCAACGGGTACGTCAACGGAAAGAACGGCGCAGCGACGAACGGCGTGAGCGCCGAGGCCTACACCCTGCAGGGCCGGGTCGATCAGATGGTGGTGAGCCACCGGCTTCGTGGCCACCTGGCAGCGTCGCTCGATCCGCTCGGCACGCCGCGCCCGCCGCTCGATCACGTCGCCGACGCCACGATGGTGTCGAACACGGTCTTTACCGACGCCGAGCTGAACACGATGGTCGACCCGAGCCTCTCGTTCGACGAGGCGCGCGTTCCGCTCCGCCGGCTGGTCGAGCGCATGCGCAACACGTACTGCCGGCACATCGGCGTCGAGTATGCGCACCTCTACAACTCCGAGCGCCGACGCTGGCTGCTGCGCCGCATGGAGCAGACCGAGAACACCACGCCGTTCACGGTCGCCGAGCAGACGCGCATGCTCAACAAGCTCGCCGAGGCCGAGGCCTTCGAGGCGACGATTCACACCAAGTTCCAGGGGCAGAAGCGCTTCTCGGCCGAAGGCGGCGAGGTGCAGCTGGCGATGATTCAGGAGTTCCTCGAGCTCGGCGGCGACCTCGGCGTCAAAGAGGTCGTCTTCGGTATGGCCCACCGCGGCCGCTTGAACGTGCTCGCGAACATCATGGGCAAGCCGCCGGAAGAGATCTTCGCCGAGATCGCCGGCCCCGCCGACCCGTCGAAGTACCTGAACCGCGGCGACGTGAAGTACCACATGGGGTACTCGAACGATTACGCGACGGCGACGGGCCAGAAGATCCACCTCACGATGGCCTTCAACCCGTCGCACCTCGGGTTCGTGCACCCGGTCGTCGAGGGCCGCGTGCGCGCCAAGCAGGACCGCGTCGGAGCCGACGGCGCTCGCCACGCGATCGTGCCGTTCGTGATTCACGGTGACGCGGCGTTCTCGGGCCAGGGCCTGGTGCCCGAGACCCTCAACCTGAGCGGCCTCGACGCGTACGACACCGGCGGCACGGTGCACCTGATCATCAACAACCAGGTCGGCTACACGACCGAAGCCGCACAGGGCCGCACGCCCGTGTACTGCACCGGCCAGGCGCAGATGCTCGACATCCCGATCTTTCACGTCAACGGCGACGACGTCGAAGCGTGCGTTCACGTGATGCGCATCGCGACGGAGTATCGCCAGAAGTTCCACACCGACGTGGTGATCGATCTCGTCTGCTACCGGAAGTACGGCCACAACGAAGGTGACGAGCCCCGCTTCACGCAGCCGAAGATGTACGCGCTGATCGATCAGAAGCCGACCTCGCGCGCGATCTACGCGAAGGAGCTCGTCGAGAAGGGGCGGCTCACCACCGAGCAGGCGACGCAGCTGGGGGCCAGCGCCGCGACGAAGTTCAACGACGCGTTCGCGAAGTCCAAGGGCGCCGGCAGCACGCTGGTGAAAGACCCGAGCCACCTGCAGGGCGTGTGGCGCAAGTACGTCGGAGGCCCCGACAAGGACACCGCGCAGGTCACCACCGGCCTGCCGCTCGACAACCTCAAGCGGCTGCTCGCGCCGCTGGCCGAGACGCCGCCGGGGTTCACGCTCCACAAGAACGTTCAGTCGGGCGTCATCGATGCGCGTCAGGCCATGCTCGCAGAGAAGGCCCTGGTGAACTGGGGCACCGGCGAGATGCTCGCGTACGCCTCGGTGCTGACCGAAGGCCTCAACGTTCGCGTCACCGGTCAGGACACCGAGCGCGGCACCTTCGCCCACCGGCAGGCGGTGCTGCACGATCAGAAGACCGCGAAGCAGGCGTTCCCGCTCGGCTCGTTTGGACCCGGCAAGGCGCGCATCGTCAACAGCCCGCTCTCTGAGATGGGCTGCGTCGCGTTCGAGTACGGCTACAGCCTCGACTACCCCGACGCGCTGGTGGTGTGGGAAGCGCAGTTCGGCGACTTCGTGAACAACGCGCAGGTGATGATCGACCAGTTCATCGCCTCGAGCGAAGACAAGTGGAAGCGCATGACGGGCCTCGTCCTCCTGCTGCCGCATGGCTACGAAGGCGCCGGGCCGGAGCACTCCTCGGCGCGGCTCGAGCGGTTCCTCGAGCTGGCCGCCGAAGACAACATTCAGGTCTGCTACCCGACGAGCGCCGCGCAGATCTTCCACCTGCTGCGCCGTCAGGCCCTGCGCACCATTCGCAAGCCGCTGGTGGTGATGACGCCCAAGTCGCTCCTGCGCATGCCCGAGGC
>JAUXRI010000097.1 GCA_030681895.1 Myxococcales bacterium | reverse complement strand
GGCCACGCTGGCGACGACGAACCACCGCATGCAGCGCCCTCTGCTCTCTTCCGCGAAGAGAGAAGGCCACACGGTGACTCTCGTGAAGTCACCGCACCCTCAGGCAGGTTTCCTGGCTCGCCGGGACAGTGCGTGACGACTCCCGTCTTCCCATGCGAGACGTCCGCAGAGTGACGTGGGGCGAAGCAGCTGGGCTTTGGTGACGTTCACCAGCAGCGGCGGAGCGACTTTCTTCGCAGGCCACGCAACTCCGTCGGAGCCGGTGCGAGAATGTTCATGAAGGTTGCGCGCGGGGATCACCTCGCGACGCCCTTCACCACCCCGAAAATGGAGAGAAGACGATGACCTGTCTCATCGGCCCCCGCGCGTGCTGCATCCCCTCGTCCGCTTCGTCGTCGAGTGGAAACCATCAGCCGGATTCAGGAAGACCTCACCGTCCCTTCCGACACGCAGACGAGTTCTCTGCGCGACAGCTTCGAGCCGCAGGGTGGTTCGAGGACCCGGCCTCAGCGGAAGGCGAAGATGAAGTCGAAGTCGAAGGCGAACAAGGCTCCGAAGCGGAAGCAGGGGGCGCCGAACCTCGGCTTCGGCGAATCGACGGGAGCCTCGCTCGTCAGGGCTCGCCGCGTGGCCCAGGAGCGTGCATCCCGGGCCTCGTCGAACGGCGCCGACTCCTTCGACGCCTTCGTCGACTGAGCCGATCTCCAGCGCTCCGCCAGCCGCTCGAGGCTGGTGCTGGGCCTCGGCTACGGAGCGCTGGCGCCAGAAAAGACTGGAGACCCAGGTGCAGACGATGCCTCGCGCCGCTGAGCGCGGGAGGCACTGCTGGCCTCGAGCGGTGCGCGTATTGCGACGCCGACAAGAGATCTGTTTGCTTGAACGAGCACGGGCCTCGCGCTGCGTGTCACTTTGGAGCGTCGGTGTGCCCCGTACGCTATGGCTCGATGACGGTGGAGAGTAGCCTCACGTGACAGTGAACTTCTTTCGTTCCGGGTCCCTCTCGAGTGTGGCGGTGGCGCTCGCCGTTGCGTGCACTCCGCCGGCGTCGCGATTCGAGGCGCAACGCGATGGCCCCCGCATCGATGGCGGCGTGCTCTTCGACCGCGATTCAGGCGTCCTTCCTGACGGCGGTGAACCGGACGCCGGACCACTTCTCTGCGAGCGAGGAGAGCGTGCGGAGTTGGGGGCGTGCGTCGACGTGAACGAGTGCGAGACTGACAACGGCGGCTGCGGGAACCCGGCGGTGGTGCGCTGTGAGAACCGTCGCGCGTCACCTCCGCGGTGCGTCTACGACTGCAGCGCTGACATGCAAGCGCTCGCCCCCACCCCGACCGTCCTGGCGACGCCCGGCGCGACGCCTTCGACGTTGGCGTTGTTGAGCGCGACCGCGTGCCCGTTGGGAACGAACCCAACGAACGATGGTGTGCACGTGGCGTCGTTGCGCCTGGGTTCGGGGAAGGTCGTCGTCGCCTCCCACAATGGGCTGGCCGCCGCCGACGTGGCGTTCACCAGCCGAGTCGTGGGCTGGGTCTCTCCGGTGGCCGCTCCCCGGATCGTCGTGCTCGGCTACGCCCAGGTCGCCAACCAGTTGGCGCAAGCCGGCCTGACCAACACGGCGGTCGACACCCTGCCCGCACTGTCCGCGTACGACGTGCTGGTGATGCACGGCTCGTCGCGATTGTCCGATGACGACGTCACCGCGCTCCGTGCGTTCGTCGAGAGTGGCAAAGGGCTCTTCGTCGCTGGGCAATCGTGGTCCTTCAATGACAGCGAAGGCGACGCGGTGGCGAACTATGGCCCCAATCGGCTCCTGCGCTCCGCGGGCATCGTCATTCTCCCCACGTACAGCGACGGCCCGACCTCGATTCGGGCCGGGCTCTCGGACTTGTACCGGGCGGGCGACGCGCTGGACGCATTGACCAATCACATCACGGGAACGCCGATGCTCTCGCCAGTGGACCTCGCGCTCGCGTCGCGAACCGCACGGCAAGCGATCAGCGCCCTGTCGCCCGGCAACTATCAGGCGCTGTTCTGGCGTGCCACGGCGTTTGCGTCGAAGGTCGCGCAACCGCCGCCCACCCAGGCGAGGCCGCTGAACGTGGCCACCAACCCACTGGGCAGCCTGGCGATCGCGGTGGAGTGTCGATTGGCGCTCGCGTCGCCCGCTGACGAGACACGGCCCCACCCCGCGGCAGCCGACTTTCCGGGCCTGGTGACGCCGGGGACACCGACGGTGCGCACGACCCTCACGTTGTCAGGCACGTACGCTGGGAGAGATCGCAATTTCGGGCCCTCGAGCCCCGGCGCGCCGCGCTGGTACCCCACCGGCCTGTACGCCGCGCCCGGGGCTCCGATTCGTGTCCGCATTCCACCGACGCACACGAGCGGACGAATCTCGGTGCAAATCGGAGCGCACACGGATCGGCTGTGGAACCTCTCCAGCTGGCAGCGAATGCCCGAGCTCGTTCGAACCGAGAGCCTTCGAACGACCGACACCGTCATCGCCAGCGGCTTCGGCGGGCCCGTGTATCTGACGGTGGATCCTGGGAGCACCCTGGGACCCTTCACCGCTGAAGTGGAGGGGGGCGTCGAGATGGCCATCTTCGCGCCTGGCACCGGCGCCACCTGGGCGCAGCGCATGAGCGGCAGCGGCGCCCCGTGGATCGAGCTGGCCACTGCCTCGCTGATCATCACCGTGCCTCGCAGTGAGGCGTCGCGCATCGCAAACCCCGAGTCGTTGATGCAGCTGTGGGATTCGGTCCTCGATGCCCAAGCGGATCTCGCGGCCATTCCGCGGACGCGACCTCGACCCGAACGGTTCGCCCTCGATCGGCAGATCTCCGCCGGCTACATGCACTCGGGGTACCCGATGATGGGAGGCCTCGACGTCGACGCACTCAACGCGATCCTCTCGGAGGCGCACATTCGCAGCGGCCGAGCGTGGGGCCCGTTCCACGAGATCGGCCACAATCACCAGTGGTCGCCGTTCGTCTTTCCCAACACCGTCGAGAGCTCGGTCAACCTCTTCAGCGTCATCTCGCTGCAGCGCATCGGACTGACGGGGCCAATGGGCCACACGATGGTCACGTCCGCCCGCCGCCAACAGACGCGCACCGACTATCGGGCCGGCACGCTGACGCCCGCGACCTGGGGACCCTGGGACGGGCTCGAGATGTATCTGTTGCTTCAAGAGCGCTTCGGTTGGGACTTCTTCACGACCCTCTGGCGAGACCGATACTACTCCCGTACCGCGCCCATTCCTGAGGCCGAGAAGGCCGACGTCTTCATGCGTCTGGCGTGCGAGACGGCGCAGCGGGATCTGACGGCGTACTTCGACGCGTGGCGAATGACGATGACCGCTCCGACCCGCGCCGCCTGCGTTCAGCTGGGCAACCCGTGGGTCGACCACCCGATGCAATGACTCAGCGGGCGGCAGGGGAACTTCGCGGTGCGATCGGCGGCGGTCGCAAGCACGCCCAGGGAGGCCGCTCGACGACGCCCCCGCTTTCAGCTTTCCATCCAGATCCCACCGGTCGCCGACGCCGTGCGCGCGCTCCAGCCGGGCTGCGAGGACTCTGTTCGCGCACGCAGGGAGCACGACCGACCGGACGGCGACTCCATCGACATGGTTCGCGTCATTCAGGGGAGGCTCGCAAGGACCGTGACTGCGAAGAATAAGTCGAAGTGTGTGAACGAGTGCCGTCGCGCGTGCGGCTGAGAACGCCCGCTCGCGTTCGTCAGTCCAGTGCTTACGCCAGCCCCAGGTGCGAATTGATGTACGCCTCGACGCGCGCGGCGTCGTAGTTGGTCGCCAGATCGCCATTCTCGAGCGTGCCGCCAAACAAGACGTGAAACGGGATCGCCTCGCTGGGGTCCGCTGCCTCTTCATGCAGCCCGTTCTTGAGCCACTTGGCGATCTGATCCACCGTCGCATCTTTGATCAAGCCGCCACCCGGAAACGGCAGGTCGGGGATCACGCCCGCGAGGCTGGTGAAAAGATCAACCGCCCCGTCAATCGCGTCGTTCCTGGCCTCGAGGCGATCGACCGCGACCTGAAAGCCAGACTCGAGCGTTCCGACCAGGCTGCCGAGCGTGCGGGCCAACTCTTTCATTGCGACGCTGGGTTCGTCGTCCCCGTTCGCGTTGAGGCTGTCGCTGAGCGACTCCAGCGTCGCGCTGACCGAGTCGCGCAAGGCGCCAGCGTTCGCCGGCTTCGGCTTCGAGAACAGCGTGTTGGCGAACAGCTCCGCGAGCACCGCTTGCTTCCCGACGGAGATCGCACCGTTCTTCGAGATGTATCCGAGCGGCCCATCAGACAAGAGGACGTTCTTGTGATCGATGAAGAACTGGGCGGCCGCCTCGCGCGCGGCCTTGCTCTTCCCCAGCATCGGCAGCGACGCTTCGAACAGCCCGATCGATTCCCTGGTCGGCGGCTTGATTTTGTCGACGGTCTTGAGCAGCGCGGCGAGTGCCGTACCTCCACTCATGTCGGAACCGGAGGCGGCCGGGTCATTGATGTGGTCGATCACCCAGCTGGCCTGGTCGGGGTGTGCCTTGAGGTACTTCTGCAGCTCGGCAGGGGGCAGGCTCGCGAGCGCCGTGGCGATGGTCGCCGCGCGCGAGGCAGTGGCCTGGTAGTCCGGGTAGGCCGTCATCAACGCCACTTCGCCGTTGGCGTAGGCGGTGATCAAAGCGGGATCATGGGTGGCCGCGATGATCGCCGCGAGGCCCGCGTGATCGCCCGGCGGGTTGTAGGCGCACAGCAAGCCACCTTGCTCGACCGGCAACAGGTCCTTCGCCGTCAGTACGCCCGCGTCGAAGGCGGCGTCGATGGCCTTCGAGACCACGGCTCGATCGGCCGGGCTCGTGGCGTCCATGCCCGCTGGCTCGGCACTCGACCCTTCGCCCCGTTTCCTGCTTTGTTCTTCTTCTTCGTGAAGCGGGTGGTGACGCTGGCGGACCTGAAGGGCGACGCATTGAAGCTGTCTGCCGGGAAGAAGCGGCACGCGCTGGTGAAGCCCCAATAAGCACTCGGAGGTCGCGGGGAGAAGCCGACGATGGAGTTCGTGATCTGGGAGACGGTGCCCGTCGACAACGTGTGCAAGCTCGACAGCATCGAGAACGTGGGCCGGGAGCGCGACCTGCGGCGCGGCGTCGCCTTCGGCAAGGCGTTTCCTTTGAATGCCCGGTTCCCGATGAGCCAGCGGCACAGGAAGCAGACCGGGCTCGCCGACGACCTTCCCAACAGCGACCGGCTCAAGGTGTGCTCCAGGCGCCTGGTCGACTTCCTCGAGGCCCGCATGCTCGAGCGCGTGGAGTTTCTGCCCGTGGTGGTGGCCGACCACAAGGGCAAGGTGGCCAGCGCCGAGTACTCCATCGTCCATGCGGTTGACCCGCTGGACGCGCTGGACGCGGCGGCCAGCAAGCCCCGCTACAGCCGAATCCTCAAGGCGGAGATCGACAAGGTGGAGCGCCTGGTTCTCGACCCGAAGCGAATCGCTGCGGGCCGGAAGGTCTTCCGTCTGGCGGGGTTCCGGCTCCCTCTCTTTGTGGAGAAGCGGCTGGCCGGGGAGATGGCAGCCGAGAACTTCGTCGGGGTCGAGTTCGTGCCGCTCGACGAGTACGAGCCGTAGCTTACGCCGCGACCTCCGGCGACCGCCTGTCCAGGGGTTCGCGCCTCACTTCGCCAGCACGGCTCGGCCGCGCTCGCCGTGGAGGCGAGCGCGATTGCGAGGGCGAGGGCGAGGGCGAGGCGCGTGGGCATCACTGGACGCAATGCTCGAGAGGTGACCGCTATTCATACCCGCAATCGCCCGATGTTCCCCTTCGTGTTCAGTCGTTGCGCTCACATCGACGTTGGCCCACATTCGAGCCCGTGGGCCCCGAACCGACCGGCTGGCGCGCGCTGGTGATGGGGCCCCGGGCCGGACGCGTCGCGCTCATCGTCGCTTTCGCGGTGTCCGCGCCCTTCCTCGTCCGCGGGCTGTTCATGGACGACTACTTCCTGCAGTTGCTCGTCGAAGGAGCGACCACGGTCCCCGGCAGCCGGCTCGACCTCTTCGCTTTCGCGTCGGGCGACGCCCAGCACCTGCGGCCGCTCATCGAGCACGGACCCTTCCCCTGGTGGACCTCGCCGACGCTGCGCCTGCACTTCTTCCGGCCGTTGACCGCCGTGCTGGCGAACCTGGAGCACCTCGCCTTTGGCCGAGCGTTCTTCTGGCATCACCTCCACTCGCTGCTCTGGTACCTCGGCCTGGTCGCGGCGGTGACTGCCCTGCTGCGACGCGCGCTCGGAGCAGCCTCGCTGGTCGCCGCGCTCGCCGCGGTGCTGTTCGCCTTCGACGACGCGCACTGGATGCCCGTGGGGTGGCTCGCGAACCGCAACGCGCTGGTGGCCACGGTCCCGGCCCTGCTCGGCGTGCTGGCCCACACCCGCTGGCGTGAGCACGGCTGGTGGCCCGGCCTTCCTCTCTCTCTGCTGGGCTCCGCGACCGGGCTCGCCGGTGGAGAAGCGGCGCTCGGCGCGCTGGCGTACCTGGCCGCGTACGAGCTGACGATCGGCCCTGGCTCGTGGGGAGCTCGCGCCCGCGCGCTGCTCCCGTCGGCGGTGGTTGGCCTGGCGTACGTCGTCGTCACCCGCGCGGTGGACGCGGGCACGTCGGGCTCGGGCATGTACAACGACCCGCTGGGCGAGCCGCTCGCCTTCCTGGCCAATGCTCCCGAGCGAACGCTGACGCTCATCGGCGCCCAGTTCCTCGCCCAGTTTGCCGAGGCGGCGGCCTTCTTCCCCGCGGCGCGGCCCGCGCTGGTTGGAAACGGCCTGGCCGCGCTGGCGATGATGGGGTGGGTGACGCGCGCCCTGTGGCCGGCGCTCGGCGAGCAGGAGCGCCGGGGCCTGCGGTGGCTGACGCTGGGCGCGGCGCTCTCGCTGGTGCCGGTGGTGGCGACCCACCCCTCGAACCGGCTGCTGTTGATGCCGTCCATCGGCGGAGCGGCGCTGGTGGCCGTCGTGCTGCGCCATGGGTTCGACCGCCTTCGTCCGCGCGCCGTGCGCTTCGCGGCCGGGCTGCTGCTCGTCACCAACGTCGTCCTCTCGGTGGTGGGCTGGGGCGGCGCGTACCTGATCTTCGCCACCTTCGAGCGGCTCCACTTCGCCTCGGTGATGCAGACGGAGCTCTCCGATGCAGCGCTCCAGGGCCGTGTCGTGGTGTTCGCGGCGCCCGAGCCGGTGACCGGGTTCTATGTGTCACCGGCGCGCGCCTGGTACGGGAAGCCCGCCGCGCGCGCGTGGCTGACGCTGTCCTACGCCCCGTACGACCACCAGCTGACGCGCACCGCGACAGACACCATCGAACTCGAGGTCATCGACGGTCGCATGCTCGAGACGACGTTCGAGCGGCTCATGCGCAGCCCTGCCCTGCCCCTGCAGGTGGGGACGACCGTGAAGCTCGATGGGCTCACCGTCGAGGTCCTCGCGCTGGACCGGGGCCTGCCCAGCCGGCTGGGCCTTCAGTTCGACGAGGATCCGCAGGGAGGTGGCTTCACCTTCGCGCAGTGGCGTGAGGGGCGGCTTGGGCCACTGACGCTCCCCGCCGTGGGAGCGCAGGTGACGCTCACGAGGCCTCCACAGCTCTGACTCAGGCGAAGGGCTTGCGGACCATCACCGTGCCGTAGAGGCGGCCGTCCTTACTGCGCCCTCGTCATCAGAAGGCGAAGCTCGGACGCTCAGGATAGCGGCGCGCGAGCTCGGCCTGCATCCGCTTGGAGATGCGCGGCCCCGAGACGTCGAGGTAGCGGAAGTTTCGCGCGAGCAACGCCTCGGCAGCGCGATCATCCAGGTTCAGCCTGGAGAGATCGAGCCACTCGAGTTTGCGCGCCCCCGCGAGCAACTCGACCACTGACGCGTCGAGCCGCACGTTCATGCCAAGGACCAGGTGCGTGAGCTGGGGGAAGAACGGCGCGGCAGCGAGGGCCTCGAGCCCTGCTGGACCGAGATCAGTCGCGCTCAGACTCAAGCGCTCGAGCCGCGTGACGGTCGCGAGCGAACGAATCGACGCCGGGTCTGAGAAGTCATTTCCCCTGACGCTGAGCTGTCTGAGCAGGGAGAAGAACGGCGAAGAGAGCACTCCGGCGGTCTTCGCGGTGATCCGGTTCAGGCTGAAATCGAGGGCCCGCAGCGTGGGGTGGGGTTGCGTAGCGGCCATGGCAGCCCTCAACCCCGGCACGTAGCCGGTCAGCTCCGCAGCCTCGAGCGGCACGCGGGAGAGCGGCGCTGCGCCTTGCAGAAAGTCAGCGGCCTTTCCGGTGATCGAGTTGATGAAGCCCCGGTGCCATTGCCACTCGCGAAAGAAGCGGAGGCCCTCGAGCCACTGCCTCTCGTGCTTCTCGAGCAACTCCAGTTCACGCAGCTTCAGCGCCTTGACCTCGGCCGGCCTCTTCCCCGTCTTCGAGACGCCGTGGAGCGAGCCGAAGATCGTTCGCCCGAGCGTGCACTGCAGCTGAATGAACTCGCCGCGGGGGTCGCCGTGCTGCGTGAGCCAGTCGGCGTAGACGAGCCGCGGCCCGTCGTCGGCAGGCGCACCCAGGATCGCGTCAATCAGCTTCGGAGCCTCGGGCGCGATCTGCGCTGGCGCGGGTGCAGCCTTGGCGCGCTTTTCGGCCTTGAGCGCGGCGAGCGCCGGGTGCTTCGAGCCATGCTCGTACTGGTGCAGCAGCATGCCGGCGGCGAGCGCGTTCCACACCGCTGCTCGAGCGTCTTCTTGCGCCGCTTCAGGCACGCCCTGGGTCCAATGCGCGACCAACTCCGAGCCCAGCGCAGCGACGGGGCCCTGCTTCAACTTCTCTCCGGCCCGAGCGGCGGTCTTCAAGAACTTGCTCGAGTCGGCGGCGCGCGTGAAAGCCTTGCCAGCGTTCTTTCCTTCGAGGCCGGTGAGCGCAGCGGCCAGCGCGTAGCCCTCGAAGGCTGCCTCCAGGCAGGGCAGACGAAGAAGCCGGAACCACGTCAGCTCGTCGTTGGCCTCGTTGATCGCCCTGTTCGACACGGCCACCGCGAGCGGCATGAAGTCGGAGGGGTGCGAGGCCCAGCCCATCGCCTGCTGCGCCTCGAGGACCCACTCGAAGGGGGTGTCGTGGTCTCCAGACGCGAGGGCCTGGCGCGCGGCCCGGCCTGACGCAGTGGCGGGCTCACGAAGCGGACGCAGCGCGATGATGCCGGCAAGGATGGGATCCACGAGGGTGCGCTTGTACCCCGGCTCGCCGGTTCTGCAGGTCAGATGGGCGCGCCGGGCTAATGCAGACGGTCGGCCTGTTTCAGCACCCTGCTAGAATGGCCCATGGCCCTCATCGAACCGATCGCCCGCGTCGGGCTGGTGGCCCGCGGCGCGCTCTACATCGTGGTGGGCCTCACGGCGGTGGGGGTGGCGGTTGGGCTGGGCGGTCGCACCACCGACCTCCACGGCGCCGTCGCCGAGGTGGGCCGCTTCTACGCGGGGGGCGTGCTGCTGCTGGTCCTCGCCCTGGGGCTGGCCGCCTACGTGGTGTGGCGCGTGGCGCAGGCCATCGGAGACCTGGACGAGCACGGCTCCGGGCTCAAGGGGTGGGCGATGCGGCTGGGCGAGCTCGTCAGCGCGCTCATTCACTTCGGGTTGGCCCTGACCGCGGGTGGCATCGCCGTCCTGGGGGAAGCCGGCTCCCTGCGCACCTGGGTGGCGCGGGCCCTCAGCGAGCCCCTGGGCGCCTGGGCGGTCGGCATCGCCGGGGCGATCGTCATGGGCGTCGGGGTCAACCAGTTCTACCGCGCGTGGACGGTGAAGTTCGAGGAGGACCTCCAGCTGGGTCGAATGAGCCCGCGCGCGCAGAGGTGGGCGCGGCGCGTCGGACGCTTCGGCCTCGCAGCGCGGGGCGTCACGTTTCTCATCGTCGGGTGGTTCCTGATGCGGGCCGCGTTCTACGTGAGCGCCCGCGAGGTGAAGGACATGGGCGAGGCCCTGCGGGTGCTCGGGGCGCAGCCGTACGGGGCCTGGCTGCTGGGGGTGGTGGCCTGCGGCACCATCGCCTACGGCGTGCTGTCCCTGCTCGAGGCGCGGTACCGCCGGATCATCAAGAAGACCGGAGCTGGAACGACGCGGCCCCATTCCGGCTGAGGGTCGGGCCACTCGAAGACTCCGAGCAAATGACGAACGGTCCCTTGAGCGGACTGAGCGCGGAGGCGCTCCACATGGCCACGCTGGCGACGACGAACCACCGCATGCAGCGCCCTCTGCTCTCTTCCGCGAAGAGAGAAGGCCACACGGTGACTCTCGTGAAGTCACCGCACCCTCAGGCAGGTTTCCTGGCTCGCCGGGACAGTGCGTGCCGACT
>JAUXRI010000094.1 GCA_030681895.1 Myxococcales bacterium | reverse complement strand
ACGGTGGCTCCTTGCCGCGCGTGCCAGTACGTCTCGGCGACGACGGCCACGCCCTGGGGCACTTTGACGACGTGTTTGACGCCGGGCATCGCGAGGGCTGCGCTCCCATCGAAGGACTTCACGGTTCCGGTGTGCACGGGGCACCGCACGATGACGGCCACCAGCGCGCCTGGCACCTGCACGTCGATGCCGAAGGTCGCGGAGCCGTTCGTCTTCGAGACTGCGTCGAGCCGCTGCATCGGCTTGCCGATGACGGTGAAGTCCTTCGTCTTCAGGTCCGGCGTACGAATGGTGACCTTCGTCGCGTCACCGGCGAGCTCGCCATACGTCGCCGACTTGCCCGAGGCGTGCGTGACGACGCCATGCTTCGCGGTCAGCTCGGTCCTCGGCACGTTCCACCGGAGCGCAGCGGTCTCCTTCAACATCTCGCGCGCCGAGGCGCCTGCCTGACGGAGCGGCTCCCAGCCCGAGGCCACGCTCGTGCTGCCTCCAGTGAGCTGAAAGTTCATCTTCGAGTTGTCGTACGCGCGGTCCGCACCGGCGAGTTCGATCTCGAGCGTCGACGGGTCCACCTCGAGCTCTTCGGCGATGAGCATCGCGGTCGACGTGGCCGTGCCCTGGCCCATCTCGACGCGCCCCACGACGACACGGATCGGTCCCGTCTTCGGAATACGAATGAAGGCGTTGGGCGCGAACAGCTCGGCGCTGCCAGCACCGCTCTCACGTCCGAGCAGCCAGACGCCGACGAGCAGCCCTCCGCCGGCCGCGGCGCCTGCCTTGAGGAGCGTTCGTCGATTCACGGCGTGCCGCCCTTCTTCGACAGCGCAGCCGCCTGGTGAATGGCCGCGCGAATGCGGGGGTAGGTGCCGCAGCGGCAGAGGTTGCCGCTCATGGCGCTGTCGATGTCTTCGTCAGTCGGCTCGGGCTTGGTCGCCAACAGCGCCGCGGCGCTCATGATCTGCCCCGACTGGCAGTACCCGCACTGCGGCACCGACAGCTCGCTCCACGCGCGCTGGCACGGGTGAGGCGCTTCTTTCGGCGCGAGCCCTTCGATGGTGGTGACGTTCTTTCCTTCGACCGCCGAGATCGGCGTGATGCACGAGCGCATCGCCACGCCGTCGAGGTGCACGGTGCACGCGCCGCACAGCGCCATGCCGCAGCCGAACTTCGTGCCGGTGAGCTTCACGACGTCGCGAATCACCCACAGCAACGGCATCTGGGGCGGTACGTCGAGCTCGGTCTTCTTGCCGTTGAGCGTGAAAGAGATCACTTCGGTGCTCCTGATTGCGGGGGCTCGAGGGGCGCCGAGCGGGGGAAGGGACCATCGCAAGGAACCGGTTCGTCGTCAGTTGCAGAGGGTCGCGCCCTCGCCGGTTGGAGAGTCAAACTCTCGTAGCGAGCGATGCACCTGGTTCGCAACTCTTCGCGTCGGGCCGGGTTCCCTCCGCATGCGCTCGTCTGCGGCCCTCGTGCTCGTCGTTCTGCTCGGTTGTGGCGGTCCTGGAGGGGACGAGCCGCTCGAGTCCACCACCGACGCGGGTCCCGTCATCGTCGACGCGGGCGCTCCCGACGGCGGGGCGCCGGACTTCTCGGAGCTGTCCGCCTACCTCACCCAGGTCGAGGCGCAGCGGCTCATCAACGGCTACGCGATGCAGGTCTTCGACCGCGACGACCGCCTCGTCTTCGAGCGCTCCTTCGGGCGATGCGTGACGCCCGGCGTCTGTCCCGCGGGGAGCCCGGCGTTCACGCCGACGCTCATCACGGGCGTGGCTTCGTCGACCAAGTGGGTGACGTCGACGGTCGCGCTCGCGCTCGTCGATGAGCGCGTGAAGCAGGGCAGGGTGCCGTCGGTGGCCGCGGGGCTCGATGAGCGGGTCGTGCCCTCGCTGGGCTGTGCCGGTGCCATGACCGGTCCGTACCGCGACCTCACGCTGCGCCAGCTCTTGAGCTTCACCGATGGCTTGATGGCGTCGCACGCGTGCAGCACCGATCGATCGCAGACGCTGCAGGCCTGTGCGTGTCAGATCCTGACGGACTCTGCGGCCGCGTTCCTCGCCGACCCTGCAGCTGGCAATTCGAATCGCAACGGCCACCCACCGGGGAGCACCTACAAGTACGGCGACGCCCATCACGCGGTCGTTGGCGCGGTGCTCGAGAAGTGGACGGGCTCGTCGTTCGAGTCGCTGTTCGGGCGCCTCGTGCGAGCGCCGCTGAACGTGACGATGCTCTACAAGTCGCGCGTCAACCTCGCGGGCAGCATCGATACGTCGGTCGCCGACTACGCCGTGTTCGTCAAAGCCATCGCGCATGATGGTCGTGGGCTGGAAGCGCCGAGGCTGTTGTCGAAGGCGGCCGTGGAGGAACAGCGCGCGTTGCAGGTCGCTCCCTCGGTGCTGCTGCGCTCGACCCCGCAGGAGGGAGGCGCCTACGGCCTCAACACGTGGCGCTGGTGCTACCGCGCGTTCACCTCCCCGGACCCGATGCAGGCCGAGGTCGATTCGAGCTGCTCCGAGGTGTTCCTGTCTGGGCACGGCGGCAAGGGCGGGTTCTCGCCGTTCCTGTCGGTGCCACTCGGGTTCTCGGCTGTCTTCGCGATGCGTGAAGACCAGAGCGCGGCCGGAGATGGCTACGCGGCGGAGCAGGTCGGCATCACCTTGCGGGTCCGCTTCTTCACCCAGCGCGCGTTTTCCCGGTGAGCCGTCCGCACGTCAGAGGAGCGCGCGTTCTTTCGCCCACGCCTCGACCTGCGCCATGCCGTCGACGAGCGTCACCTGTGGTGCGTACCCGAGCACTCGGCGGGCCTTCTCGATGGAATATGCGTGTGGCCGCAGCAGGTAGCGCACCGCATCGGCCCGCGCGGGTGGCTCCTTGCCAAACGCCTCGAACGCCGGCGCGATGACGGAGAACGCACCGAGCAACGCCCACGACGGGAAGGAGCGCATCGACACACCAGCCATGCGCGCGAGGAACCCGAAGTACTCGCGGCAGCTCGTCGCCACGCCGTCAGAGAGGGTGAAGACCCCCGAGGCATCCTGCTCCACCGCGAGGCGAATGCCGTGCACGAGGCTGTCGACGTGCACGTGGTTGATGACGCCGCGACCACCGTCCGGGAGCGCGAAGAGCCCTCGCTTCATCAGCTCCAGGGGACGCACCACCCACGGCACCGAGCCGGGGCCGTACACGTCGCCGGGCCTGATGATGGTGACGTCGAACGAGCCGGGAGCCTCGAGCGGGCGCAGCGCTGCTTCGCTTTCGATCTTCGTCTGGCAGTACGCGTTGCCTTCACCCCGGAGCGGGCCGTCCTCCGTGACGCGGTCCGGAAACGTGAAGCCATGCACCATCACCGACGACAGGTGCACGAAGCGCCGAACGCCTGCTGCGCGCGCGGCCTCGGCCATCGTCACCACGCCACCGACGTTCACGCGCCGGTAGACCTCGAGGTCGCCGCCTTCTCCGACGATGGCCGCAGTGTGCAGCACGACGTCGGCGCCGCGCACCGAATCTCTCGCGCTCGCGGCGTTCGTCACGTCGCCCTCGAGCACCTCGAAGCCGGCTCCCCGCGCGCGCGTACTGGCAACCCCGGGCAGCTCGAGCCCTCGCACCGTCGCTCCAGCGTCGCGGAACACCTCGGCGAGACGAAGGCCGATGAACCCACCGATGCCCGTGACGGCGACGACCCTGTCGGAGACGTTCATGGCTTCGCCGCTACCACGTGGCGATCATCACGGTCGTTCCCGTCACCGCCATCAGAGAGCCACCGATGATTCCAACAACTCCACGCTGGGTTCCCGGCGGCGTGGTGGTGAAGCCCGCGATCAGCCCACCCGCCACCATGCCTGCGACGCCAGCGATGAGCGCGACCATGGCCTGCGCGATCGCCGAGCCCACGGCCTGAACGCCTGCTTCGATCGGGTCAGCGGGGATCGGTCTGGCGTCGTTGATGAGTCGCGTGATGACCCCTCCGACGCCAGCCGCGAGCAGGCCGAGCCCGATGACTCCAGCTGAGACGGCAGCGATTCGGCCGAAGAGGCCCTCGCGGTCGAACCACGAGCCCAGCGCGGCTCCAGCGCCGAGGACGATGGTGCTGGCGCCGAACAGCAGTGAGTTCACGCGGCGACGCGACAGCGCCTCAGCTGAATCCGGTGGCAGCTCGGCGAGCACTGGCGTCGCGTCGGCCGCAGCAGCTTCCTCCCCGAACGCGGCCGTGCCTCCATCGGCGGGTGGTGCGACGGGCTCGACGGTGAGTGACAAGGCCAGCACGAGCGTCAACACGAGAGGTCAGCTCCTTCACGGCCGCAACAGCGCGGCGCGAGGGGAGTGGACCACCTGCGAAGGGCTTCGACGAGTTTCCTTCTGACTACGCCGCCTTCTTCTTGAACTGCCCCGAGAGCGTGTCGAGCAGCGGCTGCGTGTCTTTCACGAACTGCTCGTAGTGGCGCATCGTCAGGTTGGCGGCATCCAACGCGCGGTCGCGCTCGTGGTCCGTCACCAACGTGAGGCCCGACACCACGGGAATGTCATCGGCAGTGTGGAAGACGGTGGGCTCGATACCCCAGCCAGCCTTCGCGGCGATGTGCTCGGCGATGAGGTGAATGGCGACTGACGGGTGCGGGTGGCCGCCGATGATCAGCTGATGGTGGTGGCGCACCACGAGCACCAGCGCGGGTGGCAGCTTCCACGACTCGAGCAACTGCGCGCCGACCTGCGGGTGCAATCGCTCCACGGCCAGCCAGTGCTCTGGCCGCAGCCGCACGGGTTTCTTGTTCTTCTTGAGCCACTCGGCGAGCGCGATGAGCCCGACGGACAAGCCAAGGTCGTGCAGCAGCCCCACGAGGAACGAGTTCTCGGCGTCGATCGACGTGTTGCGCGCGATGAAGCGGCTCACCCACGCCACCGCCGTGGAGTGCCGGCGAATCACCTCGAGCGTGTCGTTGAAGCCCTCGGCGCGAATGACGGTCATCTGCATCGCCGCTTCCATCACCACGTCGCGCGCGACCGACAGGCCGAGCCGAATGAGCGCCTGCTTGAGCGTGGCGACCGCGACCGGCGCGCCGTACAGCACCGAGTTCGCCAGCTTGAGCACCTTCGCCGCGAGCATGGGTTCCCGCTCGATGAGCGAGGCGATCTCCTCGATGCGCGCGTTCGGCCGTCGCGAGAGGTCGAGGATCTCGGTGGCCACCGTCGGCAGGCGAGGCAGCTCGACCGTCGGCCTCGCGAGGAAGCCTTCGAGCCACTCCTTCACCCGCGTCTCTTCGTCTTCGACCGAACGTCCATCGTCTTCGATGGTGTGGGTGCCCTTCCCATAGTTCGGGTTCGTGAAGCGGTCGGCGAGCATGGCGTTGGCCTGTGCAAGTCACGTGCAGGCTCGCTCCAGAGGAGAGCGCGCTCTCTCTCCCGGGTCACCGACACTCGCTGAGGCGCAGCTGACTCAGGGCTACGGCGTCATCATGAACTGCTCGCTCCCCATGGCGCCCGCCTCGGGTTCGGAGTCTTCAGGCTCGGTGCCCCGCTTGAACCAGAGGTCGACGGTGCCTTTGCCATTCGCGAGCTTGCCGGTCTTCTTGTCGACGCGGCGGCGCACGATGTCGAGGCCCGCGGGTGGATCGAACTCGGGCTGGTTCCGGCCCTGGAGCGCGCGCGTCATGTAGGCCAACCAGATGGGCAACGCGGCGCGGCCACCGGTCTCGTAGCGGCCCAGCGGGTGTTTGTTCAGGTCGTACCCAACCCACGCCGTCGTCACGAGGTCGCGGGTGAAGGCGGTGAACCACGCGTCGAAGGAGTCGTTGGTGGTGCCCGTCTTGCCGGCGGCCGGCTTCCCGAGGCGCGAGGCGGCAGCGCCAGTGCCTTCGCGAACGACGCCGCGCATGAGATCCGTCACGAGGAAGGCCGTCTCACGCGAGAAGACCTGCTCTCCGGGCTCGTCGAGGCGTGCGTAGCCGGCAGCGACGCGGTCTTGCAGCGAAGCCCAGGGGTCGTCCCACGCGGTGTGATCTTCCACGGTGCGGCCGAAGCGGTCTTCGATCTTCCTCACGAAATACGTCGGCTTCTTCGCGCCGAGCCGGTTGATGGTCGCGTACACGTTGACCAGCTCGAGCGGGAACATGCAGGTCGAGCCGAGCGCGGTCGAATAGTTGTGGTTCACCGGAGAGTCGACGACGCCGTCTTCGTTCGTGTCGGCGTGGTTCGAGATGCCCAGCGTGCGAATGAAGTCGGCGAACGCCTCGATGCCGACCTTCTCGTTCTTGGCGCCCAGCTTGCGGGCGATCTCGATGAAGGTCTTGATGGCCGGCAGGTTCATCGAGTTCACCAGCGCGGTACGAACGAGCACCTCGCCCTTGAAGTCCTCGTCGTAGTTGGCGGGCTTCCAGCGGTTCTGGTTCTCGGGGTCGTCGTAGACGATGGGGCTGTCGACGAGCACCGTGCCCTGCGTCCACTCGAGCTTCTCGAAGGCCGTCGCGTACACGATGGGCTTGAACGACGAGCCGGGCTGCCGGCACGCCTGGAACGCGCGGTTGAACTCGTTGGCGTCGAAGTCGTAGCCGCCGACCATCGCCACCAGGTACTGGCGCTGTGGGTCGATGCTGGCGAGCGCCGACTGGAGCTCGGGCTCCTGCTCGAGGCGCACCAGCGGCAGATCGGTCGCGACGTCTTTCGCCATCGCGTCGTTGCGCGTCTCGCCGTCGTCAGTGAGGCCCTTCACGTCGGCCACCGCGCGCACGATGATCAGGTCGTTCTCCTTGAGCGCGGCCTTCACCGAGTTGATCAGCACGTTGGGGTAGTACTGCTCGGCGTTGAGCGTGCGCGCCCATCGCAGGCCGAGCGCTGGTAGCCGGGCCTTCTGCTTCCCGATGAGCACCTCGGCCGACGCGCCGTTGCTCTCGAGGCTCGAGACGAGGGCGACGTAGGAGCGGCCCGGCGTGATGACCTCGGTGCCCATGGCCTTGTCGGCCTTCGCGAGGAACGCGGCGCGCTCCTTCTCGGTGGCGAGGTTGCCCAGCGTGCCGCGGAAGCCCTGGCGCTTGTCGACGGCGAGCAGACCCCACAGCACCGAGTCCTGGGCTGCGCGCTGCTTCTCCGAGTCCATCGTGGTGAAGATCTTCAGGCCGTCGTTCAGCAGCGCCGGGTTGCCGTAGCGGGTGACGACGTCGCGGCGGACCTCTTCGGTGAAGTAGGGCGCGAACTCGTGGAAGACGTCTTCGACGTCGAACACGCTGACCTCGTCCTTCGAGGCCTCGTCGTGCTCGACCTTGGTGATCATGCCCTTCTGCAGCATCTGCCCGAGCACGTACTGGCGGCGCTTGCGGGCCTTCTCGGGCTGCGTGAAGGGCGAGAACGCCGAAGGCGCCTGCGGCAGGCCCGCGAGCAGCGCCATCTCGGCGAGCGTCAGATCCTTCACGTCCTTGCGGTAGTAGTTCTCGGCCGCCGACTGCACGCCGTAGCTGTGGTGCCCGAGGTACACGTTGTTCAGGTACAGGTAGAGGATCTGCTCCTTGGTGAGCTCGCTCTCGAGTCGGCGGGCCAGCAGCGCCTCGCGGATCTTCCGCTTGATGGTCTTGGCGGTCGACTCCTTGTAGCCCTCAGTCGAGATCAGCACGGCCTTCGCGGTCTGCTGCGTCAGCGTCGAGCCGCCCTGCACCTTGCCGGCGCCGGTCACCTTCTTCATCACCGTCTTGAACACCGCGCGGCTGGTGCCGAACACGTCGATGCCGAAGTGATCGAAGAAGTCGGCGTCTTCGGCGGCGATGAAGGCCTGCACGAGGCGCTTGGGAATGCGCTCGTACGGCACCACCTTGCGCCGCTCGTTGTAGAACTCACCCGCGAGCACCGCGTCCTGCGTGTAGACCTCGGAGAGGATCGGCGGCCGGTATTCTTCGGGCTTCGGGAAGCTCGGCAAGCCGTCGGAGTACTTCCACACCACGAAGCCGTAGCCCATCACCGCTGCGGTGGCGCCCGTGAGCGCCACCCAGCCGAGGAACTTGAACGGCATCTTCCACCACCGCGCCTTCGGGACGTCGACCAGCACCAGCTTTCCTTTCGCGCTCGGCTCCGGAGGCGCCTTCGTGTTCGTCGTCTTCCCCATCAGGCCTCCGACTCGTCAGCGTCGTCTTCGTCGTCTTCCGGCTCCGTCGCTTTGCTCGCGGGGCCACGTGGGGCTTTCGCCGCGTGTGCACCGGCCCGCGCTTCGGCCACCTGGACCGAGGCAGGAATCACCACAGCGGCCCGCTTCAGCACCTCGGCGAGGTCGCCAGGAAGAGGTGCTGCAATCACCATGCGCTGCTTCCCCTCGGGGTGAGGGAACTCGAGGCGGGTCGAGTGAAGGAACAGCCGGGTGAGCCCCCACTTCGCTTTCAGGTCGCGATTGAACGGAAAATCGCCGTGCTTCGGGTCGCCCGCCACCGGGTGGCCGATGGCAGCGAAATGTCGCCGAATCTGGTGCGTGCGGCCAGTTTCAATGGTGCAGCTGACGAAGGCGACCAGGCTGTTCTGCGCCAGCACGGTGTAGCGCGTGCGGGCCTCCTGCATGTTGACGCCGCGGCGCGAGCGCGACTCGGCGGTCTGCTGGTGCTCCGAGAGCGGCAGGTCGATGAGGCCCGAGGTCTGCTGCAGCTTCCCCTTCACCAGCACGAGGTACTGCTTCTTCGCGAGGTGTTTGGTGAAGACTTCGGTGAAGTGCACCATCGCAGGCCGGCGCTTCGCCACCACCAGCACGCCGCTGGTGTCGCGGTCGATGCGGTGCGCCGGGCTCGCGGTGAAGCCGTTGCGGGTCGCCTTGGGGCCCAGATAGGCGCGCACGAGGTCGACCACCGTGCCGCCGGTGATGCCGCTCCCCGTGTGCACCGCCATGCCTGACGGCTTGTCGATGATGAGCAGCCAGTCGTCTTCGTGGAGCACGACGAGATCGTTCAGGTCGACCGGCGGCGGAGGCGGTTTGGTGTGCTCCCGCTCCTGCCGCAGCGCCGCCTCGTCACCCCGGATGGTGATGACGTCGTCCTTCGCGAGGTGCTGCTCGGGCTTGGCGCGCTTGCCGTTGACGCGCACCTTCTTCACCCGAATCATCTTGAAGACGTGCGAGGTCGGCATGTTCGGCAGCGTGCGCCGCAGGAACTTGTCCAGCCTCAGGCCGTTGTCGTCCTCGCTGATGCGGAACTCGAGCATCGTGAACGTCGCGTCCTATTGCCCCTGCGCGCCCGAGTCGACGCCCAATCACCCGTTGAAAAACCATTCGTCGGTTGGGCGCGACCATGTAGAAGCGAGCCCGTCATGCCCAAGCAGCCGACCATCGAAGACCTCCTGAAGAATGGCAGCAAGCAGTGGAACCAGCTCCGCAAGGACGGGAAGGTCGCGCTCGACCATACCGGGGCGACGTTTCCACAGCTCTTCTCGGCGAACGCCGACCTCTCTGGCCTGACGCTCATCGGCTCCGAGTGGGAGAAGTGCGACCTGTCGAAGGTCACCTTCAAGGAAGCTGATCTGACGAACAGCTACTTCCACGGCGGCCGCCTGCAGGACTGCGACTTCCGCGGGGCGAACCTCGAGGGCGCGACCTTCGAGAAGCTCAAGCTGCTGCGCTGCGACTTCACGGGCGCCAAGGGCCTCGAGGAGCTCGAGTTCGACGACTGCGACATGGACCGCGTCGTCGGCCTCAACGGTGAGATGGCGCCGCCGCCTCCTCCGCCTCCCGCCGTCGGCATCACCAGCTTCACGCGTGAGCAGCGCGCTGCCGCGATGGCCGCCCAGTCGCAGCTGCCCGAAGACAGCGACCTGCCGCCGTTCCGCCCGACCGACCCGCCCGGCACGCTGCTGTTCCGCGGGCTCAAGCACGTCGCCAACCCGCCGCCCTGGGTGCTCGACGTTCCGGGCCTTCGTCCGCCCCTGCCCGTGCGCATGGCGCCCGGCATCAGCCTGGAGCACCTCTACCGCGAGGCCGTGAAGACGCGCCTCGAAGGTCGCCGTCCGGTGCCCGACATGCAGGCCATCGAGAAGGCGAAAGAGGTCATCGCCACGGGCGCGCACGACAGCGCGATCGCCGTCATGTACATGCGCGAGGTTGGTGTCGAGCCGACGCCGTCTGACGCCGCGCTCGCGACCCTCGCCAACGACCTGAGCCGCGCGATGGAAGTCGAAGACGCGACGGGTGACGTCGACCCCCGCATCACCGGCGCCATGCTCGAGCTGCGCGGCACGGCCGAGGGCCTGGAGCACCTGGGCGAGCTGCGAGTTCGGCTTGCGGCAGTGCAGCTCTTCACCTCGCTGCTCGAGGCTGGCTTCGCTCCCGACAACAACTGGGAAGAGGCGGTCGACTCGCAGGAGCCCTCACAGGACCTCGCGCACATCGCCTCGAACGGAAACCGCGCCATGCTGAAGGAGGCCTTCGAAGGCTTCGCGGCGCTCCCCGACGAAGTGCGCATGCGTCGCCTTGCCTACCTCGCCGAAGCCACCGCGCACATCGAGGCGATGGCGGCTGTGGGCGAGCCCGCGCCCGCCTGAGCAGGTCCCCTCGTCCCCCACAGGAGGCTTCCAATGAGAACGATCGCGTTCGCACTGATGCTCGCAGGGTCGATGGCGTTTGCGCAGAAGGCGTCGGCCGAGAGCGATGTTGCCTTCGTCGAGGTGCCCGTCAACACCACGAAGGTGCTCGGGCCGTTGCGTGCCGACGCCCGCTTCACGGTCGATACAGACATTCTGCTCGCCTACGTGAACCTCGGCATCAACGCAGACCTCGGCATCATCAAGCTGGGGCCCGGCGTGCTGGCCGTCGGCGCAGGGCTCGACTTCGGCTTCTGCGGCACCGTGTGTCTCGTCATCGGCGCGGTGCTCAATGGCTCGTACGGCATTCGCAACTTCTTCCCTCAGGCGCGGGTGAGCTACCACCTCGAGCTGCCTGCGAGTCCGGGCAACGCGTTGCAGAAGCTCGACCTGTACGGCGTCGTCTTCGCGGGGCTCGTCGTCTCGTCGATGGGCTTCTCCGGCCAGTATCAGGGCGTGGCGGTGAGCGCGACCAGCAGTGGCGTGGGCCCAGGCATCGGCCTTGGTGCAGGCGCCTCGTACTTTTTCACCGACCGCGTCTTCGTCGGGGGTGAAGCCACCGCGAAGTATGCGTCTGGCACGTACCGAGACGTGGTGACGGTGACGCCGCCGAACTCGAACGTCGATTTCCGGTGGCGCGAAGAGTACTCGGGCTGGAGCCTCTCGGGCGTCAGCCTTCGGCTCTTCCTGGGCTTCCGGATTTAATCGGCCGCGCGGGTCTTCTTCTTTTTCGCGGGCTTCTCGGGCACCGGAGTGGCGGGCCTCGACGGGCGATTCTGTGCGTCGACCCGAACGACGAGCGGCGCGTGCTTCTTCGCCTGCTTCTCCTTCATCCACCCGAAGGCCGACAGCGTCACCACGTCGCCTGGCCTGACGAGCTGAGCGACGGCGCCGCTCGCGGCCATTTCTCCCGAACCGCGTGCAGCTCCACGCACCGGTGCGGAGAGCCGCGAGCCGTTGGTGACGTCGAGCAGCTCGACCTTCTCGTGTTCGAGAAATCCAGCCGCCTCGAGGAGCTCGGCATCGAGCGAGATACCGTCAGGCCCGTCGAGCTCCGCGCGTGTCACGGTGATGGACTCGAGCGTGCCCAGCAGCATGTGCCGCAACGACTTTCCGGTTTCGGCCATGGAAAAGCTCCTTCACGTCGACTGCGCGGCCCTTAGGTCAGATGAAATCGAGCGGGTAGGCATTCTCACGATCGTCTGGCCTGCCGCCGCGGCTGCGTTCGTGACGCCGCGCCGAAGAAGTCGAGCTGCATCGTCTCGGTCACCGCGCGCGCGAACAGTCCCTCTTTGCGGAGCCCGGCGGCCAGCTCCTCCGCAAACCCGAACAGCGTGATGACCTCGCGTGCGCCAGTGCCCTTCGCGAACTCCACGAGCGACGGGTAGTCGGCGTGGTCCGAGACGGGGAAGGCGACGTCGGCCCCCGATCGGCGCGCGCCCCACGGCTCCAGCGCCCAGCCCGTGAGCACCGCAGTCGCGGTCGGCCCCACGCCGAAGGGCCGCTGCTTCTTGAAGGGAGGAAACAGGCCGACCTCGCCCTCCTCGAAGGCGCCGTCGAACCTGCGCGCCTGAATCGGGACGCCGAGCGACGAGTAGAGCGCCGAGATGGCGTGAATGGACTCGTGCGCCGCGACGCGAAGGCCCCGCGCGGCGAGCTGCTGAATCGACTCCTGGCTCTTGCCCAGCGAGTAGGCCAGCAGCAGCGGCCGCGTGCCCTGCCTCAGGTGACGACGGCACCACTCGGCGACCTCGTCGTAGACTTGCGCTCGAGGCGGGAAGCGGTACTTCGGGTGGCCGAACGTCGACTCCATGATGAGCGTGTCGCACGCGGGGACCTGGGCGCGAGACGCGGTGAGGAAGACCTCGGAGCTGAAGTCGCCGGTGTAGACGATGCGATGCCCATCGGGCCTGGTGACGCGCACCTGCGCCGCGCCCAGGACGTGCCCTGCCGGGAAGAGCTCGAGGGTCAGCGCTCCGAGTGAGAAGGGCTCGCCGTATTTCAGCGGCACGACGTCTTCGATGGTTCCGACCCGATGCTGCATCAGTGTCAGCGTCTCGAGCGTGCCGATGGCGCGTGCGTGGCGGGCGATGTGGTCGGTGTGGGCGTGCGAGACGAAGCTGACCTCGGCCTTCCGGCGCGCGTCGAACCAGAGCGGCGAGCCCGACAGCTTGAGGCCTCCCTTGAGCCACTCGACCGGCATCGGCGTGTCTTCGCATCGACAGCGCCCCGATGTCACTCCGTGGACCTGACTGCCCTGGCCGTTGGGGCCTGGTCGCCTCACCGGCTCGCCCGGCAGAGGGGCATCCTCCGCGGGGGAGAAACTGCGTTCGCGCAGTTGTCTCATTCGTCCGTCGTCTCGCGGCTTCGACTCTCACGCGGTGAGAGCGGGACGGCGTGGACACTCCAGTCTCTGCGCTCGAGTCGACAACACCTGAGAAGCACGTCGCGGCGGGCGCGGCATCGTTCCTGCTCTGTCTCGTTCCCGTCGGGCGGGAGCGGTTGGGGATGGGTGGGCTCGACGAGGTGATGGCGCGGAGGAGCTGTCTTTGGGGGAAGCAGTTCCTTCGCGCCTGCCGTTTTCGGGGGAGCACACGTGGCGAAGAAACCGGAGCGCAGCTCGAAGTACCAGTCGCACCACGACGGCCTGTTTCGCGCGGCTTTCAACCGGCCCGACGCGCTCAAGTGCGAGGCGGAGGTGGTGTTGCCGAGGTCGGTGGTGCGCACGCTCGACTTCAGTCGGGTCGACATGCTCACCGCGCGCTTCATCGACGAGTCGCTGCGGGCCAGTGAGAGCGACGCCACCTTTCGTATCGCGCAGCACGGCAGGCCGGCCTTCATCTACGTGCTGCTGGAGCACCAGCGAAAGAGCGACGCGCTGATGCCGTGGCGACTGCTTCGGTACATGACGAACGTGTGGCTGAGCGTGCTGACGCAGGAACCCGGTCGCACGGTCTTGCCGATGCTGGTGCCGATGGTGTTGTCGAACGTGCCGGGAGGGTGGCGTGCTCCGACGTCTTTCAATGACGTGCTCGAACTCGACGACGGCCAGCGGCAGCTCTTCGCTGAGATGATTCCGAACTTCGAGTTCGTGCTCGATGACCTCGCCAACACGACGTCCGAAGAACTGCGCCACAGGCCGGGCCCCGCGTTCACCAGGCTCGCGTTGTGGCTGCTGGCGTCGTCATCGAGCGCAGAGCGGGTCCTCGACGAGGTGCCGCAATGGGCCGACGTCGTCCATCAGGTCCGGCAGGAGGCCCCCGATGACCACCATCGGGCGCTCATGTATCTTCGGAAGACCGTGTACATGACCGAGGCGCAGGCGAAGAAGATGCGGAAGTACTTCTGGATGGAACCAGACAAGCGCGTCGTGACCGTCGAAGACATCGCGTACGCCGGTTTGGAGGAAGAGCGCGCGGAGGCTCGGGCCAGCGGGCGTGAAGAAGGACTCCAGAAGGGGCGCGAAGCTGGTCTCAAAGAAGGTCGAGAAGCAGGTCAGAAAGTCGGTCGAAAAGAAGGCGAGGCGGCGGGGCTCGCGGTCTTGCGCAGTGCTCTGAAGGACCAGTGGGCCGCTCGTTTCGGAAAGGTCCCGAAGACGGCGAGCGCTCGCATCGCGAAAGCAGACGCGTCAGCCCTCAAGCGCATCGCGCATCGGCTCGTCACCGCGAAGAAGCCGGGCGACGTCTTCGGGTAACTTCCATCACCTTCGCCGCAACAGCTCCTTCACGAAGTCGCCGACCGCCGGGTCTTGTCTGAAGGCGAGCGTGCCGAGCTGAACGTTCGACAGAAACGCCAACACCCGGCGGTTCACCTCGGCGCGTGGCAGCGCGAACACTGCACCATCGAAGCACTGCGACGACGCCAGCTGGGCCGCGGCGAGCGGGGCGAGCGGACCGAGCGCTTCCGCCGACGCCTTCTCGAGCGCGACGAAGGCCTTCACCGGCAAGCGGCCTGGCTGCCCGACGTTGTCCTCGTCGGAGCGGAACGGCGTGCCCGCCGCGGTTCCATCGGGGAACAGCTGGACGATCTCATCGGTGAGCAGCGAGAGCTCCGTCGAGCGGCACAGCCTCGACAACGTCGACTTGCCGTCGCCGCTCTTGCCCGAGGCCACCAGCACCGACGCGCCGTCCGTCACGCCGGCTGCGTGAATGAGAATGCCGCCACGCCGGGTCGCGACCACGTACCAGGCCAGCCGGAGCACGAGCTCTCCCTGGAACATGCCGTCGGGCACCTCGACGTCGAAGCGCGTGCCGTCGAGCAGGTAGCGGCACCGGCCGAGCGGGCCTTCAGCCACCAACGCAGTGTCCGGGAGCGTCTGGTGTCGCGCGATGACGAGCTCGGGCGCCGGGCTCGTGGCTACCTCGAACGCGCCCAGGTGCACGCGCGGGCGAGACATCGCCGCGAGGGTCGACTCGACGCGAATCACCGCTCCACCGCAGTCGACGTCGATGAAGTCCACGCTTAGCGCCACGCCTCGAAGGTGACGGCCTGCGCCGCGAGCACCGCGCGGGCCTCGGGCGCGCAGAAGGTCGCGAGCTCGATCTCTCGCTGCGCCGAATAGCTGCTGGTGACCACGCTTGGAGTGAAGCCGGGGTGACACATCAGCTCGATGAGCCCTTCGGCCGGGAGCGTGCTGACCGTCTGCGCGAACTGCGAAGGCGTCCACCACGCCGTGGCGCCCGCGTCGCCGAGGAAGACGTCGTTGGTCCGCACGCCGCGGGCTCGCAACGTCGCTCGCATCGGCGCGTCGATGCTCCGAACGGCGAGCCCCCGCGACGTCGCCGCGTCGCACAGCCCGTCGAGGACCGCTGCGTGCCGGTGCAGGTGTTTGTGCACGTCGACGTGCGTGGCCTCACGGCCGACGAGCGCCTTCAACCGGTCGAGCTGCGCGAGGGTCTCGTCATGAACGAACGCGCGCTCGAGGGTCGCGGCTTCGCTTTCGACGAACTCATGACCCGGCCGACTCACCGCAGGCCAGCGCGCGAGGTTCAGGTGGAGCCCGATGGCGAGACCGTCGGAGAGCGTCGCGGCGTCTTCGCTGTGCGGGCCGTTCACCATCATCGTGGTGCTCGACACCACGCCGCTCTTCATCGCGCGCACGATGCCGCGAGAGACCGCTGGGTCGTACCCGAAGTCGTCAGCGTTCAGGATGACGTGGCGGCCGCTCATGGCGCGCACGAGGCGATCAGCTTGTCGGCCTCTGCGGGGAAGCGCTCCTTGAGGCGCTTCTTCACGTCATCGAGCTCGGTCGTCGTCTGCTGCTGCACCTCGAGCTCACACAGCGCCACCAGCGGGCGGGAGTCAGGCCCCGAGAGCGTGTCGGCCTCGAGGTATTCGACCCTGGCGCTCTTCGCGTCGCCCTTCTGGTACAGCGCCGAGGCCCGGTAGTAGTGCGCCACCATCAGGTCCGGCTGCTCCTTCACCGCGCGGGTGAGCAACTTGAGCGCCTCGTCATGCTGGGTCTTGCGCAGCTTTACGAAGCCGAGTTCGGCCGCAGCCTCTGCAGAGAACTGCTTCTTGAGCAGCAGCGAGAGCACGTCACCGGCCTCGTCGAGCCGGCCCGACTGCGAGAGCCAGTACCCCTGCCGCCACAGGATCGTCAGGTCTGCCGGCTTCTTTCGTGAGGCCTTCGTCCACGCCTCGAGCGCGCCCGTCGAGTCGCCCTGCAGCTCACGAAGCTCGGCGAGGAGCACGTCGGGTCGAACGTCGTCCGGCGCGAGCGCGATGGCTTCGGCCGCTTCGGTCTCGGCGCGTTTGCCCTTGCGCAGGTTCATCGCGGCGCGGGCCTTGAGCAGGTGGGGCTCGACGTTCTTCGGGCTGCGTTTGAGCCATGCCTCGGAGACTTCGTCGGCGACCGCCCACTGCTTCGCGGTGATGAGCTGCTCTGCCACCGTCTGAAGCTGTGCGTCCGAGACGTCGGGCGCCTGGCTCACCTCGAGCAATGCCTTGCCCTTCTCCTCCGGAGTCGAGGCCTTCTCGGCGCGCGCCAGCAACACCTCGGCAGACGACGAGCTGCCGCCGAGGATGAAGAAGGCGGCGGCGCCGACGACGACGAGCCCGATGACGGCGGCGATGATGGGCGTGTTCGAGCGCTTCGGCCGGTGCCCGGGTAGCGGCAGCTTTCCCGTCAGGGGCTCGGGCTCGAGTGGGGCGGTGATGTGAATCGCGGCGCCCGGGTTCGGTGGGTCGAAGACCGGCATTTGCCGGGTCGCGAGCTGCTGAGCGGCTCGAATGGGGCTCTGCGCCGTCGCGGGCAGCGGCGAGTCTCCGAGCGCGGCAGGCAGGCCTTGCGGTGGAGAGGCGCCGAAGTCTTCGGGCTTCAGGCCCGGCACCGAGGGGTCCGCGGCGCGCGCCTTGCGGAGCGTCTCGCGCTGCTTGTCCGTCTGCGGAAACAGGTGCGAGACGTAGGCGGCGACCTCGTCGTTGGTTGCCAGCTGGGCCTCGCCACCCACCAGCTCCATCGCCTCGATGAAGACGCCCATCGTCTGGAAGCGGGAGTCGGGGTTGCGGTTGAGCGCGGTGAGGCAGACCGCCTCGAGCGCGCGCGGCAGTGACGGATCGAAGGTCGAGGGCGGCTGGAGCTTGCCCTCGGCGATCTTCATCACCACCTCGTCGACGCTGTTGCCGGTGAAGGGGCGCCGGCCGCACATCTGCTCGTAGAGCATCACGCCTGCCGCGAAGATGTCGGCGCGGTGGTCGACGGGCTTCGCGAGGATCATCTCGGGCGACATGTAGAAGAACTTGCCCTTGAGCGTTCCCGGCTCGGTGCCAGAGCCCCAGTTCGCCGTCTTCGCGATGCCGAAGTCGATGACCTTCACCTCGCCATTCACGCCCACGTGCACGTTGTCGGGCGTGAAGTCGCGGTGCACGAGCGCGAGGGAGTTGCCCTCGTCGTCCTTCGCCTCGTGCGCAGCGCCCAGGCCGCGGCAGCCCTCACACAGAATGCGGAGCGCGACCGGCAGCGGCATGCGCTTACCGTCTTCAGCGGCGCGGGCGCGCAGGTCGGCGAAGGTGCGGCCCTCGAGCAGCTCCATGGCGATGAACGGCTCACCGGTGACCTGCCCGAGCTCGAAGATGCGCACCACGTTGGGGTGGTTGATCTGCGCGGTGATGCGCGCCTCGTTGAGGAACATGCGGACGATGGAGCTGTCCTTCACGAGGTGCGGTAGCAGCTTCTTCACGGCCACCATGGGCCCAAAGGTGCCCTGCTCGTCGATGTGGCGGCCGACGTACACCTCGGCCATGCCGCCCGTGGCGATACGCGAGGTGAGCCGGTACTGACCGATCCACACGGGTGAGCCGAGGTTCTCCACGGAGGCACGACCGTATGGGCCTCCGCGCGTCCTGTCACTCGTCGAAGAGGCCCAGCTGAGGCTCCCGTTCGCGATGGCCGGACTTCACCTGCGCGTCGAAGAGGGCGCGCACGGTCTCGAGGCGGTCGGCCTCGGCAGGCGTCTTGTCGTCTCGCAGGCGCGCGATGCGAGGGAAGCGCAGCGCGAAGCCGCTCTCGTGGCGCGTCGAGGGTTGCAGCCCGTCGAAGGCCACCTCGAGGACGATCTCAGGCTTCACCAGCAGCTGCCGGCCGGCGTGACCGACGGTGAGGGCTTCGAGGCGCGTGGTGAGCGCGGCGATCTCGACGTCGGTCAGCCCGCTGTACGCCTTGCCGATGTCGACGAGGGTCGAACCTCGCCACACAGCGAACGTGTAGTCGCTCAACACGCCCGCGCGTTTGCCGTGGCCGCGCTCGGCCTTCGTGATGACGACGTCGAGCGTGGCGAGCGCGCGCTTCACCTTGCGCCAGGCGCTGCCTCTGCGCCCCGCCTCGTACGGCGCGTCGATGCGTTTGAGCATCAACCCTTCATGGCCACGCGAGCGGGCGGCGGTGAAGCGGGCCTCGAGCTGCACCTCGACGGGCTGTGCCGGGTCGAGCGGCGCGATCGCGTTCACCCGGACGTCGAGGGTCTCGAGTCGAGAACGGCGCTCGGTCCACGGCCGCGCCAGCAGGGTCTCGCCGTCGAAGAGCAAGTCGAACGCGATGAACTCGACCGGCGTCTCACGCATCGCCGACTCGTCGGGAGCAACGCGTCCCAGCCGCGCCTGCAGCGCTTGAAAGGGCCTGGGCCCACCGTCGCGCGTCACGGCGATCACCTCGCCGTCCATCACCACCGCGCGCGGCACCGCTCGCAGCGCCTTCACCACCTCGGGGAACGAGGCCGTGACGTCGCCAGTGCCGCGCGCGAAGAGCGTGACGCCAGGTGGAGCGACGTGCGCCTGCACCCGAACGCCATCGAGCTTGTCCTCGACGATGGTGAAGGCAGGGTCGATGGGCTCCTTCACCGTCTCGGCCGGCGTCGCGAGCATGAAGGCGATGACCTTGCCCACGCTGAGCGCTGCTTCTCCGAGAGCTCCGCGCTTCGCCATCAGCGCGAGGGATCCGGCGTCGGGCGTGAGGGCCGAGGCGGCGCGGACGGCCTTCGCATCGAGCCCGAAGGTCGCGGCGAGCGCGTCGTCGAAGGTGCTGCGCTGCACGCCGATGCGCAGCTCTCCGAGGAGCGCCTTCACGAGGTACTTCGCCTCAGCGCCAGTCGCTTCGTGGAGCGTCTGGGTGACGAGCTTCAGCTTCTCAGTGCGGTCGGTGGTGCTGGCGGTCGCCTCGAAGAAGGGGACGACGCGGTTCAGCGGGAGTCCGCTGTGGTCCGTGGGCCAGAGGGGCTCGAGCGCTTCACCGAAATCTCCGGCCGCGCGAGTGCCGACCATCAAGTCGCGTTCGGTGCGGCCCGCCGCCGCCGCGGTTGCCTCGAGGAGCAACGCCCACCCGACGCCCAGGGAGCGTTCGTCTCCGACCGCAAGGGGTTGGGCCACGATGACGCGCGCGGCGCCCGTCAGCTCGTCGTCGGTCAGCGTCGCGAGCAGCTCGGCGAGCAGCGCGACCTTCTCGGTGCGCGAGCGGGTCGCCTTCACTGCGTCGAGGGTGGCTGCGAGCCTGCGCATAGGTCGTCGATTACTGCCGGGTCGAGACGACCAGCTCGAGCGAGACGGGCTCCTTCTCGATGAGACACTGGTCGGCGCTGCAGACGCTGAAGGCGAAGACACCTGAGACACGGTGGGTGCCAGCGGCGACGGCCTTCGGAGAGAGCGTGGCGTCGAGGGCGCAGGTGTCTTCAGCGCTCCTTGCGCACGGGGTCTTCGCGGTCGTGTCCTTCAGCGGCACGCGCGCCGCGCCGAACACGACGGCCTCGTTCTCGTCGGGCACGAAGTTCACCGGGTAGTCGGCGTTGACGTGAAAGCCATCGGTCGCGACGAGCCGGAGTGAAAGTCGTGCTGCCTCACCAACCGCCGCGGGCTGGCCGGTGAACGAGACCGTGAAGTGTTTCTCCTGCGCGGGCGCAGGCGCCTCGGCCCGCTCCTGCTTGCAGGCGCTCACCACCACGAGCGCGACGACGAGCGCGGGTTTCATGAGCCGTACTTCACCGAGCAGCCATACGGCTTCGTCTCTGACACCCGCACGGATTTGCCGGACGAGAGGTCTTCCAGCGCCTGGTCGACGTAGTTGATGAGCGCGCCGCCCTCGGGCGACTTACCTTCGCCGTCTGGCGAGTTGTCGATGGCGCCGCGGTAGACGAGCGTGCCTTTGCCGTCGATGACGAACAGGTTGGGTGTGTTGGTGGCGCCGTACGACTTGCCCACCACGCCGGTCTCGTCGAGCAAGACGGGGTTCTCCATCTTGAACGTGGCGACGCCCTTCGTGTTGGTCTCGAGCCCCGCGCCCTGTTTCCCGGCCGCGCCCGAGTTGATGGCCAGCCACACGACGCCCTTCGCCCGAGCGCGCTTCGCGGTGTCGACCAGCGAGCCCTTCGTGTGCGCGGCCTTCACGTAGGGGCACTCGGGGTTGAACCACTCGAGCACCACCGTCTTGCCTTTGAACGACGAGAGCTTCACCTCTTTGCCATCGAGGTTCTTGAGCGTGAAGTCGGGAGCCGCAGTGCCGACTGCGGGAGCCGCGGCGAGGGCGAGGGTCAGCGCGAGGAGGGTCATGCGCGGGAGTTAACCACCGTTGCCAATCCACGCTCGTTCGAGAGCGGCGTAGGCTCCTCCCCGTGCGCGCCTGGCCCTTGCTCGTGATGCTGACGGTCGGGTGTGCGGTGGCGCCAGCGGAGGGCTCGTCGAGCCCGCTCGTGTTGCCGAGCTCGGTGTCGCCATCGATTGCTGGCACCTCGTTGACCTTCTGGGTCTTCGGGGTCGCGGCGCCTGCTGAGCCACCGGTGCTTGGCACGAATGGGCTGGTCGCCTCTTTCGAGTGGGGCGGAACGTCGTCGCGGCTCCCACCTGGAGCGCGTGAGCTCGCCGTCGAGACGACCATGGCCCGAGGGAAGGTGTTCCTCCAGGTGGCGGCGAGCGGCGGCGTCGTCGAGTCCAACCGGGTGCGGCTCGACTCGCAGGACGCCGTCTTCGCCGAGGCTCCCGACCTGCCTCAGCTGGTGCCCTGGTCGTCGACGCCCATGTCGAGCGTGCTGATCGTCGCACGCGACTTCGGGAGTGGACGGCTGGTCGACGTCGACGGGAGCCCGCTCCCCATCGGCTCCGTCACCTGTTCGCGGCCGGACCTCGAGGGGCTGCGAGAAGTCAGCATGCAGTGCTTCGTCACTCGCCAGGGCCCGCTCGAGACCGGAGGCTTCTCTGGCAACAGGGTGCGCGCGCTCGTGCAGACGCCCGAGGGCCCGGTGCTGACGCCGGCGGTCGTGTTGCCGTGACGTCGTCGTGGGCTTGATCCACAGTGCGGCCCTCTCGCAGTCCATCGGGGTTCGTGCATGCGCCGCTACGAGTTCGTCGAGGGGTCGTCGAAGAAGTTCTGGGAGATCGAGCTCGAGGGCGAGTCGTTCACCGCGCGCTGGGGTCGAATCGGCACCGACGGCCAGGAGAAGACGCAGGACTTCGAGTCGGCGGCCGAGGCGCGCAAGGCGCACGACAAGCTGATCGCCGAGAAGGAGAAGAAGGGCTACCGCCTCGTCGGTGGCGACGACCCGAACGCGCGGCCGCTCACCGCGAAGGTGCCGACGAACCCGACGCTGCTCGACTCCGTGCGCGCGAAGCCTGACGACGCTGCTGGCTGGCAGGTGTTCTCGGACTGGCTGCTGGAGCAGGGCGAGAAGTGGGGCGAGGTGATCGGCGCCGCGGCGCGCGGCAAGCCCGACACGAAGCAGCAGCAGGCCGTTCAGGCCGCGCTCCTTGGCGACGCCGAGGCTGAGGTCACGTGGAAGCACGGCGTCATCGACGAGTTCTCGTTCGTGCCCGAAGACCAGGACGAGGAGACCCCCATGGCCGTGGTGGTGGAGCGCGTGCTCAAGCACCCGGCCGGCCACTTCGTGCGTTCGCTGAACCTCGGTCTGCCGCCCTGCGACGACGGCGACATCGAGTGGCACATGGAGGGGCTCGGCAAGGCGCTCGCCGCGGCTGGTCCGCTCCCACGCCTCGAGGTGCTCGACCTGAGCGAACCGTCGGAGCACATGGACCAGGAGTCGTGGCGTCGCGTCGGCGATCTGCGCGGCATCTGGGCCGCCGCCCCGAACCTGAAGATCCTCAAGCTCCGCGGCTCGAGCGGCAGCGACGACGGAACGCCGATCAAGCTCGCGCCCATCGACGCACCGCACCTCGAGACGCTGATCATCTTCTCGGGTGGTCTCGACGAGGCCGCGCCGAAGGAGATCGGTGCCGCGAAGTTGCCTGAGCTCACCCACCTCGAGCTGATGTTCGGCAGCGACAACTACGGCTGCAACTGCACGATGGACTCGCTCAAGGGAATCCTCTCGGGCAAGGGCCTGCCGAAGCTCAAGACGCTCGGCCTCAAGAACAGCGAGTGGGAAGGCGAGCTCATCGAGGCGATCGCGAAGTCGGCGATCCTCCCGAAGCTCGAGGTGCTCGATCTTTCGATGGGCGTGCTCTGGAAAGAGGGCTCAGCGGCCATCATCAAACACGCCGAGAAGTTCGAGCACCTCAAGCAGCTCATCCTCGACGACAACTACTTCGACGACGAGCAGCTCGCCGCCATCAAGAAGGTGCTGAAGAACGCGCAGCTCGGCGAACAGAAGGAGCTCGACGAGCCCGACGCCGAAGAGCCGTATCGCTACACCAGCATCGCGGAATGAGGCGTCGCTTCGTCATCCTCGGGAACCCCGAGAACCGTCGCGTCACGCTCTTTCAAGAGGCGTTGGCGCGGCAGCAGCTGCCGTCGGCGCAGGTGGTGTCGTGGCTGCAGTTCCTCACGGAGGCGACACTTCCGTTCGGCTCCGAGCCGGCCTTCGTTCGAGTCGATTCGTTCGGAGAGAACTTCGCGGTGCAGCGGCTGTTGCTGGAGCGCGGTGGTGTTCCAGAGGCCCGAACGCTCGAGGAACGTCACGGCGAGGTCGTCGAGCCGGCGAAGGCGCACGAGGGTTTTCGCAGCGCGCTCCAGCAGCTCGAGGCGCTCTTCGCGAAGGCGCCGGAGTGGGACGTGCTCAACGTGCCGTCGGAGATCGACGAGCTCTTCGACAAGCGCCGCACGTCACGCCGGTTCCGCGACGCAGGCATTCCCGTTCCAGAGGTGATGGAGGACGCGCCGCTCGATGCCTCCGCGCTGCTCGACGCTTGTCGTCGGCGCGGGTGGGACGAAGCGTTCGTGAAGCTCTCGTCGGGCTCGTCGGCGAGCTGTCTGGCGCACGTCGAGCTCGGAAAGACCGGCGTGCTCGTGCGCACGTCGCTGGAGTGGGACGCGCCTCGTTGGTTCAACAACCTCAAGGTGCGTCATCTGCGCCGCGCCTCCGAGATCGATCGCGCGCTCGGCTTCATTCTCTCGCAGGGCGCGCACGTCGAGCGAGGCGTTCCCAAGGCGCGGCTGGGTGACGCGTTCTTCGATCTCCGCGTGCTCTGCATCGCCCACGAGCCGCGCTTCGTCGTTGTCCGCCAGAACGTCTTGCCCATCACCAACCTGCACCTGGGCGGCTTCCGCGGCGACCTGGCGGCGCTGAAGGAAAAAGTCAGCGCCGACGCGTGGGAGGCCGCGATGGAGACGTGCCGGAAGGTCGCGCGGCTCTACCGCTCGCTCCACATCGGCATCGATTTGATGTTCGAGCCCGACTTCCAGGCGCACCGGGTGCTCGAGGCGAACGCGTTCGGCGACCTGCTCCCCAACCTCTCCCTCGACGGCCTTGACGTGTGGGAGTGGCAGCTTCGTGAGGCGCTCCGCAGTCAGTCGGGCGGCTCGTAGCCTCAGCGCTTCGGTTCCCACGAGACGGTCAACGTCACGGTGCTGCCGTCGACGACGCACGCCGTCACCTGGCCCGGGGTCTTCGACATCTCGAAGATGAACCGGCACGTGCCCTGCCACAGTGGCGCGACGGTCGAGCCGCCGAACGGAGGTGGATAGGCGATCGTCAGCTCCCCGGTCGACGGGCCGGTCGACTTCCAGCCGAACGCGACGCCACGAATCGAGGTCGCCGCGAGCTCTCCGATGCGCTCGAACAAGGTCGATGGGCGCAACCCGAAGAGTGCGCCGATGACCGAGACGAGCGGCGTGATGATGGGACCGACCGAGTTGCGCGTCGTCAGGAAGCCCGCCTCTTCGAGCTTCGTTGGCCCGTGGCGCTGCAGCATGAACGCGGTGAGCCCTTCGGTGCTGCCGCCCTCCCACCACCGTGTCGACCACGGCATGGCGACCATCGAGCGTTGCGGCTCTGGCAGCTGGGGTTCGATCGCAGGTGTCAGCAGCTCGAGGCCCCGCAGCGCGCGAATGAAGCCGCCGAGGTACGTCGCGCTCACCACGTAGGGACCTGTCGTCGGGGCAGCCATGGGCGACGCAGCCTAGACCTGAATCGCGCTGCGTCATCCCCAGACAGGGCGATGGCTCCACGGGGCGTCCTGAGCCAATCTCGCCGCCTCGATGAACACCCTGCGCTTCAACTTGAATGGCCGGTGGGTCGAAGAGCTGAACGTCGCTCCCACCACCACGCTGCTGCGATATCTCCGCGACGTTCGCGGCCTCACTGGAACGAAGGAGGGCTGCGCGGAGGGCGACTGTGGCGCGTGCTCCGTCGCGGTCGTCGAGAACGGCCCCGATGGTCGACCGCACTACCGCGCCATCAACGCCTGTCTGGTGTTGCTGCCGATGGTGCAGGGGAAACACGTCGTCACCGTCGAGGCGCTCAAGTCTGGCGAGTACCACCCGGCGCAGGAGGCGATGTCTGCGGCGCTCGGCAGTCAGTGTGGCTACTGCACGCCGGGCATCGTGATGTCGTTGTTCGAGGCGACGTACCGCGAGGACCTCAAGGCGCCGTGGCAGCTCGACGATCAACTCTGCGGCAACCTCTGCCGATGCACCGGCTATCGGCCGATTCGTGATGCCGCCACCGCCGTCGCCGGCTCGTGCCCGAAGGACTCGTTCAGTGCCGCGCTCACCGAGTCGAAACCCGGGTCCATGGCGTTTCATCACGACGAGAACGGCCAGCTCTTCGTCACGCCGACGAGCTTCGACGAACTCTGGAGCGTGCTCGACGAACACCCCGACGCGCGCTTCGTGGTGGGAGGAACCGACCTCTCGCTCGAGATCACCAAGCGCTTCCAGGTGCCGCCGAAGCTCGTCTCGCTCGAAGGGCTGCACGAGCTGCACACGCTGAAGGAAGGCCCGACGCACCTGCTCGGCAGCGCGGTCACCATCTCGGAGCTCGAGGACTTCACCGCGACGCGGCTCCCGCCGGTGCACCGCATGGTGCGCTACTTCGCGTCGCGGCAGATCAAGCACCGCGGCACCGTGGGTGGAAACCTGTGCACCGCCTCACCCATCGGCGATCTCGCGCCGGTGCTGGTGAGCCTCGGCGCCACTGCCGTCCTCCGCTCACGTCAGGGCGAACGTCGCGTTCTCCTCGAGGACTTCTTCACGGGCTACCGGAAGACCGCGCTCCAGCTGCGAGAGATTCTCGTCGGCGTCGAGGTGCCTGCGCTCGCGTCCACCACCCGCGCCTCGGCGTACAAGGTCAGCAAGCGGCGGGAGCTCGACATCAGCGCCGTCTCAGCAGGGCTGCTCGTCGAGGTGAACTCGCAGAACGTCGTCACGCTCGCCCGGCTCGCCTTCGGGGGCATGGCCGCTTCGACGAAGCGCGCCACGAACGCAGAGCAGGCGTTGGTGGGCCAACCGTGGAGCGAGGCTACCGTCGACGCTGCCGCGAAGGCCCTCACGAAGGACTTCACGCCGATGTCGGATCACCGTGGCAGCGCGCCGTACCGTTCGCTCGTCGCGGCCAACCTGTTGCGCGGCTTCTTCGACGAGACGTCCATCACGCCGCAGCCACGGCTCGCGACAGGTCATGCTGCGGCAGTGTTGACGGCCGAGGAGGTGCGCCGTGACTGAGCCCACCTCGCCGCTGCGACAGTCGCTCCTTCACGAGTCGGGTCTCAAGCACACGACGGGAGAAGCGCGGTACGTCGATGACTGGCCGACGCCGCCGGGCCTGTTGGTGGCCCAGGTCGTCGTGTCACCGCTCGCTCACGCGAAGCTCAAGAGTGTCGATACCCGCGCCGCGCTGCAGGTGAAGGGCGTCGTCGCCGTACTGACCGCGAAGGACGTGCCCGGCACCAACGACGTCGGGCCCGTCATTCACGACGAAGAGCTGTTCGCGCACGACACCGTCCGCTTCCTCGGCCAGTCCATCGCGGTCGTCGTCGGTGAGTCGTACGAGGCGTGCCGTGCTGGCGTCGCCGCCGTGAAGGTCGACCTCGAGCCATTGCCGACGGTGCTCACCATCGACCAGGCCATCGAGCAGAAGAGCTTCCTCTCGACGAACCACCGGCTCACGCGAGGTGACTCGAAGGCGGCGCTGGCGAAGGCGCCCGTGCGCTTCCAGGGTGAGGTCGTCACCGGCGGGCAAGACCACTTCTATCTCGAGACCCAGTGCACGTTGGCGATCCCCGAAGAGGGCAATGCGCTCCGGTTGCTCTCGTCGACGCAGCACCCGAGCGAGGTGCAGACCATCGTCGCGCACGTGCTCGGCTGGGGCCGGCATCAGCTGGTCGTCGAGGTCCCTCGTATGGGCGGTGGCTTCGGCGGCAAAGAGACGCAGGCCGCGCCGTACGCTGCGATGGCTGCGCTCGCCGCCGTGAAGACCGGCCGCCCCGTGAAGGTGTGGCTCAACCGCGACCAGGACATGATGTGGACGGGCAAACGTCACCCGTTCAAGACACGCTTCGACGTCGGCTTCTCGACCGACGGCCAGCTCCTCGCACTCGAGGCCGAACTCTTCGCCGACGCCGGCTTCAGCACCGATCTCTCGCGCGCCATTCTCGACCGCGCGCTCTTTCACATGGACAACGGGTACTTCATTCCCGACGTCACGGTGACGGGCCACCTCGCGAAGACGAACCTGCCGTCGAACACCGCGTTCCGTGGCTTCGGTGGGCCGCAGGGCATGGCCGTCATCGAAGACATCATGTCGCGCGCGGCTGAACGCCTGGGCCTCGAGCCCTCGGAGCTTCGTCGCAAGAACTTCTACGGCGCAGCGCCGCGCAACGTGACGCCGTTCTGGCAAGAGGTGAAGGACTGCCGGCTCGAGCGCCTGTTCTCGGAGCTGCTGGCCTCGAGTGAGTACACGCGCCGCAAGGCCGAGGTGGAGTCGTTCAACGCGAGCCATCGTCACGCGAAGCGGGGCATCGCCATCACGCCGGTGAAGTTCGGCATCAGCTTCACCACGTCGTTCCTGAACCAGGCTGGCGCGTTCGTCGTCGTTTATGCCGATGGCTCGGTGCAGCTGAACCACGGTGGCACCGAGATGGGTCAGGGCCTGCACACCAAGATGCTGGCGGTGTGCGCTCACGAGCTCGGAGTTCCTGCCGAGCGCATTCGCGTGATGACGACGGCGACCGACAAGGTGCCCAACACCTCGGCGACGGCCGCGTCGAGCGGGTCCGACTTGAACGGCATGGCGGTGCAGCACGCGGCCGTGACGCTTCGTGAGCGGCTGCGGCCCATCGCAGTGAAGCTGCTCGGCGCTCCGGCAGACTCGGCGAAGGACGTCGTCTTCGAGAACGGGCGCGTCTTCCTTCCGTCGCAGCCCACGAAGACGGTCGCGTTCGAGAAGGTGACGCAGGAGGCGTACCTCTCTCAGATCTCCCTCTCGGCGACCGGCTACTACCGAACGCCCGACATCCACTTCGACAAGGCCACCGGGCGCGGCAAACCGTTTCACTACTTCGCGTACGGCGCGGCCGTGTCGGAGGTCGAGGTGAGCGGGCTGACCGGCGAACACCGGCTGCGACGCGTCGACCTGCTCAGCGACGTCGGCGCGTCACTCGTGCCCAGCATCGACAAAGGCCAGGTCGAGGGCGCCTTCATTCAGGGCTGGGGCTGGCTCACCTGCGAAGAGGTGCGCTTCGACGAGAAGGGCTTCCTCCGCACGCACTCGCCCGACACCTACAAGATCCCCGCGTTCGGGGACGCGCCCGTCGACTTCCGGGTCGCGCTCCTCGAGAACGCGCCGCAGGACGGCACGATTCACGGCTCGAAGGCCGTCGGCGAGCCGCCGCTGATGTTGGCGTTGTCGACCGTGGCCGCGCTGCGCCATGCGGTGTCGGCGTTCGGGAAGAAGGGCAGGGAAGTCGTGTTGCCCATGCCGTGTACGCCCGAGACGGTGCTCTTCGCCGTTGAGGCCGCGAAGGTGCCTTGAGCTAGCCTCGGTGCATGCGAATCGCCCGGGCGGTGCTGCTGATCGCGGTCGTCGTGGTGGTGGCGGGGTGCGATGACGAGCTGAAGGGCACGTTCGGGCCGCCCCAGGGACCGACGCCGGTCGTGTTGAAGGCGACGCCACAGCCGGTCGCTGCGGTGGGCGCGCCTGCTGCGGTGCGGAAACCCGCAGGCCTCACGCGCGAGGCCGTTCGCCAACGCCATGAGAGCCGATCGAGTGGCTGGTGCGCGACGGGAGATGACTGGATGGGGTGGGTCGACGAGCCCCGCACACCTGACGAGGTCGCGATGTTGCGGACCTGGGCGCTCGACAGCGAGGCGCCCGATCGCCACATCGCCGTCGAGGCGCTCCTGACCCAGCGCGATCCGTCGCTGGCCGAGACCTGGCGGAAGGTGATCGTGGAGCCCGGACTCGTTCGAACCGATCCAGTCGAGCTTTCGATGGCGCTCCTCGCCAGAGGAGACGACTCCGACGTGCCGCTCGCCCTCGCCGCGTTGAAGACGGCCAGCGACCCCGAGTTCGTGAAGCTCAGGAGCGAAGCGCCCTCGAACCTCACCGCCACGGCGCTGCTCGTGCTCCTCGCCGATGCGCAGTCGCAGCGATCTGCGCGGTGGCAGCGGCGTGGCCGACGCCTCCCGGGGCTCCCCGACGTCGTCGCATCCCAGCTCGTGCAGAAGTTCGTTCCGTCGTTCACCGCCTGCACGGCCGCCGCGCCGGCGACGGTGAAGGAGCGGTCCGTCACGCTCACGCTCGTCATCAGCGCCTCAGGCGCCGTGACGCGAAGCTCGCTCGCTCCGACACACGCGGGCGAGGCGTGGGCGGAGTGCCTCGTGAAGGCCGGCGAACGTGTCGTCTTCCCGGCATCTGACGGCGAGACCGAGGTTCAGGTGCCGCTTCGACTGGGTCGCCCGACGGTGCCTTGAACCCTACTGGCAGTACCCCGTCGACTGGCACTGGCTGCCCTGCGGGCACTGCGCCGCGAAGCCCATGTTCTGGCAGCTGGGGCGGCAGAAGCCGACGAGCGCTCCCGGGTTGGGGGCCAGCGTGCAGACGTAGCCGGTGCGACAGCTGCCCTGGCCCATGCCGGCCCCGGTGCACGTCGAGCGGCACGAGCTGACGGGCTGACCGAAGACGGGCTCGGTGACGCAGAGGCCACTGGCGCACGTCTGGCCCGCAGCGCCGCACGTGCCCGTGCAGTAGCCACCCGGGAAGCCCGAAGGCTGGCCGAACGGCGCTTCTTCGACGCAGTTGCCTTCGCACGTGCTGGAGGCCGTGCACGCGCTGCCAGTGGGGAGCACCGTCGGCGTGCCACCGTCAGCGGTGGTGTTGGGAACACACGCTCCGCCGCGGCAGCTGGTGCCACCCTGGCACTGCATGCACATCTGGCCAGCGGTGCCGCAGCCGAAGTTGCTCTGCTGACTGCCCGAGACGCAGCGGCCGAACGCGCAGCAGCCCGACGCGCACGAGACGGCGTCGCAGGTGGAGGTGCCGGCGTCGACGGTGCCGCCCGCGCACGTGCCGTTGTTGCACTGCGAGCCGCCAGGACACATCGCGCACTGGGCGCCACTGGTGCCGCACGAGAAGCGCGTCTGCTGGCCGGGAGGCAGGCAGCGGCCGAAGGCGCAGCAGCCCGTGGCGCACGTCATCGGGCCGCAGCCCATGGGTTGCTGGCAGGTGCCGTTGATGCAGTCCTGTCCGCGGGGGCAGTTGATGCACATCGAGCCCGAGAGGCCGCAGGTGCCCGACGACTGCGTCGACGGCGTGACGCACGTGCCCCGACTGCAGCAGCCCGTGCAGGTGCCGGGGCCACACGCGGCGACGATGCAGCTGCCGTTCACGCACTGCTCGCCCATGCCGCAGCGCGTGCACATGCCGCCAGTCGCGCCACACGCGAGTGGAGCGTCGCCGACCTGACACTGGCCCGCGGCGTTGCGACAGCCACACGCCGTGCCGCCACCAGCCGCGCCGCCTGCCGTCACGCCTCCGCCACCTGCGCCGCCAGCGCCCGCGCCTGCCGTTCCACCGCCGGTCACGCTGCCGCCCGCGTCACCACCCGCTGCGGCGCCACCACCAGTGGAAGCCGTGCCGCCACCCGTCGACGAGCCTCCGTCTGGAGGCCGACAGCGGAAGTCGATGCACGTGGTGCCGCCCGTACAGTCAGCGTCGGTCGAGCACTGGGCTTCGGGAACGGGCGTGAAACAGGAAGAAGCGACGAGCGCGAACGCAGCGACGCGGAGAGCGGACTTCATGGAGCAACCTCTCGCAAGCGGGGTCGGCCGATCCCGTGAGGGGCGAGAATGACCATTCCCCACGCTGGGGCGCAAGGAGCAAGACCGGGCCAGTGTCACCTGAACGGTTCGTTCGTCAGCCGCCCAGCAGGCTGATGGCCTTCATCGACAGCCACGCGAGCCCTGCGCTGAATGGGAGCGTCACCACCCACGCCACGAGGATGTTGGTCGCGACGCCCCAGCGCACCGCCGACAGCCGCTTCGAGGCGCCGACGCCCATGATGCAGGCGTTGATGACGTGCGTGGTGGAGACGGGAATGCCGAGCCGTGAGGCGCCGAGAATGGTGAGCGCTCCCGCGGTCTCGGCGGCGAAGCCCTGCAGCGGCGTGATGCGAATGATCTTCGTGCCCATCGTCTTGATGATGCGGGTGCCACCAGCCGCCGTGCCCGCTGCGATGGCGCCTGCACACACGACGATGACCCACGTCGGCACGGCGTCGCCTTGCGGCAGCGCCCACGCTGGCATCCACTCGGGCCGGGCGCCCTGCTGCGACGAGACGAACGAGAGCAGCGCGAGCGTGATGATGCCCATCGACTTCTGCGCGTCGTTGGAGCCGTGCGAGAAGGCCATCAACCCTGCCGAGACGAGCTGCATGCGCCTGGCGAGAACCGAGACGAGCTGCGGCGCGGCGCCGTAGAGCCGTCGCCCGACGATGAGCGCCCCGATGCCGCCGATCAGCAGCAGGGCCAACAGGGCGCCGTATTCCACCTCGAGCGCCATCGTGTCGGCGCCCGTCTTCGCGGCGTCGGCGAGCGCGTGCTCCCGGCCGCTCCACCATTGAGAAATGCCCAGCGCGCCGAGGCCCGCCCACACCACCAGCGCGAACACCTTGCCCAGCCACGGGAGCTTGCCGCGCGCGAGCCACACCAGCCCGATCATCACGAAGAACGCCGTGATGAAGCCGATGGTCGGAGACGCGACGAGCGGCACCAGCACCTTCTGGCCGAGCGCCATCCACTTGAACGCGTCGAGCCCGGCGTGGGCGACCACGGCACCGGCCAGGCCTCCGACGAGCGCATGGGACGACGACGAGGGAATGCCGAACCACCAGGTGATCAGGTTCCAGATCGACGCGCCGATGAGGGCCGCGAGCACCACGCCCTGCGTGACCTGCGCCGGGTCTGCGAAGCCCGAGGCGATGGTCTTCGCGACCGCCGTGCCCGCCATCGCGCCGCCGAAGTTGAGCACCGCCGCGAGCAGCACCGCGGTTCGAATCGGCAGCACGCCGGTCGACACCACCGTCGCGATCGCGTTCGCCGCGTCGTGGAAGCCGTTGATGTAGTCGAAGACGATCGCCATCACGACGACCGCGATCAGCAGGCTAACCATGCTTCACGGCCATGTTGGCGAGCAGGTCGGCAACGTTGTCGCAGTGGTCGACCGCGTTCTCGAGGTGATCGAGCGCTTCCTTCTGCTTGAGCAGGTCGCGGAAGTCGATCGACGGGGCCTTGAAGAGGTCGCTGATCGCCGTGCGGTAGATGGTGTCGCCTTCCTTCTCGAGCTCACGCACCTTGCGGCCGCCGTCGATGAGCTCGGCGAACTTGTGCGTGCGCAAGAACGGCACGGTGTCGCGAATCATCGCGGTGCAGGTGATCAGCTTCTTCGAGAGCTCGACCATCGCCGGCGTCGGCTTCTCGATGCTGTACAGGCCGTAGCTGCGGGCCGTGAGGTTCGCGAGGTCGATGATGTCGTCGAGCTCGCTGGTGAGGCGGTGCAGATCTTCACGGTCGAGCGGGGTGACGAAGGTGCGGGCGAGCGCGTCTTCCATGCGCCGCACCACGTCGTCGGCCTTGTGCTCGATGATCTGCACGGTCGCCTGCACCTGGGCCGCGGGCGTCGTCTCGAACGCGGCGAGCGCCATGGCGGCCTCGTAGCCCAGGCGGCCGAGCTCCTCGATCATGTCGTAGTAGTGGTCTTCCCTCGGGAGCAGCCACCGGATCATCGCTTGAAGCGCCATGCGCGCTGTTCAGCACGGCTCCCTGCGGTTCGAAGTGACAGTTCCGTGACGCGCTCGTGACGCAGCGTCACGGACCCTGATCAACCCGCCGGGCCTGATCAAGGTCGGCGGCCATCCATCATGCGGGCCAGCTCGTCGAGCTCTCCCGGGAGCGACGCCAGCGCCTTCTCGGCCGCGGCGCCACGGACGAGTCGTTTGGTGAGCGCGTAGCCAGAGCCCGAGAAGCCCGCGAGGTGACGGGCGTGCATCATCGCCGCAGCCAGCAACGACTCGGGCGCATGCAGGTTCTCGGCGACGTGCATGCTGAGCGCTTCTTGCGGTGTCAGCACCCGGCCGTGCACGACGAGCTCGGTGAGGCGTGAGGTCGAGATGGCCGCGCGCGCGAGCTCGACGCCGAACGAGGGCACGAAGAGACCGGCGGGCACTTCGTTGAGGCCGAACTTGAAGGGCCCCTCGGCGAAGACGCGCAGATCGCACGCCAACGCGAACATGGCGCCGGCGCCCAGCGCGTGCCCAGAGACCGCCGCGACGACGGGCTTGGGCAGCAGGAAGAGCTTGAGCACGGCGGTGCCCATCGCGCGCACGACGTCTTTCTTCTCCTCCATCGACAGCGACGGCAGCTGCTTCAGGTTGAGGCCGGCGCTGAGGTACCCCGGGCGACCGGTGAGCACGACCGAGAGAGCGCGCGAGGCGACGACCTCGTCGAGTGCCGTGACCAGCCCTTCGAACTCGGGCGTCAGCACGGCGTTGGCCTTGCCGTCGTCGAGCGCCACGATGGCGACGTCTCCGTCGTACGTCACTTGCCACTGGGCCATGGGAGTTCTCCTGAAAGACAGCCTCGACGGGTCTACCTGAAGTTCGACCCTCCGCAGAGTTCGCAGTTCATCTCGGGGATTCTGCCGACCGAGGCCGTGGCGACGTCGCGCTCGAGTCGGAAGCTGGTGTCGCCGATTCCAAGCGACGGCGAGGGCTCACCACGAGCGTCATATGTCCACTTGCTCGAGACGCGGGAGCGCAGCCAGTCGCGGGCTTTGGCTTCGCTCTGGGCCCCGACGACCGAGTGCTCGACGCCGTTCCACCCCGACACCGGCACGCTCACGACCATCGACGCAGTGCCCAACGGCAGCTGGAGCCGGCGGATGATGGCGCCGAAGACGTCGATCTTGTGCTCCTCGACCTCTTCGCACTCGCTGGTGGAGCGGACAGGCAACGACACCACCCAAAGGCGGCGGGCGCGTGAGGCGTCGACGACGGTCTCAATCACGGGTGACGGCGTCGTCAGGCCCAGCGTGTTCAGCAGCTCGCGGCGTTTCGTGAGGCTCGCCGGGACGTCACCGGTGCAGGGCTGGCGCACGTCGACGCCCGAGAAGCACACGTCGGCGGGTGGCTTCGCCGAGAGCCCAGCCCACTTCGCCTTGAGGAGGTCTCCCTTGCAGGCCCACGCGACCCGAAGCGAGCGCGGCGCCACCCAGACCGGCTCGAGGGCCGCCGCTGCCACCCACGAGGGGCGGCGCGCCTTCCACGCCGCGGCGAGCAGCTGCGCACGCACGGTCTCGGTGGGGCTGAGCAGAAACGCGCGATGCCAGAGCACCACCGAGGCGTCGTGGCCGACGTCGGTGTCGGGCTGCGTCGTCGCTTCGGCGGCCAGGGTCGAGGTGTCGGGGCGCGCGTCCACCAGCGCGTCGAGCGGCACGAAGCCCTTGACCGTCTTCGTGACGACCTGCTTCGGAGCGCCACCCTCGGCGCCGAAGACGACGCGCGTGGCGAGCTCGACCGAGACCCCAGCATTGGCGCCCGTCACCTTGTCGACGACGACCTGGGTGCCGGCGGGGATCGACACCAGCACCTTGCCCTTGCCTGGCGCCGAGCGAAGCGCGAGCTCCTGCACGCCGACGAAGGCTGGCCCGGGCGCGGTGATGGGCTTGCCCGAGGCAGGCAGCGTGGGGAGCGGCGACTCTTTCACTTGAAGCGGTGGCCCCTCGACGCGGCGACGAATCGCGAGCGCGGCCAGCACGGCGACCTGAAACGAGCTCGGCGCGGGCGCCTGCTCGAGGATTCGAATGACGCGATCGGGGTCGCGCAGGAGCATCTTCTGGAGCGCCGCGTCGCGCAGGTCGTCGGCGCTGAGCTGCGGGTCGTCGGGCACGCCTTCGGTGGAGACGCCGTCGAGCGTGTCGGACGGCAGCGCCACGGTCACGCCGGCATCGACGACGGGCGCGGGGGCGACGGGTGGAGGTGGGGGCTTCGCCACGGCGACCGGCGTCGGCGGCGGCGGAGGGGGATCACTGCACGCACCGAGCGACACCACGATCAGCATCAAGCCAACGCGCATGATCCCCTCCACGAGGACCTCACCTCACCACGCCGATGACCGCACTGCATCGACAGATGCGCCTCGACACTGAAGTGCGTAGAGGAGGCGCCGATGCCTCACATTCCCCTGCTCGACGAGGTCGCGCTGATCGCCGCGCTGGGTGTGGCGGTCACGCTGGTGCTGTCTCGGCTGCGACTCCCAGCCGTCGCGGGGCTGTTGCTGACTGGCGCGCTGCTCGGGCCGGCGGGGCTCGGGTTGGTGAAGTCGCTCGAGGCCATCGAGGTGCTGGCCGAGGTCGGCGTGGTGTTGCTGCTGTTCACCATCGGGCTCGAGTTCTCGATCTCCCGGCTCGCCGCGATCTTCAAGCAGGTGGCGCTCGGCGGCCTGTTGCAGGTTGGCCTCACGCTCGGCGTGGTGACGGGTCTGGCCGTGGCGTGGGGCTGGCCCGTCGGCCGCTCTGTCTTTCTGGGCTTCGTCTTCGCGTTGTCGTCGACCGCCATCGTGCTGCGCGCGCTGACCGAACGCCGCGAGCTCGACGCTCCGCACGGCCGCTTCATCGTCGGCACGCTCATCTTCCAGGACCTCTGCGTGGTGCCGATGGTGCTCATCGTGCCCCTGTTGGGGCCGACGGCCATCGAGGGCGGCGTGTTCGCGGCGGTGTCGGTGGCCCTGGGCAAGGCGGCGGCCGTCGTCATCGTCACCATCGCGTTGGCGCGGCTGCTGGTGCCGCGGTTGTTGTCGTGGGTCGACGCGAGCCGCAGCCGTGAGGTCTTCCTGCTGGCGGTGTTGGCGCTGTGCATGGGCACGGCGTGGGCGACCGGCCAGGCGGGGCTCTCGTTGGCCCTCGGTGCGTTCCTCGGCGGCATGGCGGTGGCGGACACGGAGTACGGCCATCGCGCGATGAGCGAGGTGATGCCGCTGCGCGACGCGTTCGTGTCGGTCTTCTTCGTCTCGCTCGGCATGTTCTTCGATGTCGGGGTGGTGCTCTCGCAGCCGCTCGAGGTGCTCGTCCTCACGGTGGGCTTCATCTTCGGCAAGGGCTTCCTGGCGACGGCGGCGGCGATGTCGATGCGGTTCCCCGCGAGGGTGGCGTGGCTGGCTGGCGTCGGCCTGGCGCAGTTCGGCGAGTTCGGCTTCGTGCTCTCGCGGCTCGCCCAGGCCAGCGGCGTCATCGACGCAGAAGGCATCGCGCCCATCCTCTCAGCGGGCATTCTCTCGATGTTCCTCACGCCGCTGCTGGTGCGCGTGGCGCCGAGCGTGCGCGCCGGTGAACGCCTGCTGCTGCCGCTCGAGAAGCTGCTGGGCGCGCGCTCCATCGATCAAGAAGACGCGGAGCACCCCGACGCGCTCAAGGATCACGTCGTGGTGGTCGGCTACGGGCTGGCTGGCCAGACCATCACGAAGGCGCTCAAGGCGTGCGGTGAGAAGTTCGTGGTGCTCGAGCTCAACGCCGAGACGGTGCGCGCGGCGCGAGCGAGGGGAGAGCCGGTGTTCTACGGCGACGCGACGTCACCCGAAGCGCTGGGGCACGCGCACCTCGCCGACGCAAAGGCGCTGCTGCTGGTGCTGAACGATCCGCCGGCGGCGCTGCGCATCGTCGACGTGGTGAAGCGCGTCGCTCCCGGAGTGCCGGTGCTGATGCGGGCGCGTTACCTCAAAGAGGCCGACGTGTTGAAGGCGCTGGGCGCGCAGGACGTGGTGGCCGAAGAGGTCGAGGGCGGCATCGAGCTGCTGGCGCGCGTGCTTCGCCTGCTCCAGAAGCCGCGGAACGTCATCGAGGCGCGCGTGAAAGAGGCGCGCGAGGCGACGCACACCTCGGAGCGCAGGCCCACCTTCCCGCGGCCGACGTTTGGAGAAATGAGCGTGCTGGCGGGGCTCAAGGTCGAGTCGGTGCTCATCGAGCCGTCGAGCCCAGCCATCGGGAAGTCGCCGGTGCAGCTCGACCTGCGCAAGTCGACGGGCGCGCTCGTGGTCGCGGTGTCGCGTGCGGGCGCGTTGATGCCTGCATCGGCGTCGACTCCATTCGAGGCCGGCGATGTGGTGTTCCTGTCGGGTGAAGGCGCCGCGCTCCGCGGGGCGATCGGGGCGCTGACGGGCCGCAGCTGAGGACGCTCACTTCACCAGGAAGCGCTGCTTCGCCCACGTCGGTCCGTCGGGCCTGATGCGCACCAGTTGCGTCCACCCGCCGACCCAGACGTCGCCGTTCGTGTCGAGCAGCAGGTCGCGCATGTTCTCGAGGTCCTTCAGCGCGATGCGCTCGGTCTTCCCACCCTCGCGAATCAGCGTGAGGCCGCCGGTGTAGTGGAGCATCCACGTGCGCTTGCGCTCGACGTCCACCGCGACGCCGCTCGCCTTCGCGTCGAGCCCCGGCACCTTCACGAAGCGGTCGCCGTCGAAGCGGAACAACCCAGACTCGAAGTCCTGGACCCAGAGGGCGCCCGTCTCGTCTTCGGTGAACGCGCGTGGGTCGCTGCCCGGGTACTCGGCCGACCGGAGCGCGAAGGTCCTCGTCGAGGTGTGCACGCCGCGCAGGAACTCGACCCAGAACCACTGGCCCTTCGCGAAGCGCGCGTCGTAGGCGTCGGTCTTCCACGGCGGCGTGACCGTGACGAAGCGCGAGGCCTGCTCATTCCACGCCCACGTCTGCTTGCCGCGACGCACCCAGAGGCTGCCGTCGGGCCCGTGCATCGGCTCGTAGTACACGCCCGCGCCCGTCTTCTTCGTGCCCAGGAACGAGGTGAACGAGGCGCCGTCCCACCTGACGACGTCGCCTTCGCAGCCCAGCCACGCGGCGCCTTTCCACTCGACGCCCCGGCAGATGAACCCTTCGCGAAACGCGACCGGCTTCGGTTGCTCCGGGTCCCACACCACGACGCCGCCTTGCGTGCCGGCGACGATGTGCCGGCCCACTCTGGAGAGCGAGTAGATCTGGTTCAGCTCGTCGATCTGCTTGCGCTTCGCGACGGCCGAGGTGGGGCAGTACTCCTCGTACGAGTTCAGGTAGCCCTGTGCCGACTCGACGGCGCCGGGCCGAAGGTTGCGCTGCGCCACAGGAAAACGACGCAGCACCGTGTCGGGTGTGCGGAACACCTCGCACCAGCGCTTGTCGCCGGCGTGCATCAGCGTCTGCGCCTGGACGATTGCCAGCGCGTACTGAACCGCGAAGTCGTTCGGCAGCTCCTTCGCCGCCTGCTGGAGCAGCTCGACGCCCTTCATGCGCCACACGCCCTGGCCCTTCGGCTTCAGTGGCTTGAGCTCGAGGTAGTCGGCAGTCGCGACGAGGAAGCCGGCGACGAAGCGCTGCGAGGCGTCGAGGTCGCGCGCGTCGAGGCGCTCCGCCGGAACGTGGCGTTGGGCGGCGAGGAACTCGAAGAAGCCGGTCGCGAAGTCGCCTTCCCACCCGAGCGCGTTGGCGACGGCGAGCTTGCTGCCGTTGTCGGCCGTCGACGCGAGGGAGACGTAGGCCGCTTCGATGTTGCCGTCCTTCGCGCTCTGAACGCCCGGGAGGTCTTTGTACGCGGTGGCGAAGTCGATCGACGTGAGCGGCGAGTCAGCGAAGGCGGCGAAGGCAGCGAGAAGGAAGGCAGTCGCGAGTGCACGCATGGCCGTCAGCGTGACGGAGCGCTGGCCCTCGTTCAACGGCTGCAGTCGACGACACGCCCTGCGGCATCGAGCGTGAACGTCAAGAACGTCTTCCCGGAGAGCGGCATGGTGACGGACAGCGTTTCGCTGTCGACCGGGGCCGGAAAGCGGAGTCCTCGCAGCAGCGCGCAGGTGCAGGCCTCGGGGTCGGCTGCCTTCGCGCAGCGCTCGAGGTCGGGGCGCGCCCGCTTCAACGTGGCCTGCAATTCCTTCATGGGCGTCGCCGAGGCCGCGGGTTTCTTCTTCGGCGACTGCTCCGCCGGCGCGCCAGCGAGCGCGATCGCCACCAGCGCTGCGAGGGTGGTGGCGCTCATGGTGAGGAGAACCAGAGCACGCCAGTGACGACCCCGAAGACGAGCGCCCCGAGCCCGGTGAGGAGCGCGGCCGTGAGGGTTCCGTTGGCGTCCTGCTGCATCATCGAGGCGCGAGAGAACGTGACCTGTCCCGGCTGGAGCATCGCGACCTCGCGAGCCTGTGACGAGCCAGAGACCGTGAGGCCGATGGCGACTGCGGTCGCTGCGACGGTGAGCGCGCCTCCGATGAGCGTGGGGACGAATGAGCGCCGCGCCGGCCCGGTGATCTCGGGAGCAAGCACCGTCGCGGCACTCGTTTCGGAAGCTTCGACGGCCGTGAGGCGGCTGGACAGCGTGGCGATCGCCGATGTCGCGAGCCCTGCGACTTCCGAGGCCGGGCCCTTGTCGCTCGCCTCGTCGAGGCTCGCCCCGCTCGCATCGACGACGGTGACGGTGAGGGCGAAGCGCTCGCGCAGCGCGGCGCCGCTGACCACGAGGAGCTTCGCTCGCAACGCTGAGAGGCACGGGGGCTGCGCGGCTGGCGCGAGGCGAAGGCAGGCGCTGGCGGGATGGTCGGCCGCGACGACCGTCGACTGCCGCCCGGTGCGCACCAGCGCGGCGCTCACCGCGTCAGCCCCGGCACGGGACGAAGCGTCGTCGTCGGCTGGCACCACGAGCCACTGCGGGCTCGCTGAGAGCAGGGTCGTCACCACGCACAGAAGCAGCGTCATCTGCGCGAGAGGTTACCGCGTTCAGCGCGGCAAGTAGCGCTGCTCCCACTCGTCCAGGAACGATTGAAGGTTCACGCGTTCGTCGGCCGAGCGCGACGCTGAGAGGGTCGCGCGCGCGTCTTCGAGGAGCAGCGCCGCGTTCTTTCCTCCTCGCGCGCGCCCGCTGGCGACGGCCGCTTCGTCGCGAGCCAGCCGGGCCTCGAGCTCGGCGTGCGTGGCGGTGCGCGCGAGCCGGTCGCCTCCGGGGCCGTCGGGAGTCGTCGTGCGTGGTCGCTCTCCGGGACGGGGGCCGGGCCTGACGGGCGGCGTGCGCTCTGCGGGGGCTTTCACGGCGACGCGAGGCGCTGCGATCGTCGTGGGTTCAGACGCTGGTGGCTCGACGGGCGGCGTGCGCTCTGCGGGTGGTTTCAGCGCGACGCGAGGCGCTGCGATCGTCGTGGGTTCGGGAGCTGGCGGATCGACGGCCGGCGTGAGCTCGAGCGCCACGCGCGGCGACGGCGATGGCGGTGGCGTCGTGACGACCTCAGTCGTGGTCGGCTCCCGGGCTGGCGGAGGCGGTGCGGGGAGGGTGCCGCTCGACGATCGTTCGGCGACGGGTTCAGAGGGCGTCCACACGGCGAAGCCCGTTGCGACGGCGATCGCAGCCACCACGGCCGCGCCCACCATGAGCCGGCTGCGCCCGGTCGTCACTGACGGCAGGTCTCCGAGCGTGGTCCCCGCGGCCTCGTTCGTGCTGGTGGGCGTCTCGACGAAGTCGGTTGGCGCGAGCGTGATCTCCGTCGAGCGGGGCCGCGGTTTCTCCGAGCCTCCCTGCGTGGCCTCCGCCTGCCTGACGAGGTCGTTCGCCACGGGCATCAGGTCTGGCGCGGTGCTGCGGGCTCCTTCTGGCTGCGCGGCCACGGCAGGCACACGTACCAGGTCGGCGACGTCTGGCGCGGTCAACGTCTTGCGCGTGCCCTCAGGCTCGACCCGGCTCTGCATCGGAGCCGCCGTCGCGGTCACGCTCGTCCTGCCCGCCAGGGCGATGCGCTCGGTCGCCGGAGCCGGGCGCGGGCCCAGACGCGGCCCCTCTTCGAGTGACAACGTCGCGAGCGTCTCGCGTGCGGCGCGCGCCGAGACGGGGCGATGAGCCGGCTCCTTCTCGAGCAGTGACAGGACGAAGTCGTCGAGGGCCGGTGGCACGGTCGGCACCACGGTGGTGGGCGCTGGCGCAGGCGTCACCAGGTGCTGGTTCAGCACGTCGACGAGCTCGCCACGAAACACCGTGCGGCCGGTCAACATCGCGAAGGCGATACAGCCAATGGAATAGAGGTCGCTCGCCTGGCTCGCTTCGCCGCGAATCTGTTCCGGCGCGATGTACGCGGGGCTGCCGAGCAGCATGTTGGGCCGCGTGAGCTCTTCGCTGCGTTGCTCGCGCCGCGAGATGCCGAAGTCGAGCACCTTGAGCCGCTCCTCGCCGGTCGCGCCGACGAGGAAGAGGTTGCTCGGCTTCAAGTCGCGGTGAACGACGCCGGCCTGATGCGCGGCGGCCACCGCGTCGAGCAGCTCGAGCAACCACTTCCGCGCGATCGCCGGTGACAGCCGCCCCTCGGCGCGCAGGTAGTCGGAGAAGGACTCGCCCACCAGCAGGTCCATCACCAGGTACAGCCGGCCGTCAGGCAACGTGCCGAACCCGAACACGTCGACGATGCTGTGGTGTCTGATGGCGGTGACGGCGCGCGCTTCTTCGATGAAGCGCCGCACCAGCCGCTCGTCCTGGGCGAGCTCGAGCCGCAGCACCTTCACCGCGACGTGTTTGCCGATGACCGGGTGCACGGCTTCGAACACCTGGCCCATGCCGCCTTCGCCGAGCAGCCGAAGCACCCGGTACTCACCAACGACGCTGTCGATGAGGGTCGCGACGGGCATCAGGTCCCCGACAGGCCGTGCCGTTTGAGCAGGCGATGCAGGTACGCGCGGTTCATCCCCGCCTCACGCGCAGCCCGGCTGACGTTGCCGTCGGCGCGCTTGAGGATGAAGACGGCGAAGTCGCGCTCGAAGGCCTCGAGGGCTCGGTCGCGAGCTTCGGCGTAGTCGGGCGTCGCAGTGTCGGCGGGCGGCGTGCGGGTCTGGTCCTCGAGACCGACGGCGGTGGCGCGCTCGAGGAAGTTGCGCAGCTCGCGCACGTTGCCCGGCCACGGCTGGCTCTCGAGCAGTGACAGCGTCGTCGGCGAGAGGCTGAAGCCACGCGCGCGCTCGCCGAGGGAGGAGAGAATCGCCCGCGCCAGGAGCGGCACGTCTTCGAGGCGCTCGCTCAGCTTCGGCACCCGTACCCGCACCACGGCGAGGCGGTGGAGGAGATCGGCGCGGAACGTTCCTGCCTTCACCTGCGCATCGAGATCGCGGTGCGTGGCGGCGATGACGCGCACGTCGATGGGGAGCCAGGTGTCTCCACCCACGCGCTTGACGGTGCGGGACTCGAGCACGCGCAGCAGGAGCGGCTGCAGCTCGAGCGGGAGCTCGCCGACCTCATCGAGGAAGAGGGTGCCGCCGGTCGCGCGCTCGAAGGCTCCGGCGCGGGCACGGTCGGCTCCGGTGAAGGCGCCCTTCTCGTGACCGAACAGCTCGGCGGCGGCGAGCTCGCGGGCGAAGGCTCCGCAGTCGACGGTCTCGAGCGGCTTGTTGGCGCGGGCGCTCGCCGCGTGCACCGCGCGGGCGCAGACGTCCTTCCCGGTGCCGGTCTCGCCCTCGAGGAGAATGGTGACGTCTTTCGGTGCCGCGCGCGCGAGCAGGTCGACGGCCTTCTTCATCACCGGGCTGCGCGTCTCGAGCGGGCCCAGGCGCGTGACGTCGTCGGCCTCGAGTGCTTCGAGGCGCACCTCGACGGCGCCGAGCAGCAGCGCAGCGCCGACGGGCACCAGCGCCTCGGTCAGCTTCGCATCCTGGAGGCGGGTGCCGTTCTTGCTGCCGAGATCCTTCGCGAGCACGCCCGCGGCGAGGTGTCGCAGGAGCAGGTGCCGGCGCGAGACCTGCGGGTGCTTCACCACCATCGTGTTGCCGTCTTCACTGCCGAGCGAGAGCTCCCCGCCGGGTTGGAGGACAGCGTGCGCGAGCTCTTTGCCTTCAGCGCGCGCCGTGACACGCACCGCCGCAGTGGTGCGGAGCGTCCCATCGTCGGCTGGCATCGTCTCGGAGCTCACGACCGGAAGACTCTACCGCAGCGTTCGTCAGGAGCGTCGTTTGCCGTGCCCGACGCGCTCTCGACGTTTCGTCTCGGGAATTGCCCGCTTCGCCAACAGCCGCGACTCGAGCTCTCGTTCGAGCTGCTTCCACGCCTCGTAGCGGTCGTCTGCCAGCGTTCCATCGGCGAGCGCGGCCTGCACGGCGCAGTCGGGCTCCTGCTGGTGACGACAGTCCGAGAAGCGGCAGTTGGCGCCGATGGCGGCGATGTCGTCGAACGCCTTGATGAGCCCTTCGTCGGCGTCCCACAGCTGAATCTCGCGCAGGCCGGGGTTGTCGATCAGCGCTCCGCCGGTGGGGAGCACGATGAGCTCACGGCTCGTCGTCGTGTGTTTGCCTTTGCCGTCTTCTTTCAAACCACCGGTGCGCTGCATGTCGCTGCCGACGATGCGGTTGATCAGCGTCGACTTGCCGACGCCCGAGCTGCCGAGGAACGCCGTCGTCTTGCCCGGGCCGACGTATTGCTTCAGGTCGTCGAGGCCGGTGGCGTTGAGCGCGCTGATGACGTGAATCGGCGCGTCGGGAGCCACGGCCTTCGTCTCTTCGAGGAAGAACGGCAGGTCGTCACAGAGGTCGGCCTTGTTCAAGACGACGACGGGCTTGGCGTTGCTTTCCCAGCTCAGCGTCAGGTACCGCTCGAGGCGACGCGGGCTGAAGTCCATGTCGAGGCCCATCACCAACATGAGGAAGTCGATGTTGGCGGCGATGACCTGCGGCGCGTTCTGGTTGCCGGCGACCTTGCGAATGATGGCGCTCCGGCGCGGGAGCAGCGCGTGCACGAGCGCTTCACCTTCATCGGGAATGCGAGCGGCGACCCAGTCTCCGACGGCGGGGTGATCTTCCTGGCTCTGCGCCCGGTGCAGAATGCGGCCACCGGTGCGGGCCCAGTGTTCTCCGCGGCGAGATACGACGCGCAGCTGTTTGCGGTAGACGAGAATGACGCGCGCGGGCTCGAGGCCTTTGAGCGCGTAGGGCGCGAGTGAAGCCTCGAAGTCGGGGCCCCAGCCGAGCCGGGTCTTCCAATCGCCGTCCGTCATGCGGGCCTGACGGAACAGGTGTGACGAGCTGACGTCAGCGGGGGTACCCGACCAGCTCGTGCTTCTCGGGGTCCCAGAGCTTGAGCTCGAGGGCCTTCGCGATGTCGCTCGGCGACCAGCTGGTGACGCCCGGGTGCTGCAGCTCGGGGATGCCGGCCATCGCCTCGGGGAGCCGATAGAAGGGGATGGTCGCGTTGAGGTGGTGCACGTGGTGGAAGCCGATGTTCGCCGTCATCCAGTTCATGAAGGCGCCCATCTTCATGTAGCTCGACGAGTCGAGCGCGGCGCCCGAGAACGTCCACGTGCTGCGGTCGGCGACCTGCATGCCGGGGAAGTTGTGCTGAGCGTAGAAGAGGTACGCGCCCGACGACGCGGCGACAGCCATGGGGATGAACCAACCGAAGACGTACGCGTCGAGGTGGCCCGTCATGCCGGCGAAGACGCCGAGGCTGGTCACGAGCACGAGTGAGAGCAGGCCACCCCAGTGCTTCGTCGGAGCGCGCAGGAACGGCTTGAGACACATGCCGATGCCGAAGACGGTGAAGATGGCGAAGACCATGTTCAGCGGGTGGCGCACGAGGCGGTACATGAACTTCTGGGCCGGCGTGAGGCCCGCGTACATGGCCGGCGTGAGCATCGGGTAGCTGCCGATGTGCGAGCCGATGAGCTTGGCGGTGTGCTGGTGGTGGTAGTTGTGCGTCTCGCGCCAGACGGACGGCGGGGTGAGGATGAACTCTCCGAAGATGAAGAAGAGCAGCTCGGCCGGCTTCGACTGGCGGAGGATCGCGCCGTGCTGGAAGTCGTGGAACAGGCAGAACGCGCGCACGGCGGTGAGGCCCGCGAGGATGGAGAAGGGCAGGCGCATCCACCACTCGGGGAGCAGCGCGGCCGCGGCGACGAGGCCACCGAGGATGAGGAAGGTGGTGAAGGTGTAGCCCCAGGAGCGGGCAGTGCTCTCGGCGGTGTACTCGCGCGAGTGCAGCAGGAGCTCTTTCTCGGTGCGGCGGCCGGTGGCGGCAGCAGCAGGGGGAGCGGGCTCCATGGCAGTGGCGGTCGTCATGATGGGGTGTCGGCTAGCACAGGGGGCCGGAAGAACCCAAGCGCCGGGCGGGCAGGTAAAAGGCGAAGTGATACGGGCGGTTGGTTGCGCCGGATCAACCATCGGAAAGGGAGGCTTGAGGGTGATGACGATCGCTGCAGACATCGAGGGCTGGGCACACGAGTTCCTGAAGCTCCTGCAGGACACGTTCAGCGGTGCCCTCGCGACCGTTGCCGCTCAGTGGGCCGTGATGATCGAGGACGAGGAGACGTTTCAGATCGTCACCGTCGAGATCCTCTCTGAGATCCTTCAGTGGTCGCCAGTCACGCTTGCTTCTCCTCCAATCTCCAGGCTCCTCGGGGCGCTTCGAGCCGTCGCGGACACCGCTTCCACGCGACGTTGCGTCGAGGCGTGCCTGTTCTGCTTGAACGCAGAAGACATCGCCTGGCGCGAGTTCTCGGTCCGTGCCGTCGACGATGACGAGCGGAACTTCACGCATTCGTTGGCGTTGTTGGCCACCGGTACGCGCCAGTTCAAGTCTGAACTCGGGGCGACCGCTTCATTGCGGGTGTCGGGAGTCCTCGATGCTGCGGTGCTCGATCTCGACCGCTCGAACCAGTGGTCGATCACGCACCTGTTTGCGGCGTTGAGGAACTCGCTCACGGCGCCCAGCTCACTTCCCGAGCCGCCAGCGTTACCTCATCTGCCAGCAAACCTGGTTCGACGACTGGCCACACTTCGCGACCGCGCACGGCCGGAGTAGCCAGACGATGGGAACTGTTCAAACCCTCGGCGTGAAGGTTCTTGGCTGATGACTCTTAGGTCGAAGATTGCAGCTGGTCTTGCGCTGGCCCTCGGGCTCGCCGGCGCGCTGCTCGTTTCTGCAGAGCTCTCCAGGAACATGATCTCTGTCGTCGTCTATCCAGACTTTGAATCTGCGCAGAAGTCGAAGGCCCGAGAATGGCTCCCTGCCTTCGTGCCCACAACTGCGGTCGACATCCATGAAGTGCATGACTTGGACACGAACATGCGCTGGGGCTTCTTTCGCATTGGACGCGAGAGCTGGGATGCCGGCGGCCAACCACTTCCACTGGACGGGTGCCGACTTCACATGGACACGCCGAGGGTCGACGGCTGGCCGCTCCCGGATCGGAGTGTCGCCTGTTGCGCCGACCTTCGCAGCGCCGGCTGGGAGGTCGCCTCGATTCGTGCGCCAGGCGCGTCAGGCCCGGCCACCACGGACTTCATGATTGCGACGAATCGAGACGCCGGTCTCGCGGTCTATTGGCCGCAGAGCGCTTCTCGGGTGGAAGCGGCCGCCTGTCCCTGAGCGACTCAGTTCAGTCGACGTTGTCCCAGCGGAAGCTCTCGCGATCCAACGCATCATCCGCGAGCGACTTGATGAGCTCGTCATCATTGTCATCAATCTTCGCGATGTTCGCGCGCGCCCGGTCCCGCACCTGACCCGTCAGCACCTCGAGAATCTCGAGCTCCTTCGTCACGGCCGTCGCGCCCTTCTCCTGCAGCGCCGTCGACACGCGCGACATCGTCGCCGCGAGCACCCACAGATCAATCATGATGTCCGCCAATCGCTTACTGGCGAACTGCTTTCCGATGATGTTCTTCCCGTGCTTGCGGAGCACCTTGTCCACCGCTCCGGCGAGCTCGCGCGTCAGCTCCTCGAACACGAGCTGGTTCTTCTCGAGCGCGGGCTGCAGCTTGGTGAACTTCGTCTTCTCGCGCTTGACCGACGTCGTCGCCATCGACGCCCGGCGCAGCGCGTACTCCGACAACACGCCGAAGCCCTTGATGGGGTTGTTGAAGATGCCCTTGAGCGAGTCGGCGAGCTCCTTCAGCTCACTGCCCACCTCGTTCATTGCCGTCAGCGCGATGAACAACCGCAGAATCTCGTTCGCGCCCTCGTAGATACGGTTGATGCGCGAGTCGCGGAGCATGCGCTCGTACGGGAACTCCCGCATGAACCCGTTGCCGCCGGCGATCTGCAGCGCCTCGTCGACCGAACGCCACATCGCCTCGCTCCCGAACACCTTCGCGATGGCCGCCTCGACCGCGTACTCCTGGCTGCCGGAGTCGATGAGCTCGTTCACCAGGTTCACCGCCGACTCGGTCGCGTAGCAGTCGACGACCATCTGGCCGATCTTCTGCTTCACCAGGCCGAACTCGGCGATGGGCTTGCCGAACTGCACGCGCTCCTTTGCTTGCACCGTCGAGAGAGCGATCAGTTTCTTCATGCCGCCGACGACGCCGCCGCCCAGGCCCGTGCGGCCCGAGTTGAGGATCTTCATCGCCACCTTGAAGCCCTTGCCGACCTCGCCCATCACCATCGACGCCGGCACGCGCACGTTGTCGAAGTGCACCGTCGTCGTCGACGACGCGCGAATGCCCATCTTGTCTTCGTGCGGCCCGATGGAGACGCCCGGCATGTCGCGGGTGACGATGAACGCCGTCATGTTGCCGCGGTCGGCCTGGCCGCCTGTCTTCGCGAACACCGTGAAGAACTGCGCGATGCCGCCATTCGTAATCCACAGCTTGTTGCCGTTGAGCACCCAGTCGTCGCCGTCCTTCACGGCCGTCGTCTTGATGCTCGCCGCGTCGCTGCCGGCGCCGGGCTCGGTGAGACAGAACGCCGCGATCATCTCGCCGGTCGCGAGCTTCGGCATGTACTTCGCCTTCTGCTCGTCGGTGCCGAACAGGAGCAACCCGCGCATGCCGATCGACGAGTGCGCGCCGACCGTCACCGCCACGCTGCCGTCGTACTTCGCGATCTCCTGCAACGTGCGCGAGTACGCCGTCGCCGACAACGCCATGCCACCGTGCGCTTCCGGAATGACGAGCGAGAAGAGCCCGAACTGGCGCAGCTCTTCGATGAACTCAGCCG